>NZ_JAPMAB010000010.1:0-223974 GCF_026420825.1 Phyllobacterium sp. 0TCS1.6A
AGCTCAGGATGAGGGAAATTGGATTGATTGCAAAAAGGGAGGGCGCTGAAATTTGAAACCTCGCAGAACTACCACCCAGCCCCCGGGATTTGCAGGTCACGCGCTCTTTGGGGTAGGAGTGGCGGGAAATCTTGATGGCGTTGGAGTTTTCTATTAACCCAGTTCCACTAAAATCCTCTATAAGGGATTGGATAGGACCTCAACGTCGCCTGGAACTACGGAAGGGATCGGATGTCGACGGTCAAACGCCTGGTGGTACTCTTGCCAGGCTTCGAACATATGCCGGTGGTGGCTCATTATCGCCGCTTCATTCGTGAGGCAGCGAAGACCGCCCCCGTATATGACATGAACCTGAAGGAAACCGCCCCGCTCTCCGTTGCCACGGACGAGGATGGCGTCGCGGTCGGCGACTTCCAGTTCCGGGCCTCCGGCGAAAACTGGGCCGTCGAGACCGATTTCCTGCTCTACGGCCTCGGCGACATCACGCTGTTCTACGCCTCGCGCAACCCGGCGGTCCGCCTGTTCAGCGGCCTGTTCGCCCTCATCGACTTCATCGTCACCGGCACCTTCTTCCGCTTCGTCGCCACGAGCTGGCGCTATGCCCTGTTCTTTCTCTATCCGATCCTGACGATCGCCTGCATCCTGGCGATCAGCCTGTCGCTGGCCTATGCGGGCGCCGTCGTCACCGGCAGCCTGCTTGGCTGGATACTGGCGCCGCTGCTCGCAATATTGCTGTTCCGCCATGCGGCCCGCCACATGCACCTCCTCCTCCTGATGGATGACTGGACTTTCGCGCGGGACATGGCGCGCGGCAAGCGGCCGCAGGTCATGGCGAAGATGGACAAGGTCATTTCCGATGCCGCCGCGCGCATCAGCAGCGCCTCGCCGGAGACGGAGATCATCGTCGCCGCCCATAGTCTCGGCGCCATCTGCGCGCTTCCGATCCTGGCGACGGCGCTGGCAAGGGATCCCCGGCGGCGCTATGGCCTGCTTACCGTCGGCTCAAGCCTGCTGAAGGTCGCTCTCCATCCCGCCGCGTCGAAGCTGCGCGCGGCGGTTGCCGCCGTTGCCTGCAGCAAGTCCGCATGGATCGACGCCCAGTCCCTCACCGACCCGATGAACTTCTATAAATCCGACCCGATACGAAACCTCGCTCTGTCGAGCGGAAAATCGCCGGTGCGCGTCATGGTGCGGTTCCGCAACCAGTTGCGGGAAGAATCCTACCGCACCATTCGCCGCAATTTCTTCCGCGTCCACCGCCAGTTCGTCTTCGGCGTCGACAAGCGCACGCGCTATTCCTGGCATGCGATCCTTTGCGGCCCGCAGCCCTTCGCCGAAATCGCGGCTTGCGGCGGCCTGCCCTGCGACAGCCAGGTCCGGGCCGAACCCGAGATGGAAATCGCGAGAACTGCCGCCACATGATTTCACTTGCACTTGCCGGAAAGACCCTCTGGGTGCTTTTCGTCGTCGGCTGGTATGTGTTGCGGTGGCCATTCGACCGGCGCGCGCGCAAGTCGCGGCTCCAGGTCGATCGCCGCAAGGGTGCCGACACGCTGCGCCTTGCGGTCTCGCTGACCGGACTTGGCATCATCCCGGCGATGTATGTCTTCAGCGGATTTCCCGCCGCCGCCTCCTACCAGCCCAGCCCCGTGGCGCTCGTCCTTGGCGCGGCGACGGGCATCGCCGCCCTCGTCCTGTTCCGCCTCACGCACAAGGCGCTCGGCCGCATGTGGTCGGTTTCGCTGCAGCTGAAGCAGGACCACAAGCTGATCACCACCGGCATCTACCGATATGTGCGCCACCCCATGTATACGGCATTCTGGATGCTGGCATTGACGCAGGCGCTGCTGCTGCCCAATTACATTGCCGGGTTTGCAGGCATCGTGGGTTTCGGTTATCTGTTCTTCGCCCGGATCGGGCCCGAAGAAACAATGATGCAGGAAGCCTTCGCGGACGAATATACGCGTTATCGTGCCCGCACCTGGCGCGTCCTGCCCTATATTTACTGAGTCGAAGACGGAAAGACGGTCAAAGTGTTCAGTTCATCCATCCGTGCCGCTCGCAGCCCGATCGCCATCGCGCTGCTCTCCCTGTCGCTCGCTGCCTGCCAGTCCACCGCGCAGTCGCCGCAGACGGCGGCGATGAACGCCTATGCGCCGGAGATGCCGGACCTCACCTGCGCGCCGCACGGCAATCCGAATGGCGGGGCGGCGAAGCTCACCGCCAATCGTACCAACCCCGGCGACCCGGCCTATATCGAGTTCCGCCAGAGACTGTCGCCGGGCATCCCCAGCGGCCATCTCTACGTCGTGTTCGGGCGGCTGGACGAAAAGGGAAATCCGGTGACGCGCCAGTATAATGGCCTGTTCCCGAAAGGCAGCCTGATCGGCCTTTATGGCGGCGCCATCGTGCCCATGCCCGCCGAATTGAAGCCGAGCTATGCCGATTGTCATTTCACCCCCGGCGCGGCCTATCGCGTGTCGCTGACCGAGAACCAGTACCAGCAATTGCTGGCGAAGGTCCGCGCGAACATGGCCAGGCCGCCGCTGTGGCGCATGTTCGGCTTCAACTGCAACAATTACGCCGCCTCGCTCGGCAGCGTCGCCGGACTGGTCGAGCCTGCAAACACCGCGCAGCCATCCTTCTCCTATATTTACGCCTACATCGCCGCCAATGGCGACAAGGGCCGCAAATCGGCCGGCTCCTGAGCGGCGGGAGCACGGGATTATGCCGACCCTCCATCATTTGGTCCAAATTGAAGCAACATGTGCCGTCGATATCCGGCGAGCGGCTCGCCCCATCCTGAAATACAGCACCTGAAACAGAGCGGAAGTGACGGAATGAAGTTCGCAAGCACTGCAATTCTCTGCCTCGTCCTGACGGGACCGGCTTTCGCCATGGACAATGCCGCCGCGCAGCAATTGCAGAAGCTCGATCCGCAGACGCGGCTTGAGCAACGCTGCGACCTGGAGGCGATGGAGCGCATCCACAAGGACCCGGCCAGGCTCGTGCCGGACGAACTCGTCGCCTACGCCTTCGAGGAACCCAAGATCAAGGGCGACAAGATCCGTTCTCCCGGCGCAGCGTTCCGCAGCAAGGGCGAGTGGTACCATCTCTCCTATAACTGCGCCACCTCGCCGGACCACATGACGATCCTGTCGTTCCAGTATTCGATCGGGTCCGTCGTGCCGCATGACGAATGGCAGCACCATTATCTGGTGCCCTGAAAATCCGGTGTCGTGAAAATCTGCTGCCAAACGAAAACGGCCCGGAAGTCCCGGGCCGTTTTTCATGTCGATAGTCGGGCCTAAAGCGCCGGCCGATCCTGCGCCAGCAGCATCTGCCCTATCGCATCGACGCTTTCGCTGGTTGGGGCCTCATAAGCGAGCATTCCTGCCGGCGCCGATGCGGTCTGGATGTTCTCCTGGCTAGCTTGCGACTGATTGCCAGCCTGCGACTGATTGGCCTGGACTGCCTGGCCCTGTGCCTGCAGCGTATTGGCTTCGGCCGCGCCCTGTGCGGCGGGCCTCTCGGTGGTGAAAGCCATCGGACGCGGATCGATCTCGGCCGAGGCGACCTGCACGGGCTGTTGTTGCTGCTGGACGACCCTTGCGCCTGTCGGCGTCGCTATCGGTCCCGTGTCGGCGCTCGCCACCTGGACGTTCTGCTGGCCGCGCATCCTCAGGCTGGCAATATAGGCATTGGCCACGGCCCGGCTCGCCTCGCGTGATGCGATCACGGCGCTGTGGTTGCGGCTGCGCTTCTCGTAGAAGGCATTGCCGCCGGCGACAACGGTGTAGTGCATGTTCTTGTAGGGAAAGCGCAGGCCCGCAGTATGGAAGAACATGGCGTTCTTGACCTTGGGATTGCGCTGCCCCTTGAGGACCGCATCAGCCGCCGCCTGCACATCCGGCAATGCGGACGACTTCATCTTGCGGGTCAGCACGCCGGGCGCGAACTGGCCCTTCTGGCCGACGACGCCGCAGATCGTATTGCCCCATTTGCCCGAATCGAGCCGGTTCATCACAACCGTGCCGACGGCGATCAGGCCGTCCTTGCTCGAACGGTTGGACTCGAAGAACATTGCCCGCTCAAGGCATTCCTTGTCCCTCGGCGTATAGGCATAGGTCGAAGATCTTGTGCTGGTGGACGCGACGCTCGTACCCGGCTTGCCGCCATTCTGCGCGTTCTGCGTGGTGCAGCCGCTGACGAGGGCCGCCGCCGCCATAATTCCTGCAACAGAGTGGATTTTCCACTTACCGCCGATCACGAAGCAATTCTCATCGCTGTTTTTCCTGCTGGTGAAGTTGAACACAGAATGGTGTGATTTGGGGCCAAACAATGGCAAGATGATCACACTTTAAGACAGCCACACATATCTGGTTGAAATTAAGGCTTTATTTCCGCCCTTGCAACCGCCGAAATTTTCCAATCATGGCGTAATTAAGGATTTGTTTACCCTTATTGGTTAAATTCGGCTGCAATTCAACGAGCTGCGAGGGCGGCAGTGATGCGCATGCAAAACCAGCGTTACGACACCCGCGAATCACTCATGCAGGCGCTGCGTGAGCTCATGGCACTCGAAGTCCCCGCCGAGGATGTGGCGCCGGTCCTTTGCACATTCGGTCCCGTCGATCTCGACCTTCTCGCGGTCTGCATGGACGATGTCGGGCTCAACGAGACCCCGGCGATCGCCGCCTGACGGGCGCCGCAGACAACTCTCCTTCCCTGAGGCCTTGTTCAGCCGCTGCCGAGGCTCTATCAATCATCGACAGAGTGCCGCGGGGTTCAAGGGCTTGACCGACAAAAACGATGTTCTGCGCGATATGGATGACAGCGCCATCCGTCTGGTGCGCCGCCTGATGCGGAGCGCCCGCCACGCGGTCATCGCGACGCTCGAGCCCGGCACGGGCAATCCCATCGCCACGCGCATCGGCATATCCACCGATCATGACGGCACGCCCGTCACCCTCGTCTCGGCGCTGGCGGCGCATACGCCCGCGCTTCGCGCCGATCCCCGCTGCTCCATCCTCGTCGGCGAACTGGGCAAGGGCGATCCGCTGGCCCATCCGCGGATGACCATCAGCGCCCGTGCGCGCGAAATCGCCAGGGACAGCGCCGAACATGCGCGCATCGAATGGCGCTATCTCTCGCACCTGCCCAAGGCGAAGCTCTATTCCGGCCTGAGCGATTTCCGCTTTTTCCGGCTGGAGCCCGGCATCACCAAGCTCAATGGCGGTTTCGGCCGTGCCTACCAGCTCGACGCCGGGGACTGGCTGAGCCTCAGCCCCGTCAACGACGAACTGGCGGCGGCGGAAAAGAACGCGGTGACCCACATGAACGAGGATCATGCCGACGCGATCGCCCTCTACGCCCGCTATTTCGCCCAGGCCCGCGACGGCAACTGGCGCATCACCGGCATAGATTCGGATGGTTTCGATCTCGCCGACGGCGATGAGGTGCTGCGGATATTCTTCGGCGAACCGCTCGCATCGGCCAAGGACATGCACCTCACGCTGGTCCGCATGGCGGGGGAAGCCCGCGAGGGCCTCAACATGGCCAAGCCGGCATCTTGAACGGCTCCGACCGCATCATTCGCATCGATGATCCGCAGGACGAGCGGCTCGCACCCTACAGGGCCGTGCGCGAGCGCGACCTCGTCGGCCGCGACAAGCGTTTCATAGCGGAAGGCAAGGTCGTCCTGAACGTACTGCTTGCCAGCCGCGCCTTCTCGGTGGAATCGCTGCTGATACTGGAAAACAGGCTTGCCGGGCTCGATGAGCAGATCGGCCTCTGCCCGCCCGATGTGCCGGTCTACTGCGTGACGCGCGCAGTGATGGACGCGGTCGCGGGTTTTCCCATCCATCGCGGCATATTGGCGGTGGGTTCGAGACGCGCCCCGCCCTCGCTGCAGACCCTGCTGGAAAACTGCGGCGAAAGCGCCCTCGCCGTCATTCTCTGCGGCATTTCCAACCACGACAATATGGGCTCCATCTTTCGCAACGCCGCCGCCTTCGAGGCGGATTTCGTCGCCATGGACGAAACCAGCTGCGATCCGCTCTACCGCAAGGCCATCCGCGTTTCGGTGGGCGCGGCGCTCAAGGTGCCATGCGCGCGCGAAGGCTCCATCGATGCGATCATCGCTGCGATGCAGGCGGCCGGCTTCGGGATATATGCGCTCAGCCCATCGGGTACGGCGAGCATCAACGCCGTTGAGCCGCAACGGCGAACGGCGCTGCTGCTCGGCACCGAGGGCGCCGGCCTGCCGAAGGCGCTGATGGAGAAGCTCCATACCGTCCGCATCCCGATGTCGGACGGCTTCGACAGCCTGAACGTCGCGACCGCTTCCGGTATCGCCCTGTCAAGGCTTGGCCGTTTTTCCCGCCTTTGACGCCGCCTCCTGCAGCGCGCGTATGCGGTCGGCAAGGCTTGAACCCGCCGCGGCATCGGCAGCGCCATCGGCGCCATTGCCCGCCGCCAGCAAGGCGTTGATCTGCGACTGCGGCCCTTCGAGCGCAGCCACCATCGCCACCACCTGCGAGGCCAGTGTGTTCATCTGCTCGCGCAGCAATTCGTTTTCTTCCGCCTTGGCCATCGCAGCGCGCCCGCGCGCCGGCTGTTCCGCGTTGCCTCCCGCCTTGCGCGCATCGGCAAGCACCTTGCGCAACCTTTCATTGGTCCGCTCGAGATCCTTCTCCCGGCGCGCCAGCCGCGCTTCGGCGTCGGTGAGCTTTCGCAACAACTCGCTGGATTGCTGCTCGGCTTCGGCGCTTCGCTTCGTCTCCTGGTCGAGCTGGTGCTTGAGCGCGGCGAGTTCGGCTTCGGCCTTTCGCCGCGCCTCCTCGCTGTTGCGCCTTTCCTGCCGGGCCGTCTTCAGGTCGTCGGTGAGATTGTCGATGCGCGCCGATTGCGCGACGACCTCGATCTTGAGCCCGTCGGCATTGGTGGCGACGCTCGCCAGGCGCCGGTGCAGAAGTTCGAGCTCGGAGGCCCGCTGTTCCAGCAGCCGCTCGTGGCCATTATTGGTGGCGGAAGATTTCTCGATGCGCTCGTTGAGCGTCGCGAGCTGCCCCTGCAACTCCTCTATCGTCCTGTCGCGCGCCTCGATGTCGCCGGCAAGCCGCTCCAGTTCGCGCTCCTTGTCGCTGAGACCGGCAAGCTGCTGCGCCAGCTTCTGCTTCTGACGATCGATATCCAGTTCGAGACGCCGTTCGGCCATCGCATGTTCGGCGCGAAGACCGTCGCGCTGGGCCTGGATCTCGTTGAGGGTAAGCGGCGTCTCGGCTTCCACCCGCTTGCGCGTCAGATAGGCGGCACGCCGCCATACCGGCGGTGCTATCAGCAGCACCAGAAGCGTGGCGGCCAGAAATCCCAGGGCAAAATATAGCGCAGACTGGATCACACTCGGGTCCTGTTACAAAACATGCGGCACCAACTCTATTACCAGCGAGCGCAGAATATACAAAGACGCGAACATTCACGTTCGCGTCTTGGAAACCGCGATTCGATCGGCTTCAGCCCGATCGATCAGAAAGGATTCCAGGTCGGGGATGTCGTCAGCTTGAGATAGCCCACATTGACGCCCAGCCGCGCGCCGACACCGGTCCTGATCGGCACGATGAGAACCTGGTTGCGCTTCAGGACGTTGAATCCGACGCCCGCGAAGAGATAGGCGGAGCCGGCCACGCCGACGAAACGGCCATAGAGGTTCTGCACGTCGTCGAGATTATAGACCAGCATCATGACCCTGGAGCCCTGGCCGCCGAAGTCCCATCCGATCGACGGCCCCTGCCAGAAAGTCTTGTGATCGCCGGCATTCTTGGTGTAGAGCGAGCCCTCTCCATAGGTCAGGCCACCGATGATCGCACCCGAACCTTCTTCGCCAAGAACGTAGCCATTGGGAAGACCGTAGCTCTGGAATACTTTTTCGACTGCCGTTGCCAGTCCGCCCGAAGTCGAACCGAAAAATCTCTGACCGGAATTTACGATCTCTTCCATCGAATAGGTCTGTTGCTGGGCATGCGCCGACTGCACCTGCAGCAGGGCGAGACAGACGATACTGACGATGAGAAGAAAGCTACGGTTCAAAGACAAGAGTAGAGACGCCATCATAATTCCTTTTGGCTGTTCGCCTCTTCGCTTGACGCCCTGTGTCGCAGATCTGCGTCTGCTTTGTGCGCATATTTAAAACTGGAAACATTGATAAAAGTTTATGAATCGATCTTGGCATTTCAATGGCTTGCGGCGCAGCGGCAAAATACACGCATTTTCAATGCCCTCGCGCCGCCGCCAGCGGCTTCTTGCCGAGGCGCGTCCGTCTCTATATCCAAAAGGGCATCCAGACGAAGTGATTCGCGGCGTTGATTCGCGGATGCTTCATTCGACCAACACAGGGCGACAGCGCCCTGATTTCTTCAGGGAGACCCCAATGACATTGCCCGTCATTCTTTCGGCAGCTGACCTTGGAGCGCTCCTTTCGAGCCGAATCTGCCACGACATCATTTCCCCCGTCGGCGCGATCAACAATGGCCTCGAACTGCTCGAGGAAGGCGGCGCCGACGAAGACGCGATGAACCTCATCAAGTCCAGCGCGCGCAGCGCCTCGGCCCGGCTGCAATTCGCCCGCATCGCCTTCGGCGCGGCCGGTTCCGCCGGCGTCCAGATCGACACGGGCGATGCGCTCAATGTCGCCGAGCAATATATGAAGGGCGAGAAGGCCGAACTGAGCTGGCAGGGTACGCGCGTTCTCCTGCCGAAGAACAAGGTGAAGCTGCTGCTGAACCTCGTGCTGATCGGCAATGCCACGCTGCCGCGCGGCGGCACGCTGGCGGTTGCGCTGGAGACGCCGGAGACGGAACCGCGCTTCGTCGTCACGGCGCGCGGACCGATGCTGCGCGTACCGCCGAAATTCCTCGAACTGCACAGCGGCCAGGCGCCGGAAGAGGCGATCGACGCCCACGCCGTGCAACCCTATTATACGCTGCTGCTCGCACAGGAATCCGGCATGACCATCACGGTCCACGCCACGCCGGAAGAGGTCGTCTTCACCGCGGCCTGAGCCTTCGCACCGGCCTGAAGCGGCTGGCAATTCGCCACGCGCTGCCCTATCTCTCGTCCATGACACAGGGTGCAGGCAGCGCGGGCCATGGGGCCATCCGGCGCCGGACGGACGGCGGCGACTGGATAAGGATGGCCAGCGACACCGGTCCGTTCGAGCGGATGGAAGCCTTTTTCACCGCCCGCGGCTACGAAACCCACCGCCACGACACCTATGCCATCGGCATCACGCTCAATGGCGCGCAGAGCTTTCACTATCGCGGCGCGCTCCGCACCAGCCTGCCGGGCAATGGCACAATGGTGCTGCATCCGGACGAGCCGCATGACGGCCAGGCCGGCGCGGAGGACGGATTTCACTACCGGATGATCTATGTCGAGCCTTCCGCCATCCAGGATGTGCTGCGCGGCCGGCCCCTGCCCTTCATCGACGGCGGGATAAGCGCCGATCCGCGCCTGCGCGCCGCCACCAGCGCCCTCCTGCCCGACACCGGCGACCGGATTGAACGCCTCGAATATGAGGACGGCATTTTCGACCTGGCGCAGGCTCTGGCCACGGCCGGCGCGGCGGTATCGCCGGAGCATCGGCGGCGTTTCATCGATTACACCGCCTGCGAACGGGCCCGCCAATGGCTCGACGCCTATCCGGCGACCAATGTGAGCCTCGAAGAACTGGAGCTTGCGGCGGGCAAGGATCGCTGGGCCCTGTCGCGGGATTTCCGCCGCCTCTACGGCACCAGCCCGCATCGCTATCTGGTGATGCGGCGGCTGGCGCGGGTGCGGCAATCGCTGCGCTGCGGGCATTCGCTTGCGGCTGCGGCGATCGATGCCGGCTTTACCGACCAGAGCCACATGACGCGCCACTTCAAGAAGACCTTCGGCATTTCCCCCGGCCGCTGGCTTGCGACATTGCAGGCGGCGGGCCGCGCACAATCGTACAATACTTCGGCGGCCATTGGTCGTTAGCTTCCTTCTCGCATGCAAGCCCCGCATACCGAAGGAGAAGCCGATGCCCGACACCAATCCGCAAACCTATCGCCCGATCAACTTCGCCGAGAAATACCAGCTGTTCGACGACCGGTGGGCGCCGCGCGTCATCGCGGAACTCAATGACTATCAGTTCAAGATCGTCCGCATCGAAGGCGATTTCGTCTGGCATCACCACGCCGATACGGATGAGGCCTTCATCGTCCTCGACGGTACGCTGCGCATCGATTTTCGCGATGGCGCGGTGACGATCGAGGCTGGCGAGATGTTCGTCGTGCCCAAGGGGGTCGAGCACAAGCCCTTCGCGGCGGAAGAGGTGAAACTGATGCTGATCGAGCCGCGCGGGGTGTTGAACACCGGCGAGGAGCAGAATGAGCGCACCGCCCGGAACGATCTCTGGATATGACCCGAAACGAAAGGCCCCGCGCGAGCGGGGCCGATGATCGACGGAAGCGGGATCGCTCAGGCGATTTCGCGAAGATCCGTCGCGTCCGGTTCGCGCAGCACATAGCCGCGGCCCCAAACCGTCTCGATGTAATTGATGCCGCCCGAAGCATTGTCGAGCTTCTTGCGCAGCTTGCAGATGAACACGTCGATGATCTTGAGCTCGGGCTCGTCCATGCCGCCATAGAGATGGTTGAGGAACATTTCCTTGGTCAGCGTCGTGCCCTTGCGCAGCGAGAGCAGCTCGAGCATCTGGTATTCCTTGCCCGTCAGATGAACCCGCTGGCCGCTGACTTCGACGGTCTTGGCATCGAGATTGACGATGAGGTCGCCCGTGGTGATGACCGACTGGGCGTGACCCTTGGAGCGGCGGACGATCGCATGGATGCGCGCCACCAGCTCGTCCTTGTGGAAGGGCTTCGTCATGTAGTCGTCGGCGCCGAAGCCGAGGCCGCGCACCTTGTCCTCGATGCCGGCCATGCCGGAAAGGATGAGGATCGGCGTCTTGACCTTCGACAGGCGCAATGTCCTCAGCACTTCATAGCCCGACATGTCCGGGAGATTGAGGTCGAGGAGAATAATGTCGTAGTCGTAGAGCTTGCCGAGATCGACACCCTCTTCGCCCAGATCAGTCGTATAGACATTGAAGCTTTCGGATTTCAGCATCAGTTCGATGCTCTGTGCCGTCGCGCTGTCGTCTTCGATTAAAAGAACCCGCATATCATTCCCCTTTTCCCGCCGCTCGATCGGGTTGCCCACCCTGTCGGCAATCCCGAAGCCAGGCCGCGAAACAAGCCGTTTCCATAACGTTAAGATTGCCACCGAATGGTTAACAAAATCTGATTCCGCTTTGCAAGTGCCTTTGACTCTTGCCTTAAAAGTCGCAGGCACCACCTTGATTCAAAACATGAACTCGCCCTTAAAAATCATCAGCTTTCGCCTCAGGATTTCGCCGTAAGCGATTCATTCGACTCATTAAATCCATGACCGCAAAACTTGCCGCCACAATTTACCGAGCTTTAAGTCTTAAGGCGTATGATTAATGCTGAACGTAAAGGAAAGGTTACCAACAGGGCCTGTCCTTAAGTTTTTGTTTCATTTTCCCGAAGTGATTCGGGGGTGAGACGCGCCGGATGGACGCTTTTCTCCCGGGAAAACGCGCCCAGCGTACCGGTTTTGTGCAGCGTGAAGGGGGTTGTGAGCAATGAAGTCGCATGAAGGTTTGGTCCGGTTGAAGCTGTTCCAAGTCAAGGAAAAGCGCCGCCAGCTCGGACAGCTTGATTTGATGATGGGCGAATTCGAACGCATGGCCGCCGAGCTCGATGCACAGATCGTGTCCGAGGAAACCAAGGCCGGCATCACCGACGTCACGCATTTCGCCTATCCGACCTTTGCCAAGGCGGCACGCCAGCGTCGCGACAATCTCTTCGTTTCGATCCGCGACCTGAAGAGCCAGAAGGACGAGGCCGAGGCCGCGCTGGCGGAATCCGAAGCCGAACTTGCAAAGGCGGAAGCGCTGGAACAGCGCGACGGCAAGCCGCGCGATGCGGACGAGGCACCGGCCTTCGACCGCCGCGCCATGATCGGCTGACGCTACGGAGTCCATCGGCTCCGCGACGCATTTCAATCGCCCGGCTCAACCGGGCATTCCTTGTGGTGGGGCCCTCGCGGGACCTGCCCTTTCAGCGCTGCTGGATCACATCCGCCCATTCCTCATGCCGCAGCGATTGCGCCCGCATGAAGGGGCAAAGCGGGATGATCTTCCATCCGCCCTGGCGCGCATCCTCCACCGCATGCAGCGCCAGCGCCTGGCCGACGCCCTTACCGCGCAACGCCTCCGGCACGGCCGTATGGTCGACGATGACGAGCCGCGGGCTGGTGCGCGAGAACGTCATCTCCGCCTCGTGTCCATCGGCCAGCGCGGAATAACGCCCGCCCTTCTCGTCTTCCTGCTTGGTGATCTTGATATTGTCGTTCATCGGCTTCGATTTTCCCTGTCGCTGATTGGCCCGCTGTAACTCGGTCGCTGTGATTTGCCCAATAGATCAGCTTCCGGCCAGGGACGAAACTTCCATTCGCCGCCGAAAAAGGAAAAGGCCGGTCTTTCGACCAGCCTTTCGCCATTCACGGCACCATCATCTAATGACGATATTGCTGTATCCGGGTCGTTCTGAGACCTGCAAGCCCATGATCGGAGATCGAGGACTGCCAGGAAAGGAACTCTTCCACCGTCAATGTATAGCGATGGCAAGCCTCCTCAAGGCTAAGAAGACCACCGCGAACAGCGGCGACCACCTCAGCCTTGCGGCGAATTACCCAGCGCCGCGTATTTGCGGGTGGAAGATCGGCGATGGTCAGCGGGCTGCCATCCGGGCCGATAACGTATTTTACTCTCGGTCGAACAAGATCGGTCATTGTACTCTCTATACTAAACTTCAAGACCTATCGTCGCTGACGTTACATGCAGGGCTTTAATAATTGCCTAAGCGCCCGGTCATTCTCTGGTAACTTCGGTTAATTCTTCCGCGTTGATTTTATTAAACTTAATCGCTTTATCGCGCTGACGCCAAAAACCCCGCGCCAGCCGCCCCGGGATCAAAATAACCGGCTTCGGCCGAGTTCCTGTTGGCAAGGACGGCCAATTTGACCTATATAGGTCGAAAGACAGCCATGCGCCCTTATGTCGCTGGTCAAACGGATATAGCAAATGACACTCAACAGCCTCGATCTGCCGGCCCGGCCGGAAGAGACCCGCATCGTCGTCGCCATGTCGGGCGGCGTGGATTCCTCCGTCGTCGCGGGCATTCTGAAGCAGCAAGGCTATGATGTCGTTGGCGTAACGCTGCAGCTTTACGACCATGGCGCCTCCACCCACCGCGCCGGTTCCTGCTGTGCCGGACAGGACATCGAGGATGCCCGCCGCGTCTCCGAGCGCCTCGGCATTCCGCATTATGTCCTCGATTACGAAGCCCGCTTCCGCGAGGCCGTCATCGATCCGTTCGCCGCGAGCTATGTCAGCGGCGAGACGCCGATCCCCTGCGTTTCCTGCAATCAGACGGTGAAGTTTGCCGATCTGCTGCAGACGGCGCGCGATCTCGGCGCGGACGCACTGGCGACGGGCCATTATATTCGCAGCCGCGCCAATGGCGCGCATCGTGCGCTTTATCGCCCGGTCGATACGGACAAGGACCAGAGCTATTTCCTCTTTGCGACGACGCAGGAGCAGATCGACTATCTGCGCTTCCCGCTCGGCGGAATGACCAAGACCGAGACGCGCGCCATCGCCGAGGAGCTCGGGCTTTCGGTCGCCACCAAGCAGGACAGCCAGGACATCTGCTTCGTGCCGCAGGGCAAATATTCGGACATCATATCGAAATTGAAGCCCGAGGCCGCCAATCCCGGCGATATCGTCCATATAGACGGGCGCATTCTCGGCCGGCATGAGGGCATCGTGCATTATACGATCGGCCAGCGGCGCGGCATCGGCGTCGCCACCGGCGATCCGCTCTATGTCGTGCATCTCGATGCCGGCAATGCGCGCGTCGTCGTCGGCCCGCGTGAAGCGCTCGAAACGCGGAAGGTCTTCCTGCGCGATATCAACTGGCTGGGCGACCAGGCACTGGCAGAGCTGCCGGAAGGCGGCGTCGAAGTCTATGCCAAGGTCCGCTCGACACGGCCGCCTCGCCCGGCGACGCTTCATCACGAAGATGGCGAGACATGGGTGGAACTGGCCGATGGCGAAAGCGGCATAGCGCCGGGCCAGGCCTGCGTGCTCTATTCCGACGACAGCAATACGGCACGCGTCTTCGGTGGCGGCTTCATCGGCCGTTCGGAGCGCGCGCCACAGGCGGAAGCCATGTTGAAGCGCCTCGCCAAGCAGGGCCACGCGGCGGCCTGAACCGCCGCCCCCGGTACTCAGTCAAAGCACCACTCAGTCAACGATGCTGTCAGGCCAGGAAGTTGCGGATCGTATCGACGATGCGGTCCTGGTCGTCCTTGCCGAGATAGGCGTGCATCGGCAGGCACAGAATATCCTTCGGCAGCGCCTCGGACACCGGCAGGCCGCCCGGCGCGCGCATGTAATGCTTGTAGGCATCCTGCAGATGCAGCGGCTTCACATAATAAATCACCGATGGAATGCCGTTTTCCTGCAGATGCGCCTTCAATTCGTCGCGCCGTTCCGTCTGGATGGCATATTGCGCCCAGGCCGAGCGATGCCCGTCCGGAATTGTCGCAACCTTGACCACGTCGCGCAGCCCCTCGGCATAGCGCCTGGCGACGACCTGGCGCGCCTCCATCTCATCCTCGAGAATGGCGAGTTTTTCGATGAGGATCGCCGCCTGGATCGTATCGAGGCGTGAATTCAGGCCGATGCGCACATTGTCATATTGCGTGGCGCCCTTGCCGTGGAACAGCACCGAGCGCAGAATTTCCGCCAGCTCGCCATTATTGGTGAACATCGCGCCGCCATCGCCATAGCAGCCGAGCGGCTTGGCCGGATAGAAGCTGGTGCCGGCGACATCGCCAAAGGCGCCGCACATCGCATTGTCGCGCTTGCCGCCGATCGACTGCGCCGCATCCTCGATGACGAACAGTCCTTCCTGCGCCGCGATGCTGCCGATGGAGGTGTAATCGGCCGCCAGGCCGAACAGGTCGACCGGGATGATCGCCTTCGGCTGCAGCCGGCCCTCGGCGCGCACGGCCTTCACAGCCGCCTTCAACTGCTCCACGTCGATATTGTAGGTGACCGGATCGACATCGACGAATACCGGCTCGGCGCCGACCAGCGCAACGACCTCGGCCGTGGCGGCAAAGGTGAAGCTCGGCACGAAGACCGCATCGCCCGGCCCGATGTTCTTGGCCATCAGCGGAATGAGCAGCGCATCCGTGCCATTGGCGCAGGCCACCACATGTTCGACGCCGGCATATTCGGCCAGCCGCTTTTCGAACTCGGTGACTTCCGGTCCGAGGATATATTTGCCCTCGCGCACGACCTTGGCGATTGCCGCGTCGAGTTTGTCGCTAATCCGTTCACGCTGTGCGCCGAGATCGATGAACTGCATCATTGCTCCGTAATCAAAGCCCCCGCGAATACCGCGAGGCGTCAAGGCAACACTTAGAAGGGCGGAGGAAATGCCGCCAGATGCTGCCGTTCAAAGTTTGTCCGGCCTTGTAACAACGCTTGAAGCCGAGGGCAACAGAAGAGCCGGGGCAAGAGCGATCACTTCACCTTGTTATGCACGACGGTACCGGCGGTCAGGATGCGCAGGACGCGGATCGCCTCCTCGCCATCCGTGCGCGGCTCGTTGCGCGAGCCGATGCAATCGATGAAGTTCTGCAATTCGCGCGTGAGAGGCATGCCATGCGCAACCTTCACATAGCTGGGCTCCTCGGTCGTCGATGCCCATTGGCCTTCATCCTGCCAGATCGAATGCTTGTAGACGGCAAGTTTCCGGTCCCATTGCTCCATGTCGTCGAAGACCGCCATGGCCTTGTTGCCGACGACCGTCAGCCGGCGCTCGCGATAGGGATTGAGGCGTGAGGCGAAAAGATGCCCGCGCACATTATTGGGGAAGCGCAGATGCAGATGGGCGAAATCGCTGAGATGGTCGAGCACCGCCGCCCCCTCGCCGCGCACTTCGAGCGGTTCCGTGCCGGTGATGGCGAGGATCATCGACAGGTCATGCGGCGCAAGATCCCACAGCGCATCGTTCTCCGTATGAAACTTGCCGAGCCCGAGCCGGTGCGAATGGATATAGCTGACATCGCCGAGATCGCCGGCCTTGATCAGTTCAAGCAGCTTCTCGAAGGCCGGATGAAAGCGCAGCACATGCCCGACCATGAAGATGCGGCCATGATCATGGGCAGCCTTGACCGCAGCCTCGGCATCGGGAACCGTCAGCGCGATCGGCTTTTCGACGAGCACGTCCTTGCCGTTGCTCACCGCCCGGATGGCGGATTGCGCATGGAACTGCGGCGGCAGGGCCATGACGATGGCATCGACATCCGGACGGGTGAAAAGATCATCGACGGCAATGGCTTCGACGCCCTGATCGGCCGCGAAGCCGGCAGCGCGATCGCTGTTCTGGTCCGACACGGCATAAAGCGCGCCGAGGCTCTTCAATGTGCGAATGTGATTGCTGCCCCAGTAACCGCAACCCAAGACTGCAATTCGCGGAGGCATCTTTTCAGCTGTGCTCATGGTCGCATGCAATATCTGGACGGCGAAACGAACACAAGAGTTCGCGTTGACCTTTTGGTAATTCCCCCGCACGGGCAGGTGCCATAAACGCCCGCCGCAAGCCGGGCTTCGCAGCATGGCCCCGCCGCCAAAAAGAGGCATGGATTGGCCGCTTTATGCCCAGAAGATTGCTTGACAGCTTCCTGTCATGCACCTATACCCCGCCACGTCCCAGTTGCAATTGGCAAATGGCGCCGCGTTCCGGCCTGACTTTTCACAGGCACACCGGGCGCGCATGTGGGGCGAAGTAGCTCAGTAGGTTAGAGCAGAGGAATCATAATCCTTGTGTCGGGGGTTCGAATCCCTCCTTCGCTACCATTTTTCTTGTCAGTCTGATCTTTGCAGCGCTTCGGGCCTCTCACGGCACCCTGACGCAGCATATCTGCCGTCAGTTTCATGAGAATTCCTACATTTTGTAGACATGGATGTAGCTGGACGCGGGGTTTTGATTTTTTGCCACCAGGTTTTAGAATTTTTGCTTTGATCTTGGGCGGACTTTGAAGAGCGTTTGAAGGCCTTTTATAGCTCGATTATTGAGGCCCCTCCGAACTCACCGCAAGCTTCTGAATGGTCCTCCGCCTCGCGCGTTCAGGCGTGTAATCAGACCGTCTGTTCCGTGCCGAAAATCCGGCGATACGAAGCGGTATTCGCGATCGATGATCTGCCGGGCGGGACGAGCCACCCAGCGGACGCGGCCCCAGACGGCGCCGGCGCGGTCTTCGACGGCTTCGAGCAACCCGGCCGACGGCGCTTCTTTGCCTCGGGAGCGAGATGGGACTGGGCATGTTCCCAATCGCTGGCCCGTCGGGCATTGTTGACGGCGAATGAAGCGATGGGCGGCTTTTCCTTGTCGTCATGCCTGCCAAGCGCCTTGCCGCGCCAGCGATGCCCTGTTTGCGAAGTGTCGGCTGGACTTATCAGCGGCAGATCAATGGCCCAACGCCGCTTCACATTCCTCGAGCCTGGCCATGAAAGTTTCAGCATAGACAGGCTCAATTTTCCTGGGCTCGATTCCCCTCAGGTAGCGGCTGACGCGGGCTGCATATTGATGCAGTTCGGTGCCCGCTTCCACGCAGCTGGCATAGGGCCGATACGGCTCTGAATTGCCTGCAAAGGCGATGTCCATCCAATGTTGGGTTGCCTGGTCCACCGGCTTGACGATCTGTTGGTCGATTGCGGCCAAAGCCGCGTCCGCATCCTTCATCGCAAAGACATCGGCAAAGACGGCGCCGCGCTCGACAAGCGCCGTGTAAAGTTCCCTGCTGTCCTCCCTGGGACCGGCAAGAGCGGGAAATGCGACAAGGCTTGCCGAAACGGCCACAATTAATGAAATACGCACAATATATCCTCATGTTGCAATAGGGATTGTTATGCACCATAATGGGCCGTGGTGCGAGCCAGGTTTCACCAGGACGGTTCGCCGGACCTGTGAGGGGATGACGTCCCTCCGTGCCATACTTTCTCTCCAGCTGACCATCCCGCAGCGCCCGACCGACGGTCCGCAGCGCGTCCCTTTCGGTTTTTCTGTGAAAGCTCACCAGCCACAGGAGAGCAGCTTCAGCCGATCCCCAAGTTCGCGTTGACCTGGCGGGTGCCCCCGTTCAGCTCTTGAGGCCCGACACGCAGGGAAATTCATGCCCAGCCGACCTCCGCAATATTTTGCAACATTCTATTGATTCAAATTTTGAAATATTTCTGAAATACATCTAGGCGCGGCCATAACTTGCTGATAACCATCTTCGTTGGCAAATCTTCGCGGCTCTCTGTGCGGAGGCTGGCCTTTCTCAATTTCACCAGAGCAAAATCATGAACGACTATGAGCAGGGTTACTCTACCCCTACGGAAGACAAGGAAAAGTCGAGCAAATCGGGGAAAATGAAGCGCCTTGAAGAAGAACTAGGCGCCGTCGAGTCCAAAGTATTCAATCTATCAATCATTGTTTTAATGCTGGCGATATTCCTGGCAATCATTGCATTCACATAGTCAGGCCGCCGCGCTAGGCTTCACGGAACACGCCTCGCCTGCAATCTCGTCTTTTCCGAATCTCGAAGTCAAACTACAATCGGCCGCGCTGGCGTTCCGGTTAGTGGAGCGGCGCGGGAATCGATCATGAGGCTGGATAAATGAAAAGACGTATTCTGGGGTTCGTCCTTGTCACCTTGAGCCTGTCGGCTTGCGGAACCTACAATAACTGGACGCCCGACGAGAAACAGCCGCAATCGACCAGACCGTCCTGCACCAATGGCATGCTTGACTGCCACGACCGGAACTAGCTTTCGCACGCGCATCCGACGCAGCACCGACTGGGGTCGCACCGACTGGGACCCCACCGACTGGGCCGCCCCGGCTGGGGCCGCACCGACTGGGGCCGCACCGTCTGTCTGGGGCCGCCCACACTGGGCCGCAAGACAGAATTGATTTGCGCTCGCAGCGGCAAGTGGGTGATATGTCGAGCCTCCCGAAGATGCGGCCGCAATATCCATTGCCACGGGCCGGCGCATCCCCGCTGCAAGAGAGAGTGCCGCCCTTGAGCCAGTCAAGCGATTCCAATGCGATCCGGGTCCTGCAATACCTGTTGTGGCCGGCCATCTTCTTTGGCGGCCTCACCGCCGCTGGCATGGCTTTCGAGGCCGCGCATCCCGTGTTCTGGTTCAATGTGGTCTATCTGACGACGGTGGCGATCATCGCGCTTTTCGAACGCTTGCTGCCCTATGAGACCAGCTGGCTCGAGCCGGATGGCGAGACCTTCAACAATCTGGCCCATACGCTGCTGACGAAGGGACTGGTTCAGGTCGCCGCGAGTCTCGCAGCCTCCGGCCCGATGTTGATCGCCGCCCATGTGCAGCCGATTTCCGCGCGTTTCAGCACTCTATGGCCGGATTTCCTGCCTTTGCCCGTCCAGGTCGTGCTGGCCTTGATCATCGCCGAACTCGGGCTCTATGCGGCGCACAGGATCGCCCATGAGCGCCTTTATTTCTGGCGCTTCCACGCGCTCCACCACAGCGTGACGCGGCTTTGGGTGATCAATACCGGGCGGTTTCATCTCTTCGATTCGCTGTTCAAGATCGCGCTCAGCCAGATACCGCTCTATCTCCTCGGCGCGCCGCTGCCGGTCTTTCTCTGGGTCGCGGCCATCACAGCGATCGCCGGCCTGCTGACCCATTGCAATATCGCCATGCGCACCGGGCTCCTGGACTATATATTCGTGACGCCGCGGTTGCACCGCTGGCACCATTCGCGCAACAGACGCGAGGGCAATACCAATTATTGCGAGAATATCGTGCTGTGGGACCAGGTCTTCGGCAGCTACCATAATCCGGACAGGCCATCGCCCGTCGATATCGGCATCAATGGCAGGGTCGCGCCCGGTTTCCTCGGCCAGCTATTGCAGCCATTTTCCCGGCGCGGGCGGCAGGAACTGATGGGACGCAAACCAGCGCCGCTGCCACCAGTGACGCAGGCTGCGGCGCCGGTCGAGGATCAGGCGGCCCAGATGTAAGGCCGGGAAGGCCTGAGGCCGGGGCGACGCCGGAACCAGGTCCGGCGGCGCCTCTCATGCTGGTCAGGCTGCGTCCTGGATGGCCGCGAGTTTCCACTCCGAGCCGTTTTCGCGGACGAAGGTCCAGACTTCGGTGGTCTGCGACGGCTCGCCCTCATCGCCCTGCACGACGCGGCCGGTCGTGCGGTCGAGCATGGCATCGATGCTGGAATAGCGCATCGCGGTCGTCGCATATTCCTGTGCGCCTTCCGCCCAGGCTTCAGCGATATCCGCCTGCAGCAGCTTGACGTCGGACACGCTGTTGCGCAGCCCGTCCGTGGCGTTCTGGCCGAGCTCCTCGGCGAGATAGGACATGGCTTCCGGCGTCGTCAGCCGCCGCAATGTCGCATAATCCTCCTTGCCATAGGCCGTCTGCACTTCGGTGAGCAGCTGCTCGAACCGGTCGAGATCGGCCTGCGTCAGGCCGATTTCATCGCCGCCCTGGGACGGTGCTGCTGACTGACCGCCGGCGAAGCCGGGCTTCTGCCCACTCTGGGGCTGGCCGGAACCGATTGTCGGTACGCGCAGCGGCGAAGCCTGGTTGTTGGTGTCGCCAGCCATATCGCGCCGGGCGAAGCCGTCACGGCCAAAGCCCTGACCGCCGGCTGTTGCCGTTGCCGGCTGGCGCGAGCGGAAGAAGCGCAAGGCGAGCATTGCGAGGCCGGCAATCAGCGCGATCTGGATCAGCATGCCGAACAGGCCGGCGATACCGCCAAATCCATGGCCGAGCATGGCGCCGATCAGGCCGCCGACGAGAAGACCGCCGAGCAGCGAGCGGCCCATGCCGCCGAACAGACCCGGACGCTGCTGCGCGGCCTGTGGCTGTGCCGTCGTCTGCTGGTTCTGCGGACGCGGCGACATGCTGCGCTCGATAGGAGCAGCATTGTTCGGCGCGGTGCGCGTCGGTGCCGGCGCCTGGAAGGTCCGGGTGCCTCGGCTGCCAAAGCCACCGCCGCCGCGACGGGCGTCGGCCTCGTAGACTGCGCTGAACGTCACCGCCAATCCGATGAGGACAACGGCGGAAATTCGGCTCAAGGCGGAAAAAATGAACGGCATGCAATGCTCCTGTGCGTAGAATTCCCCTTGCATATGGGAAAAGCGCTGGCGGATTAAAAGAAATATCTCGATTTATTTCCTGCCGGAAACCTCGCTCAGGCGAATTCGAGCACGGAAAGCGCACCATCTTCGCCGGTCTCGGCCCGCACCCCCTCATAATCCCGAATGGTCGGGTGCGCCGTCTCGATCGGATGTTGATGGGTTGCGGTGATGACCAGCACGTCGGCGCCCGCGGCATCACCGGCGAGGATTCCCGGCACGGCATCCTCGAAGACGAGGCAGCGGCTTGCGGGCACGCCAAGCCGGGCGGCGCCGATGAGATAGCAATCGGGATTGGGCTTGCCGACCTCGACGTCTTCGGCCGTCACCTGCACGTCCGGCACGGGAATGCCCGCGGCGGCAAGGCGGCGCTTCGCAAGTTCGAGCGGCGAGGACGTCACGATCGCCCATTTGTCCCGGGGCAGGCCGGCAAGAAATTCGAGGGCGCCGGGCAAGGCCACGATACCTTCGACATCGTCTATCTCCGCCCTCGTGATCTTGTCTGCCTCCGCCTGCGGATCGACATCGAGGCCGAGCCTGCGGATCGTATCGACGGCGCGCACGCCATGCATCGTCGGCAGGAAGGTCCTGGCGTCGAGCCCATGCGCCTCGGCCCACCGCCCCCACACCCGTTCGGCGGCCGCCGTCGAGTTCATCAATGTTCCGTCCATGTCGAACAGAAAGCCCGCATAGGTCTTGCCTTGTATCGAAGCCAATTTATCTCTCCTGCCAGTTCTGCCTTCTTATGGCAGAGGATAGCAGCCGGACAAAGACCTATCGTGACACCTTGTGCGTACCGGGCCTGTATGCCCGCATACCGCTATATGCCCGCATACCATTGATAGCCGCGATCTTCCCAGAATCCGCCGCGGCCAGAACCGATATGGGCGAAAGAGTCCACCAGTTCGATCCGCATGAGATATTTCGCGTGCTTGTAGCCGAGCTGGCGCTCGACCCGCAGGCGCAGGGGCGCGCCATGGGCAATTTCGAGATCCCTGCCGTTCATGCTGTAGGAGAGGATGGTCTGCGGATGCCAGGCATCCACGAGATCGATGCTTTCATAATAGCGCCCGCTGCCGTCGAGCGTTTGTTCGTAATCGTCGGCGCAATGGAATACGGCGTAGCGCGCGCCGGGGGCAAGACCGGCCTTCTCCAATACGGCGCCAAGCTGCACGCCCGTCCATTTGCCGATTGCGCTCCATCCCTCGACGCAATCATGGCGGGTAATCTGCGTGCGGGCAGGCATGGCTTTGAGGTCGGCCAGCGACAGGCTGAGGGGGGTGCGCACCCGGCCGTCGACGATCAGGCGCCAATCGGCGAATTGCCCGTCCATCAGCCGCTTATACTCGTCCGTCTCCGGCAATTGCGTGCCATTGGCCTTGAATACGGGCGAAAGGTCCGCCTCCGTATATTCCCGCGCCAGTTGCTGGCCGGACAATAGCAGGCGCTGGGCCTTCAACGACAGCCACTCGCCGGCCTGCAGCACATTGTCGATCGACTTGTTCTCGACCAGCGCATCGCAGCCCGCCAGGAGACTGGTGGAAGCCAGAGTGCCGCCGATGAGAAAGCGGCGCCGTGTCAGATCAATGCTCATCGCCAGTCCTCCTGCCGCCCTCAAGATGCAGCGTGTAATAGCCGGTTATCATCGAGCGCAGATTGTTCCAGACGCCCGACAGCAGCACCATCGCCAGATGAATGACGACGAAGCCGACGGTGAGCGCAGCGACGATGAAATGCAGCGTCCGCGCCGACTGGCGGCCGCCGAACAGGTCGAGCAGCCAGGGAAAGATGGCGTTGAAGCCCGGCGACATGGTCAATCCCGTCAGCACCATCAGCGGCAGCAGCACGAAGCCCACGCCGAGATAGGCCAGTTTCTGCAGCGAATTATAGCGTCGGGCCGCCTCGCCCCTCGGGAATCTCAGCCGCGCATGCTGCGCTATTTCGTGGCCGAGGTGGCGCGGCGTCAGTTCCTCCGCCGCCGGCAGCAGGTCGCGGCGAAAATGACGCGAAACCAGGCCATAAACCAGGTAGACGAGGCCATTGATGACGAAGAACCAGGCAAAGAAGAAGTGCCAACGCCGCCCGGTTCCGAGATCCTGGTAAGACGGGATGGTGAGCCAGGCCGGAAAGGCGCGCGGCGTCAGTTCGCCGCCGCTGTAGGATGCGCCGAGCACGCCGGTCGTCGTCATCGCTATCGGCCCGACACGGGTCACGCCCTTCATGCTGTCGCCATCCGCATAGGCTTCGATGGCGACAAAGGATGCGTCCGGCAGCGCGTCGGAACCATATTCGCCCCAATAGAGGTAGGGATGGGCGTTGAATATCTGCAGCCCGCTCATCAACAGGAAGGTCAGGCAAAGCACATTGAGCCAATGGGTGATGCGCACGGCGAGCGAATGGCGATAGACCTTCACCCATGCCGGCTTGTCGGAACTTGTAGCAACCTGCGTCATCGGCATCTCCATGGCCCCGCCCCGCATGGCGTGATCAGGCGCAGCGCCCGATCACGCCGGATATCCTATTGCTTGGCGGGCGCCATTGCATCCGGCTTCTTCTTCATGGCATCCGCCTTCATCGGGTCTGCCTTCATGGCGTCGGATTTCATGGCATCGGATTTCATGGCGTCCTTTTTCATCGCATCCGGTTTCGCTGGCTTCATCGCATCAGTCTTCATGGCATCGGTCTTCATCGCGTCATGCTTCTTCATCGGATCCGCCTTCATGGCGTCCTCGGCAGCAGCCAGATTGACAGCCGAAAGGCCCGCCGCGGCCACAAATGCCGACAGGATGATCTTCTTGGCCAGGATATTCATATCTGTTCTCCTATGTTGGAGCCGATGGCTTCCAGTTAAAACCTTCGCCTGTGCTCGGGTCACTCTGGCAATACGCGTTGCAGGCGGCGTTGGTTACAATCATCACGCATTGGTGATGAGAAAGGCTGAGAAAAGGCTGGGATGATGAGGAGCGGCTGCCGCATTGACCTTGCACCGCATTCGGGGCCATGTGTAACCCCATGTGTAACCTTTTCCGCCGCTGCTTCGAATAAGATCGAGAACCGGAGTGAATTCAGTCGAACCGCGCTTGAAGGAATTGATGCTGGCGAGCCTTGCGGGCGATGCACGCAGCTATGCCGTGCTGCTGGACGAGGTAGCCCGCCATCTGCGGTCGTATTTCCTGCGCCGCCTCGCGGACGGCCACAGGGGCGATGCCGACGATCTGGTGCAGGATACGCTGATGGCCTTGCATACGCGGCGCGCGACCTACGAGGTGGATCGTCCCTTCACGTCCTGGCTGCATGCCATCGCAAGGTACAAGCTTATCGACCATTTCAGGCGGCACAGGATCCGGGCCACCGTCCCGCTGGACGATGCGCATGATCTGATCGCCTCCGATGATGGCGAAGGGATCGCGGACCGGATGGATGTCGAAAGACTGCTGCAGATTGCGCCGGAGAAGTCACGCGATCTCATCTACCGCACGCGGATCGAAGGTCAATCCATAGCAGAAGTGGCACAAAGCACTGGTCTTTCGGAGTCGTCGGTGAAGGTTACGGTCCATAGAGGGTTAAAGGCGATTGCCGCCCGGCTGAAGGGAGATGGTCATGGCGACAGATGATTTGATCGCTCGCCTCGCCGGCGACCTGAAGCCTGTCCAGCCCGATCAGGTGGGGCGGCGCGTCGCCATTGGCTTCGGCGCGAGCCTGGCCGTATCGTCACTGCTGATGTATTTCTGGCTTGGTCTGCGGCCCGACATGATGTCGGCGGTCTGGACATGGCCGTTCTGGGTCAAGCTCGGCTACACGTTCGCGCTCTCCCTTGCCGGGATATGGGCGGTCAAGCGCATCGCCTATCCCCTCGGGCGCATCCGCCCGCATCTGGTGGCGATCGCAATGGCGGTCACCGCGCTCGTTGCGCTGGCGATCGGCCAATTGTCGATGATGCCGCCGGAGAGCCACATGCCGCTGCTGATGGGAAAGTCCGTCGCCGTCTGCACGCTTTACATCACCACCCTGGCCATGCCGTTCCTCGTCGGGGCATTCTGGATTCTCCGCGGCCTCGCGCCGACGCGCCTGACGCTGGCCGGCGCCGCTGCGGGGCTGGCGGCGGGTGGCCTCGGCTCCCTCGTCTATTCCTTTCATTGCACCGAGGGCGGCATGCCCTTCATAGCGATCTGGTACACGCTCGGCGTCATGGGACCGGCGTTGATCGGCGCGCTCGCCGGGCGCTATCTGCTACGCTGGTAGGCGCGAGAGCTAGTGTGGTGGAATTGAAATACGCCTGACTATAGCGACAGGGGCCGGAGCGTGCTAGCGCACTTCGACCCATCGCTGTTCGGAGAACGAGCGGGCCATGGCATGAACGGTGCGCTCTATCTCGATTCCGTCCGCGAACTCGATGAGCCGGGCCGGCTCGCCCCCGATGCGCTTGATCAGCTCGTGGCATTCGATGATCTTCAGATCATTGAAGCCCAGACCATGACCGGGCGCCGGAATGAACCGGTCATAGGGCTCATGATGCGGCGCCGTGAGGATGGTGCGGTAACCCTGTTCGGTCGGGCGATCCGAAGTCAGATAGATCTGGAATTCATTGGCGCGCTCCTGGTCGAAAAGGATCGAACCGGCGGAGCCGAATATCTGCAATGCGATCCGCCCCTTGCGGCCCCAGGCTGAACGATTGACCTGCAGCGTTCCCGCGACGCCATTCTCCATATGCATCAGCACGCTGGCGCTGTCATGGGTCTCGACGACACGGTCCGACCCCGTTTCCGTCCGGCGCGTGGCGTAGGGCTTGGACATGTCGCACATGACGCGCGCCACGCGGCCGAAAAGTATGAACAGCAACGATAGCGGATGCACCGCAAAATCGTCCAGCGCGCCATAGCCCGACGTGGCGGCATGTTTCCAGTTGAAGGGCGCAGCAGGGTCGGCCATGAAATCCTCATCCATCTCGATGCGCAGATGGTTGATGTCGCCAATGGCATTTTCCGCCAGAAGCCGGCCAATATGGCGAATTGCCGGGCCCTGGATGTAATTATAGCCCAATGCCGCGACACGCCCGACCTTGCCCGCGGCCGCCGCCATAGCCTCGGCATCGGCAAAGGCAGGCGCCATCGGCTTTTCGCACCAGACATGCTTGCCGGCTTCGAGCGCGGCGATCGCCATCTCGGGATGGAACTGGTTGGGCGTGGTGATCGACACGATTTGCACGTCCGGGTCGTCGATCACCGCCCGCCAATCGCCCGAGGCCTTCTCGAAGCCGAATTCGGCAGCACGGCGCTCGGCCAGATCGATATTTGCTTCGCCAAGATGAACGAGGCGGATGGCAGGCACATCGCCGAACACGGCCCGGACCGAGTTCCATGCCAGCGCGTGGCACTTGCCCATGAAGCCGGTGCCGATCAATCCTACTCCGATCATGATGTTCCTCCCGATGGACCGTTGATCGAAGAAGTAGTCGATGAAAACAAAAAATGGAATAAGTAATCCGTTTTGATATAAATATTTTATTCTATGCTATGGCGCAGGCGACGATTCGGGAAAACATGATGGATAATGACGCAAATTTGCCGCGGGATTTCGAAGCATTGCGGGCGCTGATACTGGAACGGCGCGAGCAGTTTCCAAAGCGGCTGGCGCAGGTTGCCGCCTATGCGCTGAGCAATCCCGACGAGATCGCCTTCGGCACCGCGGCCAGCATCGCCCAGACCGCCGATGTGCAGCCCTCGACGCTGATCCGCTTCGCGCAGCATCTGGGCTTCGACGGCTTCACCAGCCTTCAGGCCGTTTTCCGCGAGCGCCTGCGCGAACGCCAGATTTCCTATGAGGAGCGCCTGTCGGCATTGCGCGGCGGCACGCTCGGCCTGTCGAAGAACCGGGCGATTCTCGATGGCTTCCTCACCGCGGCGAGCCATTCCATCGACACGATCTCGCGGCAGGTGGAGGAAGACGTCCTGGAACGGGCGGTCGATATATTGGCGAAGGCGGAAACGATCTACCTCGTGGCGCGCCGCCGGTCCTATCCGATCACCGCCTACATGGCCTATGCTTTCGGCAAGCTCAAGGTGCGTAACCAGCTGGTGGAATCGACATCCGGCATCGACCCGGAAATCCTGTCATTCGCCGGCCCGCGCGATGCGGCAATCGCCATCAGCTTCTCGCCCTATGCCTCGGCGACCATCGAACATGCGGCCCTGCTCGCGGCGCGCGAGGTGCCTGTCATTGCCATCACCGACAGCGCCTTTTCGCCGCTGGCGCAGTCCGCCAAGGTCTGGTTCGAGGCTGCGGAAGGAGATTTCTCCGGCTTTCGCTCTCTTTCCGGCACCATGGCGCTCGCCATGGCGCTGACCGTGAGCGTCGCGGAAAGGCGCCGGAGCTGACGCGAAAACCCATCGATTTCGTGCCTCCTGCGTCAAAAAAGAATATACATTCCATATTGACGATACTGTAGAATTATTATTTCATATGACCCATGCCTGCCCCGTCATTGGCAGAACAGCCTCGGTCGCAGACGCAGGCTCAGGGAGAGGAAGACATGAACGAGACTGCTACCGGCGCGGCGCTTGACGTGATTACGATTGGCCGGTCTTCCGTCGATCTCTATGGCCAGCAGATCGGCTCCCGCCTGGAAGATATTGCCTCATTTGCCAAGTCGGTCGGCGGCTGCCCCGCGAATATTGCCATCGGAACGGCCCGTCTCGGGCTGAAATCGGCGCTGCTGTCGCGTGTCGGCGACGAGCAGCTGGGCCGGTTCATCCGCGAGCAGATGGTTCGCGAGGGCGTGTCCACGCGCGGGCTCATCACCGACCCGGACCGCCTTTCGGCGCTGGTCATCCTCTCCGTCGAGAACGACAGGAGCTTTCCGCTCATCTTCTACCGGGAAAACTGTGCCGATATGGCGCTGGAGGAAGATGATATCGATCCGGAGTTCATCCGCTCCGCCCGCGCCGTGGTGGTGACGGGCACGCATTTTTCGCGCCCCAATACGGATGCGGCCCAGCGCAAGGCCATCCGCCTCATGAAGGAGGCCGGCGGCAAGGTCGTGTTCGACATCGACTACCGCCCCAATCTCTGGGGTCTCGCCGGCCATGCCGCCGGCGACAGCCGCTATATCGCTTCGGAAGCGGTATCCAATCAGCTGAAGACGGTGCTTCCCGACTGCGATCTCATTGTCGGCACCGAAGAGGAAGTGCTGATAGCATCGGGGAAGAGTGAACTCCTTTCCGCACTCAGGACCATTCGTTCCCTGTCCAGCGGAACGATCGTGCTGAAGCGCGGCCCCATGGGCTGCATCGTCTATGACGGCGACATACCGGACGATCTGGAGGACGGCATTGTCGGCAAGGGCTTCCCGATCGAGGTCTTCAACGTGCTTGGTGCCGGTGATGCCTTCATGTCGGGCCTGCTGCGCGGCTGGCTGAGCGGAGAAACGCTGGGCACGGCGGCGACCTGGGCCAATGCCTGCGGCGCCTTCGCCGTGTCGCGCCTGCTATGCGCGCCGGAGATCCCGACCTTCGCGGAGCTTCAGCATTTCCTCGAACATGGCAGCCCGCATCGCGCCCTGCGCAAGGACGAGGCGATCAACCATGTGCATTGGGCGACCACGAGGCGGCGCGACATCCCGTCGATGATGACGTTTGCGATCGATCATCGCGTGCAGCTGGAGGAGCTTGCGAAACGCCTCGGCGCGGATCTGGAACGGGTTGCCGCCTTCAAGATACTGGCCGTCAGGGCTGCGGCGAAAGTCGCGGACGGCCGCCCGGGCTATGGCATGCTCCTCGACGAGAGGTTCGGCCGCGAAGCGATGTTCGAATTGGCGCGCCATCCGTTCGATTGGCTCGGACGGCCGGTGGAACTGCCCGGATCGCGCCCGCTGCGGTTCGAATTCTCGCAGGATATCGGCTCGCAACTGGTCGAATGGCCGGTGGACCACTGCATCAAATGCCTGTGCTTCTACCATCCGGACGATCCGGCGGAACTGAAGCGCGAGCAGCAGGAGAAATTGCGCACGCTGTTCGAAGCCGCGCGCAAGGTGGGGCGCGAACTCCTGCTCGAGATCATCGCCGGCAAGCATGGCGAACTCGGCGACGACACCATTGCCCGTGCCTTGGAGGAACTGTACGCGCTGGGCATAAAGCCCGATTGGTGGAAGCTGGAGCCGCAGGCTTCGGCAACGGCGTGGCAGAAGATCGAAGCCGTGATCGACCGCAACGACCCCTGGTGCCGCGGCGTGGTGCTCCTCGGCCTGGAGGCCCCGCATGACGAGCTGGAGGCGGCCTTCACCGCTTCCGCCGCGACGCCCGTCGTGAAGGGTTTTGCCGTCGGGCGGACGATCTTCATGGATGCGGCGGAGAACTGGCTTGCGGGCAGGATCGGTGACGAAGCGGCCATCGACCAGATGGCGGAACGTTTCGAAAAATTGACCGCCGCGTGGCTTGCCAGCCGCAACCGCCGCGCAGCATAGAATAGATGGCGCCGACAATTCCGGCAGCTTGTGCCTGTTCGCCAAGCGCCGCCGGGTGGGACGCCGGGAGGAGACCGATATGACCAAGACCATCCGCCTGACCATGGCGCAGGCGCTGACGCGCTTTCTTGCCGCCCAGATGACCATGTTCGAGGGCCGCAAGACACCGATCTTCGCCGGCGTATGGGCGATATTCGGCCATGGCAACGTGGCCGCGCTGGGCGAGGCGCTCTATCAGGTGCGCGACGAGCTTCCGACCTATCGCGCCCATAATGAGCAGGCCATGGCCCACGCCGCCATCGCTTTTGCCAAGGCGAGCTTTCGCCAGCGCATGATGGCGGTCACGAGTTCGGTCGGCCCCGGCGCGACGAACATGGTGACGGCCGCGGCGCTTGCCCATGTCAACCGCCTGCCGCTGCTGCTGCTGCCCGGCGACGTGTTCGCCAATCGCGTGCCGGACCCGGTCCTGCAGCAGGTGGAATCATTCGCCGATGGCACCATCTCGGCCAATGACTGCTTCCGCCCCGTTTCGCGCTATTTCGACCGCATCACGCGTCCCGAACAGATCATACCGGCGCTTGCGCGGGCGATGGCGGTTTTGACCGATCCGGCGGAATGCGGTCCCGTCACACTGGCGCTCTGCCAGGATGTTCAGGCCGAAGCATATGATTACCCCGAGACGTTCTTCGAGGAACGCATCTGGACGCAGCGCCGTCCCCGGCCCGACCGGCAGGAACTGTCGGCCGCCGTCGAGGCAATCAAGGGTGCCAGAAAGCCGCTCATCATCGCGGGCGGCGGCGTCATCTATTCGCAGGCCTCGGAGGAACTCGCCAGATTCGCAGAGACGCACGGAATACCGGTCAGCGAGACGCAGGGCGGCAAGTCCTCCCTGCCCGACGATCATCCGCTCAACATGGCGGCCATCGGCGTGACCGGCACCTCGGCTGCGAATCGACTTGCCAGCGAAGCCGATGTCATCATCGCCGTCGGCACGCGCCTGCAGGATTTCACCACCGGTTCCTGGGCATTGTTCCAGGGCGAAGGCAAGACTTTTGTCGGATTGAACGTTCAGCCTTTCGACGCGGCGAAACACAAGGCGCTGCCGCTCGTTGCCGATGCGCGGGAAGGACTTGCCGAGCTTGCGGCCGCCTTGCCGTCATATCGAGCGCCGCAAGGCTGGACCGAGAACGCCAGATCCGGCAAGGGCGAATGGCAACGGGCCGCCGCGAAGGTGACGGCCGCAACCAATGCCCCCCTGCCCTCGGACGCGCAGGTCATCGGCGCCGTCCAGCGCAGCATGGGCAGCGATGCTACGGTGCTCCACGCGGCCGGCGGCCTGCCGGGCGAAATGCACAAATTGTGGCAGGCGGGCAAGCCGGGCTCCTATCACGCCGAATATGGCTTCTCCTGCATGGGATATGAGATAGCCGGCGGCCTTGGCGCCAAGATGGCTCGCCCTGACGACGAGATCGTGGTGATGGTCGGCGATGGATCGTATCTCATGCTCAATTCGGAGATCGCCACATCGGTCATGCTGGGCAAGCGCCTCACGATCGTGCTGCTCGACAACAGGGGCTATGGCTGTATCAACCGGCTGCAGATGAGCACGGGCGGCGCCAGCTTCAACAATCTCCTGAAGGATGCGCGCCACGAGGTTCTCCCCGATATCGACTTTGCCGCCCATGCCCGCAGCCTCGGCGCACTCGCCGAGAAAGTGTCTTCCATTGCCGAGCTGGAGACCGCGCTGGAGCGCGCCAGGACGAATGACAGGACGACCGTCGTCGTCATCGACACCGACCCGCTGGCTTCCACCGAAGAGGGCGGCCATTGGTGGGATGTCGCGGTGCCGCAGGTGAGTTCCCGCCCCCAGGTGGAGGCGGCACGAAAGAATTACGAGCAACAGATCAAGCGCCAGCGCGTCGGAGACTGACACCGTCGCCCGAGCCTGAAACCACGCAAATCGCGAGCTGAGGAAATAGAAATGATCCGTATAGGGGCAAACCCAATCGGCTGGTCCAATGACGACATGCTGGAGATCGGCGGCGATATTTCGCTGGAAACCTGCCTGGAACAGGCAAGGGCGGCGGGATTCACCGGCATGGAGCTTGGCAACAAGTTTCCCCGCCAGGCGGCGCAGTTGCGTCCCATATTGCAGCAATACGGGCATGAGCTGGTGTCGGGCTGGTACTCGACCGAACTGCTGCTGCGCGATGCGGAAGCGGAACTTGCGGCCGTGGCCGGCCATGCGACGCTCCTGAAGGAAATGGGCTGCTCGGTGCTGATCGCCGCCGAGACCTCAAACGCCATCCATTCGCAGAAGGAAACACCGCTTTCGGCGCGCCCTGTCCTGCAGAAGGCGGCATGGAACGTATTCGGTGAGCGCTATACGAAGTTCGCGGAACTTGTGATGGCGCAATACGGTCTTCGGCTGGTCTACCACCATCACATGGGCACGGTCGTGCAATCCGAGGCCGAAATCGACCGTTTCATGGATGTCACCGGCGAAGCGGTGCAATTGCTGCTCGATACCGGCCATGCGACCTGGGGCGGCGGAGATCCCGCCCGCATCGCCCGCCATTACAAGGCGCGCATCGGCCATGTCCACTGCAAGGACATCCGCGAAGATGTGATGTGGCGATCCAACCGGGAAGACTGGTCTTTCCTCGACTCCGTGCTCGCCGGCGTCTACACGGTTCCTGGCGATGGGCTGATCGACTATGTTCGCGTCTTGAAGGAACTGCGCGGCTATAGCGGCTGGATCGTCGTCGAGGCCGAACAGGACCCTGAAAAGGCCGATCCGGCGGTCTATTCCAGCCTGGGACACGCAAATCTGAGCCGTTTCATCGAGGAAGCCGGCCTGAAATAAGGAGAATGCCATTGGCGAGGGACTCGAACCACCCGTTTTTTCGGCCGCTCTGGCGCCGTATCGCCGTGGTCGCCGCCTGCCTGATCTGGGCGATCGTCGAGTTCGTCACCGGCGAGCCGTTCTGGGGTGTCATCGCGCTCGGCTTCGGCGGCTATGGCATCTGGCAATTCTTCGTCATCTACGATCCGTCAGAGCCTGCAGCGCCGGCGACGGCCGATACCACCGACACCACCGACACCACCGATAAGGAGTAACTTCATGTCGAAGCTCTTGCTGAAGGCGATTTCCGGCAATGGCCACGTGGTCGATGTTACGCCCGAAAGCGCCGGCTGGTCCTATGTCGGCTTTGGCCTTCACCGCCTGGAAGCCGGCCAATCCGTCTGCGGCACGGCTGGCGAGCGGGAATTGTGCCTCGTATTCGTCACCGGCAAGGGCAAAGTGAAGGCCAATGGCGAGGAACTCGGCCTACTCGGACAGCGGATGTCGCCTTTCGACGGCAAACCCTGGTCGGTGTACCTGCCGCAGGGTTCCGAATGGTCGTTGACGGCGGAGACGGATGTGGAACTGGCCGTGTGCTCGGCGCCGGGTCTCGGCGGCGGCCTGCCGGTACGCGTCATTGCGCCGGATGAGCTTGGACAGGAAGTGCGCGGCGCGGGAACCAACACGCGCTATGTCACCAACATACTGCCCGAGAACGAGCCTGCGGATTCGCTGCTGGTGGTCGAGGTGATCACGCCGGGCGGCCATACGTCGAGCTATCCGCCGCACAAGCACGACCAGGACAATCTACCGGCCGAATCCTATCTCGAAGAGACCTATTACCATCGCCTGAACCCGCCGCAGGGCTTCGGTTTCCAGCGGGTCTATACCGATGACCGGTCGCTGGACGAGGCGATGGCGATCGAGGATGGCGACGTCGTTCTCGTGCCCAAGGGCTATCATCCCTGCGCCGCCTGCCATGGCTATGACCTCTATTACCTCAACGTCATGGCCGGACCGAAGCGCACATGGAAGTTCCACAATGCCGCTGAACATGAATGGCTGGTGAAATAGCGGAACCGGGGCAAACGCCCCGGCAACATTCCGGCCTGTCGATCAGAGCGTGATCGTCCTGCCCTCTTTCACGGACCGCAGCGCGGCATCGGCAAGGGCAAGCGCCGCGAGACCATCTTCACCGCTCGGCGATGCCCTGGTGCCCTTGGCAATGGTCTCGATGAAGGCAGCGATCTCGTTGGCATAGGCCTCGGTATAGCGCGTCATGAAGAAATCATGCAGCGGCGGGCGCGTATAGCCCTGGCCGTTGGCGATCTCTATGGAAACGGCGCGCTGGTTCTCCGCCGCGACCAGCCCCTTCGAACCGTGCACCTCGATCCTCTGGTCATAACCATAGGTTGCGCGGCGCGAATTCGAGATGAGGCATTGCCTGCCGGATGCTGTCGAAAGGATGACGCTGACGCTGTCATAGTCGCCGAGTTCGCCGATTTTCTTGTCGACCAGCACGGAGGCGTGCGCGGTCACCGCGACCGGCTCTTCTCCGAGGAGGAACCGCGCCATGTCGAAATCATGGATCGTCATGTCGCGGAATATGCCGCCCGAGCGGGTGATGTATTCCGCCGGCGGCGCGCCCGGATCGCGCGAGATGATCGTCACCATCTCGACGTCGCCGACAGCGCCGTCATCGACAGCCTTGCGCACCGCGGCGAAATGCGGGTCGAACCGGCGGTTGAAGCCCACCATGAGCACGGCATTCGTCTCGCTGACGACATTCAGGCAGGCCTTCACCCGCGACAGGTCGAGATCGATCGGCTTTTCGCAGAAGATCGCCTTCCCGGCCCGTGCGAAGCGCTCGATCAGGTCCGCATGCGTATCGGTCGGCGTGCAGATGACCACCGCGTCGATGTCGGACGCCTTCTCGATCTCGTCGATGCTGCGTATCTCGCAGCCATAGTCTGCCGCCAGACTGCTCGCCGCCTGTTCGAAGGCATCGGCAACGGCCACCAGCCTCGCCTGTGCATTGCCGGCGATAGCCTTGGCATGAACCTTGCCGATGCGGCCAGCGCCCAGCAGGCCAAAACGTACTGTCATTTCATTTCCTCTTGAACGAAGCCGGGGCGCAATCCCGGCGCTGCCAACTCTATACCTTGCGCTTTTTCTGGCGGTAGACGTCGACGACCACGGCGGCGACGATGATCGCTCCCTTGATGATCTCCTGATAGTAGGCATCGACACGCAGGAACGTAAAGCCGGAGATCATCACGCCGAGAATGATCGCACCGATGACCGTGCCGGTGATGCGGCCGACGCCGCCCGCAAGCGACGTACCACCGATGACGGCTGCCGCGATGGCGTCGAGTTCATAGGTGACGCCCATGCCGGCCTGGGCCGTCTGCGCACGCGCCGCGGTAACGATGCCGGCAAGCCCCGCCAGCAGGCCGGCAATGGCGTAGACCTTGATCAGGTGGCGCTCGATATCGATGCCGGAGACGCGCGCCGCCTGGGCATTGGCGCCGATCGCATAGGTGAATTTGCCGTAGCGCGTATAGCGCAGCGCAATGTGGAAGATCAGCGCCACGACAAGGAAGATGACCACCGGCCAGATGCTGGAGCCGATGAAGGTGAATTGATCGGAAAGGCCCGAGATAGGCGAGCCTTTCGTATACCATTTGGCGACGCCACGGGCCGAGACCATCATGCCGAGCGTCGCGATGAAAGGCGGAATCCTGGTGCGGGCGATCAGCCAGCCATTGATGAAACCGGCCAGAAGCCCGATGCCCAGTCCGACAAGGATGGGGATGATGAACGGCAGATCGGTGAGGCCCGGATAGATCGGCCTGGCCCATGCGGACGTCTGCGCGAAACTTGCCGCCACCATTGCCGTCATGCCGACCACGGAGCCTGAAGAGAGATCGACGCCGCCGGTGATGATCACCTGTGTGACCCCCACGGCGATAATGCCGATCACCGACACCTGGAGGATGATGATGCGCAGCCGCTGCGTATTCGCCAGGAAGCTCTGGCCGGCCAGTATCCAGCCAAGGATTTCGAAGACGAGCGCGATCCCTATCAGGACCAGCAGGATGTTCACCTCCGGTGGCATCCGGCGGCTCCGCCGGGCCGCGGCAGGTATGGTGGCCTGTTCGCTTGTCATATCAATTCCTCCCGTGAATCGCCTCGGCTATATTTCGGCCGCCGCATCGATTCATCTTCATTTCGACGCCAGTTCCATGACCTTGACCTGCGTCGCGTCCTTGCGATCGAGAAAGCCGGTCACGCGCCCCTCATGCATCACCATGATCCTGTCGCTCATCCCCAGCACTTCGGGCATCTCCGACGAGATCATGACGACCGCCACTCCCTGCCGCGCCAGCTGCGTGACGAGGCGGTGGATTTCCGCCTTCGCGCCGACGTCGATGCCGCGGGTGGGTTCGTCGAGGATCAGTATCTTCGGATTTGTCAGCAGCCAGCGTCCGATCAGGACCTTCTGCTGGTTGCCGCCGGACAGGTTTTCGATCTTCTCCTCAAGCCCGGGAGTCTTGACCCGGAGCTTGTCGCTCATTTCCTGGCACGCTGCCATGAGCTGCTTCTCGGCGACGAAGCCGAATTTCACGAAGCGCTCCTGCAAGACCGCGATCTGCATGTTTTCGAGGACATCGAGAATGAGAAGACATCCCGTATCCTTGCGATCCTCCGTCAGGAAGGCCATGCCATGCCCGATGGCCTCATTCGGCGAAGCGATGGCAACCGTCCTGCCATTGATGGCGATCGTCCCGGTGGTGGCAGGCGTGACGCCGAATATGGTCTCCGCCACATTGGAGCGTCCCGATCCGACCAGGCCGGCAATGCCTAGGATCTCGCCCGCCCGCACCTCGAACGAGACGTCCCTGAACACGTTCCTGAGCGAAAGGTCCTTCACCGACAGCACCACGTCGCCGATCGGCACTTCTTCCTTCGGAAACATCTGCGTGATTTCGCGCCCGACCATCATCTTGATGATGTCGTCGCGCGTGACGTCGCTCGATGCGTGGGTGGCGATATATCGTCCGTCGCGAAACACCGAAAACTCGTCGGCGATCTCGAAAAGCTCGTTCATCTTGTGGGTGATGTAGACGATGCCTATGCCCTGCGCGCGCAGATCACGGATGATGGCGAACAGATGTTCCACCTCGCGCTCGGTCAGCGCCGATGTCGGCTCATCCATGATCAGCACGTCGGACTCGTAGGAGACCGCCTTCGCGATTTCCACCATCTGCCGGTTGGCAACGCTGAGATCGCGCACCTCGGCGTCGGGATCGAGCCTTATGTTGAGCCGCTCGAACAGCTTCGCCGTCATGTCATACATCCTGCCATGGTCGACCAGCCCGAACGAATTGGTCGGCTCGCGCCGGATCCAGATATTCTCCGCCACGGTCATGAATGGCATCAGGTTCAATTCCTGATGGATCATGGCGATGCCGTTTTCGAGCGCATCGAGCGGCGATTTGAGCCGGATCGGCAGCCCCTTGAGATAGACCTCGCCTTGATCCGGAACGTATATTCCGGCGAGTATCTTCATTAGCGTCGATTTTCCGGCACCGTTCTCGCCCATCAGGGCATGAACGGTGCCGCGCTTCAGCCGGAACCTCACATCGTCGAGCGCCAGCACGCCGGGAAACTCCTTGCGGATATTCTCGGCGTTCAGGAGATATTCCGCCTGCGGAACAGCGCCGCTGGCGCGCACCGCAGCCATGGTAGAAGGGCTGATTGCCATGATCATCTCCTCCCCGGGAAGCTCAGTTCATTCCGGCCATGCGGACCATTCGGTCCTCAGTTCTTCGACTGGTAGTTCGACAGATTGTCCGGCGTCACGAGTTCGAATGGAACATAGACCTTGCTTTCGACCTTTTCGCCCTTCGAAAGCTTCAGCGCGGCGTCGACCGCTCCCTGGCCCTGCCCGGCCGCATTCTGGAACACCGTGACGTCGAGATCGCCGGCACCCATGGCCGCCAGTGCGTCCTGTGTCGCGTCGACACCCGCGACGACGACGCTGTCCATCGAACGGCCCGCGGCCTTGAGCGCCTGGATCGCCCCGATGGCCATCTCGTCATTGTTGGACACGACCGCATCGAACTCGATGCCGGCGGACAGCCAGTTGGTCATGAGATCGACGCCCTGCGTGCGCTGCCAGTTCGCGGTCTGCTCTTCGACGATGGTCAGGCCCTTGCACTCGTCCGTGGCGATGACATCGTGCACATCCTGTGTGCGCTGGCGGGCCGCCTGGTTCGACAATTCGCCCATCATGACGACAAGCTTGCCCTGCCCCTTGAGCAGGCGGCAGACTTCCTTGGTCTGAAGCGTGCCGGACTCGACCTCGTTGGAAGCGACGAAAGCCTGTTTCTCCGGCAGTTCATTGACATTGGCAGGCTCGCGATTGACGTAAACCAGCGGAATGCCCGCCTCGGCGGCGATCTTCGACATGGCCGCCGTTGCATCGGTATCGACCGCGTTGACGATGATCGCGTCGACCTTCGAAGCGATGAAATTCTGTATCTGGCTCTGCTGCTTGGCGACGTCGTTCTGCGCGTCCTCGACCTGCAGCGTCACGCCGTCCAGCGTCTTGGCATATTCCTGCATGCCATTGCGCAGGACCGTGAGGAAATTGTCATCGAACTGCGCCATGCTGACGCCGATATTGGCCGCCATCGCCGACCCTGACATAAGGGCCGAAACCGCGATCCCCAAAAGAAGCTTTTTCATTGTTGTTCCTCCACATGGTGCCCGGCCACACCTTTTATCCGGTTGCAGCTCTCATCCACCCCGCGGCCCATTCTCCTGCCCAAGCCCCGAGGTCGAATGGAAGACCGTCGGAGCGGCCTTCCTCGAAGCTGCTCAATACGGAATATCCAGACCATATTGACCAGCTACTGAAATATTTATTCCATTTTATGATGAGAGCGTCAAGCCGGATTCCGTCTTCGGCTCGCGCCTGTGGCGGGCGGAGTGACCGCGGACCTGTTCAACTGGAGATGCCGGAGACTACATTATTGCCGCGCCACGCATGGTGGTGCGGACAGGAGCCATCAGCGCCGTTCGCCTGCAGGCAGGGCAGCCGTCTCAGGCTTCGACTTCGACGTTGCCGAGCGGCTTGGAACAACAGGCGAGAATGTAGCCTTCGTCGATTTCCTCATCGAGGATACCACCATTGTGATCCATCGCGACCTCGCCGGAGAGCTTCAGGATCCTGCAGGTGCCGCAGAGGCCGGATTCACAAGCCGCGGCAATACGGATACCGGCCCCGCGCGCGGCCTTGAGGATCGTTTCGCCGGCGGCGCAAGGCACTTCCTTGCCGGACATGGAAAACGTCACCATGGATGTCGCAGCCGGCTGCTCCCCGGGTTCCAGATCGTCCATGAGCGGCAACACCGGCTCCGCGGCGGGCCCGAAGCTCTCCTGGTGGTAGTGCGCCATGTCGAAGCCGGAGGCTTCGAGCATTTCCCGCACATCGCGCATGAAGCCCTCGGGCCCGCAGCAGAAGATGACGCGATCCTTGAAATCAGGGGCCAGCAGCGGGAGTTTCGGAGCCTCGAGGCGGCCCCTGATCCCCGTCCATAATTGCCCCATCTCATGTTCCTTGATCAGGAACGATACTTTCAGATTGGGCATTGAACTCGTCAGATATTCCAGTTCTCGCCGGAAGATTATATCGCTGGGGCGGCGCGCGCAGGCAACGAAGCTGACATCGCTCTGCGGCGCGCAATCCTGCAGCCACCGCGTCATGGACATCATGGGGGTGACACCCGAGCCCGCGGAGATGAAGAGATATTTGTCGCCCGGATACCTGGCGATCGAAAAATCCCCCAGCGGCCCGAAAGCCTTCAGCCGCATTCCCGGCAGGAGGTTGTCCAGCATCCACCGGGCGCCGATGCTTTCCTCCTGCGCCTTCACCGTCACGGCGATCGTGAACGGACGCGAGGGGCTGGACGAAAGCGTGAAGGTCCGCAGGATGGATTCGGGCTGCGTCCCGAGTTCGAAGGTCATGAACTGGCCCGGCTCATACCGGAACCAGTTCTGATTGTCGGAGCGAAAGGTGAAGGTCTTGACGTTGGGCGCTTCCTCGACGACCGACAGGCACTCCAGGAGGTGCAGCCTGTCGCTCCACGGCTGCATCTGGTCGAGATGTTTGTAACCGTGGCCCTGGGGAACGCCCATGTTCATCATGCCACCCTGCTGAGCTTCGCGTCGCCGCCGAGACGGCTTTCCATCATGTTGCCGTACCATTCGAGGAATTGCAGGACGCCACCCTCATGCTCGGGCGAATAGGGTCCCGGCTCGTAGGCAGGCGAGCGAATGCCGAATGCATTCTCCTCGACGATCCTGCGATCCTGGTCGTTGGTCTCGAGCCAGACATGGGTGAGCTCGTCGATCGTATAATCGACGCCTTCGACCGCATCCTTGTGCACCAGCCACTTCGTCGTCACCTGCGTTTCGTTCGGACCGAGCGGCAATACCCGGAACGAGATGGCATGATCGGCGAGAATGTGGTTCCAGGTACCGGGATAATGATAAAGCAGCAGCGAGCCGATCCGGCGCGCATTGACATCGTCGCTCAACTGGCGGCCGACGGCGCGCCTGCCCGACAACGTATAGCTTTCCGCCTCGCCCAGCAGCGGCACCCGCGTTGCACGGTATTGGCCATTGTCGGAGATGCGGAATATGCTCGGCAGGCCCTCGGATTCGCACTTGTCCCAGTGGGCGACGATCTCCGGATCGCTCTTCGATCCCTGAATGCCGGTTGCGCTCGGCGCTTCGGGGAACGTCTTGCACAATTCAGGATGGTTGCCTGCGCAGTGATAGCACTCGCGGTTGTTCTCCCATACCAGCTTCCAATTGCCCTTCTCGACAATCGTGCTCTGATAGGCGATCTTCGTTTCCGTCAGGCGGTGCGGGGCCAGATACGGCTCTAGCAGCGCGCGTGCAGGCCCAAAATCCGGCGCCACCTGGGCAAGGCAGATGAAGACATATCCGCCGACGCTCTCGCAATGCACCGGCTTCAGGCTGAACTGGCTCGCATCGAAATCATCGCCCATCTGCCGCGCGAACAGCAGCCGGCCGTCGAGTTCATAGGTCCATTGATGGTAGGGGCACACAAGCTTGGCCGAGCTTCCGCGCTCGCCCGCGCAAATGCGCGAACCGCGATGGCGGCAGGAATTGTGGAATGCCCGAATGTTCTTCTCCCGGTCGCGCACGATGACGATGGGATAGTCGCCGACCTGCACGGTGAAGTAGTTGCCGGGGCGCGCCACCTCGCAATCATGGCCCACGAACAGCCAGTCGCGGTAGAAGATCGTCTCCATGTCCAGCCGGAAGTAATCCGGATCGGAATAGAAGGGCTGCTCCAGCCCGTAGCCCTGTTTGCGCTGCCTGAGGCTTCTCAGTAGTTCCGCTTGAATATCCATGTCGTGTCCTCGCCTGCCAATATTGCGAAAGAACTGACTGGTGGTGATGGAGAAGATGCCTGCACGGGCATACCGGGCATTATCATACTCCTTGATCGCCCACCGCGATCAGTCGGTTTATGGCCTGGGGCTGGTTTCCGGGCTCTGGAGCTCCCTCGCAGGACGCCGCGACGCCTTCCCGGGAATTCCCCAGTGGCTCTTTTGCCGCGTTTTACTCCACCACCGTTGCGGGGGCAGCGCCGGGTTCAGACCGGCTTCCCAATTCTCCGCTCCCCTAGAAGCGGCACCTCAAGCAGCTCCATATGAGCACTAGGCAAGATAAAAGGATAGGTGCGGAAACGACATGGCATTTACGCAAGACGACACGGCCCGCCTCATGGCCGGCCGTGCCGCAGATACGCGGTTTTCGCAGGTGCTAGCCGCGATATCGATATTGCTCGATGGACTGGGGCTTCATCTCGATGGAGAAGCCGGGAAGCGAGGGTGGCATATAGGCCGCATCGCGTATGACGCATGGATCGACGAAATGCTCGTGCAGATGGTCGACATACTCGATCACCCTGCCCTCCTTGGTGCCGGAGACGGCGACATAATCGAGCATCGACAGATGCTGGACATATTCGCAAAGGCCGACGCCGCCCGCATGGGGCCAGACCGGAAGTTGATACTTGGCCGCAATCAGCAGGACGGCGAGCACCTCGTTTAGGCCGCCCATGCGGCATGAATCGATCTGCACCACGTCGATCGCGCCTTCGGCGATGAACTGCTTGAACATGATGCGGTTCTGGCACATCTCGCCGGTCGCCACCTTGACCGGGTGGATCGCCTCGCGGATCTTCCTGTGGCCGGCAACGTCGTCCGGGCTCGTCGGCTCTTCGATGAAGAACGGCTTCACGAAGGAAAGCTTCTTCACCCAGTCGATGGCTTCGCCCACTTCCCAGACCTGGTTGGCGTCGATCATCAGGATGCGGTCCGGTCCGATGACCTCGCGCGCGATCGTAAGACGGCGGATGTCGTCCTCCAGATCGCGTCCGACCTTCATCTTCACATGATTGAAGCCCGCATCCACCGCTTCCTGGCACAGGCGGCGCAGCTTCTCGTCGGAATAGCCGAGCCAGCCGGCGGATGTCGTATAGCAGGGATAGCCTTCGCGCTTCAGCGTTTCGATGCGTTCCGCCTTGCTCTGCTCTGCCTTGCGCAGAATTTCCAAAGCCTCGTCCCGCGTCAGCACGTCGGTCAGGTAGCGGAAATCGACGATATCGACGATCTCCTCGGCGGTCATCTCGCCGACGAGCTGCCAGACCGGCTTGCCGGCCTGCTTGGCCAGCAGATCCCAGACGGCATTGACGACGGCCCCGGTAGCAAGATGCATCGCCCCCTTGTCCGGCCCGATCCAGCGCAATTGACTGTCGCCGGTGATGAAACGCCAGAACCGCCCCGGGTTCTCCTTCACCCAGGCAAGATCGAGGCCGATGACAAGATGCTTCATCGCTTCGATGGCAAGGCAGCAGATTTCATTGCCGCGCCCGATGGTGAAGGTCAGGCCGTGCCCCGAGAGGCCGTCAGTATCCGTATCAAGCACCACATAGGCTGCGGAATAGTCCGGATCGGGGTTCATCGCATCCGATCCGTCCAGGCTTTGGGAGGTTGGAAAACGGATATCGAAGACGCGAAGGTCGGTAATGCGGGTCATGTTCTTTCCTCAGACGGTCCAGCCGCCGTCGATATTGTAGGCCTGGCCGGTCGTATAGGTTGCGCCGGCGAGGTAGACGGCGAGGTCGGCAATCTCCTCGGGCATGCCGAGCCGCCCCATCGGCTGGCGGGCGATGAACGCCGCGCGTGTCGCCTCATAGTCGCCACCCGCGCGCATGCGCTGCTCCAGCGACGGGCTTTCGACCGTGCCGGGGCAGATGGCGTTGCAGCGTATGCCTTGCGTGATGAAATCCGCCGCTACCGACTTGGTGAGGCCGAGAACCGCCGCCTTGGTGACCCCATAGGCGAAGCGGTTGCCAACGCCCTTCACGCTGCTGGCAACGGAAGACATGTTGATGATGGCCCCGTCCTTGCGCTCGATCATGCCCGGCAACACGGCCTTGATGGTGCGGATCATCGCCCGCACATTGAGGTCCAGCGCGAATTCCAGATCGGCATCCGGCATTTCGAGAACGGTACCGCCATGGACGAACCCGGCGCAATTGAACAGGACATCGACCTGTCCGATCTCGCCGACGACCCGCGTGACCTCGTCGCCATTGAGCACATCGAGCTTGCGCGGCTTGATATTGTCCTGCTTTGGCAGGGCATCGAGCAGGCCCTGGTTGATATCGGTCGCGTGCACGATTGCCCCGGCTGCGGCGAAAGCCAGCACCGAGGCCCGCCCGATACCCTGTCCCGCCGCTGTTATCAGCACGCGCTTGCCTTCAAGTTTCGAAATCATATCCATTCTCCATTGGGCCCGCGGCGCAGGCCTGGTGATCAAATCGCTCGCTACGATATTATCAGCTTATCTCAGTTGTGAACTCTTCCACGCTTCGCTGCTTCACGGCATCCCAGTCCCAGTCGATGCCGATGCCGGGTTCGGAGGGCGCCAGCGCATATCCATCCTCGATGCGCATCTGCGTGTGGGTAAGGTCGTCGAGCTGCGGAATATACTCGACATATTTGCCATTCTGCACGGCGCAGGTCAGGCTGACATGCAGTTCCATGAGAAAATGCGGGCAGACGGGAATATTGAATGCCTCGGCGGCATGCGCGACCTTCAGCCATGGCGTGATTCCACCGATGCGCCCGACATCCACCTGCACGATGGAACAGGCGCCGCGCTGCATGTATTCGCGGAAATGCCTGATCGAATAGAGCGATTCGCCAATGGCGACCGGCGTCTGCGTCGCCGCCGAAAGCCGGACGTGGCCGTCGATATCGTCGGCCGCCAGCGGCTCCTCCAGCCAGGCGAGATCGATATCGCCGAGGACGCGCGACCGCCGGATGGCCTCGTCGAGCGAAAATCCCTGGTTGGCATCGGTCATTATCTCGAATCCGCCGCCGACAGCGTCGCGAACGGCCGAAAGCCGATCGAGATCCTCCGAACCGTGCGGCCGCCCTATCTTCACCTTGGCGCCCTTGAAGCCCTTGGCCTTGGCGGCCAACGCGTCATCCACCAGAGCCTGCTTCTCGATATGGAGCCAACCGCCTTCGGTCGTGTAGAGCGGACAGCGGTCCTTGGCGCCGCCGGCAAGCTTCCACAATGGCAGGCCGACCTTCTTTGCCCGCAGGTCCCACAGAGCGACGTCGACGGCCGCCAGCGCTATCGCCGTGATCGCGCCGATCGTCGTCGCATGGGTGGCGAATTCGAGTTCACGCCAGATGCCCTCGATCTGGTCGGCATCCTTGCCCAGCAGCCTCGGGACCAGATGATCCGACAGAAGCCGCATAACGGACGAACCGCCGGTGCCGATCGTATAGCTGTAGCCGGTGCCGGTAGCGCCATCACTGTCGGTAATCGTGACTATGGGCGTTTCCTGGCTGACAAAGCTCTGTATGGCATCCGTTCGGCGAACTTTCGGCGGCAGATCCACCATGCGAAGTTCAACCCGTTCAATTTTTGCCAAAGTGACCTCCCGGCGGCGTTTCGGCCTTGCTAATTCAGCGATCTTGTACCCATATATGGGAAGATCATTCATATACAAACATTTATGATGGCGGCGGTCAAGTTGCCGCCGGGCCTTTCGCACAGTGATGCACTTCGTATATGGCTAGAGTCAGCGAATCCGGGATCAGCCGATGACAGATGAAGACGACAGCGACCGCTACAGGGCACCAGCGCTCGATAAGGGGTTGGATATATTGGAACTATTGGCAGGGATCGATGGCGGCGTCACCCAGGCGGAAATTGCCAAGCGGCTCGGCCGCAGCCCCAACGAATTCTACAGGATGCTCGACCGGCTGGTCCGCCGCGGCTATGTGACGAGGCTGGAAGGCGATCGCTATTCGCTGACGCTCAAGCTCTTCGGCCTGGCGCAGTTGCATGCTCCCGTGCGGCGGCTGGCGGCCTATGCGGCGCCCTTCATGCGGGAGCTTGCCGTGACGTCGAAGCAGGCCAATCATCTTTGCGTCTTCGATCGGGGCGCAGTGGTCGTCGTCGCGCAGCAGGAAGCGCCGGAATATTGGGGCATCTCGATAAGGGTCGGTTCACATATGAGCCTGTTCAATACCGGCTCCGGCCATGTGCTTCTGGCGTTCCGTTCCGACAAGGAACGCGAGCTGATGATCGCCGAATATGAGCATCATCTCGATGACAGGCTGGTGCTTGACGATCATCAGGACAGGCTGGAACGCATCCGCGAGCACGGCTACGAGATCATGCCCAGCGCGCAGACTGCCGGTGTGTTCAACGTCTCGGCGCCCGTCCTCGGCCCTGACGGCCGCGCCATAGCGGCGCTGACATGCCCCTATATCTCGGTCCTCAACGTGGCGGATGCGCCGGATGTCGAGGCTGTGGGACGAATGGTCGTTGCGACCGCAGGAAAGCTTTCGGAACTGTCCGGCGCGGACATCCGCCAGAACTGAACGAGGAGGAGCCATGCCCGCTGCACCAATCATCGACACCCACCTCCATCTGATCGATCAGGGGGCCCTGAACTATCCCTGGCTGGCGGAGGCCGGCTCGCTCAACCGCAGCTTTCTCTATGACGAATATGCCCGGCAGGCGCATCGGGCCGGCATCGGCGCTGCCCTGCATATGGAGGTGGATGTCGCACCTTCCGATATCGAGGCCGAAACGGCCTTCATCGAAGGTCTTTCGCGGCAGGACGGCAGCCTCATCCGGGGCGCCATTTCCTCCTGCCGCCCTGAAAGCCAGGATTTTGCCGCCTTCCTCGAGCGGCAGTCGGGCAACCATTTCATCAAGGGGTTTCGCCGCGTCCTGCATGTCATGCCTGACGAACTTTCCGAGAGCGGCCTGTTCCGCGACAATCTTCGGCGGTTGACCGGCACCGGGCTGACGTTCGACCTTTGTGTATTGCCGCGGCAAATGGAAAGGGCGATCGCGCTGGTCGATCTCGCGCCCGAGGTGCAGTTCATCCTCGACCATTGCGGCGTGCCGGATATCAAGGGCGAGGATTTCGACGGATGGAGCAAAAATCTCGCCGAGATCGCCCGCAGACCGAACGTGGTGGCCAAGATATCCGGCGTCGTTGCCTATGCCGATGCCGATAGCTGGAGCGTGGCGACGCTCGAGCCCTATGTGCATCACGTCATTGCGAGTTTCGGCTTCGATCGGCTGGTCTGGGGTAGCGATTGGCCCGTCTGCACCCTCGGCGGCGGGCTTGCCACCTGGGTCGCCGCGACCCATGCGCTGCTTTCCGGATGCAGCGACAGCGAGAAAGCACGGCTGTTTTCCGAAAACGCCCGGCGCATCTGGAAGCTCTGATAGCGGCGATTGGGCTTGCCTCATCCCGGCGACCGCTTTACCTAGTTAAAAAACAAAGGAGCATCGATGGCGGCGGAAGCGAGCGGACCAGACCTGATCAGCGTAGTGGTGCTTCTGGGCGCCGGCGTCGTGGCAGTCCCCATTTTCAAGCGCCTCGGACTTGGATCGGTGCTCGGCTACCTGGCAGCGGGATTGGTCATCGGCCCGTTCGGGCTGCGGCTCTTTTCCGACCCCATGACGATCCTCCATGTCGCCGAGCTCGGCGTCGTCATGTTCCTGTTCATCATAGGACTGGAAATGCAGCCATCGCGCCTCTGGGGGATGCGCAAGGAGATTTTCGGCCTCGGTGCATTGCAGGTTGCGGGGTGCGCCCTCGTCCTCACGGCGATCGGCGTTGCCACGGGCTTTCCGGTCGCGACATCCTTCGTCTCCGGCGCCGGCTTCGTCCTGACCTCCACCGCCATCGTCATGCAGATTCTCGAAGAGCGCGGCGACATGGCGAGCCCCGCCGGCCAGAAGATGGTCTCGATCCTCCTGTTCGAAGACCTTGCGATCGTGCCGCTTCTTGCGCTGGTCGCCTTTCTCGCGCCCATCAGCACGGAGGAAGCCGGCGGACTGCGCTGGATGGATATTGGCATAGGGCTCGGCGCGGTCGCAGGGCTGATCATTGCCGGCCGCTACCTCCTCAACCCGCTTTTCAGCATTCTTGCCGTTTCGCGCGCCCGTGAAGTCATGACGGCCGCTGCGCTTCTCGTCGTATTGGGCGCAGCGCTGCTCATGCAGGTCAGCGGTCTTTCCATGGCCATGGGAGCGTTTCTCGCAGGCGTTCTTCTCTCAGAATCGACGTTCCGCCATCAGCTGGAAGCAGATATCGAGCCGTTTCGCGGAATTCTGCTCGGTCTTTTCTTTCTCGCGGTCGGCATGTCGCTCGATCTCGCGGTGGTCGCGGCCAATTGGCAGATGGTGATCTTCTATGTCATCGCGTTCATGCTGTTCAAGGCGGCCGCCATCTATGTGGTGGCCCGCCTGCTCAAGACACCGCATCGCGAATCCGTCGAAAGAGCCGTGATCATGGCGCAAGGCGGCGAATTCGCCTTCGTGCTTTACGCCACCGCGACCAATGTCGGCATATTGGATGGGCAGGAAAATGCGATCCTGACCGCCATCATCATCATTTCCATGGTCCTTACCCCATTGGCCATCATCGCCATGCGTGCGTTCCTGGGCACGCAGAAACAGTCGCTCGACGGCGTCGATGTGGCCGAGAACCTCTCGGGGCGCGTCCTCGTCATCGGTTTCGGCCGGTTCGGGCAGATTGCCAGCCAACCGCTGCTTCTGCGCGGAGTCGATGTCTCGATCATCGACAATGACGTCGAGATGATACAGGCGGCGGCGCAATTCGGCTTCAAGGTCTATTATGGTGACGGCACACGCCTCGACATACTGCACGCCGCTGGCGCAGGGCGCGCGCAGGCAGTGCTTGTCTGCGTGGACAAGCCGGAAACGATCCTGACCGTCGTGCGGCTGATCAAGTCGGAATTCCCGTTGCTGCAGATCTATGCGCGGTCCTACGACCGCGGCAATACGCTCGAACTCATCAATGCCGGCGTCGAATACCAGGTTCGCGAGACCTTCGAATCGGCATTGACCTTTGGCGAAAGAACGCTGGTCGGTCTTGGCGTCGATCCTGACGAAGCCGCCGAGGTCATTGCCGATATTCGCAGGCGCGACGATGAACGCCTGGACCTGCAGCTGGCGGGCGGCATCTATGCGGGCGGGGATCTGATGAAGGGCAACGCCCCCGTCCCCGGCCCGCTGATCAAGCCGAAACAAACGGGGCGGGCGCTGAGCGAAGAGACGGCCAGCGTCTTGCCGCTTGCACTGGATACGGATCGATAGGAGCGGGCATGACGGACATGAACGATTCCGCCATCACGGAAATCACTGGGTTCTGGCGCGAAGCCGGCCCTGCGAAGTGGTTCGAGAAGGACGATGCGTTCGACGATGATTTCCGCGCCCGGTTCTTCGACCGGCATTTTGCCGCCGCACGCCGGGAATACGAGAACTGGGTGGAAACGCCGGAAGGCGCGCTGGCGCTGATGGTGCTGCTCGACCAATATCCGCGCAACGCCTTCCGCGGCACTGGACATATGTACGCCACCGATCATCTGGCACGCCACTACGCCCGGATCGCACTGGAGCGTGGCCATGACCTGACCCTGGAACAGGAGGTGCGCGGATTTCTCTATCTGCCCTTCATGCACTCCGAAGACGTGGATGACCAGCGGCGCTGCGTCGAACTGTGCCGCGGCGGTTCGCCTTCGAACCTCGAATATGCGCATGATCACTATGATATCATCCAGCGCTTCGGGCGGTTTCCTCACCGCAACGCAATATTGGGGCGCCAGACGACGCCGGCAGAACAGGCTTTTCTCGACGAGGGCGGCTTCGCCGGCTGATCGCCCGTTGGCCTTTCTGGCCGCAGCCTCTTGAACCATGGGCACGAGACTGCCATTATATGTCGATCTGGCGCTGTAGCCTCATATATACACATTGCCAGCCAAACAGGGACGACTGACCGCGCATCGATGCCGGACGAACAATCTGAAGAACCGCCGAGTCCGGACTTGCGAAGCAAGCTGACCCCGCAACCGCGGCGTCAGCATGTCCACCGATCCACGTCTAAGTCACATTCCCTGCCGGTTGATGCCAGCGGCATGGTCCTGCTCGCCCATATGCCAGCGCCCCCTTTTCAAATTTCCCACAAGGACCCGTTTTTCCAATGGATCTGACTTTAGAGTGGCTTGCCGACCCCAATGCCTGGATTGGTCTCGCGACGCTTGTCGTGCTTGAGATCGTCCTTGGCATCGACAACCTCGTATTCATCGCCATTCTCGCCGACAAGCTTCCCCCGGATCAACGCAACCGCGCCCGCGTCGTCGGCCTGTCGCTGGCATTGCTGATGCGGCTTCTGCTGCTTGCGTCGATTTCATGGGTGGTAACGCTGACGCAGCCGCTCTTCACGATTGCCGGTTTTGGCTTCTCCGGCCGCGACATCATCCTCATCCTCGGCGGCATATTCCTGCTGTTCAAGGGCACGATGGAGCTGCATGAGCGCCTCGAGGGCGATCTTTCGGCCAAGGAGACCAATGTCGTCCATGCCGTCTTCTGGCAGGTCATCGCCCAGATCGTCGTCCTCGATGCGATCTTCTCGCTCGACAGCGTGATCACGGCAGTCGGCATGGTGAAACATCTCGAAGTGATGATGATCGCAGTCGTCATCGCGGTCGGCGTCATGATGCTGGCGTCCAAGCCCCTGATGACCTTCGTCAACCGCCACCCCACGGTCGTCATCCTGTGTCTCGGCTTCCTTATGATGATCGGCTTCAGCCTCATCATTGAAGGCTTCGGCTTCCATATACCGAAGGGCTATCTCTACGCGGCAATCGGCTTCTCGGTGCTGATCGAGGCCGCCAATCAGGTCGGCCGCCATAATCGCGAGAAGCGCATCACGACGATGGATCTGCGAGACCGTACCGCCGGCGCGGTGCTGCGCCTCCTCGGCGGCGGCAGGAACGGCGAGACGCCCCACGCCGATACGCTCGACGTCATCGCCGAACATAGCGCGGCGGGCGATGTCTTCCATCCGGAAGAGAAGGAGATGATCCGCGGCGTGCTCGATCTGGTGGAACGGCCCGTGCGGTCGATCATGTCGCCGCGCAACGAAGTTGAATGGCTCGACCTCGACGAGTCCAATGAGGAGCTTCTGGCGGAAATCCGCACGCTTGCGCATAGCCGCGTGGTGCTTGCGCGTGGACGTGTCGAGGATTTCGTCGGCGTCGCCCTGACCAAGGACCTGCTCTTCGCCATTCTCGATGGCGGCAAGATCGACTGGGAGAAGGTCACCCGCCAGCCTCTCATCCTGCATGAGAACGCCAATGTCCTGCGGGTGATGGAGCAACTGCGCGGTTCATCGGTGCAAATGGGTATTGTTCTCGACGAACATGGCTCCTTCGAAGGCGTGGTGACGCCGACGGACATTCTTGAAGCCATTGCCGGCGATTTCCCGGAAGAGGGCGAGGAAAGCCCTATCCTGGAACGCTCCGAAGACGGAAGCATGATCGTCGATGCCTATATCGATATTCGCCGCCTCGGCGGGCTTATCGACAGGGACCTCGTGGATGAAGGCGACCGCTACACCACGCTTGCCGGTTATATCTTGTGGAATCTCGGCCACATACCGGTGCAAGGCGAGAAGCTGACGGTCGATGATTACGAGTATGAGATCGTCGAGATGGAAGGACGCAACATAGGCAAGGTCCGCATCACCTCGACGAACGCATCAGCCATGTTTATCTGACGGATGCGGCAACAGACAGGAACATTGTTCCTGACTGTTTTCGTTCTTGGCCCGGGTCCCTTCGCCGACCGGGCTGTCGCAGGCGAAGCCGTTGGCGCCTGCCTGCGACGGCGCACTCCCGGACGATGAAACGCGTATCAATGATGATGCCTTCCTGATGAGGTTTGCGAGCTGGCCCTGCATGTCATCCGGCCTTTCGCAGCCAGCTCGGGAATGGGTCCACCAGGTCTTGCCAGAGGTGCGGTGTGAAATCCGTGGCATCCACCAGGCATTCATCGAGTTCTGCCCGCAGTTGCGCCTCATCCATCGTATCGACCCCAATGAAGACAAGCTCCTGCCGCCTGTCGCCCCATACGGGATCGAGGTATGACCGCATGGCCGCATGCCATTCCGGCGCGTCAGGCCAACGGTTGCGGGCGATCGACGACCACCACAATCCCCTCCGTTCGGTGCGGACCAGCGCACCCGCCTGGCTCAGTTCACCGACATGGTCTGGCCGTGTCGCGAGCCAGAAAAAGCCTTTCGAGCGGATGACACCCGGCCATTGACGGTTCATGAAACCGTGAAATTTCGCCGGGTCGAATGGACGCCGTTCGCGGTAGACGAAGGAACGGACGCCATATTCCTCGGTCTCGGGGACATGCTCGGCAAAACCGTGCAGTTCCTTGAACCATAATGGATGCTGATGCGCCTTGTCGAAGTCGAACAGGTTCGTATCAAGCACTGCTTGCAGGGGTGCTCTCGCAAAGTCCGTCTCGATCAGCCGAGCATCGGGATTGAGCGCCCGGATGATCTTGCGGGCGGATGCGCGATCCTCGGGGCTGGCCGAAGACAGTTTGTTCAAGACCACCACGTCGGCGAACTCGATCTGATCGACCAGGAGGTCGATCAGCGTCCTGTTATCGTCATCGCCGAGCGACTCTCCGCGGTCGCGCAGAAAGTCGCTCGAAGCATAATCCTTCAGGAGGTTGGCAGCGTCGACCACTGTCACCATGGCGTCGAGCCTGGCAATGTCGGAAAGGCTGTTGCCATCCTCGTCCCTGAACTCGAACGTCGATGCAACGGGCAGCGGCTCCGATATGCCGGTCGATTCGATGATCAGATTGTCAAACCGGTGCTGGCTCGCGAGCTGCCTTACTTCCGCCAGCAGATCGTCGCGCAAGGTGCAGCAGATGCAGCCATTGGTGAGCTCGACCAATTGCTCCTCGGTTCGAGAAAGGTTGGCGCCGCCATCGCGCAGCAGCGCCGCGTCTATATTCACCTCGCTCATATCATTGACGATCACGGCGACACGCCGGCCTTCGCGATTGTGCAGGATATGATTGAGCAGTGTCGTCTTTCCTGCGCCAAGGAAGCCTGACAGCACCGTCACGGGCAATTTTCGCTTATACTCCATCATCCCAGTTCTCTTTCTCATATGTAATAACATTACATTCTCAGGCAAAAAGAGAGCGGAGTCCTGTCGGAACTCCGCTCGTCCTGCCTTGTCAGCTCTTGTCGACGATAGCCCGTTTGAAGGCCTCGGCATTGTGTTCCATCATCTCGATATAGGTGCCAGCACCCTCGCCCGGCTTGGACAACGCGTCCGAAAACAGCTCGTCGCCCATGGCGAGCCCGGTTTCCGACGCAATCTGCTCGATCAGGCGCGGATTGGTGATATTCTCCACGAAAATGGCCGATGCCTTGTCTTCCCGGACCTGTTCGATGAGCTTTGCGATATCTGCTGCCGAAGCTTCCGAATCCGTGGAAATGCCTTCAGGTGCCAGAAATTTCAGCCCATAGGCACGCTCGAAATAGCCGAAGGCATCATGCGAGGTGATGACCAGCCGCTTTTCCTGCGGGATGGCATTGATGGCCGCCTTTACATCCGCCTCGGTCGCTTCCAGCTGTTTGTCATAGGCCGTTCCATTGGCTTTGTAGGTTTCGCAGCCTTTCGCATCCGCGGCGCAGAAGGCGTCGACGATGTTCCTGACATAGATTCTCGCATTGGCGATCGATTGGAACGCGTGCGGATCATAGGCCCCGTGATCGTGGCCCGCATGCTCTTCCTTGTGCTCGGCATGCTCGCCTTCCGCATGGCCATGCTCATGCTCTTCCGCTTCGGACTTGAGCGGCTCGATCCCCTTGGTGAGTTCGACGATGGGCGCCTTTGTCGCGCTGGCCTCGACCAGACGCGGCAGAAACCCTTCGAAATGCAGGCCATTCACCAGGATCACATCGGCAGAGCTTAAAGCTGCCGCATCCGCAGGCCGGGGCTCATAGACATGGGCGTCGCCGTTCGGCCCCACGAGGGTGGTTAGTTCGATCCTGTCACCACCGACATTCCTGGCGAAATCCGCGATGATCGAGAAACTTGCGACTACCTTCAGATTGTCCGCATGGGCGGCAGTATAGCCGCCAAGTAATGCTATAACGTTCAATAACGCGGCGAGTTTGATGGATTTTTTCATATCGAGCTTCCTTATGCAGGTCGTTAGGCAGTCTTGTGACGATGGGGGCGGATGCGGCTTCGAAGGACCCCGCCGGAGCCGGCGAGGAACGAGACGACATATGCCCCGCCGGCGGAGAGGATGATCGCCGGTCCTGAAGGAGCGGCAAAATGATAGGAGATGAGCAACCCGACGATGCAGGAGCAAATGCCCAGTGCGATGCCGAGAAGGCACATCGGGCCGACACGCGTCGTCCAGAACCGCGCCGCGGCAGCCGGCAGCATCATCAGGCCGACCGCCAGCAATGTGCCCAGTGCCTGGAACCCGGCAACGAGATTGAGGACGACCAGAGCCAGGAAGATGAAGTGCACCGGCGTGCCGATGCGGCTGACCGAACGCAGAAACAGGGGATCGAGACACTCGGCGACGAGTCCGCGCCAGAAGAACATCAATGTCACCACGCTCAACAGCGACACCGTGCCGATCAGCGTCAAGGCGTCATTGTTCAGCGCAAGCACCGAACCGAACAGAACGTGCATCAGATCGACGTTCGACCCTCGCAGCGAGACGATCATCACGCCAAGCGCCAGTGAAATCAGATAGAACGCCGCGAGTGAAGCATCCTCCTTCTGGATAGTGAAACGCGAGACCGCGCCTGCGCCGAGTGCGACGACAATGCCCGCTGCGAGACCGCCGAGGGTCATCGGCACGATCTGCAGGCCGTAAAGCAAGAAGCCGACTGCTGCGCCCGGAAGGATGGCGTGGGCCATGGCATCGCCTGTCAGGCTCATCCGCCTGAGCATCAGGAACACGCCGACCGGACAGGAACCCAGCGCGAGCGCCAGCGATCCAAGCAGAGCACGCTGCATGAAGCTGTATCTGACGAAGGGCTCGATCAAGGTTTCATACATGATCATGCTGCCTTCGACCCGTCATCATGTCCGCCATCATGGACGTGGCCCGAGCGGTCATGCCCCGGGTGGTCATGCCCCGGGTGGTCATGCACCGGATCGTCATGGCACCAATCGGCATTCTCCTCCCATGCCTCGTGAAACTGCCGCGCCTGCAGCAGATTTGCCGGCATCAGCGTCTCGCGCGACGCGCCCCATGCGACCGGCTTGCGCGCCAGCAGAAGCGTTTCCGGGAAATGCTGCCGCACCAGATCCAGATCATGGACGACCACCATCACCGTGCGGTTTTCGCCATGCCAATGCTTGATGAGCCCGATCAGGTCGGAAACCGTCTTCGCATCGATCGCGTTGAATGGTTCGTCAAGCAGGATGATATCGGCATCCTGCAGCAAGACGCGCGCGAACAGCGCCCTTTGCAATTGCCCGCCCGAAAGCGTGTCGATGGGCCGTTTCTCGAAACCGCCCAGCCCCACGGCCAGCAACGCACGCGAGACATTCGCCTGGTCCTCGCCCGTATGCCGTCCAAGAAGACCGCGCTTCGGCCAGAGGCCCAGCGACACGAGATCCACCACCCGTGCCGGGAAGGAGCGGTCGAGTTCCGACTGCTGTGGCAGGTAGGCGATCTTCTGTCCGCTTGCCACGATGCAGCTGCCGGCCATCGGCTTAAGAACGCCGACGATACCCTTCATCAGCGTCGATTTCCCCGAGCCGTTCGAGCCGACGACGGCCGTCAGGGAACCTCGCCGCACGGTGCCACTGAGGTGATGCACCGCAGGATGGCTATTATAACCCAGCGTCAGATCGCGGAATATCAGGCTTGTCTCGTTCATTTAAAATTCGGCTCGCCAGCACATGTTGAGGCCACAGGCCATGGCTCCGGGGGAGCATCCTTGACCGTTCCTATGTGATGTTATTACATTAGTCAACCTTGAAGGCTCTCAACCATGTGGAGAGTGAAACAAAATTGCCATTGACGCCGATCCGCGCAATAACCCGCTGGCGGCACGGAAAAATATTTCCTATCTCATTGATTGCATATCGGAGAGAACTGTTATGACAACGACGCATGAGCTGACCAAGAACCAGTCGCTGGTGCTGAATGCGCTCACGCGCGCCGATGGCCCCCTCAGCGCCTATACGATACTGGACCAGCTCCGGCCGGAAGGGTTCCGGGCACCGCTGCAGGTCTATCGTGCGCTCGACAAGCTGCTGGACTACGGCATGGTCCACCGGCTGGAGAGCATCAACGCCTTCGTCGCCTGTTCGCATGCCCATGGCCACAGCCATGGCATGACTGCGTTCGCCATCTGCGAGAATTGTGGTCAGGTGACGGAATTTTCCGACGACGAAATCACCGCACGGGTGCGGGAATGGACAAGGGCCAGCGGCTTCAAGCCATCGAAGACCACGATCGAGATTCGCGGCACTTGCGCAAATTGCGCCGCCGCCTGACCTAGCGCTTGCGATAGGCCTTGAGGAACATATCGACGCCGGACGTAACGGTTTTCCGCACAACTTCATCCGATGGCGGGTCGTCCATGCAGCCGAAAAGCCGGCGCTTGAAAATGCCACTGACCATCAGATCGGACAATTGATAGGTCGCAAGGTCGAGATCGTCGATTTCGAGGTCGCCTGCCGCGACACGCTTTTCCAGCCATCCCCGCACGAGGGCCTGCCCGCGCTTCGGGCCCTGCTCATAGAAGCTGCGGCTGAGCGAGGGCATGCGTTCGGCGACGCCGATGACGACCCGCTGCGCGCGAATGACGACGTCCGACGTGACCTTCATCGATAGCGCCATCCCGAAGGCGATCAGGGCCTCCCGTATGTCGCGCTCGCCCTCCAGCGCGGAGTGGACGCCGCTGAAGAACTTGTCGCGATACTGGATGCAAAGCTCCATGAAGAGCTCTTCCTTGCTGTCGAAATAGACATAGATCGTGCCCTTGGACACGCCCGCTTCGCGCGTGATGTCGTTCATGCTGGCTGCATCGAACCCCATCTGCGAAAATACCCTGTCGGCCCCTTCAAGAATCTGCTGGCGCTTGGCGGGGTCCTGCCCCGCACCCGGGCGGCCCTGCTTTTCGTTGGCCATCGCTTCTTCAAGCGCACATGCGAGAAGATGGGGCTTTGCCTGGGTCTTCGTTGAAGACATTCCTTTTCGTTTCCTCTTATTTATTTCGAACCAGCCGGTTCGATCCACTTGATATGCTCTTTCATTTGCGCTATGTCAACGATCGAACCGAACGGTTCAGTCATTCAACTATGAGTGCACTCCCAAGAAAGACGCCGAAAATGCCTGCAACCAAAGCTAAGAACGAGGCGGAAATCCGTCCGTTTCCCGCACCCGCAGCCAAGACAGAGACCCCCGCGCATGCCGAGGCTCCGCAGCACGATGTAACGACTTCCGCCCCGCCGGCGCCGCCGAAGCGGTCGCGGAAGCGCCTCATCCTGACGACGATCCTCGTCGCCGCCCTCGCCGGAGGCGCCTGGTTCGGATATGACTACTGGACCACCGGCCGCTTCATGGTATCGACGGACGATGCCTACATCCAGGGCGATATCACGACAATTGCGCCGAAAGTCACCGGTTATATCGATACGATCAACGTCGTTGCCAATCAACGCGTAAAGGCAGGCGACCCGCTGATTACGCTCGACAGTGGCGATTATACGATAGCGGAAAAGCAGGCAGAGGCCCAGATCGTCACGCAGAAGCTCTCGCTTGATCGCATCAAGGCGCAGACCGATGCCGCGCGTGCCTCGCTCAAGCAGGCAGAGGCGGGCAAGTTGAGCGCGCAGGCCGTCCTGACCAATGCGCAGGCCGCTTCCGTGCGCGCCAGCCAGCTCCACACCACCAAATTCGCTTCGCAGTCACAGCTGGACGAGGCAACGGCAGCGCTCGACCAGGCCAAGGCCAACCTCGCATCCGCTGACGCGCAGATCGCCAGCGCCACGGCCAATATTGCCGTTCTGGAGGCCCAGTACCAGGAAGCGCAGAGCGCAATAGCATCGCTCGAGCTTTCGAAGGACAAGGCCGCGCGCGACCTGAGCTTCACGGTCCTGCGCGCCCCCGTTGACGGCGTGATCGGCAATCTCTCCGCCAAGAAGGGCGATCTCGTCAGCTCCGGCCAGAGACTTGCGGCCCTCGTGCCCGTCAATGCGCTCTATATCGATGCGAACTACAAGGAAACCCAGCTTCGGGATATCGAAGTCGGGCAGAAGGTTCACGTCCGGGTCGATGCCCTGGACGGCGATGAGTTCGAAGGCACTGTCGCCTCGGTCGCCCCCGCTTCAGGCGCGGTGTTCTCGCTCTTGCCGCCTGAAAACGCCACCGGCAACTTCACCAAGGTCGTGCAGCGCGTTCCCGTCCGCATTGCCTTGCCGGAAGACGCCCTGGCGAGCGGCAAGCTGCAGGCCGGCCTCAGCGTCATCGTCGATGTGGATACCCGCACGACACCGGCGAAATAAGGCACCGGCACACAAGAAAAGCGCGGCATTGGAGCCAGGATCATGGCAGACGCAACGACGGCAGGTGGAGGCCCGGTCTCCCCGGCCATTCCCGAAGACCGCATTGATCCGAAAAAGGCTATCGCCTTTCTCGCCATGGTCTTCGGCATGTTCATGGCCATTCTCGATATCCAGATCGTTTCCGCCTCGCTTGCCGAAATCCAGGCGGGGCTGAGCGCCAGCTCGGACGAGATATCCTGGGTGCAGACGTCCTATCTGATCGCCGAAGTGATCATGATCCCCCTGTCCGGCTTCCTCGGACGGCTGGTCTCCACGCGCATCCTGTTCTCGGTATCCGCCGCCGGCTTCACCGCCGCAAGCGTTCTCTGCGCGACCGCCACCAATATCGATCAGATGATCGTCTACCGCGCCATACAGGGTTTCATCGGCGGCGGGATGATCCCGAGCGTGTTCGCCGCGGCATTCACGATATTCCCGCCTTCCAAGCGCTCCATCGTATCGCCGATGATCGGCCTCGTGGCAACGCTGGCGCCGACGATCGGCCCGACGGTCGGCGGCTATCTCAGCCACGCCTTTTCCTGGCACTGGCTCTTCCTCGTCAATGTGATCCCCGGCATCGCGGTCGCCATCGCCACCTGGAACCTGATCGATTTCGACAAGGGCGACCGCTCGCTTTTGAACAAGTTCGACTGGTGGGGCCTGGCCGGCATGGCAGCCTTTCTCGGTTCGCTTGAATATGTGCTCGAAGAAGGTCCGCGCAATGACTGGCTCCAGGACCATGCCGTCTATTATTGCAGCATTGTCATGGTCATCGGCGGCATCGTCTTTTTCTACCGCGCCTTCACCGCGGAGCAGCCAATCGTCGATCTTTTCGCCTTCAAGAACCTGAATTTCGCCTTTGGCTCGGCCTTCTCCTTCGTGCTCGGCATCGGGCTCTACGGGCTGACCTACCTTTACCCCGTCTATCTCGGCCAGATCAGGGGCTACGACGCCCTGATGATCGGCGAAGCCCTGTTCGTCAGCGGACTTGCCATGTTCATGACGGCGCCCATCGCCGGCTTCCTTTCCGGGCGCATGGATCCGCGCATCATGATCATGATCGGTTTCATCGGCTTCGGCGTCGGCACATGGACCATGACCCATCTGACCGCAGACTGGGATTTCTACGAATTGCTGGTACCGCAGCTGTTCCGCGGCGTGTCGCTGATGCTGTGCATGGTGCCGATCAACAATCTTGCGCTCGGGACGCTGCCCCCTGCCCGGCTCAAGAACGCCTCCGGCCTGTTCAACCTCACGCGCAATCTCGGCGGGGCCGTAGGGCTTGCCGTCATAAACCAGATCCTGACGGACAGGAATGCGATCCACTACGCCCAATTGTCGGAGAATGTCCGCTGGGGCAATCCCGAGGCGGAGGGTATGATGGAGACCATGTCGCGAAACTTCGCCTCCCATGGCCTTGATGGCGACCTTACCGCCTTGAGCAGGATCTCCGGCATGGTGCATCAACAGGCATCCATTCTGTCATTCATGGACGTGTTCTATATCCTCACCTTGCTCTTCGCGTCGCTCGCCGTATTTGCGGTGATGATGCGCAAGCCCGGCGCCCCTGCCGCCGGTGGCGGCGGAGGCCATTAGAGCCGTTTTCGTGCGGGCGCTTTCGAGGGCGAAAGCAGCCCGCATGATCGCGCGGCCAAATCCTCCGGCATGCGGACAAAAATCACCGCCACGCGCGGACGCCTTATCGGAAAAACGTTCGCCTTCCCAGACACATAGCTTTTAGCATAGAGCCGAATTGCTAAGCCGCCGAAAAAGTGGTTCACTCCTCTTACTGCTCAGGGAGAGTTCGCGTTCCCACTCGTTATAGGTGTGTCATCTAATTGATACGAGAGACCTATATCGGGTGCTGGCGTCGAACCAGAGCCAATGACGTAAGCTTAAAGGGGTGTAAAAAAATGATTGCCAATTCAAGGCGCTTCACCGCGCTGACCACTGCCGTACTCTTCGCAAGCACATCGATCGCATTTGCCGACGCGCCGGCCGAGCTTGTCGAAGCCGCGAAGAAGGAAGGCACGCTGACGACGATCGCCCTTCCGCATGACTGGTGCGCCTATGGCGACATGATCGCGGGCTTCAAGGCCAAATACGGGATCGAAGTCAATGAGCTCAATCCGGACGCGGGTTCGGGCGACGAAATCGAGGCCATCAAGGCAAACAAGGACAATAAGGGCCCGCAGGCTCCCGATGTGATCGACGTCGGTTTCGCCTTCGGCCCCTCCGCCAAGACCGACGGCCTGACCATGCCCTACAAGGTCAGCACCTGGGACTCCATCCCGGAAAACGTGAAGGATGCCGACGGCCACTGGTATGGTGACTATTACGGCGTTCTGTCGTTCCAGGTGAACACCGACATCGTCAAGACCGTTCCCAAGGATTGGTCGGACCTGTTGAAGCCCGAATATGCCAATGCCGTTGCTCTGGCAGGCGACCCGCGGGCGTCCAACCAGGCGATCCTCGCCGTATCGGCTGCGGGTCTGTCCACTGGCGCCGCTGCCGGCAAGGCGGCCGGCGAAGCCGGCCTCAAATATTTTGCCGAAATGAACAAGGCGGGCAATTTCGTTCCGGTCATCGGCAAGTCCGGAACGCTGGCGCAGGGCGCGACTCCGATCGTGATCAATTGGGATTACAATGCGCTTTCCGGTCGCGATACGCTGAAAGGCAATCCCCCGGTTGAAGTCGTCGTTCCGGCTTCGGGCGTCGTTGCCGGCGTCTATGTCCAGGCGATCAGCGCCTACGCGCCGCACCCCAACGCCGCCAAGCTCTGGATGGAGTATCTTTACTCCGACGAGGGCCAGCTGACCTGGCTGAAGGGCTATTGCCACCCGATCCGCTTCAACGACCTCGTCAAGAACAACAAGGTCCCGAAGGAACTGCTCGACAAGCTGCCACCGGCTGCAGCCTACGAGAAGGCCATTTTCCCGACGCTTGATGAACAGGCTGCCGCAAAGGAAGTCATCACCAAGGAATGGGACAAGGTCGTCGGCGCCAACGTCAAGTAATGATGGAGCGAGAACCCCGTGAAAGCGGGGTTCTCCGTTTCTGAACCCAAGGCGGACATGGCCCGGCACGTCAGGCGTGACTGGCCGTTTCCGCCATTTGGCAATCGAAAGTCAGCACCGGAACCATGAGTGCAGCTACTGAACTGGATGCTCCAGCCCCGCCGCCGGTACCAAGGCGCAAGCGCATGTCGCTTGATTGGCTTGGCGTCATGCCCTTCATCATTTTTGCCGTTCTTTTCCTCATCTGGCCGACAATCTACCTCGTCGCCGGTGCTTTTCAGGACAATGAAGGCGGTTTCACCCTCGCCAATATCATCAATCTGTTTCAGCCCTCGATCCTTGACGCCTACTGGATCTCGATCCGCATTTCACTGGCCTCGGCAATTCTCGGTGCGGTCATCGGCTTCTGCGTCGCGGCCGCCGTCACTCTCGGCGGGCTTCCCGGCTGGATTCGCGCGCCATTGATGACTTTCTCCGGCGTCGCTTCCAATTTCGCCGGCGTGCCGCTTGCCTTCGCCTTTCTGGCTACGTTGGGACGGACGGGGCTCGTGACCTCGCTGCTCTATAATGTTTTCGGCTTCAATCTCTATGCCCATGGCTTCAACCTTTTGAGCTTCTGGGGCCTGACGCTGACCTATCTCTATTTTCAGATCCCGCTGATGATCCTCATCATCACGCCCGCGCTGGACGGGCTGAAGAAGGAGTGGAAGGAAGCGGCGCTCATCCTCGGCGCCACCGGCCCTCAATATTGGCGCATGGTCGCCTTCCCGATCCTGTGGCCCGCCCTGCTCGGCACCATGCTGCTGCTCTTCGCCAATTCCTTCGGCGCGATAGCAACGGCTTACGCCCTCACGGGGTCTTCCCTGAGCATCGTGCCGATCGTCCTTTTCGCGCAGATCCGCGGCGATGTCCTTCAAGACCCCCATCTCGGCTACGCTCTCGCCTTCGGCATGATCGTGGTGACGGGCCTTTCCAATGCGGTCTACATCTGGATGCGCGCCCGCAGCGAACGGTGGCTGAAATGAAGGTCAATCGCTTCTGGTCCTGGCTGGCGCTGGCATTCGGCATCGTCTATTTCGTCGTTCCGCTCATCGGCACGCTTGAATTCTCCCTGCGGATGCGGCGCGGCGCCTATTCCCTCGACGCCTATTGGGTCATCCTGAGCGATCCTCGCTTCCAGGCCACCTTCGGCTATTCTGTCGTCATGGCGCTGGTGACGATACTGGTCGGCGTGCTGCTCGTGGTTCCGACCGCCTATTGGGTCCGCCTGCGCCTGCCGCGCTGGCGGCCATTCCTTGAATTCATCACGCTGCTGCCGCTCGTGATCCCGGCGATCGTCGTCGTCTTTGGCTATATCCGCCTTTACAACACATCGTCGCTCCTGCCGCTCACCGGTTCGGCGATGGGCACGAACATATTGCTGGTCTTCGGCTACACCATGCTCGCCATGCCCTATATGTACCGCGCGGTCGATACCGGCCTCGGCGCCATCGATATCCGCACCCTGACGGAGGCGGCGGAAAGTCTCGGCGCAAGCCGCATTACCATCATGTCGCGCATCATCCTGCCAAATGTACTGGTGGCGGTTCTTTCAGGCGCGTTTCTCACCTTCGCCATCGTGATCGGGGAATTCACCATGGCTGCGCTGTTGAACCGCCCGGCCTTCGGACCGTTCCTGCAGCTTATCGGCGCCAATCGCGCCTATGAACCGGCTGCACTTGCGGTGATCGCTTTCGCCATCACCTGGATCTGCATGGGGCTTATTCAGATCGTCACCCGTCTCAACAAATCGCTCGCGGCAACGCGGCGATAAATATCGGATCGATTCATGTCATTTCTAACCATCAGCCATTTGAGAAAAAGCTTCAATTCCACGACTGTCGTGCACGATTTCAATCTCAGCATCGACAAGGGGGAGTTCATCTCGCTGCTTGGACCGAGCGGTTGCGGCAAGACCACGGTCCTGCGGATGGTGGCGGGCTTCGAAACCCCGAGCGCCGGCATGATCAGCATTGGCGGCAATGATGTGGTCAATCTCAAGCCCAACCAGAGAAATATCGGCATGGTCTTCCAGGCCTACGCCCTGTTCCCGAACATGACGGTGGCGCAGAATGTCGCCTTTGGCCTGAAAGTCGCCAAAAAGCCCAAGGCCGAGATCGATGCGACCGTTCGCGAAATGCTGACCCTCATCAAGCTCGACCATCTGGCCGACCGCTACCCCTATCAGCTTTCCGGCGGACAGCAGCAGCGTGTCGCGCTGGCACGGGCGCTTGCCACCAAGCCGCAGGTCCTGCTGCTGGACGAGCCGCTATCGGCACTAGATGCGAAGATCCGCGTGTCCCTGCGCGAGGAAATCCGCTCGATACAGCGCAAATTGGGTATTACCACGATCTTCGTCACGCATGATCAGGAAGAAGCGCTGTCGATCTCCGATCGTATCGTGGTCATGTACGAAGGGCGAGCCGAGCAGGTCGGCGCTCCGTTCGAAATCTACAATCAGCCGGCGTCGCGTTTCGTCGCTTCCTTTGTCGGAACGCTCAACATGCTCGATGCGACCGTCCGCGATGCCGCCGCCGGCATCATCACCATTGACGGCTGCGACGTTGCGCTTGGGCCACGACTGAACGGCCACAAGGCAGGCGACCAGATCTCGCTTGCCGTGCGCCCGGAAGCTGTGAGCCTTGGAGCTGCCAGTGCGGCTCGCGAGGTGACGCTGGACGGCAGGATCAACAGCGTGCATTTCCTCGGCTCGGTGATCCGAATCCGCGCATCGCTCGGACAGAACACGGTGTCGTTCGATACGTTCAACAATCCGAGCGCCCCGCCGCCCGCTCCGGGCGAAGACGTCAAGGTAAGCCTTGCGGCCAAGGATCTCCTTGTGCTGGGCCACTGACCGGCGAACGGGGCCGATCCGGCCCCGATGCTTGGCGACTATCCTGCGATGGCCTCATTCAGCAGCTTGAGCGCCGCTTCTTTGGTAAGTTCGACCGGATTGCCGCCAGCAGTCGGATCGACGATCGCCATGGCCGCGATCCGTTCCTTCTGGTCTTCGCTCATGTCGAGATCCTTGATCAGACCGCCGAGAGCGTGCGGCACGTCGAGTTGCCTGCGCAGGTTCAGAATCGCATCGGCAAACCCGTCGAATCCGCCCGCAATGCCGATATAACTGGCGAGGCGTTCTATGCGGGGCTCGATGGCAGGGCGATTGAACGCCAGCACATAGGGCATGAAGACAGCATTGGTCATGCCATGATGGGTGTCGTAGATGGCGCCAATCGGATGCGACAGGGAGTGGATCGCGCCCAATCCCTTCTGGAACGCCGTAGCCCCCATGGCCGCGGCGCTCATCATGTGGGCGCGCGCCGTAAGGTCGCTGCCATCGGCGAAAGCCTTGGGCAGGTTCTCGAACACAAGCCTTATTCCCTCCACGGCGATACCATCGGCCATCGGGTGGTAGCCCGGCGCGCAATAGGCCTCAAGGCAATGGGCGAGAGCATCCATGCCCGTGCCCGCTGTGATGAAGGGCGGCATGCCGACGGAAAGCTCCGGATCGGCAATCACGATCGCCGGCAAGAGCTTGGGATGGAAGATCACCTTCTTCGTGTGGGTTGCTTCATTGGTGATGACGCCTGCGCGCCCCACTTCCGAGCCCGTGCCGGCAGTTGTCGGCACGGCGATGATCGGAGCGATGGAAGCGGCATCCGCGCGCGTCCACCAGTCGCCGATATCCTCGAAATCCCAGACCGGCCTTGTCTGCCCCGCCTGAAACGCAATGAGCTTGCCGAGATCCAGCGCCGAACCGCCGCCAAATGCGATGACGCCGTCATGGCCACCCTGTTTGAACACCGCGATGCCGGCAGTCAGATTGGCTTCCACCGGATTGGGCTTTACGTCGGAGAATACGCCATGCGGGATATTGGCGTCGTTCAGTATCTTCAATGCGGATGCCACCACGGGCAGGCGGGCGAGGCCGGGATCGGTCACGAACAGCGGGTTTGCGATGCCCGTCGCTTCGAGGACCTCCGGCAATTCCTTGATCCGCCCGGCGCCGAAACGCACGGTGGTAGGGTAATTCCATTTGGAAACAAGTTCGGTCATTGCATGTCTCTCTTGATCAGATGGCTTCGCGCAGGTGGAAGGATTTGGGCCGGGTGAGATTGCCATAGCCGATGGCGGACATGGAGGCGCCCTTGCCCGTCTCCTTGACACCGGTCCATACCAGCGCCGGATCGATATAATCGCAGCGATTCATGAATACGGTGCCCGTCTCGATCCGGTCGCCCAGCGCAGCCGCCCGATCCGTATCCGTCGTCCACAGCGAAGCGGTCAGCCCGTATTGGCTGTCATTCATCAGTGCCAGCGCCTCCTCATCATTGCGGACCTTCATGATGCCGACGATCGGCCCGAAGCTCTCCTCGCGCATGACGCTCATCTGGTGATCGACGCCGGTGAGGACTTCAGGCGCGAGATAGGGCGAGCCGGCACCATCATTGGCGACCTTCATGGACACATGCGCCTTCGCACCCTTGCGCAGCGCTTCGGCCTTCTGCTCGCGCACGAGATCGGCGAAACGGGTCTGCGCCATCGGCCCCATGGTCGTGGTAGGATCGAGCGGGTTGCCGACGACATATTGCTTCGTCAGGTCGACGAAGCCATCCACGAAGCGGTCATAGACGCTTTCATGCACATAGATGCGCTCGATACCGCAGCAGCATTGCCCGGAGTTGAAGAAGGCTCCATCGACGAGATTGGCAACGGCATGGTCGAGATTGACGTCGGGCAGGACATAGGCGGGATCCTTGCCGCCGAGTTCCAGTCCCAATGTCATGAAGGTTCCGGCCGCAGCCTTCTCGATGGCGCGGCCACCGGCCACCGAGCCGGTGAAATTGACATGGTCGATCCGGCCCGAGCCGAGCAGTTTCTCGGTCTGCTGATGGCTGAGGACGACATTCTGGAACACGCCCTTCGGCAGTCCGGCCCTTTCAAACGCCTGGGCGAAGCGCTCGCCGACGAGAAGCGTCTGCGCCGCATGTTTCAGGATGACGCTGTTGCCCGCCATGAGCGCCGGGATGATCGTGTTCACCGCAGTGAGATAAGGATAGTTCCACGGCGCGATCACCATCACGACGCCGAGCGGCACATGCTTGATATAGCGCCGGAAGCCCGGCCTGTCATTTTCCAGTACCGGCGACAGCGCCTGTTCGGCGATGCCGACCATATAGCGCGTACGTTCCTCGACGCCGCCCTTCTCGCCGCCATAACGAACCGGCCTGCCCATCTGCCAGGCGATTTCGGGCACGATTTCGTCATTCATCGCGAGAAGCGCATCAAGGGCGGCGAGGCAAAGGCGTCCGCGTTCGGCGATGCTGGTCTGGCTCCAGGCTTCCTGGGCCTGGCGGGCCGTTTCGACAATGGCCTCGACTGCCTTGTCCGTAGCAATGGGACGTTCCGCATAGATGGTGCCATCGACGGGCGAGATGATTTTGACCGTTTCGGTCATGGAAATACCCTCTGATCTTCTGCTGGGTTCAGGTTCTTCAATACCGTTCGAAGCCGCGATGCAACTCCCAATCGGTGACGCGGCGGTCATATTCGAACTGCTCCCAGCGGGCCGTATGGAGGTAATGCTCGATCACCTCTTCTCCCAGCGCTTCCCGAAGCATTTTCGACCGGCCGAGCGCTTCCGTGGCGTCGCGCAATGTCTTCGGTATTTCTTTGAGGCGCGCACCGCCATAGGCATCGCCCTGGAACGGCTTGGCGAGTTCCAGCTTTTCATCGATGCCCGCCAGCCCGGATGCGATCAGCCCTGCAAAAGCGAGATAGGGATTGAGATCGGCGCCGCCGATGCGGCATTCGATGCGGATGGCCTTCGACCCCTCGCCGCACAAGCGGAAGCCCGCCGTGCGGTTGTCGAGGCTCCAGACATTCTTCGTCGGCGCAAACGTGCCTGCCTGGAACCGCTTGTAGGAGTTGATGTAGGGCGCGAGGAAATAGGTGAAGTCATTGGCATATTTCAACTGCCCGGCCACCCACTGCCGCATGAGCGGCGACATCGTATATTCGGCGCTCTTGTCGTAGAACAGCGGCGTCTTGCCATCCGCGCTCCACAGCGAGTTGTGGACATGGCTGGAGCTGCCGGCGAGCGAATAATCGTACTTCGCCATGAAGGTGATGGCCTTGCCCATCTGCGTGGCGATCTCCTTGCAGCCATTCTTCATGATGACGTGGCGGTCAGCCATTTCCAGCGCTTCGGCATAGCGGACGTTGATTTCCTCCTGCCCGGGACCCCATTCGCCCTTGGAATTCTCCACCGGGATACCGGCATCGAACAATCCATTGCGGATGGCGCGCATGACGGCGTCTTCCTTGGTCGTCATCTGGATCACGTAATCCTGGATATAGGGCGAGGCGGTGGCCATGCCCTTCCAGTTCTTCGCCCGGGCGCTCTCATAGGTCTCGTCGAAGAGATAGAATTCCAGCTCCGAGGCGAAATAGGCCAGGTATCCGCGCTCTTTCAGCCTTGCGAGCTGCCGTTTGAGGATCGCGCGCGGCGAATGCGCCAGATCCTCATGGTGGTGATGATCGAGAATATCGCAGAGCACCAGCGCGCATTTCTCGAGCCATGGAATGTGGCGGATCGTCGAAAGGTCCGGCTTGATGACGAAATCGCCATAGCCCTGCTGCCAGCTCGCCGCCTTGTAGCCGGGTACCGGCTCCATATCGATGTCATTGGCAAGAAGATAATTGCAGCCATGGGTTTCGTCATGGGCGGATTCGACGAAGAAACTGGCATGGAAGCGTTTGCCGATCAGGCGGCCCTGCATATCGACGAAACAGGCAAGAACCGTATCGATCTCACCATTCGTCACATGACGCTTTAACTCGTCGAAACTCCAATGTCCGGGCATGATCTTTCCTTAAAACGTCAATGCTTAGAGTTGGGGAATGGAGGGGCAGCGGGCAATGCCGCCGCCCCGGTCACTCAGATGCGTTCGCCTACGGCTTTCTCGGCGGCGGCAATCTCGGCCGCACGTCTTGCAACGTCGTCGCCGATGGGCGGACCCTTGAAGCGGCGCTTCTCGAAGAAGAACCAGACGGCTGCCGTCACGATGAGGAAGCCGACGGTTATGTAGAGCGCCCAATCATTGGGCGGCTGGATGCCGAGGATGAAGATCAGCACCATCGCCAGTATGGAGAGCACCGCGAAGAGCTTGAACTTCGCTTCGCCCATGTCCCAGGGGCCCATGCGGTTCCACTTCGGTGTACCCCATGCCAGCAAGCCGAGGGCGATCGGAATGGCGAAGGAGAAGAACAGGAAGATGACCGTGCAGGACACGACGATCGTGTAGACAGGCGTCTCGCCGATCGAAACCAGCGACGAGCCCCATACGAAGAGCACGGCCAGTGTCGCGCCGGTCCAGATGGCGGCTACGGGGGTGCGATATTTCGGGCTGACTTTCGACAACGCCTTCGATGCCGGCAGGCCCTTGTCGCGCGCGAAGGCGAAGATCATGCGCGAGACGGAGGTGACCGTGGCCAGGCCGCACAGGAACTGGCAGATGAAGATCAGGAAATAGAGAATGTCCTTGATCAGCGGATTGACCTGCTCGTTCATCGCCCAGAAGAAGACGTTCCATCCTTGCGCGGCGGCAGCATCCATGTCCGGGATCATCAGCACGAAGGAGCAAAGCATGATGTAGCCGAACACGGCCGACCAGAGGACCGACGAAATCATCCCGCGCGGTACGGAATATGCCGCCTTGACCGTCTCTTCGGACGTATGGGCCGACGCGTCATAGCCGGTGATCGTATAGATCGGCAGCAGCAGGCCAAGCAGGAAGACCCAGGTCCCCGAGGTCGCGGGCCATACATTGCCGCCCGCCTCGCCGGAATAGTTCGAGAAGGTGAAGAGGCGGCCGATATCGTAGCTGTCCGCTACCGCAAGGCAGACGACGGCGAGGAGAATCGACGTTACGAAGATCAGATAGCCGGAAAAATCCGTCAGCTTTGCCGTCAGCCCGATGCCCATGTGATTGATGAGCGCCTGGGCACCGGTCAGGATGACCAGGAAGACGACGCGCACGGTCGTCGAGTCGGCTATGCCGAGATATTCGCCGAATGCGCCGATGAAGAAATAATAGGTTCCGACGTTGATCGCGCCGAGAACGGTGATGAGCCCCAGAAGATTGAACCAGGCCGTCAGCCAGCCCGTACCGCGATTGCCGAGGATCGAGCCCCAATGATAGAGGCCGCCTGCGGTTGGGTAGGCCGAGCTGATCTGTGCCATTGCGATGGCGAAGACCGCGGAAATCAGACAGCCGAGCGGCCAGCCGATGCCGATGGCCGCCCCGCCCGCGCCCGCGGTTGCCTGCGCCAGCGAGTTGATACCGCCGGAAAGAATGCAGATGATCGAAAAGGAGATGGCGAAATTGGAGAAGCGGCTCATTCGCCGCTCGAGTTCCTGGGCATAGCCCATGCCATGGAGGACCTTCACATCCTCCAGCTTGTCGGTGTCGGTATAGTCCTGGTGTGTCATCACGTTCCCCTGTAATTATTGAGTTTCAACGTCGATAGCAGCATGCCGGCGCGATCCGTGGTTCTACGATTCCCTGTCTGGCGTCTCCCGTACTCCCCGGAGCGGTTTCTTGATTATCGGTTTGAGCAGCAGCGCCAGCCGTTCGGCCCAGACCTGCTCCTCATGCGGCGTGGTGATCAGATCATTGCGTATCTCGATCATGACTGCCGACAATCTTCTGGCCGAAGCGTGCCGCTCCAGCGTGTAATAGACCCTGTCAGCGGGCGAATAGGGCTCGTTGTCGCCCACAACCAGCCCTTCGATCTGCTCAAGCCCCTCGATCAGCGGCGCAGCGATGCTGGTGTCGGCATCATGGATGATCCCGATATGCCAGGGCCGGGAGACGCCGCGATAGACCGGCGTATAGGAATGGACGGCCACGAGCACCGGCGCGGGGAAGCCTTCGCGTTCCCGCTCGCCGATCAAATCTTCTATCGCGGCATGATATGGTCGATGCGACAGCGCGATGCGCTCCTTGATCGCCGCCTCGTCTAGTTGCTGATTGGCGGGAACTACCGTCAGTTCGCTGATCGAAGGTATGAGATCCGGGGCGTTCGGCGGGCGATTGCAATCGACGATCAACCGCGAGATGCAGGATTCGACGAGAGGTGCATCCAACAGCCTCGCCAGCATGTTGCTCACGCCAAGGGCTCCCGGGTCCCATGCGATATGGCGGGTCAAGTCGATGGGCGACAGGCCGAGCGTACCGAATTTCGCAGGGATATGATTGGAAGCGTGGTCGCACAAAATGATCGCGCGCCCGCGCCCTGCGGCGTTTGACACCCGCACCGGGCTTTCTGGCAATTTGTCGGCCGTCCATGCCTCTTTCGAGACCGCCTTACCCATTTTGCTCTCTTCGACGATGTATTGCGTGTTACATCTGGTATATTTATTTCCACTCTCGTATGATTTGATACATAACGACGAACAAAGTCAAATCCGAATTGGCAGCATCTGCCGGATAGAAGCGGGCCTGGGGGAAACTTCGTGATGAATACCAGCATATCCGAGCTGATCGCAGAGAAGATCGACGCCATGCCGGCTTCGGAACGCAAGGCCGCGCAAACCCTTGTCGGCAATTATCCCCTTATCGGCCTGCGCACGGTGGCGGAATTTTCCGCCCAGGCTGGCGTGAGTTCGCCCACCATCCTTCGCTTCGTCTCCCGGCTCGGCTTTCAGAGCTATCCCGAATTTCAGGGCGCGCTGCAGGAGGAATTGGCGGCGCAGGTACAGTCGCCATGGAACCGGGCTGCAACCATCGGCGCCGGCGGCAGCGCAATGCCGTTCCCCCTGATGGAATCCGCCATCGAGAACATCCGCGAGACGTTCCAGCACATCTCGCAGCGGCAGCTTGGCGAAGCCGCTTCGGCGCTGGCGCGGAGCAAGGCAAGGCTTTACCTGCTGGGCGGCCGTTTCACTGATCCCATCGCCAATTACATGGCCTCGCATCTGAAGATCGTACGGCCGGGCGTCACGCATCTCTTTGGCCAGGAGAGCCATTGGCGCGACCAGCTCATCGATATGGGCAAGAAGGACGTGCTGGTGATCTTCGACATAAGGCGCTATCAGGACAGCCTGCTGCGCTTCGCCGAAAAGGCGCAGCAGCGCGGCGTCGAGATCGTGCTCATCACCGATCAGTGGCTATCACCCATTGCCCGTTTTGCCCGCCATGTGATCGCCGGCCGGACTGCCGTGCCCTCGCCCTGGGATTCGTCCGCCGCCCTGTTCCTGGTGGCCGAAACGCTGATCGCGGATGTGACGCGGCGTCTCGAACAGACGGGCGCCGACAGGATCCGCGACCTGGAACAATTGCGCGACCGCTAGTCATCTACCCCTGCGGGTACCAACTGCGCCGGCATGGGAAAAACAGATGTTTTCCGTTGCCGCCACGCCGCATTGATATACTAATGCTGTCCCGGACAGGTGCCGCGCGAAGCATGGCTCCAGATGCAATATTTCAGGAATAGGACGAAGAATATGCAGCAAGCTGACATCGGATTGATCGGCCTCGGTGTCATGGGCGCCAATCTGGCCCTGAACATCGCCGAAAACGGTTATCGCATCGCGGTCTATAATCGGACACCTGCCAAGACGCAGGAATTTTACGCTGGAGCAGGTTCCCTGCAGGACAATATCGTCACCTGCCAATCGCTCGAAGAGCTTGCCGCGAACATTCGCGCGCCACGGCCGATCATCCTCATGGTCAAGGCCGGCGAGGCTGTCGATGAACAGATTGCAGCGCTCAAGCCCTATCTCGAGAAGAACGACATCATCATCGACGCCGGCAATGCGAACTTCCATGATACGGTTCGCCGTCTGGCGGAACTTGGTTCCGGCGATCCAACATTCGTCGGCATGGGTGTTTCCGGCGGCGAAGAAGGCGCGCGACACGGACCTTCCATCATGGTCGGCGGTACGCCGGAATCCTATGCCCGCATCGAGCCCGTATTGACGGCGATCTCGGCTAAATTCGAGGGCGAGCCCTGTTCCGCCCTGATGGGACCGGACGGTGCCGGCCATTTCGTCAAGACCATCCACAATGGCATCGAATATGCCGACATGCAGATGATCGCCGAAGTATATGGCGTGCTGCGCGACGGTCTGCAGCTTGCCCCCGACGCGATTGGAAAGATCTTCGAAACGTGGAACAAGGGTCCGCTGAATTCCTACCTGATCGAGATCACCGCGAAGGTGCTGCTGGCAACCGACAAGCAAACGGGCAAACCCGCTGTCGATGTCATCCTCGACAGCGCCGGACAGAAGGGGACCGGACGCTGGGCCGCGATCGAGGCGCAGATGCTTGGCATTCCCGCGACCGGGATCGAGGCCGCGGTCGCGGCGCGGTCGATCTCTTCCCTGGTCGAACAGAGGTCGGTGGCCGCCAAGGCCTATGGCGACCTCGGAACGGCCAGGCTCGCCGACAAGAGCCAGGGCTTCATAGATGCGCTCGAGCGCGGCTTGCTGGCGGGCAAGATTGCGGCCTATGCGCAAGGTTTCGAAGTCATGGCTGGCGCTTCGAAAGAGCGTGGCTGGGACATTCCGCTGGCGACAACAGCAAGAATCTGGCGCGCCGGCTGCATCATCCGATCGCAGTTCCTCGACGAGATCGCAGCGGCGTTCGAAGGCAATGCCGACACCAACCTGCTTCTCGTGCCGGCATTTGTCGAGCGGATGAAGGAAGGTTCGAAGTCCCTGCGCAAGATCGTTGCGGAAGCATCGCTCGCCGGCCTGCCGGTACCGGCGCTATCCGCCGCGCTGAATTATTTCGATGGTTTCCGCCAGGCTCGCGGTACCGCCAATCTCATTCAGGCACAGCGCGATTTCTTCGGCGCCCATGGCTTCAAGCGGCTCGACCTGGAGGGCGACTTCCATGGGCCCTGGTCGAGCGCCGGCTAGGATCGTTCGACAAACGGCGACAATGCGTAAAAGGGGTGAGCCGCTGTGCACCGGCCAGCGGCTCATCATATGACGGGCTGACACGCAAAACGGAAGGCTCATCATGACCCAGTCCAGCTATCACTACCGCGCCCATGAGGCGGAGCCCGGGCAACGCTTGCTCATCGTCTTCCACGGCACCGGCGGCGACGAGAACCAGTTCTTCGGCTATGGCCGGCAGTTGCTGCCCGATGCGGGCATTGTCGCGCCGCGCGGCGATGTCTCCGAACATGGCGCGCTTCGCTTCTTCCGCCGAACTGGCGAAGGCGTCTACGATATGGATGACCTGCGGGCGCGCACGGCCGCCATGGCTCGTTTCGTCGAAGACAGGATAGAGCAGGCCCGACCGTCCAGGATCATCGGATTGGGCTATTCGAATGGTGCCAACATCCTGGCTTCGGTGATATTGTCCCGGCCCGAGCTGTTCGACGAGGCGGTCCTGATGCATCCGCTCATCCCGTGGCAGCCGGAACCCAATGCCGGACTGGCCGGCCGGCGCATGCTGATAACTGCCGGGAGGAATGATCCCATCTGCCCGCCATCCACCACCCAGTTGCTGGCGGATTATCTCGTCGGGCAGAAGGCCGATGTCGAGCTCTTCTGGCACTCGGGCGGCCACGAAATCCCGCAAGGCGAGATCGCCGCTGTCGGCCGCTTCATCGGGGACGGCCCATAGCCATCCCCCTGCCATTCACCGCGCCGAGAAGCGCAGCGAAACCGGAGCAGTGACGCTCATTTTCGCCTTGCGGCCGCGTGGCATGAGTACGCCATGCGCGCCCGCGAGGTGGCCAGCGCGCAACTCGAGCGCGAGAAAGCGATGCCGCTCCACCGGACCGGGCATTGCAAGGCTTGTGGTGTTCGCGCCGGAAAAGCCGAAACGCTCGTAATATTCCGGGTCGCCGACAAGAAGAATGGCACCATGACCGAGGCGCGCGGCCTCGGCAATTGCATGCCGCATGAGCCCGGCGCCGATACCGCTGCCCTTGATCGACGGATCGACTGCCAGGGGACCGAGCAGAAGCGCGCGGATAGGCAGGCCCAGCGCGTCATGGCCGGCCTGAATATCCCAGAGCCGCACCGTTCCGAGCAGCCTGCCGTCGGCATCGCGCGCAACAAAAGCCATGCCTTCGGAGGGCAACCGTCCACGACGAAGCTTCTCGGAGGATTTGCGCCGCCTTGCGGGACCCATGGCCCGGTCGAGCAGTTCTTCGCGTGCGGCCTCATCCTGCGGCAATTCATTGACGATGGTGAAGGCCTTCGCGCCAGGCTGGACCCGTCCTATTTTTTCTGCAGCGTTCATCTTTCGAACCATTCAAGCAAGAGATATCCGACCTATCCCGATCCCGCCTTTGGCGGATGGGGACACCAGATCCGGCATTGCCGGATCAGATGACGTAGGATCGGAGGGGCTCGAAACCGTTGAAGGCCACCGCGGAATAGGTCGTCGTATAGGCGCCCGTTCCCTCGATCAGCACTTCATCGCCGATCGTCAGCGAGATGGGCAGCGGATACGGGTTCTTTTCATACATGACATCGGCGGAGTCGCATGTCGGGCCGGCGAGAACGCACGGCTCGCTGTGGTCGCCATCGCGCTGCGTGGTGATCTGATAGCGGATTGCCTCGTCCATCGTCTCGGCGAGACCGCCGAACTTGCCGATGTCGAGATAGACCCAGCGAACATTGTCATTGTCGGCCTTCTTCGAGACCAGCACGACTTCGGCCTTGATCACACCGGCATTGCCGACCATTCCGCGGCCGGGCTCGATGATCGTCTCGGGCAGGCGATTGCCGAAATGCTTGCTCAGCGCCTGGAAGATCGCCTGTCCATAGGCCTGGGCAGTCGGCACGTCCTTGAGATAACGGGTCGGGAAACCACCGCCCATATTGACCATTTTCAGAACGATGCCTTCGGCGGCAAGCGCGTCGAATACGTGCTTGGCGTCGCCAAGGGCACGATCCCAGGCGGCAAGGTCGGTCTGCTGCGAGCCGACATGGAACGACACGCCATAGGCATCGAGATCAAGCGACTTGGCCGCACGCAGGACGTCGACCGCCATGGCCGGAACGCAGCCGAACTTGCGCGACAGCGGCCATTCGGCACCTGCACCGTCGGTAAGGACGCGGCAGAACACACGTGCTCCCGGAGCGGCACGCGCCACTTTCTCGACTTCTTCGACGCAATCGACGGCAAAGAGACGAATGCCGAGCTCGAAGGCACGCGCGATATCGCGCTCCTTCTTGATCGTGTTGCCGAAGGAGATGCGGTCTGCCGTGGCACCGGCGTCCAGAGCCATTTCGATTTCGGCGACGGATGCCGTATCGAAGCTCGAGCCGAGAGAGGCAAGCAGGCGCAGGATCTCAGGCGCGGGATTGGCCTTCACCGCGTAGAAGATCTTCGAATTCGGCAGTGCCATCTCGAAATTATGGAAATTCTCGCGCACGACCTCCAGATCGAGCACCATACATGGGCCGTTCGGACGTCGGGTATTGATGAAATCGAGGATGCGCTGCGTCGCCATAGTGGTTCTCCAATCGTGACGGCGTTTCACGGCCGTCTCAAGCATGTACGGCAATCACGGGAACGCCCGAGCTGCCGAAGGACAAAGTGCAAGAATCCGTCCCTCGTGGAGCCAGCCTTTGGAGATACTGGAAACACGCGAAGGATCATGCGGCGATGGACCACGCTGCAAGCAGCGTAAATCCGCTTTGTCTGCCTTGGCTTGGATGAACCCATCCGCACTACCGGCAATGAAGGTGTGCCTCTTCAGTAATTCCGGCTTTTGGACAGCCGAAAGACACCAGAAAGGCCCGCACCGTCGTTGCTTCAAGATGTCCTCAGCTTGGCGGTAGGCCGTCAAACTGACTGGAGGGGTTAGTTCCAGGTACCATACCGTTTCCTCACCATCATGAGGATCGGCGGACACCCACAGGCACGTGCGACTTTGGGCAAGCGCGGTATAAGTGGAAACTTGTGTCCAATCAATGACAAATATGGGGCTGGACCAAAATTTTTATTCATTGAACGGTGACGGCAAAATCACCTAGAATCCGTGAACGATGAAGACACTTCCGCCTTTGAACGCATTGCTCGACCTCGACATACCGGCTTCGGCGGAGGTGGATGGGCCACTGCGCGGCGAAACCCTGGCCGTCAAGGACATTTTCGACGTCGAAGGGCTGCCCACCGGCTGCGGCAATCCTGATATTGCGCGCGAATCGCGCCCGGCTGGCCGCACGGCCCCGGCCGTCGGGATATTGGTCGACGCCGGGGCGCGGATCGTCGGCAAGACACAAACCGACGAACTTGCCTTTTCGCTGATGGGCCAGAACGCGCATTTTCCGCATCCGGTCAACAGCAGAGCGCCGCAACGCGTCACGGGCGGATCCTCCTCCGGCTCGGCATCGGCCGTGGCAGGCGGGATAGTTGCAATTGCAACTGGTTCGGATACGGGTGGTTCCATACGGGCTCCGGCAAGCTTTTGCGGCCTTGTCGGGCTGCGCCCCACCCATGGCCGCATATCGCTCGACGGCACCATGCCGCTGGCGCCCTCGCTCGATACATTCGGCTGGTTCGCGCGCGACATCACGCTCTATGAAAAGGTCGGGCAGCTGTTCTTTCCGGGCGAGGAAACCCGCTTCAGGCTCTCCCGCCCGCTCTTCATCCCGCTCCTCGAACATCTGCTTGTCGGCGAGGCGGAGGATGCCGCCTATCGCGGCATGTACAAGATCGTCGCCGAACATCTCGGCCATGCCCGCTCGGCGCGACAGTCGACGGCCTCGATCGACGATCTTTATCTCTGCTTCCGCCAGATACAGGGTTACGAAGCCTGGGCCGCCCATGGACCATGGATCAAGGCCAAAGACCGCGGGCTCGGGCCCGGCGTCAAGGAGCGCTTCGCCTATGGTGCCGAGATCGATGCCGGCACCTACAACGCGCAATTGCAGCGCCGGTCGCTCTTCACGACGGAGTTCGCAGACCTTTTGTCCGACGATGGCGTGTTGATCCTGCCGACCGTTCCCGGCGCTGCCCCCCTGAGCGCAACGCCGTTTGAGGAGCTTCAAGCCTATCGCGAGCGCGCATTGCGCCTGCTCTGCCTGGCCGTGCTCTCCGGCTTCCCGCAGATCAGCGTGCCGCTCGGAGAAGTTCACGGCGCGCCATTCGGCATTTCGATCATCGGCCCAAGGGACAGCGACGCCGCGCTGATCCGCCTCGCACGGTCCTTGCTCGCCGGAAAGGAGCCCGGCTGATGGACACGCTGACGCGCATGCGCGCTTTTGTCGATGTGGTCGAAGCGGAAGGATTTTCGGCCGCGGCACGCAAGATTGGCCGGTCCAAGGCGCTGCTTTCCAAATATGTGCGCGAATTGGAAGACGAACTCGGCGCCTTGCTGCTCAACCGGACGACCCGGCAATTCTCGCTGACCGAGGCCGGACATACCTACTACCAGCGCGCCAATGAAATCCTGCGCGATGTCGAAAGCCTGAAAGAATCCGTGCGCGACTCGAGCAGCGACATCAAGGGACGGATCAAGATCTCGGCTCCGCGCAGCTTCGCGGATGCCGATATCGGCCAATGTCTTATCGATTTTTGCGCCGCCCACCCCGATATCGTACTCGATGTGCGCCTCGACGATCGCTTTGTCGATCTGGTGGAGGAAGGGTTCGATCTCGCGATACGCATCAGCCGCATGCAGGATTCGTCCCTGATCGCAAAGCGGATTGCGCCGTTCGGCGTCGTTCTCTGCGCCTCGCCGGAACTGATCGAGCGGGTGGGCATGCCGCAGCGGCCGGAGGATCTGGTTGCCCTGCCCTGCATCATCGATACCAATAGCCGCTCGCGCAACAGCTGGCATTTTCGCGGCGCCGACGGCAGCGCCACATCGATCCAGGTCACCGGCATAATCGAGATCAACAGCCCGCTGGCAACGCGCCGGGCCGCGCTCGCCGGACTGGGCTTCGCCATGGTGCCTGATTTCATCGCCCGCAGCGAGGTCGAGAGCGGCCGCCTGGTCAGCGTGCTCGAAGAATTCGTGCCGCGCGACGCAGGCATTTACGCCGTCTACCCACACCGGCGCTACCTGCCGGCGAAGGTGCGCGTTCTCGTCGATTATCTGTCGCAATGGTTCAAGGATTACCGTCGGGGCTGAAACCGGCGCCGATTAATGTTATATCGTCCCAATTTCGCCAAGTTCAGGTTGTCCCCTGTGGCTGATTCCAAGGTTCGCCGATGCATAAGAGACTGCCCATCTTCCTAGCTACTCTCGCCTTGGCCGTGGGCTTCTCCACGCCCGCCTATGTACATCCGCATGTCTTTGCCGAAGCACGGCTGGATGTCAGCATCAAGCCCGACGGGACAGTGGAAAAGCTCGGCCACGTCTGGCGCTTCGACGATCTTTTCTCGAGTACGGTTCTTGTCGAATTCGACAAGAATGGCGATCTGAAACTCGACCAGAAGGAACTGGCCGATCTGGCCCAGACGATCAACGCCTCGATTTCCGAGTTCGACTATTTCCAGTCCGTGGAACTCAATGGCAAGAAGATCGTAATGGCGGCACCGCCCAATATCATCGCCGACTTCCAGAACAACCAATTGCTGATCATATTCGAAAGCACGCCGAAAGAAGCGTTGAAGCTTGGCCAGAAGACCAGTTTCGGCGTCTACGACCCCACCTTTTACACCGCGATCGACTATGTGAACGACAGCGACGTCCACGTGAAAGGCATACCCGCTACATGTCAGCAGAAGGTGGTGCGGCCGAACCCGGACGAGGCCATCGCGCAGAACCAGGCCACGCTGACCGACGCCTTCTTCAACGATCCCACGGGAACGGACATGTCGAAGATTTTCGCCACCCGTCTTGAAATCGACTGCCCGCAGGGGTGAAGGAAAGCATCACATCATGACCCTACAGAAATGCGTGGCGCTGCCCAAAGGTGCAAGGCCGGGTCTCGTTATCCTGATCGCCGCGATCCTGCTGACCCTGATCGCCGGCCACGCCCTGGCGCAGACGTCATCCCTTGGCATCGGGATGAACGAAACCGCCATGCAGCCGACCGGGCCTTTCGCCAACTTCATCTATTGGATCAATGCGCAGCAACGCAGTTTCTATCTGGCCATGACCCAGTCGCTGAAAGCCATGCGCGAAAACCCCTGGCACGCGTCCGTCCTGGTCGGCCTGTCCTTTCTCTACGGCATATTGCATGCGGTCGGACCGGGACACGGCAAGGCGGTGATCTCGTCCTACATGCTTGCCAATGAGACCACCCTGCGCCGCGGCATCTTTCTCTCCTTCGCCTCGTCGATGCTGCAGGCGATCAGCGCCATTGCTATCATCGGCGTTACCTTTCTCGTCCTGCGCGGCACGACTATCTCGATGGATGACGCGACGCGGCTCATGGAGATCGCAAGCTTTGGGCTGATAGCGGCATTCGGGCTGGCACTGCTCTGGCGCAAGGTGCCGCTGCTATGGGCAACGCGCACGGTTCCGGTCGCCGCGCATGAACACGGCCATGCCGATCACCACCATGCAGGGCATCACCACGATCACGCCCACCACCATCACCACCATCATCACGGGCCCGGAGAGGTCTGCGCGAGTTGCGGCCATTCCCACGCGCCGGATCCAGCCATGATCGCCGGCGAGTTCAACTGGAAGACTGCCTGGGCGGCGATCATCGCGGTCGGACTGCGCCCGTGCTCCGGCGCCTTGATCGTACTGACCTTCTCGCTGCTGAACGGCCTCGTGATCGGCGGAATATTGTCGGTCTTCGCCATGGCCATCGGGACGTTCATCACCGTGGCCATCCTCGCAACGCTATCGGTGATGGCGAAGAACGTGGCACTGCGACTGTCAGGCAGTTCGTCGTTGTCGTCCCGGATGCAGAGCATCATCGAGATCGCCGGGGCGCTGTTTATCACCGTTTTCGGACTGGTTCTTCTCGCGGCAGCACTTCAGTACTGAGCTTCCGTCTAGCATATAGTTGCTAGTGATCCTTTCGAATCTGAAGTTCATCTGGCGCTGCTGCAATCCAGATTCGGGTCACTAGCGTTCCCGCCGCTTTTGCCGGCGCGCCCTCAGCCAGAATACGAAGAAGAAGGCAAGGACGAACAGGCCGGCAAAGACGCCTGCGGCGGCAGGCGACCAATCGGCGATCGCGAGCATCAGGTTCGGCATGAAGAAGGCAACCAGGCCAAAGCCGAAGAGAATGCACAAGGCGGCAATAGCTGCACTGCGGTTTTGAGTATCCATTATCTGTCTTTCGGCGCGAACGTGCTGTGCTTGTAAGCCTCCGTGCCAGATTTGCAAGTGCGCGAATTGGTTCCTATCCGCCCGTATCCTCATGGCGCGCGGAAATGCTCTTGGATTCGGGCGATCCCTTGAAGCGCAGGAAGATCGAGAGCACCACCAGCATCGCCGTGGAAAAGAATTCCGATTGCCAGTTCTGGAACGACTCGAACCAGAATTGCGCATCGCCGACATAGTCGAGCATGGAAACGGGTTGCCTGCCATGCATCAACGCCTCGGAATTGGCGGCCGCACGGCTTGCAACGAGGTGAGCGGCGAGGGAAAGGATGAAAAACGACGCAAGTGCGATGCCCAGCGAATATTCGTAGAGCCGGCGCAGGATCGCCGAGCCACGCACGCTCCGGGGGTAATAGGGCTTCTTCTTGCTCTCCTCGCGCTCGGGATTGTCCGGATCGAGCGATTCCGCCGACCCCTTCTGGAACAGGAATGCCGTCAGGGCAACATAGGCGGCCATCTGCAGCCACTCGCTTTCCCAATTCTCGAAAAGGGCGGACCAGAAACTGGCATCGGACAGATATTGCGCAACGCTAATCTGCGCCTGGCCGTGATTGGCCAATTGCTGGTTTTCATGGTTCCATCCGGCAATGACCATCCCCACCACACTGGCGGCGAACGCCGTCATCAGAACGATGGTGAGCCCGTGATTGCGGAAAAACCTCACATCAAGCCTCCGAAGCTGGCTGTCACGACGTATCTCGCTCATTCCATGTCTACGGCTTCACCAGCGCTGTAGAGCACCTTGGCCGGGCCATACTCCTCGGCTCCGGATACGGCGCTTCGCACCCAGGCAATGACGCCATCATGGCGTGAGGCCAGTTCCTTGGCCGCCTGGACCGCGCCCGCCTCGGTATCGAAACGTCGCGGTTCGCCGGCCGGATAGAGCGTACCGGCGTCGTCCTTGTCGAAAACCGTCACGATGATCAATTGCTGGGGGGCCATGTGTCCATCTCCTGCGAAGCTTCTCCTTAACGGGCGATGCGCGATGTTTGTTCCGCCGTGGCCTCCGGCGCCGCCGACAGGCGCTGAACTCTTTGCTGGTCCTCCGCGCTGCAAAGGGAACATTATTGCGCCAGCTTCGTTTCAGGAGCGGTCAAAAGAGAGGCGGATTGTCGCCAGTTCGAGGGGTTCAATGGAGTATCGGAACGATGTGGGATCAGGCGTTCCTGACCCGCGACAAGGCTCGAGCGAAGCCTTGAGACGCAGCGAAGAACAATTCCGGATATTGGTGCAAGGCGTTACCGACTATGCCATCTACATGCTGGATACGTCCGGGCATGTATCGAGCTGGAACATTGGTGCGGAACGCATCAAGGGCTACAAGCAGCACGAGATTATCGGTCAGCATTTCTCGCGATTCTACACTGAAGAGGACCTGAATGAAGGTCTGCCCGATATCGCGCTGGCCACGGCGTTCCGGACAGGGCGCTACGAGAAGGAAGGTTGGCGGGTTCGCAAGGACGGAACACGGTTCTGGGCCAATGTGATTATCGATGCCGTCAGGAACGATGATGGCGAGCTCATCGGCTTTGCCAAGGTGACGCGCGACGTGACGGAACGGATGAACGCGCAAAAGGAACTTGCCAAGGCGCGGGAAGCGCTGTTCCAGTCGCAGAAGATGGAAGCCATCGGCCAGCTGACCGGCGGCGTGGCGCATGATTTCAACAATCTACTCATGGCGGTTCTCGGAAGCCTCGAACTCTTGCGCAAGCGCATCTCGGCCGATCCCCGCGCGTTGGACCTGCTGGACAATGCGGTGGAGGCCGCCCAGCGCGGCTCGTCGCTGACCCAGCGCATGCTGGCCTTCGCGCGGCGGCAGGATCTCGACCTGCAGACTGTCGACCTGCCTGGCCTCGTCGACAACGTTGCCGATCTCCTCGAACGGTCGATCGGGCCGGCCATTACGATCGACATGCGGTTTCCGGCGCAACTTCCCAACGTCACGGCCGACCCGAACCAGTTGGAGCTTGCGCTCCTCAATCTTGCGGTCAACGCCCGCGACGCCATGCCGAACGGCGGCAAGATCGTCATTTCGGCGCGTGAGGCGACGGTGGCAGGCGGCGATCCGGACATGGCTGCTGGGCGCTACGCTTGCCTTTCCATCAGTGACGAGGGCGAAGGCATGGACAAGGAGACGCTGGATCGTGCCATCGAGCCTTTCTATACGACGAAAGGCGTCGGCAAGGGCACGGGTCTCGGATTGCCGATGGTGCATGGCATAATGAAACAATCGGGCGGCCAGCTGGTCTTGCGCAGCGAGCCGCAGAAAGGCACGACGGCAGAACTCTGGCTGCCGGTGGCGCAGGAGCAGGAAATCACGGCGCCGGTTCGCGCCATGGAGGTCCAGGCCACTCCTGAGAAGCGGGCGCTGAAAGTTCTTGCGGTCGATGATGACGCGCTCGTGCTGATGAACACCGTGGCCATGCTCGAGGAACTCGGCCATGAGGTGATCGAGGCATCTTCCGGCCGGGATGCGCTCGGGCTGCTGGAGCAGAACCCGGATATCGACCTCGTCGTCACCGATCAGGCGATGCCGCGCATGACCGGCACCCAGCTTCTCGGCCATATCAAGGAGAGGTCGCCCTCGCTGCCGGTCATCCTCGTCACCGGCTATTCCGAATTGCCGAAGGATTTCAGCAAAGTTCCGCTGCTTTCGAAGCCGTTCATGCTCAGCCAGTTGTCGAAGAAGCTCGCCGAAGCCCTGTCCTCGGCGGCGGCAGCGCCTGACGAAGACGCAGCGGAGGCGCCGGCATCCTAATTCGCAGGTGCCGGGGTCGGGCGGTTTTCATTGCCGCTGGGCGTCGTCGATTCCGTCTCGCCGCCGGTCGAAGTCTGCGGCGACTTCCTGGTGTCCATTTGTGGACTGGTCTCGGTCGTGGGCGTCGAGTCCTGCTGTTGCCGGGACTGGTCGCTGCAGGCGATGCAGGCCGCAAACATCGGAATGATCAGTAGATTTCGCATGTTCATCGGAAGTTCTCCGCTTCTCTGTCGCAGGGTTCCATGCGGAAACCGTCGATTATGCCTGGTGGTTCCCCGAACAGCTCCGCATGAAGCGGGAACCATCCTCTTTTGCGGCCGTTTCACCGGCAATGGAGAGAAAGGAGAACAGGATGGCCGAGGCTCCGCTTCGAATTTATCGTCTCCTGCCGGTTACGACCGAGAGCGACCCAAACTGGAACTCCGCTGGCACACAGGGCGAAGTCATCGTGCGGGCGGAATCGCCCGACGATGCCAGGGCGTTAGCGGCGGAGCTGGCGTCCAGCCATCATAAGGGAGGTTCGCGCCAGGACTTCCTCGACAACGAATTGTATAACGTCATCGAAGATACGTCCCTGCGCTATCCCGCCGAGGGCAAGCGCGGCATGGTGGCGGGCACCATTCGCGCTGCGGCCTCGTCCTCCGCCGAAATCGACGAGCTATGAACCCTCTCATCGGAGCGGCCAGAAGAACATCAATGTTGGCACCGCAACGAGCACCACGATGATCGATAGCGGTAGGCCCAACCGCGGGTAATCCCCGAAAGTGTAGCCACCTGGGCCCATGACCAAAGTATTGCACTGATGCCCGATCGGCGTCAGGAAATCGCATCCTGCGCCGATGGCGACGGCCATGAGGAACGCCTCGGGCCTGTACCCGAGCCCGGTCGCGAAACTGGAGGCGATCGGCGCCATGACCAGCACGGTTGCCGCATTGTTGAGAAACGGCGTCACCGCCATGGCGACGACCATAATGACGCCCAGTGCCGCGAATGGAGGCAGGGAATGGGCGTATGCGGTCAGATATTGCGAAATGAGGTCCGTACCGCCCGACGTTCGCAGCGCATCGCTGACGGGAATGAGCGCTGCAAGCATGACCAGGATTGGACCATCGATGGCAGTGTAGAGTTCGCGCACAGGGATGGCCTTGAATGCGACCATGGCCACCGCCGCGGCGAAGAAGACGAATGAGACCGGCGCCAGGCCGAACGCCGTGACGATGATCGCGACCAGCAGGATCGACAGCGGAATGAGCCCGCGCCGCACATTGCCGAGCATGATGGTACGCTTGGCCAGCGGCAGGCAGCCGAATTCGCGCAGCAACGCCGGCAGGACGCTGTCCTTGCCCTGGAACACCACCACGTCACCCAGGCGCAGCTTTATCTCGCCGAGCCTGTCGGTGATCCTTTCGCCCTGCCGGCTCAGCGCAAGCAGATTGACCTCGTACCTGTCGAACAGCGACAGGTCGCGCGCCGAGAGGCCGATGAGCGGAGAATTGTCACCGATGACCGCCTCGATGGATTCGAGTTCGGAACCCTGCTCCTGCTCCGGTATCCGGTCGCGCGAAAGCTTGAGCTTGCCGGAATTGACGATGGCATCGAGTGCGGCGGGATCGCCTTCAAGCACCAGCACGTCACCCTGCGCAATGATCGTATCGGGCAAGGGACTGGTTCGGCGCTCGCCGCGAATGATCGAGGTGATGCTTGCCCTGCCCTCTCCGGGCTTGCTGATATCGACCACCGTCTTGCCGATGGCCGAAGCGCCCTGCGGAACGGAGGCTTCCGCAACGTAATTGCTGATCTCGATGGCCTCGTCCGCCGACAGGCCTTCCCTCGAACGCATGGGAACCAGCCAGTAGAACAGGACCAGATAGACGATGCCGACCGCAGCCACCGTCGCGCCGACCGGCGTGAAGTCGAACATGGTGAAGCGCTCGCCCACCATTTCCTCGCGCACCCGGGAAACGACGATATTGGGCGAGGTGCCGATCTGGGTCATCAGGCCGCCCATCAGCGCTCCAAAGGCCATCGGCATCAGGAAGAGCGACGGCGAAACATTGGACCGGCGGGCAAACTGGAACGCGATCGGTATCATGATCGCGAGGGCGCCGATATTCTTGACGAAGGCGGAGAGGACCGTCACGACGATGACGAGCAGCGCCAATTGCCCACGAACCGCAACCAGCCGCGGCGCAAACCGCTGCACGGCCGCCTCCATCAGCCCGGAACGCGCCACGCCGGCACTCACCACAAGGGCGCTGCCGACGATGATGACGATCTCGTCGCTGAAACCGCTGAAGGCGCGGTCATAGGGGACGAGACCGAGCAGGCAGGCCACGAGGAGCGCGCACATTGCCACCACGTCGTAGCGAAAACGCCCCCAGATGAATGCCGCCATCATGAGAACGATGACGGCAAAGGCCAGAAACTGCTGCGTGGTCATGAGATTCCCCGTTTTATTCCAACGAAATCAGGAAAGCTCATATTTTGTTCCACGTGGGCCGTTCCTGACCTCACCGCTGATTCGTTTGCCGCGATGACATCATTCACGCCTGCACGGCGCAACATCTATCGAAAACGGTCAGTCGGCGAGCGACATGACGATGGTGCAAAGCCCCTTGCGCACGATGCTCTGGCTCGTCACCTGCCCCTGCTGGATGTTGAACATGGCATCGACCCGTGTGCCCTTGCCCTTCTTGCGGGCTACGACGCGCAATGTCTGCTCCCTGCCAGAGCCGGACGTTTCCTGATAGGCATCGACCGCGCCGAGCGACTTGTCGGTCCGGATGCCGGAGAAGCCTTCGGCGGCCACCGCCTGGGCCAATGTCTTCAAAGCCTGATCCGGCTTGATACCGGGGAAATCCATCGACGTCTTGAAGCTCATCGCCGTGACCATCGGAACGCCGGTGACCTTGAAATTGCTCTCACAGGTCTGCGCCTGCGCCAAGGAAACAGGTGCTGCAAATAAAAGTGCGAGAATAAAGCGGTTATTGAACATGAGACCCCCGAGGTTAAACTTCAGAGTGTCTACTCCTCTTCCGTTCAACTTTCGATAGGCATTGGATATTTAGCAATCTGAAGTTGTGGACAAACAGCCTCACCGCCTACAGGTGTCAGGAACTTCTAACGGATTTGAAAGTCTTTTACGGCTAGTCTCAGGGTGAGAATAGGTGATCAGGCAAGGCGGATGTTCACGAAAACCCGAAAGAATGGACCCGATCAGCGGCTGGAGGAGCGGAAGCGAACGCGGCTGCGGTCGGGAAAGATCGTTTCGGTCGATGGCCGGTTCATCGTGGAGTGCCAGTTCTATGACCTTACCGAGAACGGCGCACGCATAAGGCTCGCGCGCAAGGCCATCGTCCCCGAACAGTTCTGGCTGTTCGACGACCAGTATTGCGGCGTGCTGCTCGGCCAGTCGGTGTGGAGCGAAGGCATGGAGATCGGCATCCGTTTCATTACGCCAGCCGATGTGCCGCCCCTCGGCGAAGCGGTCCTCGAGGCGCTGTCGGGCAAATATTATTCGCTCGGCAAGCCCTAGCCGCGCGGCAGGCCCTTCATGTTCTGATTGCGGATATCGTTGGATGAGATGTAGTTGAACTGCTCGACCAGCAGGTCGCGCAGCACCGGCCTGGGGAAGCGCGTATTGACCCGCTCGATGATCGACTTCCTGACGTCGTCGAACTCCACCTTCTGCACGTCCTTGACTTCCGAATAGCGGCCATAGAACTGGCGAAAAATCTCGTCATTGATGAAGAAACTTACGGGAGCCCCCGCCGATTGATTGGCATTGCCGTCCAGGGTGTAGATCAGCTGCGAGACGATATAGCCCTGCACGGCGCCGTCGATGATGATCGGCACGCTGAATATGTCGGTCTTGCCATTGTCCAGCACAGTTTCGGCTGCGGCAGGGTTGGAAGCAGACGCCGAATTGTAGCGGACGGCGAAATAGAGCGAGCCCAGCGCAACGCCGCAGACCCACAGGCCGATGACGATGATGCGGATCATGCACCGCTTCCGCTGCGGAGCTGCTCCACCGTATAGGTGCCGTCCGCCTCATGCGTTTCGAGCGCATCGCGGATGATGCCAGTCAGTTCGCTGACAGCGCGCAGGTGCAGCTTGAGCGCATCGCAATTGCGGTCCAGCTTGCGCCGCAGGCTTTCCAGCAAAGGCTGCAGGGTCTTCAATGCTCCCTGGTCGACGATTTTGGTTGCCTTGCCGAGTGCCTTGTTGAAATCGCGAAGGCCCCGGCTCTTGCTGGCGCTGATTTCCTTGAGATCGACGGTTGAACCGTCAAGCAGCAGGTCGGTTTCGTGATCGATCACGCTTTCAAGACGTTGAATTGCCGAATATACCGGCGCGAGTGCCTGGTCCAGACGCTGAATTTCGTGCGTTTTAGTATCGTTTATTGTCATAATCATTCCTTCAAATCATCAACCGGCCGGCGTTTCGTCGTCTGTCAGGGTTGAACCCGGACCAGAAAACGCTGCGGTGCCTGCTGCGCCTCCCATCATATCGAGGCTTGCCATTTGATCGCTGCGCGCCTGAAGCATCGTGGCGATGCCCACGCCGCCGCCTTCCGCCATTTCCTTGGCGATGGCCTCGGACATCATCGACTTCCAATATTCTCCGGCAATCCCCTTGCCGAAGACACTTTCACCCTCGCTGGTGAACATTGACTGCACGAAAGTCTGAAGCATGAATGCCTCGAACTTGCGGAAGGCCGGATTCACAGCCGGCCGCGGCGCCTCCACCGCTGCGGACGCAACGGTGAATTGGGTCTGGTCCATGCCCTCGATGCGAGCGCCCGCCAGCCCGCGCAACTTCTCCAGCGAGGCCTGATAGGCGACCGGATCGGCGGCGCGGGCCACATCGAGAATGATGTCGGACGGCGGGTTGATTGCCATCGAAGCTAACCTTTTCCTTGTTCACGGTGCCGATACTAATCGTCCAAACTTGCGGGAGGCTTGACGTTCGTCATGACGTTTTCGCCCTGCCTGCCAGGCTTGCTACATATTCGTCCATCGCAGCCGCATCCCGCATTCGCTCGCTAGCGCGCGTCTCGAGACTTACCTTTTGCTCCAGGATTTCCAATGTTCGCGACGATTGCAGCAGCGCCCGCTTCCGGTCGGCAAGCTCCGCCGTCAGCTGCGCCGACAGGCGGCTATTGCGGTCAAGACGTTCGACAATGATGGATTCGGGCACGAGGTTCCCGCCGGTTTCGAAGCGGCGCGCCTGCACTTCCCGAAGGTAGGCGTTTTCATCGTCCACCGCGGTCTGATGCGCCACCAGCTCCGCGACTTCCATCTCGCAGCGGGCTTTCGCGACGCGTTGCAGCCGGACAAGCTGTTCCCTGGATTGCGCAGCTCTCATTAGAAATTCCTGAGGTAGGAGCCGATCTCCGAGGTGAACAGGCGCAACATGTCGGGCATTGCGAAATAGAGCAGCATCAGCGCGCCAGCCAGCACGAAGGGCATCGAGATGAAATAGACCGGAATTGTCGGCGTCAGCTTGTTGATGAGCCCGACGGCGATATTCACCACGATCGCGAAGACGATAAACGGAGCGGCAATGCGTATGGTGCCGAGGAAGGCGCGCGACAGCGTGTCGGTGATACTGGTGAGCGCGGTGTCGGGCTGGAATATCCCATCGACGGGAACCGCGGAGTAAGAGGAAAGCAGAGCCCGGAACACCTCCATGTGCAGGTCCGAGATGAAGAACAGGCATAGCGCCGAAAGTGTGACGAAAGTAGCGATCGCCGCCTGTGGCTCTTCGGCCTCGACAGCGCCGCTAGGCGCACCGGAATAGCCGGCCGCCATGGCGATGACGCTGGCCATGAACTGCAGGGCCCAGAAATAGATGCGGGCCAGAACGCCGATCATGCCGCCGACGATGATCTCGATGATGATCGTCCGCATCAGCACCAGGGGCGGCATGGAGGCCGCGGGCGCGACATTTTTCATGACGAGCGGCACGATCATCAGCGAGCAGGCGAGAGCCAGGAACAAGCGGATCTGCATGGGAATGCGCGGACTGGAAATCCCCGGCATGATCAGAAGGCAGGCCCCGACGCGCGCGAAGATCAGAAAGGCCGCAACAACCATTTCGGCAAGAGGGGGCATTTCAGGAGATGGTGCCCAGCGAGCGCACTTCAACGCCTCGTGCAATCTCCACATGCGACAATACGGAGAGCGTGGTGAAAAGACGCTCGACGATCATGCGGATATAGGGCCGGGCCTCCGGCGAGGCGACCAGCACGAAGCGCTCGCCCGCATCGAGATATTTCCGGATCGCCGTGGTCGCTTCCGTGCCGAATTGCTCGAGCAGGCGCGGGTCGATGTCAAACTCCATCACCTCACCCTTGGCGTCACGCTTCAGGCTCTGGTGGAATACGAGGTCCCACCTGTTGCCGAGCCGGAGCACGGAGAGAACACCATTGTCGGCCAGATCGCCGCAAATCTGCTGTGCCATGCGCATGCGCACATGTTCCACGATCATCTCCGACCGGCGCACATGCGGTGCAACTTCGGCGATCGCCTCGAGGATCAGGTTCAGATTGCGGATCGATACCCGCTCCGCCAGCAGCAGCTTGAGCACGGCCTGCAGGCCGGAATAGGAGAGGTGCGCCGGGCAGATGTCGTCCAGCAGCTTGCGGTATTCCGGACCGAGGCGGTCCAGCAGCGCGCGCATATCCTTGTAGGACAGCAACTGCGCCAGATTGTTGCGCACGATCTCGCTGAGATGGGTCAGCAGCACCGAGAGATTGTCCACGGTCATGTAGTTGTCGCGCTTGAGCTCGGCGATGAACGTCTCCGGCACCGAATATGCCTTCATTCCAAATGCAGGCTCCCGCACTTCCTCGCCGGGGACATGCGGCGGCGGCCGGTCGCCCGGTATGACGAGGACCTCGCCAACGCGCAGTTCGTGGGAAGCGACCACGGTGCCATGAATCTTGATGCGATAGGTCTTGGGCGGCAGCAGGAAATCGTCCGTCACCTTGATTTCCGGGACCACGAAGCCGTATTCGACCGCGAACTTCTTGCGCATCTTGTTCACCCGGTGCGCCAATTCGAGCTGCGAGGCCATGAGGCGGGTCGAGAGCTGCTTGCCGAGGCAAACCTCGATCTGCGCCGTATCGAGCGATGCGCGTACGGAGTTGCGGTCTTCCTCCTCGGCGCTCTTGCGCTTGGCCGCAAGTTCGGCTTGCTGCGCGGCTTCGGCGCGCGCCAGGCGGCGCGGTATCGATACGCCGAGTGCAGCCAGGCCGAACGCGAGCAGGAAGAACGGAAACGCCGGCAGGCCGGGCAGGATTCCGAGGACGAAGAGCAGGAGTGCCGCAACGAATAGCGCCTTCGGATAAGCGCCGAGCTGGCCGAAGACGGCCTTGTCGGTAGAGCCGCGCGTGCCGCCCTTGGAGACGAGGAGGCCGGCGGCGAGCGAGACGATCAATGCCGGTATCTGCGTCACCAGTCCATCGCCCACCGATAGCTTGGTGAAAACGTCCGCTGCCTCGGCGACTTCCATGCCGTGGCGGGTGACACCGATGATGATGCCGCCGAAGATGTTGACGGCCGTGATGATGAGTCCGGCGATGGCATCGCCGCGAACGAATTTCGACGCACCGTCCATCGAGCCGAAGAAGGAACTTTCCTCCTCGAGTTCACGCCGGCGATGCTGCGCTTCCTTCTCGTCGATCAATCCGGACGAAAGGTCGGCGTCGATGGCCATCTGCTTGCCGGGAATGGCGTCGAGGGTGAAGCGGGCGCCGACCTCTGCGATACGCGTGGCGCCCTTGGTGATGACGAGGAAGTTCACGATGATCAGGATCGCGAACACGACAAGGCCGATGACGAAATCGCCACCCATGACGAATTGCGAGAAACCATGAATGACCTGCCCGGCGGCGGCATAGCCTTCGTCACCATGGGTAAGGATGACGCGCGTTGTCGCGATATTGAGCGAAAGACGCAACATCGTCGCGATCAGGAGCACGGTCGGAAAGGCAGAGAAGTCGAGCGGGCGCTGGATCCAAAGCGCCACCATCAGGATGAGCACGGAGAGCGCGATGGAGAACGCCAGGCCGATATCGAGCACCATTGGCGAGACAGGCAGAAACAGCACCGTCAGGATGATGACGATGCCCAATGCCAGCCCGACATCGCTGCCGGTCAGGTAGGCTCTTGCCCCGATTGGTTTGGCGGCTGCTTGCTGCACGGAATGCTCCTGCCCTTGTTCAGGAGGCACCATAGGAAGCGAAGCTTGCGCGAAGCCAAATCACGCCGGGACTAGAAGCCTTTTTCGATGCGTGAATAGGTCAGAAGTGTCAATGTGTTGATCTGCGAACCGACGAAAGGCGCTGTCAGCGCAAGCACGGCAAGGATGACCAGGATTTTAGGCACGAAGGTGAGCGTGATTTCCTGCACCTGCGTGAGCGCCTGGAACAGGGCAATGGCGATGCCAGCGACCATGGCGGCGCCCACGGCAGGTCCGGAGGCCACGATCACGGTCCAGATGGCCTGCGTGACGATATCGAGCGCATCGGCCTCGTTCATGTCCGTGACCTAACTGATGACTATACCGGGCGTTATCGGCACCTCGGCACCGTCCTTGAGCTTGGCGATCATGCCATCGGCATAGATGCGGACGGACTCCACGACGCCGGTGATCTTCCCGTCGAAGCTCGTCACGGTCCGCCCTATGATGCCGTCGGCTTGCGCAAGCGAGGAACTCGCCAGCAACTGGTCGAGCTTCGTGTTCATCCGCACCGCCTGCTCGACGCTCGAAAACTGCGCCAGCTGCGCCACCTGCTCGGTGGCATCCATCGGCTTCGTCGGGTCCTGGTTCTTCATCTGGGCCACGAGCAGCTTCAGGAAGGTCTGGTAATCGACGCCAGGGCCCTCGGATTTGCTGGTCGTCGTCGTATCAGGTTGCGGCGTCTGCTGCGTGCCAACCGGCGTTGTCGTGGTCATAGGCCTGCCTCCTGTCGGACATCGTGATCTGTTCCGCTATTTACGGCGAGTTCGGGTTCGCCCGACATGATTTGCGCTTCCAGGGGGTAGAGGGAACGGATCGACTTGAGTGCCTCGAATATCCGGTCCCCAAAGACGAGCTCATCGATGAATTTCAGCTCTTTCAGCATGGTCTTGTTCGAAAACGTCGCCAATAGCGACGCCAGCATGTGCTTGAACGTGGCATGCGCCTCGTCCCTGCCGGCGGGATTGAGCAGCATGATCTGTGCGGCGAAATAGAGCTGCCGCAGCGGTGTCGTCGTCTGTTCGGGCTGCAGGACATGATTTTCCAGGAGGAAACTCACATCGTTCATGAACTCCAGCGCGACCTTGCGGTCGGCCCGCAGGACGGCGCCATTGACGTAAAGCTTCTCGCCGGCTCGCAACGAAATTTTCATGGGTCTAGATCCCGTCGCGTATGGTGCGGGTGATGTCGATGATACTGTCGTAATCCGTAGAACGCTCCTGCCGGATCGCTTCGAGTTCCTTCAGGATGAAGATGCCTATCGAAATCAGCGAAGCGCGCAATTCAGGCGGCAATTGATTGGCGGCGTCGCCGAGATCCTCGATGACCAGCATCCACAACTTCACCGTGAAGTGCACCGCCTCAATGCCCTTGTGAGAATAGCCACCCTCGTCCCGCGCCGCTTCGAGCATCGCAATGGACTGGTCGAAAAGAAAGCGCTCGCGCTCCCTTGCGGTCGCTACGCTATCATTGATGACATCGTCATATCGGGCTTGGTACATAAGACTTTCGAAGCGGCGTGCGCGTCGCCTTCCTCTATTTCAGATAGTTGAGCAGGCTCAGGCTCTGGATCTTCACGGTCAACGCGTAGGACGCATCGATCTGCGTGCGGAGCGCCTCCACCCTGTTGGCGGCCTCATATGGATCGACGGCTTCCAGGTCGAGCACCGAACTGTTCAGGACGTTGATCTGCACCGTCAGCCGGTCCGTGGCGCTCTTCGTCCGCGCCTGTGCCGTTCCCAGCGAGGACTGGGCGCTCGACAGGGTCGTGTTGGCGACTGTCGTCGTTTCGATAGCCGTGTCGATCACCGCGTCGAACGCGCCCTGCGCAAGGCCGATATTGCCGAATTCGGCCACCATCGTGTAGCTCATCATCAGCTTGCGGAAGCCCTGGTCGTTCGCTCCCACCGATGTGACAGCGAGTTCTGTAGGTGCAATCCTGCTCCTGACCATCGTGTCGGAAGCGGATGACCAATTGTCCGACCAGGAAGCATCGTCGAACTCCGCCGCAAATGCAGTATCGAGATAGGCCTTCATCTGGGCGCCGTCGATATTGGCAACCTGCGGATCGGTGACGGGAAAACCGAAATGATCCTCGAAGGACTGGAGCACCGCGACCCTGGCGGCGCTGCCTGCGGCGTCGTAGTCCGCCATGGGCTTCACATCGGTATTGACCCCGGCGAAAACATATTCGCCGTTGAAATTTGTATTGATCAGCGATGTCGCGGCCTGCTGCATGCCTTTCGCCGTCGAGACGAGGATGTCATGACCCTGGCTGGAGCCGCGCATGGCGACGATCGAGCCGAGAAAATCCTGCGCGCCCTTGACCGCATTGGTCAACGCTCCCTGCGATGTGGTCATGCGCTGCATGAGAAGCTGGTTCGAATCCGTCAGGACCGAGAGCCGATCATGCTCCTTGCGCAGCGAAATGGATTGCCCCGTACGGCTGCCAAGGGTAAGGCCCGTATCGGCGACAAGGCCGGTGGTCGCCTCGGTTTGCGCCTTGACCAGATCAGCCTGCGCCCGGGCGATGATGCTGCGGGTCGAGTTGGCGAGGACGTAGGAGGAGATCGATTGTGTCTTCATCTTAGGACGCCGCCTGGAAGAGTTCTTTGAACATCGCATCGACTGTCGACAATATCCTTGCCGACGCCTGGTAGGAGTGCTCGAGATCGAGCAATGACTGCAGCTCGCTGTCTATGTTCACGCCGCCCATATTGGAGATGGCGTCGGTGGCGCGTGTCGCCAGCACCTTGTCATATTCATGCGTCTGGGTAGCCGACTGCCGCTTCGCCTCGATCGAACTCAGCGACGCAGCGGCGAAATCCAGAATACTGCGATTGTCGCCCGCACCGGCCGTTTCGTCGAAGGCCCTCGGTGTGCCGATTGCGGTAATCAGGTTCTGCAACCTGTCGGAATAGCCGGCCGAACCATCCGGATTTTTCACATAGGCCGGGTTGGCAGGGTCCGTACCGCCATCGCGCAGCAGTGCCGGATTGCCGCCTTCGGAAACGATATAGGCGGAGGCAACCTTTATGCTGCCGGCAATGCCTGGCGACAGCACGCCGTCCACCGGCATCGCTGGCGCGCCGCCATAGGTAAAGAGGCCGGGTATCGTCGGCACGCCCGGACCCGATTCCGCAAACATGCTCACGAGGCCCCGCGCGATCTCGTCGAGCTGGCTCTGATATTGCGGTGCCGTCTGGTCCCGCAGTTGCAGCAACCCGCTCAGCCTGCCCGTGCCGAATGGCTGGTCGAACGTGCCATGGGTCAGCGGTACGCCATCCACATAGACCTGATTGCCGGAAGTACCGGGCGCGAATGCACTGGCCGCGACGAAACTCACCGTCCGGGGCGACTTTTCGAACAGGGTGACGCCGTTTTCCGCGAAGATCACGACGTCATTGTCGCCACGTTTCAGGGTGGTGATCCCGATCTCGCCCGAAAGCTGCTTCAGCAAGCCATCGCGTTCATCGAGATCGTCGGAGACATCCTTGCCGGCGCGCGTGCCATTGATGACGCGATTGTTCACCTCCTCGAACTTGGCGAGGAGCGAGTTGATATCGTTCACGGAATTGGCGATGTCGGCATCGGCGTCGAGCCGAAGCTTCTGCGTCTCCTGCGTCCCCCTGTTCAGGGCATCGGCGAGCGACACCGCCTTTGATACTGCGGATTCCCCCAGCGACGTATTGCCGGGCTGCGAGGCGTAGATCTGCAGCGAGTCCCGAAGATCGCCGAGAAGCGCGCGGGGCGAGCCCGCATTGTTGTTGGCCGAGTAGATGCCGGAGAGGCGGTCAAGTCCGGCCTTCAATGTTTCGGATGTTCCAAGCTGCCCGTTGGTTTCGATATATTTGGACAATAGGGCTTCATCCGCCGAGCGCGTGATCGACAGATAGGTGAGCCCGCCCGCCCCGCTGGCGACCGAACCTATCCGCCTCGAGAAATTGGGATCATTCGCCCCTGCAATGTTGCGAGACACCAGCGCGGTCTGCTTCGACACAGTATTGAGCGAGCTCTGAGCTGTGAGAAGTGCCGAGGTAAGCGACATGCCCTTTGTCCAATCAGCTTTTGAAGTTCAACTATCTTTTGAGATTGACGAGTACATCCATGAGATCAGCACCCGTCTGGAATACCTTGGAATTGGCCGTGTAGTTTCTTTGCGCTTCGATCATGTCGGTCAGCTCCTGCGCAATGTCGGCGTTGGATTCCTCGAGAGCTCCCGATTTCAGCGTGCCGAAGCTGCCCGAATCCGGGAAACCGATCTGCACGTCGCCGGACTCGGCGCTCGTGGCGAAGACATTGCCGTTCAGCACCTGGAGATTGTCCGGGCTCGGAACATCGGCGAGCGCGATACGATAGATGGCGCGCGTGGTGCCATTCTTGTAATTGGCGACGACCACGCCATCCGCGCCGATGGTGACGTCTTCGATGGGGCTTGGCGAATTGCCGTCGATCTTGACTGCGATCGGCGTGTAGTCACCCGCCAGCTGCTTGGTATTGGAGAAGTCGATCTCTAGTGGCTGGCCGTTCGGCACCGTGACCGAAATGGACTTGTCGGCTGAAGCCAGCTTGCCCGTCACGGGATCGAAGGCATAATTCTCCGTCGTCAGCGGCGCCGGCGGCGTATAGGGGAAACCGCCCGAGGCAGCAGCGTTTGCCTTGTCATAGACGGCGACTTCCCAATTATTGTCGGCAGTCTTGGTGAAATAGACGTCGAGGACAACGACATTGCCGAGATTGTCATAAGTCTGAACCGACGATTTCGCCGTGAATTGCGCGGATGCCGTAGTGTTCGTCGGTGGCCTGTCGGCTGCCGCAACGATCGAAGCGCCTGCGGGCAGATTGGCGGTGAAGATGCCTTCGCGGCTTGGCTCGGCGATGAGATCGTTCTGTGCAAGGCTGATGCGCTCGAGGCCCTGGTAGCCATTGACGACCGGATTCACGTTGCCGTTCGTGATCGGGTAGCCCATCAGATAGAATCCGCCGGTATTGTAGAGAAAGCCGTTAGGGTCTTCGACGAATGAGCCGGCGCGGGTCAGAAACGGCGTCCCGCTGCCATTGCTGACCAGGAAGAAGCCGTTGCCCTTCACCGCAAGGTCTGTCGACGAAGTGGTGAAACGCAGGCTGCCCTCGTCGGATATGTGATTGCGCACCGTCGTTTCGACGCCGCCTGAATTGTAGGCGCCGCCGGAACTTGGCAGAACGAGCGAGGAAAACTCGGTGGAGGCCCGCTTGTAGCCGGCGGTGCTGGAATTGGCGATATTGTCGGAAACGGTCGAGAGCCTGTTGGCCTGCCCGTTCATCCCCGATACGCCTGTCCGCATCATTCCATAGAGGCTCATTTCCCGTCTCCTCGAGCGTGATTCCGTCCGAAAATGTTAGGCGTCGTTACTTGTGCGAAGCTGACGTTTCAGACGGAACGCAGGTCTTGCCTTCCGGCGTTCTGCCGATCCGAAGGCCCTCCGTGCATCAATCGAGATTGATGCAGTAGCCAAGAAACCGCTTGGAATCGATTGGATCGTAGCCGAGCTCGCTGCGAAGCTTCTTGCGCAGCTTGCTGATATGGCTCTCCACCACGCTTTCCTCGACTTCATTGTCGAAGATGCCGTAAATGGCGTTGAATATCTGCGCTTTGTTGAGACGCCGTCCGCGATTGGCGATGAGATATTCCAGTATCCGCCGCTCACGCCGCGGCAATGAAAAATCCACGCCGTTTATTTGCGGATCGCGTCCATCCGAGAACACGCGGATCGGCCCGACCTGCATGCCGGAACCGCCATTGCCGTGGCGGCGGCGGATCGCATTGATGCGCGCCAGGATCTCCCGCACGTGCATCGGCTTGCGGACGACATCGTCCACGCCGGCCTGGAACAGCTCCAACGTATGTTCGAGGGATTGCGTATCGTTGACCGCTATGACCGGTGCCGCGCAGCGTTCACGAATCTTGTGTGGAAACTTGCTGCGGTCCGAACATTCGCCAATGAGAAAGGCCTCGACCGCCATGATATCGCTCTCCTGAACGCTGGTGACCCACTCACCAAATTCATCCGGAGCGAACCCGGTTGTTGTTATGCCCTCACGGGCGAACCACGCAGAATACCCACTCGTCACCAGACTTCGTTCGTCGACGACTACGATCACAACCCCACCTATCGAATCAATTAGTTAACCCCAAGCAACACACAAGTACCGGCCAGTGGGAGTCGCCGACAATACCCAACTTGTGGCACCCAAGAAATTGGGAGGTCAGGAAGCGAAATCAGGATGAGTTTTGGGAGAAAACCGGCGCAGGGAATCGGTCCGGGCGCGTGGCAGGAGTCTAGCAATTTCTGCAGCAAACGATGAATTCACGTTTTATTACTGGATATTACTTGAATCACTTATCGCAGAAGATTCGCGCGTTCGGAGTCCAGTTTCCGAAGCCGGTTACCACCATGTTCTCCACGACCCTGCACACGTATTTTTTCTGCGCGGGGTCATTGTCCGGTCCCGCATGATATCGGGCCACGGCCATTGTCCAGTTTCCCTCCCTCTGCCGAAGCTGCTTGAGGAAGCGAGCGGCGTAATCGACATTGGTCGCAGGGTCGATCATGGCGTCGATCGAGGCGAAGGCGCCGGCATGAAAATGATGGTTGATCTGCATGCAGCCGAGATCGATCAGCCTGGCGCCGCGGCGCTGCGCTTCGAAGAATTGTTCCCTGGCCGCAGCGGCCGAATTCGGAAAGAACGACGTTCCCTCCACGTTCAATGCGAAGGGCTGAAGCGAGCTCTTCCGGCCCGTCTCCGTCAGGCCGACTGCATAGAGGATGCCGATCGGCACCCCGTACCGCGCGGCCGCACGGTGCATGTGGGCCTCACACAGATTGGCTGCGCTCGCATATTGCGGTGCGAGGAGCAGGCTAGACCACGATGCCGCGAGAACTGCCAGGCGCCTGAGCATCACCGACCACCTGCCGCGCTTTTGCATTGGGTGCTGCCTCCTCCCATTGGCGCTTCGCCGACGCCTCATTCTTCTCGCTGCCCCCGAAACCCGCCTGTGCTTGTCCGCCTGCGCGCCCGTCAGCCTGCCCGTCGCCGGCCATAGGGGAATGCCCGCCCTGGAACGTGCTGGCGGTGCCTGACCTGTCGCTGATGGAGATCGTCACCGCCACGGATTCGTCCGATAGCGCGCTATCGTGCAGGGCCTTGACCAAACCCTCATGATCTCGCGCCAGATGGGCAGCAGCATCCGCGCTTTCTGCGGTGATATGGATGTGCAGGCCCTCCGGCCCCAGCCGCATGCGGGCGACCACCGTGCCGAGTTCAACAGGCTGGAGCTGGAGCACCAAGGTTTTCGACGGACCCGTTATGCGCTCCGAGAGGACGTCCAACTTCAATATCCGGATGTCCTGCCCGATGCCGGCCGGAGGTGGAGGCGATGGCGGCACTCCGCCCTTCACCGGCTCCTGGCCCGCCAATTGTGCAGGCGCGGTCATCCCTTGCGGAGCTGCAGGCTTCAGATCCGCCTGTGCCGGCCGTTCCTGCAATGCCTGCTTCTCGTCCGGCTGTTCTTGCGGTCCAGCAAGCGGCAATGGCTGGTCCTCCCGCACAGCAGGTTCTGCAGGCGCCGGAACTTGTGTCTCTACCGCCTGACCGTCGGACGGCGGAACGTCGCGCGCTACTGATCTTTCAGACGCGAACTGCCTCACCTTCGCGTCGCTACCGCCGACAGCGACGACGCCTATCTCTGGCTGCACCGGCATTTCGTCAGCCTCGACGATTGCCTTGCCAGCAAGCGACGAAACGAGGCTCGCACGGATCGTGGGGCTTTCTGCAGGGCCGGAATCTTCGACAAGCCGAGGCAGTTCCTGCAGAAGTTGCTCAAGCGCCCGCATCGGCGGTTGAAAGACTGTCGTCTGGGTGTCGGGAGCCTTGGCGAATTCGCGTTCCAGCGGTGTTTCCGTATCGCGTTCCTTTGCCCGCTCATCCGTCGGGGACGGGGCGCGCATCTTCGAGTGAAGCCTCATGCTTCTGGCTTCGACCAATTGCTGGAAGTCGTTGTCCGGCATGTTCTCATTGACGAGTGCGTCGTCTTTCAACAGGGCGTCCTTGCCGGGCTCGCGAAGCAGGGATTCGGTCGGGCGTACCATTTTGGGGCCGATATTCATCTGCGGGTATTCCCAAGAATGGCATCGATCGCATCAAGCTTTTTTCTCGCCTCGATGATCCGGTTGTCTTCCGCCGGCGCCTCATACTCGGCAGGCCGCGCCTCGGCCGCAATCGCGGAGCTCTCCCGAACCCTGGGCTGAGCCGGTTCTGCCGGCGGCGCGACGGCGACGGGCTGGGCCGTTATCTTCGCAGCCATCGCCCTGGCGGCGTCGAGCAATTCCAGATCACGCTCGTGGAGGTTCTTCCTCGAAAGACCGTTCAATATCCTGCCGGCTTCCGCAGTTTTGTCGGAACCGACATTGGCGACCGAGAGATAGAGCTGCGCCTGCGTATCGTCCGCCTTGAGCGCAACCGCCAGGTCGCGGGCCTTTTCCGCAGCGAACCGGGCACGCGCAAGATCACCATTGACGATGGAGCCGCGCGCAATGCGCAGATAGAGCGGCAGCTGGGCTCCACGCCAGGCCAGCGAAGCGATATCGTCGATCTCATGGTCCGTCATCTTGCCTTTCAGCTTGAGGATGGCCTCCACGAACTGACGAAAGAAGTCTTCCGAATAGGGCGAACGTTCGAACCGCTGCAAATAGTTGCGGGCGAGGCCCCGCACCTTGTCGCTCTCCCCGAGGCGCGCCGCTATCACCAGCTCCCGGCGCAGCGCCGCCTCTTCCAGCAATGTGCCGGGCGCATTGAGGCGGATATAGTCCAGGCGGCGCAGCGCGGTCCCCGCATCGATCGCAGCCATGTGGTCCGCCGTGACGAGATATATGGATGCGACGAGTTCGCTTGGAATCCCCTCCGGCAATTGCTCGAAATTGTCCAATGCGCGCACGGAATCGCCGTCCGCATAAGCTAGCGAGCCTGCGATCAGCTTCTGATCGACCTGCCCGGGCTGCAGCCTTCCGATGACGTTGCGGACGATCGCCGGATTGCCGCCATTAAGGAGATAGACCAGAAGCGCATAGACGTTTTCAGGCTTTTGCCAGACATCCGGCCTTGCGCGTTGCAGATCGTCGGCGATGTGCCCAAGCACGCGATTGAGCATTAGCAGTGCTTCGGGCTTACCGGATGCAACCTGGTCCTGCAGCATCCGCATCGACCGGACGAGCAAATAAGGCTCCGGCGCGGCCAGTTCGGAGCGGGCGGGCGCAATGCCGACACCGAGAAGCCCAAGGAAGAGGAGCGTCACATAGCGCGCCCTCATGTGCCGGCGGCCTTCAGGAATATGTCGATGCGCCTGTTCTGCGCCGCAAACGGGTCGGCCGGCACCTTGGGATCACGGTCGGCATAGCCTTCGACGCGCAGGATGCGTTTTGCATCGAGGCCGCCCCTCGTCAGCATGTAATACGCCATATGCGCCCGGGCCGACGAAAGGCGCCAATTATCATAGGTGTCGCTCTTGAACGGCCGTGCATCCGTGTGGCCGCTGATGATGACATCGCCCTCGCGGCTCTGGATGATCTTGCCGATCTCGTCGAGCACCTGGACGACACGCTTGTCCGGCTTCGCCGATCCGATCGCGAACATCCCGTAGTCGATCTTGTCGGTCAGCTGGATCAGCACGCCATCCCTGGCCGGCACGACGCTTATATCCGGCGCCCTGCCCTCGCCCGCAGTGTCGGTCTTGCTCGCTATCTCGGCCGCAAGCCGGCGCGCAATCTCGGCCTGCGACAGGTTCTGTGCCTTGTCCGCTTTGGCCGGCGGTGTTTCCCCGGCCTCCAGCCGCTTTGCGAGTTCCTCCGGGCGCGGTTCGCTGGCTTTGGCGAGCGCGGTTTCCGTCTGCTTGTTGGCCGATGGCGGCGGAACAGGCGGGCTTTCCGTCAGCGGGAAGATGTCGTCCTGCCGCCGTTCCGACCAGTAATTCGGATTGAAGGGGTCGCGATAGGCTTCGCCGCCCTCGGCTCCCGTCAAGGGACCCGCAAGGTTCTTGCCGCCCGCACCAGCGACGGAACGATTTTGCAGCACACCGCTTTCGGCAGCGATTTCCGACAGGACCGCATAGGGATCCTTGAATATTTGACGCTCTTCACGCTCCGGCTGGGTTTCCGTATTCCTGTCATTGCGCGAACTCTTGGTGTCCGGATCGTCAGCGTCCAGCCGTTCGAACCGCACCTTTCCTTGTTCGCTCTCGGTGTCCTCGATGCCTTTCGGCCTGGAACTCCTGTCCATCAGCTTCACGGGATTGAAATAGCTGGCGACGGCGGCTTTGGTTTCCTCATTGGCCGCATTGATCAGCCACATGACCAGGAAAAATGCCATCATCGCGGTCATGAAGTCGGCATAGGCGATCTTCCAGACGCCGCCATGATGGCCGTCCTCACCGTCGCCGCGTGCTCGCCGCACGATGACGATCTCGCGGTGCGTTTCCGGATCGATATTCATGTCCCTGCCCGCCGAATGGTTTCGAGCAACCGGCCGAGGCGCGTTTCTATCGCAACCTCGTCAAGATTGAGCGAGAGCTCAGCCTGGTCTTCTTCGACAAACTTGCAGTTCAGCGCCATCATGTCGTCACGCTTGCGCAGAGCCACCAGAAGATGTGCCGGCCCCCGCACCTCAAGCGCCAACCCCTCCTTGCCGCGCACCAACCGCATGACTTCGTCGGAAAAAACCTCGACGATCTGGCCGCGCAGATGATCCTCGACAAGCGGCGCAAGCACCTGGGCGGCGCGAGCGGCCATATCCTCCGCGACACGCGAAAGCCCCTGTTCCATCTGTTCCGCGAGCCTGTTGGCCGTCTGCTCGAGGAATAGCGTTTCCGCACTGGCAAGCTGCGTCTCGAATTCGCGGCCCAGCCGGACTTTCTCCGCCTCGAAAAGCGCCGCCGCCTCGGCGCGTCCTGCTTCACGCCCGGCTTCGAACGCTTCCTTGACGTTCGCCTCATGATCGATCTGCTCGACGATATCGTCGGGACGATGGTCATCGGTCGCGGCGAAGCCGGCGGTTTCCCTCGGCAGCGTGAACACGGCAATGCGCTCGTCCGGAACGCGTTTCGGCGTGAAATCCGTGAGGATGTTGGCAAGGGAGCGGGCGGATGAGCTCATCATGCGGCCTCATGCACCCATTGCTTCAGGATAGCCGCGACACGTTCCTCGTCCATGTCGATCATCTGTTCGAGCCGGTGTTGCGCCGGCGCTCGCATGCGTTTGCGCAGTTCCGTCAGATCGTCATAGGGAGCGCTCTGCTCGTCGCTGTTCGCCGCGACCGGCAGATTGCCGGAGGGCGCGAGGTTCAACGACCCGCTGCCGGCTTCCACGGCGAGGCGGAGATCAGCCTCGGGGGTCCGCATTTCCCGCATCAGCGGGCGGACGCCAAACCAGATGATCAAGCCGACGGCCGCAATCAGCGCCACGGCATTGATGACCGCGCCGCTCTGCCGGAAGATCAATTCCGAAACTGGCGTCGACGTTGGCTGCAGTTCCTGGTTTTCCGCTTCGAGGAAGTTGACGGCCGTCACATTGATGACGTCGCCGCGCTTCTCATCGAGCCCTGCCGCCGTCGAAACGAGCTGCCTGATGCGTGCAATCTGCTGATCGACGAAATCGGCCGGCGCGGGCGTTACGCCGGCGGTGGCCAGGAGGCGCGCCTGATCGACCACCACTGCAACGGAAAGCCGCTTGATCTGATAGCTGTCGCTTGTCGTCGAGATCGTCTTCGAACTCAGCTCGTAATTGGTCAGTTCTTCGCGCTTTTCCGTCTTTTCGGAAGCCTTGTCGCCATTGCGGCTGACGATTTCCTCCTGCGGAATGTTCTGCTCGACGCCGGTTGCGTTGTCGCTGGACGTATTTTGCGAATCCCCGCTCTCCTTCACCACACGCACCGAGCGCTCCACCCGCGATTCGGGATCGAAAACGGTCTCGTTGATCTGCCGGCGGTCGGTGTCCAGCGCCACCTGCACGCTGGTCTGGAAGTGCCCGACGCCGAGATAGGGCGCCAGCGCCTTGCGGATATTCTCGTCCACCGACGAGGAAACGCTGTGCTCGAGCGATGCCGACATGACCGCGCCGGCATTGACGCCATCTTCCTTGGAGGCCAGCAGCCTGCCATTGGTGTCGAGGATCGTGACTTCCGACGCGGTGAGCTGGGGAACGGCAGCAGCGACGAGCTGGCGGATGGATTGCGCCGATTCGGTCGCGAAATCGCCTTCGGTGCGCACGACGACCGATGCCGAAGGCGCCTGATCCCCGCGCCGGAAGCTGCCCTTTTCCGGCAGAACGATGTGTACGCGCGCCGCCTTTATGCCCCTTATCGCCTGGATCGTCCGCGCAATCTCGCCTTCCAGTGCGCGAACACGGGTGATTTCCTGCATGAACGACGTCAGGCCGAGCGAGCCCATATTGTCGAAGAGTTCGTAGCCCGCATTGTTGCTGGTCGGCAGGCCCTTCTCGGCCAGATGCATCCGCGCCTGATCCGCCGTGCCGTAGGGAACCAGCACCGAGGTGCCGTCCGACTTCACGTCGAAGGGAATGCCGGCCTCGCCGAGCGCCATGCCCATCCGATTGACGTCGTCGCGGCTGAGGCCAACATAAAGCGTCTCATATTGCGGGCGGTTGAGATAAAAGCTCGACAGGAGTATCGCGCCAAACAATGTCACGCCGATAAGCCCGAGCGCGATCAATCGCCTTGCACCGAGCTTCCCCAGGGCCGAAACCAATTGCTCGACCGTCTGCCTGATATTCTTGTCCATCAAATCCCACCGCATCGACCTGACGGCACCATAAGCGGCGAAGCTTGCGCGAAGTTAGTCTCGGGCACCGCGCATAAAAAAGGCCACGCGCGAAGCGTGGCCAATTTGTTCGAAGGATTATCGTTATTAGCCGCGGAAGAGCGACAGGATGCTCTGGTTGCCGGAATTGGCAATCGACAGTGCCTGGACACCGAGCTGCTGCTGAACCTGGAGAGCGGACAGACGAGCCGATTCCTTGTTCATGTCGGCATCGACCAGCGCGCCGATACCGCGATCGACGGCATCCGAAAGCGCGCCGATGAACGAGGTCTGCAGGTCGATGCGGGTCTTGGTGGCGCCGAGTTCAGCCGCACCATTGGCGAGGCCCTTGGCGGCAGCTTCGACACCGCCGAGCATGGCGTTGAAATCGACGTCGGTCAGGCCGGCCGTCGTGACGTCGAGCGTCAGCACGGAAACGTTGCCGGCGCCGACAGCGAATTCCTTGTCGAGCAGGCCGGCATTGGCGGCGTTCGTGTCGATGAGACGAATGCTGGCGAAATCCACTTCGATCGCGCCGGTCGTGATTGCGCCGGCGGCGTCACGATTATACGACGAGATGATGCTGAGCTTCGTTGCACCGCCGGCAGCCGGAGCCGAGTCGGTCTGGAGCAGGTTGGAACCGGCATAGGATGCGCCGCCGATATTGTCGGTGAGCTGCGCCTGCAGCTTCTCGATTTCGGTCTGGATCTTGGCGCGGTCGTCGGCGCTGGCGTTCTTGGAAGAAAGAACCTTTTCCTTGATCTGGTCGACCACGGAAACGGCGCTCTTGATTGCGGTATAGGCCGTATCGACCTTGCCGCCGCCGAGACCGAGAGCTTCCTTGATGACCGAATTGGCCTTGTTGTCGGAGCGCATCGTGGTCGCGATGGACCAGTAAGCGGCATTGTCCGAAGCTTCCGAAACCTTCATGCCGGTTGCAATACGGTTTTGAGTCGTTGCAAGGCTCTGGTTGGTTGCCGAAAGGGTCTGAAGCGCGGTCATTGCCGACGCGTTGGTAAGAATGCTGGACATGAAAAAAGCCCCTGTAGGAGAACTGTAGGGACATACCGGATCGGCCGGTATGACGGAGCGGCATGATGCCTATGCCCTCAAACGGGCACCCGTCATGTGTGGAAGGATTAATCCATAAATATTACAGTTTCAATAACGTCTGCGCATAATTTTCCGCGCTTGGTTACCGGCTACGAATAGGACCGGATCAGGCTGCCGATCAGGATGTTCCAGCCGTCGATCAGAACGAAGAAGAGAATCTTGAACGGAAGCGACAGGACGGTCGGCGGCAGCATCATCATGCCCATCGACATGGTCAGGGTCGCCACGATGAGATCGATGACGAGAAACGGCAGGACGATCAGGAATCCGATCTCGAAACCGCGTCGCAACTCCGAAATCATGAAGGCAGGAACGAGAATGCGCAGATCGACGACGCCATCCGGCTGCGTGCGGAAGGATTCGTCCGCCAGATCCTCGAACAGCCGAAGATCCTTGTCGCGCACCTGCCGCAGCATGAACTCGCGGAACGGCGTCGTGATCTCCCTCACCGCAACATCCTGGCTGATCTGGTTGTTGACCAGCGGCTGCACGCCGTTCTGCCAGGCGCGATCGAATACCGGCGCCATCACATAGAAGGTCATGAACAGCGCCAGGCTGACCATCACCAGGTTTGCAGGCGTCGTCTGCAGGCCGAGACCGGCGCGCAACATCGAGAATGCGATGGCGAAGCGGGTGAAGCTCGTCACCATGATGAGAATGCCCGGCGCGATCGACAGAACGGTGAGCGCCGCCAGCATCTGCACGATCTGGCCGCTCGTCGAGGCACTTCCACCCGGGATCAACCCCTCGAGGATCGCGGATTGCGCTGCGGCCTGATTCGGCAAGGAAGCGAGGAGAACCAGAGCAACTGCCACGACAAGACGTTTCATCATTCCATCACCAGCGCCCAGATATAAACATTCGTGACCACGCCGTCGGTGCGCATCCTGGCCCGTTCCTTCAGATCCATGCGCAGATATTCAAGGCCTGCCGGCCCGCGCAGTTGCATCAGGTTGACGGTGCGAAGAAACGCCATGAAATCGGCTGCGACTGCCGTGCTGAGTTCGTCCGGGACCTGTGCATCCGGCGCAATCACCAGGCCGGCCTCGAGTCTGATCCAGACGTCCTGGGGAACCTTCACATTGGTCAGGATAGGCTTGAGGACGACGACATTGCCGGCCGGCGCCGCTTCCGCTGCCGGTTCACCCGCAACCGGCCGCTCCTTGCTCGCCGGGGGTACAAGGCCAAGCTCCCCGCCAAGGAACCAGCCGCCTGCCGCCGCAACGAGCGTCAGCACGGCCACCACCGCGGCAAGCACCGCCACCGACGGAGCCTTTGACACTGGAGGTTCGGAAACTGCGCTCATCTTCAGATCGGCGAAACTGCGTCGAGCAGTTGCTGTCCCCATGCGGGCTGCTGCACCTCGCTCTGGCGACCTCGACCGCCATAGGAAATGCGCGCTTCCGCGATCTTGTCATAGGAGATGGTGTTGTCCCTTGAAATGTCCCTCGGCCGAACGACGCCGGCGACGTTCAAGACGCGCAGCTCATTATTGACCCGGATTTCCTGCGACCCGCGAATGATGAGATTTCCGTTGGGAAGGATGTCGGTGACGATGGCCGCCACCGAAAGATCGATCTTTTCAGAACGCTCGATCTTGCCTTCGCCCTTGGATCGGCTATCCGAACTGAGATCGAGATTGCCGCCAATGTCCGATGCCGTGATTCCGCTTCCGGAAATATCGGCCGTACCGCCGTAGATCGACGATGAAACGCGCGACCGGTTGGACTTGTTGTCCAGCGTGGCGCGGTCGTTGATGGAAATGTTCACGGTCAGCACGTCGCCGGGGTTCTCGGCACGCGGATCGCGGTAGAAGCTCACCTGCCGCTCCTGCCAAAGCGAATATTTCTGCGGCCGGGGCGGTGCCGGATACTCGGAAGGAGCGCCGGCGCTGTATTTATGACCAATTCCCGCGCCAACCGGCGACATTTCGGGCGGCCGATTGAAATCACGCGGGTTGGTCGCACAGCCATAGGTGCTCAAGAGTGCGAGGCACAGGGATGCGACAGCCGCTCTGTTCATTGCGCGGAACTTTCTTTTTCATTGATCACCTGCGAGCCCACGATGACGCGGGCCAGCAGGGCGGATTTTTCTGCGGGCATTTCGTTGAGGATGACGCTCGATACGCGCGGATTGAGCTTCAGGAGCAGCGCCGCGGCGGCCTCGTCACCGATGAGGGCCATCTGCGCCGCAGCAGCATCCGGCCGCATCTTCGAGATGATCCCGACAAGGGAATCTTCAGCCTTGTCGATGAATTCATCGCGCCGCTTCAGCCAGACCTCGTATTCCTTGCGCTTCTCGTCGAGAAGTTCGACGCGCCGGTCGACATCCTCGCGCAATTGCTCCAGTTCGCGTGTCTGCATGGCGTAGCGCGCATCGGCGGCCTTGTCGCTGATATTGCCGCAATAGCGTTCGATCTCCTGCCGGCCTTCCTCGGTTGCGGACAGGTCCTGCGACAACGCATAGGTGGCGGGCAGGACCATGACGAGGCAGAAGGCCTGTGCAGCGACAGCCAGCTTGACGAGACGAGCAGGGCGAACCCTCATTGGACGACGAGCTCCGCATGGAGGGCGCCTGCCGTCTTGATGCCCTGCAGGATCGCGATGATGCCCTGCGGCTTGACGCCGATCTGGTTGAGGCCCTTGACCAGGCTTTCCAGATCGGTCCCGCCAAGGAGGCCGATCTTCGAGGTCTGCGTCGCATCGATTTCGGTGTTCGGCTCTACCGCAGTGACACCGCGCTCGGAAAACGGTTCCGGCTGAACCACGGTCGGCGTTTCGGTCACGCGTACCGAGAGGCTGCCATGGCTGATCGCGACGCGGGAAATGCGGACCTTCTCGCCGATAACCACCGTACCCGTACGCTCATCGACGACGACCCGGGCAATCTCGTCGGTCACCACCGGCAACCCTTCGATCTCGGCCAGGAAACGTGTGGCGGAAATATTGGCCGGCTTGCGCAAACGGATGGATTTGGAGTCCCGTTCCTTGGCAACCGCCTGTTTGTAGCGGCGCTTGGCGAAGGCGTTGATCGTGTCGGTAATCCGCACTGCCGTGGTGAAATCCGGCTCGCGAAGCTCGACGACGAGCTCGTCCTTGCCGAAATTTCCCATGACTTCCTTCTCGACCAGCGCTCCATTCGGAATGCGTCCGCTGGTCGGAACGCCCTCGGTTACCGACTCTGCCTGCCCCGAGGCGCTGAAACCCGAAACGATCATGTTGCCCTGCGCCACGGCATAGGTCTGGCCATCCGCAGCTGCGAGTGGCGTCATGACCAGGGTCCCGCCCGCCAGCGAGGTAGCATCGCCAAGCGAGGAGACGGTGACGTCGATTCGCGATCCCCGCCCCGCGAAAGGCGGCAGGTTCGCCGTGACGATGACGGCCGCGATATTCTTCGACCGCGAAGCTCCGACGGGCGGGCTGATGCCCAGATTATCCAGCATTGCGCGCATCGACTGTTCGGTGAATGGTGCGCTGCGCAGGCTGTCGCCGGTGCCGTTCAGTCCGATGACGAGGCCATAGCCGACCAGCTGGTTGTCACGCACGCCCTGAATATTGGCGATGTCCTTCAACCGCGCGATGGCACCGCCCTCGCCGAGAGGCGATGCCGCCCCGCCCCAGCGCCCCTCGTTGAGCTCCTTCTGGAACGCGGCGCGGGCCTGCGCCGCCGTGCTGTATTCCTTGGAATTGGCCGAGGATTCGGCGGCATGAAGCTGTAGCGGTGCCAAGTGAATGGCAAGGCTCAGAGCGATGGCGAGGCTTCGTCTCATTGCAGACCGACCTGGATGCTGCCATCGGCCATGACCGTTCCGGACACGATGAGTCCGCTGTCGACATTGCGGACCTTCACATAATCGCCCGCCCGTCCCGGCTCCATCGAAACGCCCTTGGCGGTGATGACCAGCGAACCCGTATCGTAGACGATCGGCACCGCGACCCCGCGGCGGATCAGATCCGGCTCGTTGACGGCAGCGGCAAGGATTGGCTGGCCGGGAAGCAGCGTCTTGCGGGCGATCTTGCCGGTGATCTGGTCGCGCGACAGGACATAGTTGGAGGCGGCGCTGGACTTGATGGAGAAGATTTTCTCGCGCAGGCCGGCGTCGGCGATGGGTTGGCCCGGATAAATGATCTGAGCGGGCACGATGAAGGAAATGCGTTCCGCATGGGCTTGCGGCGCAACGACCATGCCGGCGGCAACAGCGGCTGCCCACATCGATTTCCTCATGGTCGCCAGGCTCATGATCACCTCAACGCAGGTTCTTCGAAACGACCGAGGCCATTTCATCAGCGGCCTGGATGACCTTGGAATTCATTTCATAGGCCCGCTGCGCCGTGATGAGATCCGTGATCTCCTTGACCGGATCGACATTCGAGCTTTCGAGATAGGCCTGTTTCAGCGTACCGAAGCCCGGATCGCCGGGCACGCCGACCACAGAATCGCCCGACGCCTCGGTCTGCCGGAACAGATTGTCGCCCAGTGGCTCCAGGCCGGCCTCATTGGCAAAGTTTGCAATCTGAAGCTGGCCGAGATTGAGGAGCTGCGTCTGGTCGGCCATCTTCACGAAGACCTGGCCGCTCTCCGTTATCGTGGTCTGGATGGCATCGACGGGAACGACGATGTTCGGCTCGACGAGATTGCCGTCGAGCGTCACGAGCTGCCCAGTCTCGTTGATGTTGAAGGCGCCGGCGCGGCTGTACAGCGTCTCGCCCGCCGGGTTCTGGATCTGGAACCAGCCCCTGCCGGTGATTGCCACGTCATAGGGGTTTCCGGTCTGGGTCAGCGAACCTTGCAGATGAAGATTGCGAACGGCTGCGGTCTGCACGCCAAGCCCCACCATCGCGCCTTCCGGTATCAGGCTCTGGTTCGCCGAATTCGGCACGCCAGCCGTGCGCTCGGCCTGGTAAAGCAGGTCGGAAAATTCCGCCTTTGCCCGCTTGTAGCCGGTCGTATTGATATTGGCGATATTGTTCGCGATGACTTCAAGGTTGAGCTGCTGGGCATTCATGCCCGTTGCCGCAATGGTGAGCGCTTTCATTCTGGTTCCTCAGATGGGCATGCGGCTGATTTCAAGATAGGCTTGTACGATCTTGTCCCGGATGGCGATCGCGGTCTGCAGCGACTGCTCGGCGTCCATGACCGCATTGACGACATCGCGGGTCGGCACGTCGCCGGTCATGCTCTTTACCGAAACGGCTTCGGCGGTCTCCAGCTTGCTCGTAACCGAGCCGGCGAGTTCGCTGAGCACATTGTCGAAGGACGGCTGCCCCGAAGCGACCGGCGCGGCGGTCGCGCTCTGGTTCACCGTCTCGGACAGACGCGACAGGGCATTGCGGGTGGAGACGCTCAGTAACTGGTCTATCATCACGAATTCCTCAAGAGATCAACGGTCATAGCGATGAGCTCCCGCGCCTGCTTGACCACTTGCAGGTTGGCCTCATAGGAGCGGTTGGCCTCGCGCATGTCCGCCATTTCGACGACCATGCTGACATTCGGGTATTTGACATATCCCCTGGCATCCGCTGCCGGATGGCTGGGATCATATTGTTCGACGAAATCGGACGTATCCTTGCCGACTTCGGCGATCTTCACCGTTTCGACGCCGGTGGCGCGGTCGAGTTCGGTCGCAAAGGAAACTGTCTTGCGGCGATAGGGATCGCTTCCTGCCGTTTTGCCCGTCGACTGGGCGTTGGCGAGGTTTTCCGAGACGATGCGCAAACGGGTCGATTGGGCCGAAAGGCCCGATGCCGCAACCTTCAATGCCGCCTGCAGGGGATCCGACATCAGCTCAACCCTTCACCGATGACAGCATCATGCGATGAAACGCCTTGACGATGCTGGTATTCAAAGCGAATTCGCGGTTGATCTCTCCGGATTTGACCATTTCCATCTCCAGATTGACCGTATTTTTCGAGTGATTCTGTTCCGTCACGGCGTCCTTGCGCAAAGTCGTCGCCGCGAGGCCCGAGGCATTGACCTCCAGGTGACGGGGGTCGGTGGCCGCCATGGTCATCTGCGTCTGTGCGAGAACTTCCCGGAAGGGATCCACATCGCGGGCCTTGAAGCCGGGCGTATTGACGTTTGCCACATTGCCCGAGACCGCCGCCTGACGAACCGACAGCCATTCCGCTTGGCGCGATGCCAGATCGAACAGATAGATGCCTTGCATGTGATACCCCGGAAGACGGAAGATGGTTAACGCAGGCTTAATCTAGGCGTCCAAACTTGCGTGAGACTTGCGGCACCGAGCGGCGGCTTCCGGCGATCAATTCACCCGTGTGATCACGTTTCCGTCCGAGGTCCTGATATTCCAGCTGCCGGGCGTCTCTCCGCGCTGAATGGCGACGAGCCTGCTCCCATCCGGCAAGGGCGAACCCTTCTCCACGAACCAGTAGCCGCTCTCGTCCTCGATCATCACAAGCCCGCCAACGACCTCCCTCACCTGAAAGTTCGGCTTGGCCGGGAATGGCTGTTCGGCATTGGCCTCCGTAACAACCCTGTCGTCCGGCGCGCCCGTCGTTGCCGTCGTCATCGGATCGATCTCCGCGGGGCGGGCATGTTTGTGCTCGTTCTGCCGCATATCCGACTGGCGCACCACCTTCTGGTCGGCACGGTTCAACGGGTCGCGAATCGCCATGCCCGACGCGACAGGATCGGACCGGGCATCGAATACGTCGTAATAGGTCACGAAAGGCAGCACCGCGGAAAACACCGCAAGGATGATGCCGGCGCATTTCAGGATGCCGTCAAACCGCTTGTCGCGCTGCGGCGCCGGTTCGGCATTCTCAGCCAGCCCGCTTGCGGTCATTGTGTCTTGCTTGCCGGTCACGATGCCTCCTTTGGTCTGAGCGCCGCCGCAAGGTCCGCATAAGGATCCTGCGACAACGGCGTCGATGGGTTCTGCTGCATGCTTTGATAGATAAGGGGCACGAGGTTGACCGCTTGATCGACGGCCGGATCGCTCCCGGCCTTGTAGGCGCCGATCATGCGCAGATCGCGTGTCTCCTCGAACGTTGCAATCAGCCCGCGCAGGCTCGTTGCCAGCCTGTTCTGCTCCGGTGTCCAATTGTGCTGCGCCAGGCGCGATATGGACGAAAGTATATCGACGGCAGGGTATCGCCCCTGTGCTGCGATGGCGCGGTCGAGCACGATATGGCCGTCCAATGTTCCGCGGATAGCATCGGCGATCGGATCATTGTGATCGTCGCCGTCCACCAGCACCGAATAGATGCCCGTGATCGTACCGGCGCCATCCGTTCCGGGACCTGCCCGCTCCAGCAGGCGCGGCAACTGGCTGAAAACGCTCGGCGGATAGCCCCGCGATACGGGCGGTTCCCCCGCCGCGATGGCGATTTCGCGCGACGCATGGGCGAAACGGGTGATGGAATCGACGATCAGCAGCACATTGTCGCCGCGATCGCGGAAATATTCGGCGATGGTCGTCGCAGTATTTGGTGCAAGCCGTCGCATCATCGGGCTCTCGTCGCCGGTCGCGATTACGGCGACCATCTTGTCGAGCTTGCCCGCCAGCGTGCCTTCGAGCATGTCGCGAACTTCCCGGCCCCGCTCTCCCGTCAGCGCCAGGACGACCGTGTCGAAATCGTCCGCTCTCGTCATCATGCCGAGCAAGGTCGATTTGCCGACGCCGGACCCCGCAAAGATGCCCATGCGCTGGCCGAAGCACAGCGGTGCGAAGACATCTATGACATTGACGCCGCTGCGCAGGCCCTGCTCGACGCGGCGGCGGCCCATGGCGGACGGCGCCGGTCGATCGACCGGCATGGCAACCATATCGGCGGGCAAGGCGCCCTTGCCGTCCAGCGGCTCGGCGAGAGCATTGATCACCCTGCCCTTCCACCCCGGTGCCGGCCGGATCCGCAACGGGCCCGCAGGAAATACGGCATCGCCCAGCGCCGGTGCCAGCCGGTCGTCGAACGGCTTGACCATCGCCCTCTGGCGATCGAGGCGGATCACCTCGGCCGGCTGCAGCCGCGACTTGCAGCGTATCTCGACGAGATCGCCGAGCTGGACGGAATCGGAAATACCCCCGACCGTGACCGCACCGTGCGAGACCTCTTCGACATAGCCGCCGCGCGCCACCTTCACCGGCAGGGTAGCCGCGTGCGACAGCACATTCGCCAGCAGCTCGAGGCTTGGCGATCCGCCGCCAAATTCCTGCAGGAGGTCATTCACCGCCATATCGGGTTCACGATCCCGCCGGCCCGTTCATGGCATCACCCATTTGACGATCCGAGCGTCTTGATCGCTTCCGAAACGGTGGATTCATTGCTGCGCAACAGCGCGTCCACCCGTTCGAAGGCGCGGGTCACGCTCATCAGCCGCGTCATTTCGCTGATCGCATCGACATTGGAGCCTTCGACTGCACCCTGGATGACGCCGGCATTGGGATTGTCGAGCACCGGCTGCGCCGCCACACTGGGGATGACGGCGGAATTGTCGAAATAGTCGAGTTTGGCCTTGGCATCGATCGAATAAAGACCGATGGCGCCGAGCTGCCTGCCGTTCTGGTAGACGGCGCCATCGGCGGATATTTGCGGCGGACCACCATTCGGATCGATGATCAGCGGCTGGCCGCCCGCATCGAGAATGGGATAGCCCTTCACGGACAGCAGTTCCCCGACCGGCGACATCTTCATCCGCCCGTCCCTTGTATAGACCTGGCCGGCAGGAGATTGCAGGGAGAACCAGACATCGCCCTTCGCGGCGACATCCAATGGGTTGCCCGTCTGGGTGATCGGCCCCGGTTCGGTCTTGATATAGCTTTCGCCGGCCGTCACGAAGCTGGAATCCTCCGCAGCCTTGGATACCATGGCGTCGAATTTCATTCCGGTGGCCCGAAATCCCGGTGTCGACATGTTCGCCACATTGTGCGCCAGGGCGTCCAGCCTGCGCTCAAGCGATATCTGGGACGACAGCCCGACATAGATCGAATTCTGCATGGCCTATCTGCCCCCGAGCTTGAAGGATTGCAGGGTCGTCAGAATGCTCGCGGAGATGCCCATCGTCGGAGCACCGCCAAGCAGCACCGAGGGCGCTGCCGTCGTCGTCGGATTGGCAATGTCATACATGGCGGTGAAGCGCGTGAGCAGTTTTTCCAGCTTTGCCGGGTCCTGCAGATCTTTCAGGTCGAGCTTTTCCTCGATCATCTTGGCTTGCCGGTCGATATCCAGCCGGGAGACCTCCGCAGGTATGTTGAACGTGGTCTGGAACACCTTCAACAGCCTCTTGTCGCCGAGTATCTCATAGGGGTTCTTGATGCTCGGGGCCTTGCGCGCGAAATAGAGCGCGAGCCGTGTTCCATCGTTGTCCTTGCCCGTCTCCACCTCGAGGGTCAGGCGCACGAAGCTGTCGACCACCGGCTGCCGCACCTCCTTGCGTCCCGTCGTCTCGGCGCCATATTTCTCGAAATCGAAGGCTGCGGCGAACTCCCTGTAGCGTGTATCGGTGAGCTTGTTGGCGAAACTGTCCTTGTCGGCTACGCCTTCCGTCAGCACCTTGCGGATGAAGGCCTTGGCGTAGGCCATGTCGTCGAGACCGTAGGCCTTCAAGGCGTAGTTGTAGAGCTTCGTATCCTTCATGAACTCGTCGATGGACTTCACCTTGCCGATGTTCGCGAGATAGTATTCGCTCTCCCTCTGCACCATCGGCTCCTTGGCCACGCGCGTGAGCGAGCGCTGCAGGTCGGCAGTGATCAAACGGTAGCTCGTCATCGTACTGGTCATGCGGCGCCTCCTGATATCTGCGCCGGTTCTTGCAGATCAAGCTTGCCTGAACCTGTCGCAGGCAAAGCCATCACCTCGCCGGCCTGCAAGGTTCGCGCAAGCCGGAATTGCTAGTGCTTCAACGCAAGAAATATGCAGGAGAGTGCCTTGGGTATCATCATCGGCCTGGTCGTGACCATGGGTTGTCTGCTTGGCGGCTTCATCGCCATGGGCGGGCATGTCGGCGTACTCGTGCAACCCTGGGAGTTCGTCATCATCGGCGGATCGGCTCTCGGTACGTTCCTGATCGCCAATCCATTTTCCGCGGTGAAGGATGCCGGCCGCGCCTGCATGGAAGCCTTCACCAACAAGGTACCGAAACAGCGGGACTATCTCGACGTGCTCGGCGTGCTTTATGCGCTCATGCGCGAATTGAGGGCAAAATCCCGCAACGAGGTTGAAGTCCACATCGATAATCCCGCCGACTCGGTCATTTTCCAGTCATTTCCGAGCGTTCTCAAGAACCACGACCTCACCAATTTCATCTGCGACTATTGCCGCCTCATCATCATCGGCAATGCAAGGTCGCATGAAATCGAGGCCCTGATGGATGAGGAGATCCACACGATCTCCCGGGACAAGCTCAAGCCCTACCACGCGATGGTGACAGTGTCGGAAGGCTTGCCCGCGCTCGGTATCGTCGCCGCGGTGCTGGGCGTGATCAAGGCCATGGGCGCGCTGAATGAATCGCCGGAAATCCTCGGCCATCTGATCGGGGCGGCGCTGGTCGGCACCTTCGCCGGCATCTTCCTTTCCTATGGCGTCGTCGGGCCGATCGCCGGCAAGATCAAGATGACCCGCGAAAAACAGAACCGCCTCTATGTCATCGTCAAGCAGACATTGCTCGCCTATATGAATGGCGCCCTGCCGCAGATCGCCCTCGAATATGGCCGCAAGACCATTTCCGCCTATGACCGTCCATCCATCGACGTGGTCGAGCAGGAAACGCTGACGCCCGCGACCCCGCTTCAGCAAGCGGCATAGGCGGCGGCGATGGAAGCAGAGACCGAACAGAAAAAACCGGACGCGCTGGCCGAGAGCATCCTTCGCGCCGCCGGCCTGTCGGTGGACGATCTCAAATCCGTCGAGACGGTATTCCGTGACCTCGCTGCGTCGCTCGCTGCCCGGCTTGCTGCTCAAACCGAAGTGCCGGTCGTCCTCGATTTCGCCGGTGCAAGGACACTCGAGAAGTCCGACACTGCCGGATCGATCACCGGCTCGGCGTTGCTTGGCACCGTGGCCGTTCCGAAATGGGGCTCCCGGCTGCTGCTTGCCGCCGACCGGGCCTTTGCCGAATGCGCGACCGAAATCCTGTTCGGGTCCGGCTTCGTCACTCTGGCGGAAGCGCCGTCGCGTCCACTGACTTCCATCGATCTCTCGGTCGCAAGGCACGTCTTCGGCGAAGTCGCCGCCGCTCTCGATCAGATATTCGCCTCCGGCAGCGAAACCCTGTTCCAGCTCGGAGACATTGCCGAGACCGCGCACCTGCCTTCCGGCTCGCCTGTCGAAGCACGCATGATCTGCTGCTCGCTGGTCCTGAAGGCGGCAGGTGTGAGCGGTACTGTCGACATATTGCTGCCACGCTCGAGCTTCCGCCCGATGCAGGACGCCATTGCCCGGTTGCTCCGGCGCCCGGCACATCATCTCGATCCCGCCTGGGCGAAGAAGATGCGCCTGGAAGTGAGCCGCGCCCACGTCGAGCTCGAGGCCTATCTGCAGCAGGGCACGATGACGCTTGCGCAGATCGCCGAACTGCGACCGGGGCAGATCCTGCAATTGCCAAAGGACGCCATAGACCACTTCCGCCTGCGCAGCGGCGGCCAGTCGCTCTACAAGTGCCGCCTCGGAAAAGCCGGAACCGCATTCACCGTTCGCCTTACCGAACCCGTCAACGAAGAAGAGGATCTGTTGGATGAGCTTGCAGCTGGCTAACCTGATTTCCGTGATTTTGAGCGCGTTTTCATTGATCATCTTCTTTGCCGCGCTGCGCAAGGCCAGTCAATTGACCGCCATGAGCCGTCTGATGGCGGCACAGGTCGCAAGCTCCGCCAACAATCTGCAGAAGGCGCTGGCAATTCTCCAGACGGAGCGGGAAACCTGCCGCGACGAGAGCATTCGCCTCGAGGCGCGGCTGCGCGATTCCGACAGGGTTCGCTCCGAAATGGACCGGGCAGTCGATCTCGTAAAGCGCGCCAGGCTCGATCTTCAGGAGAATTTCGTGCCGGCGGCGAAACCCGTTGCCGAACCGGCGGCGCCGGCCATCCAAAGGCATGCGGCTACCGCCTTCGTGCCGCAGCGCCCTGCCGCCACCGTCGATGCGCGACCGGCCGAACAGCCGAGAAAACTGCCTGTCTTTGTAAACCGGATCGTGCGAAGCGCCGACGTCGCCAACGCTGTCCTATAACTCCTTCGATTCAGGATCTTCATCATGGCAATCTCAGACAAACAATCGATCGAAGACGAACTCAACGAAGCGATCGAAGAGTTGAAGCGCGACGAGCCGGAAGTAAAACGCCCCGTCAATCCGAAGCCGAATCTCGACCTCATCATGGGTATCCCGGTCGACGTCCAGGTCGTCCTGGGCAGCACCTCGATGCCCGTCGCAAACTTGATGAAGCTCGGCCGGGGCTCGATCGTGACCCTCGACAAGCAGATCGGCGATCCTGTCGATATCGTCGTCAATGGCCGCGTCATCGCGCGCGGCGAAGTCATCGTGCTCGAGGACGACAGTTCCCGTTTCGGCGTCAGCCTGACCGAAGTGATCGGCAGCGGAAGCTAGGCCGGCATATGAGCGAGCATGAAACACCTCTGGGGCCGAGCGCCGTGAACGACCTTTCCGGCCCGGAGAAGGTCGCTGCACTGCTCGTCGCGATCGGGCGGCCGTCCGCCTCGCGGCTGCTGAAGCATTTTTCGGCCGATGATCTGCGATCGCTCGCTGTACATGCGCGAAAGCTCGAACCGATCACGCCCGGCGATTTCGAGGAACTGGTCAAGCAATTCGAAAACGCCTTTGCGGACGGCGCGCCGCTATCCGAGGCGGGAATGCGCTTCGAGGGCCTGCTACGGGAATCGCTGTCGGCCGATGAAGCCAGTGCCGTTATCGAGAACCGCCGGCCCGAACTGCTGGCACAGGAATCGGTCTGGGACCAGTTGCAGCGTGTTCCGCTCGAAGTCCTGCACGCCTATCTTTCCGGACAGCATCAGCAGATCACCGCCTATGTGATTTCCCGCCTGCCATCGGACGTGGCGGCGCGTCTCCTGATCCGCTTTGCCGGATCGGAACGCCGCGGCATCATCCAGCGGACGCTTCATATCCGCAACGTCAACGCCGGCGCCGTGAAAATCCTCGAAGGAATGCTTCAGCGCGAAGTGACCGGCAAGGACAATGGCAATACCGAAAAGAGCCATCACGGCGTCGTTGCCGACATCATCAACCAGTTGCAGAAATCGGAGATGGACGAACTGTTGTCCGACCTCGACGGCCTGAGCAGCGACGATCTGGCCAAGATCAAGGCCAAGCTCTTCACCTTCGAGGATATTGTCCGCCTGTCGCAGCGCGCGCGCCTGATCCTCTTCGACGATATCGCGACGGATGTCGTCACCAACGCCCTGCATGGCTGCGAGCCGCAATTGCAGGAGCTCATTCTGCAATCGCTCTCCACCCGTGGACGGCGGATGGTGGAGACGGAACTCGTCAACCAGACCAACATCAATGCGAATACGGTGACGCAGGCGAGGCGATCGATCGCGAGAACAGCCATCCTTCTTGCCGAGCGAGGCGATCTTCGCCTTGAGCCCGAGGAAGCCGCATCATGAGCGGGCCGTGCTGAATGGAGCCGTCCGACAAGGATAGCAAGACAGAAGAGGCCACTGAAAAAAAGGTCAGTGATGCCATCGAGAAGGGAAACCTGCCGTTTTCGCGCGAGGCTCCGATACTCGCCTCCATCGTCGCCTTCCTGCTGGTCCTCATATTCGTCGCCGTGCCGAGCGGTGCCGAACTTTCCCGCTTCCTCGCGGAGCTGGTCGACAAATCCTATGATTGGCGGCTCGATGGCGCAGAGGACGCGCAGCAATTGTTCCTGATCATCGGCGCCGCCGTCGGTCTTGCACTGCTGCCGGCGATGATCCTCATCCCGGGCGCTGGCATATTGGCATCCGTACTGCAGAACGCCCCCCGCATCGTCATGCAGCGCATAGAACCCCAGGCCTCGCGCATCTCTCCCGCCAAGGGATGGGAGCGCATCTTCGGGCCCGCAGGCCGCGTCGAGTTCCTGAAGTCGGTATTCAAGTTCGGCGCCGCCAGCACGATCGTCTTCATGATCTTCTTCCGGGACAGCAGTTTCTTCGTCGACGCCCTGATGACAGAGCCCGGGCAACTGCCTGAACTCGTGCGCACGCATCTGACGAGACTGCTTTCCTCGATAGCGATCGCCGTTGCCGCGCTCGCCGCATTCGACCTCGCCTGGTCGAGAATTCATTGGCGCAACGAGCTCCGCATGACGCGTCAGGAAGTCAAGGACGAGCACAAGCAGGCCGAGGGCGATCCGCTGCTCAAGTCGCGCTTGCGGTCGCTCGGGCGGGATCGCGCGCGCCAGCGCATGATCGCGACGGTCCCGACCGCCACGCTGATCGTCGCAAATCCGACGCATTTCTCCGTTGCCTTGCGCTATGTACCGAACAAGGATGCGGCACCGGTGATCGTTGCAAAGGGGCAGGACATCATCGCGATGAGAATCAGGGAGATCGCCGAGGCCAATGACATACCGATTGTCGAAAACGTTCCGCTGGCGCGTTCATTGTACAGCCAGGTGCAGGTGAATCATGCAATCGCGCCGGAATTTTACAAGGCAGTCGCGGAACTGATCCAGTTCGTTAACAGTCGCCGACGCTAGAATAGCCGTCCATATCGGGTGCCATATGAAGAGAACACAATTTTCTACCCAGCGCGTCGACCTCATCACCAGTCACCTGACGGAAGTCGTGCGCGATCTGCGCCTGGTGGATGCCGCCGATTACATCGCCTTCATACGCTGCGAATTGTTCGGGAACATCGCCGATATCGTCAACTCGGCAACCGAATTGCATTTTCATCCGGGCACGCTCACTTTCGGTCTCGGCGGCGATTACATTCTCGACTGGGCATCGAGCCCAGTCGTCACCCTCGACCTCGAATTCTGCAATCTTGGTGTGAGTGCCTATTTCAGGCTCATCCTGTCAGCCGAAGAATCGAAGATCGATCTGCACCATCTCAGATTTGCCGAGACGGGGCGCAGCCCGGCCGAGAACACCGAACTTCTGGACGCAGCCTTTCAGGATGCGCGATTGCCCCAGCTCGCCGCGCCCGAACGGATGGAATAGAGTTCCGCCGCCTCAGAACCGATGCGAGATAACCGGCATCTCGATGACGCCCAGCGCCAGGGCGGTGACGACTGCAGCCGTCCTGTTGGCGCAGCCGAGCTTGTTCTTGGCATTCTGCAGGTAGGTCACGACCGTCCACCGGGCTATGTCCAGGATCTCGCCGATTTCACCATCGGTCTTGCCATTGGCGGCCCAGTAGAGGCAGTCGATTTCGCGTTTCGTCAGGAGTTTGGCTGCTGCCGCGGCGAGAGCCGGATTGCGGCTGCCATGCAGGGCCGTATGGATGCGGGAGGCGATCGCAACAAGCCTTTTGCGGATGCGCTCGGTGAATAGCCGCTGCTCCGCCGGCTCCACCTGGAAGGTGAACTCCGTCAGCCCGCGGAAACCATAGCTGTTCGAGCTGTTCACGCCGAGAAACAGGTTTCCGAGGCCACGCCGCTCCCGGTCACGCTGAAACGTCGCGCTATCCCCGCCCGCCAGGGCATCCTGCCCCAGATCGCGCACGGTGCCGCGGATCGGGCTGATCTCTCCAGACAAGGTTATCGTCCGCATCAGGGGATCGACCTTGTAGTAGTTCTTGGCGGAATAGCGAAGCGCCCAGCTCGTCGGCAGGGTCGTCAGTACCGCTATGTCCGGAATGGGGCCGGCCTTGGTGACGGTCTGGTCGGCATAGCCAAGATGCGTGAGATGCAGGCAGCCGAGCTGTTGCCGGATTTCTATCAGCATCTCCAATATTTCGTGGTCTACCGTCCCACTGAAAAATCCCTCCTGGAAGTCGGGAAAATGAGCCAGATTGAAGTGCATCGAACCGCAATAATCCCCACGGCGGCAATTGCTGCCACATTGTCTTTGTTTTTAAGATTGTGAGTGCGTCGGAATATCCTGACTCAGCCCCGGCGCCATGGTGGCATAGGCCATGACCGCGGCACAACCGGGAACACCATTGTATTTGGGGATTCTCACATGTTTAAACGGCTGGAAAACAACTTCCCCTCGTCTGCCCGCACAGCATATGATAAGGCTCCGCAATGACCCCCGCAGCGAGCGACAGCTTCTTTGAGCGCCTTCCTGTCTTCACACAGTTCGAAGGCGTTGCGCTTGCGGAAAACTACCAGCCTCTGCCCAATGACTGGATACTCGCCACCGCTGATATCGTCGGATCGACATCGGCGATCGCGGAGGGGCAGTACAAGGCCGTCAACATGGCCGGCGCAAGCGTCATCTCCGCCGTTCTGAACGCGGTCGGCCGGAAGACCTTTCCCTTCGTATTCGGTGGCGATGGTGCACTGGTGGCCTTGCCCGGCGGCTATCTCCAGACCGCAAAGGACGCGCTTGCGGCGGTGCAAGCCTGGGTCAGCGATGAATTGCACCTGACATTGCGCGCCGCAATCGTTCCGATGGAGGATGTCCGCGCCCAGGGCCTGGATGTCCGCGTCGCCCGTTTCGGTGCAAGCCCGGACATTTCCTACGCCATGTTGACCGGCGGCGGCGCCAGCTGGGCCGAGGCCCAGATGAAGGCCGGTCGCTATGTCGTCCAGCCGTCTCCAGCCGGCACCCGCCCGGACCTTACGGGCCTCTCCTGCCGCTGGAACCCCATCCAGTCGCACCATGGCCAGATCGTCTCCATCATCGCCGTGCCCGCCAGCGCGGATGTGGAGACGAACTTCCAGGAACTCGTCGGCAAGATCATCGGGATTGCTGCCGAGGAACGCCGCGCTTCCCATCCGCTGCCCGAGGAAGGCCCGCCCATCGCCTTCAACCTTCGCGGCATCGGCCGCGAAGCAAGGGCCGCGGCGCCCGCGGGCAAGCGCTTTTTTCGCAAGCTGGCGATTTTCGGCCAGGTCGCGCTGACCTACATCCTCGACAAGACCGGACGCAGCGCCGGCGGTTTCAATGCCCGCACCTACCGGCAGGAACTGGCGCAGAATTCGGATTTCAGGAAGTTCGACGACGGCCTGAAGATGACGATCGACATCGACGCACCGCGGCTGGCGAGGATCGAGCAGGTCCTTGAGGAAGCTTCGAGCTCGGGCGTGGCGCGATATGGACTGCACAAGCAGGATTCGGCGCTCCTCACCTGCTTCGTCCCGGTGCCCATGGGCCGCGAACACATCCACTTCATCGATGGTGCCGCCGGAGGCTATGCAATGGCGGCGAACAACCTCAAGGCGAAGCTCGCCTCGCCCACCCTCAAGATTTGACGATATTGTCCGTCGCGATGCCGTGGCGGCCAAAGACGTTGCGCGTATCGACAATCAGGCTCGCCCAGCGCGAAAGCGCCTCATAATCGATATCGTCATGATCGGTCGAAATGAGAACGGCATCGTAGGATTGAACGCTTTCCTGCGTCAGGGCGACCGATTTTCGGCCTTTCAGCGCCATATATTCACGCGTTGCCGGCACTTCTGCAACGAACGGATCGTGGAAATCGGCAACGGCTCCACGCTCCTGCAGCAGTTCCAGCAGGCGAAGCGATGGGCTTTCGCGAATATCGGGAACGTTCTTCTTGTAGGCGAGACCGATGACCAATATGCGCGCGCGGCTGAGGGCCTTGCCCGCCCGCATGTCGAGAGCCTCGGCCAATTTTGAGATCACATAGCGCGGCATGGCTGAATTTATCTCGCCTGCCAGTTCTATGAACCGCGTCGGCAGTTCGAACTCGCGCGACTTCCAGGTCAGGTAAAACGGGTCGATGGGAATGCAATGCCCGCCCAATCCAGGCCCTGGATAGAATGGCATATAGCCGAAGGGCTTGGTTTTCGCGGCCTCGATGACTTCCCAGATGTCGATCCCCATCGCCGAGTAAACGGTCTTCAACTCGTTGACGAGCGCAATGTTCACGGCGCGGAAAATATTCTCGGTGAGCTTCACCGCCTCCGCAGTCGCATTGGACGAGACCGGCACGACCGTCTTCACCGCATTGCCGTAGAACAGCTGCATAAGCTGGCGGGCTTCGTCGCCATCGCCGGCGACGATCTTGGGGATCGTCACCGTGTCGAAGTTCCGGTTGCCGGGATCTTCGCGTTCCGGCGAAAACCCGAGAAAGAAATCCGTTCCCGACCGAAGTCCCGTCGCCTCCAATATCGGCTTCACCACCTCGTCGGTCGTGCCGGGATAGGTCGTGGATTCAAGCACCACGAGCTGGCCGCTACGAAGCCTCGATGCGATCGAGCGGCAGGTGGCTTCGACGAAGGAGAGGTCCGGATCGCGATGTTTCGTCAGCGGGGTCGGCACGCAGATCACGATCACGTCGCATGCGCCGAGCCGATCGAAATCCGTCGTCGCCTCGAAGCGCCGATTGCGCCGCTCCGTATTCAGGGCGTCGGCGCTCACCGCCTCGATATAGGATCGGCCAGCCTCGATCTCGACGATCTTGCCAGGATCGATATCGAAGCCGGTGACCTGAAATCCACTTCTGGCAAGGGCGATCGCCAGGGGCAGGCCGACATATCCGAGGCCGATGACGCCGGCCACGGCCTGCTGCGCGCGAAGTTTTTCCGAAAGGGCGACGAATGTGGAGGGGGCCAACGCAAACTCTTTGTCTCGACGCCGCTGCCGGCGTGTCGTTGCATGATAAGGTTAAATGGCTGCAACATGCTGGACTGTCAAGCAGCGACGCGGGCGCAAATTTTTGAGCGCAATGGTCTACAACCTATTGTTTAAGAGCCCAGCCAAACCCATCTAGTCAAAACTGATCAACGAACGATAGAGGATGCCCGTCTGGTCGCCGTCGCAGTGGAGTGACATGGCGCTATTGCATAGCCGGCTCCTGGTTGGTCGGCGTTGACACATTTTGCCGATTCACTCATCTTGGGGTTGTTTTCTCCATTTTTCAGCGTGGTCACGCAATAGGCGTGCCGTGGCAACGGACGTGGCTCAATTTTGCAGGGACGACGGATGAGCACGAACCAGTCTGATGTATCCACAATACTCCTCGACAAGGTCGCCGATTGGCTGACGCAATCTTCACTCGCCGGCGACAATCTGGAAACCATCATCCGCGGCTTTTGCGAGCGGATCGCCGCAGCAGGGCTGCCGCTGGTGCGCGTACACCTCACCTTCTCCATGCTGCATCCGCTTTACGACGCCCTCGGCTTCACATGGCACCGGGCCAGCGGCATGACCGTGGAAGGCTATCGGCACGGCAATGAAAAGAAGCCGGAGCGTTTTCTTCTCAGCCCCTATTTCTATCTGCTGAGCAACAATCTTGAACATGTCCGCCGCCGTATCGATGCCGATGGGCCGGTGGAATTCCCGATCTTCGAGGAACTGAAGGAACTGGGCGTTACCGATTATCTCGCTTTCGTCCAGCCTTTCGGCGGGGAATCGACGCAGGGGATGATGGGCTCCTGGTCGACGGACAACAAGCATGGCTTCAGCGAAGGCATGGTGGCCGCGCTGTTGCGCCTGCAGAACCAGTTGGCGGTAGCCGCCAAGATGGCCGTCCTCGGCAAGCTCGCCGACAACATGCTCACCACCTATCTCGGCGGCAATGCCGGCAAGCGCGTCCTCAATGGCCAGATCCGGCGCGGTGACGGCGAGACGATCCGCGCGGCGCTGGTCATGGGTGACATGCGTCAATCGACCATGCTGGCGGAGAAGGAAGGCCGGCAGGCCTATATCGATACGCTCAACCACTTCTTCGACGCGATCGCAGCGCCCTTCAACCGGGGCGGCGGCGAAATCCTGAGTTTCATGGGCGACGGCTTTCTCGCCGTATATCCCTGTGGAAGGCACAAGGATCCCTCGCAGATCGCCTGCCAGGCTGCGCTCTCGGCCGTTTTCAAGGCCCAGGCCCGGGTGGCGGAATTGAACAAGGAACGCCGCAAGGAAGGCCTCAGCGACATACGCTACGGCGTCGGCCTGCATGTCGGCAACGTCATGTTCGGCAATGTCGGCCTCAAGGATCGCCTGACCTTCTCTGCCTTCGGTTCCGCCGTGAACGAAGTTCAGCGCCTGCAGAACCTGACCAAGAAATATTCGCGGGAAGTTGTGGCCAGCCAGGCCTTCGCATCCTATTGTGGCGGTGACTGGGTGACTTTGGGCGAGGAAAAATTGCGGGGCGTCGGCCAGAAGGTAACGGTTCTCCTGCCGAAGCAGGCAACGAGGGAAATCGCCATCGAGGAGGCGCTGGACGAAGTTGCCTATGACGGGCTCTCGGAAGCAGAGCAGGTCATGCTTCTCCATCGCGACGCGAAGACGCAAGTCCAGCGGCCGCTCCTTGAGAAATTCATGCAATGATATGGAAACTATGCGCTATGGCTTTCCTTGCGACCAGCCTCGGGGTGACAGGTGCGGCATCCGAACCGACCAGCGAGATATTGCGCGATGGTTTCGACGGCACCGACTTCGCGCCTGAAGGCGGCCTCTACTACCGCAAGAATTTTGAACAACGCGCCGGCACGATGGAGTTCCAGTCGGAGGTCAAGCTGACCGGCAGCGGTGCCTTGAAGCTCACCGTCAAGCCGTTTTGTCCCAAGCCGCGCAAGGGCTGCAGCGAGCGTGCGGAGATCTGGGAAAAAACGCAGAAGCGCGTGCCCTATAATGAAGGCGTCTGGTACGGATTTGCCGTCAAGTTCGCCGATCCCATTCCGAATGGCGACCATCGCTATCTTATCGCCCAGTGGAAGCGCGAGATCGGCCCGGGCGCCGTCGGAGATTTCAGCCCCTTCCTGGCGCTCAGGCTGAACAAGGGAAAGTTGTTCGCCACGGTCGAAACCAACTACGTTGAACCTTCCAACGGAAAAGGCAGCTCTTCCGTCGTCGAAGATTGCGGCCATGCCCGGACGCCGGTCTGGTTCCGTCCGGAAACCAACCAGATGCGCGCGCTCGTGGCGACGGATGGCAATTGGACGCCGGAGGACGGCACCGTCTTCAAGAGCTGCACCGACGCGATCTCCGTCACCGACCGGGGAAACAAATTGCCGGCGCCGGATTCAGGCTGGATCGACTTCGCCATCTATACGAAACCCGGTCCCGATGGTTCCGGCCAGATCGAGATTTTTGCCAACAACAAGTGGATCGTCAGCGTGAAGGGCCATATCGGGCACAATGATGAAGGCCTCGGCAAGAACCAGTATTTCAAGTTCGGGCCCTATCGCGCGGCCGATAACCGGGAATGGTCGCTTTATTACGATAATTTCCGCCGTTCGCCCCATTGCAGCGACGTTCTCGATGCCAGCGTCTGCCCCAATCCATAAAATTTGCAGTAGTTTTGTGACATATTGTAAAGAACGCCGGGTCAACTGGACTCGCGTTTGCCCCTGAGCTAACCTCCTTTGCATAAATAAAAATGGCTCTTTGGGGAATACATCGCTGGCATGACGTCGGGATCGGATCTTTTACGCATCGAGAATCTCGGAATCTCGTTCTCAATGCTCGGCGGGCGATTGCAGGTGGTGAAGGGCGCCAACTTGCGCGTTCTTCCCGGCAAGGTCACGGCGCTGGTCGGTGAATCCGGCTCGGGCAAGTCCGTCATCAGCCAGTCGGTGATGGGCATATTGCCCGATACGGCCAGGGTTTCCGGCCAGATCATATTCACCGATCCGCTGACGGGAAAATCCACCGATATCCTCAAGCTGAAGCGCGACGGCAAGGAACTGCGCGCACTGCGCGGCAGCCGCATGGCGAAAATATTCCAGGAGCCGATGACGTCCTTGTCCCCGCTGCACACCGTGGGCAACCAGATCAGCGAAGTCCTCGCCATCCACACGGCGGCCAGCCGGGACGAGCAGCGCGCCCAGACCGAGAAGATGCTGGGCCTCGTCGGGTTCGCCAATCCCTCCCGAACCTACGACATGTATCCATTCGAGCTTTCGGGCGGCATGCGCCAGCGCGCCATGATCGCCATGGCGCTGATCTGCCGCCCGGCGCTCCTCATCGCCGACGAGCCCACCACCGCGCTCGATGTCACCATCCAGGCGCAGATACTCGACTTGCTGAAAGACCTGCAACGCAAGCTCAACATGGCAATGTTGCTGATCACCCACGACCTCGGCGTGGTGGCAAACATGGCCGATGAAGTCGTGGTCATCTATCACGGCGAGATAATGGAGGCGGGTCCAGTAGAATCCATCTTCCGCCGCCCGCAGCACCCCTATCTCAAGGGCTTGATGGCCGCCGTGCCGCATTTCGACATGAAGCCGGGCGAACGCCTGAAGGCATTGCGCGAGGTGAAGGTCAATTCCGGCACGCTCTGGGCGAAAAAGGCCCGCGACGCGGTCGATGCTCCGGATGTACTCCTTAGCGTCCGCGATCTCGTCAAGACCTACAAGACACGAAAATCGGGCCTGTTCGGCACGGAAGGCGGCCACGGAGTGAAGGCGGTCGATGGCGTCAGCTTCGATATCATGCGCGGCGAATGCCTCGGCCTCGTCGGCGAAAGCGGCAGTGGGAAGACCACCGTCAGCAAGATATTGATGCGCGGCGTTACCCCGGACAGCGGCTCCGTCACCTTTGACGATGGCCGAGGCAAGATCGACGTGCTCGCGGCGCAGGGCGACACGCTCATGGAATTGCGGTCCCGCATCCAGATGGTGTTCCAGGACCCGGTTTCTTCCCTGTCTCCGCGCATGACCGTGAAGAATATTCTGAGCGAACCGCTCGAAATCCACGACCGCGGCGACAAGGCCTATCGCGCGGAAAAGGTGAAGGGACTGATCGAGGCCATCGGCCTGGACCAGCGCTATCTGAACCGCTATCCGCATAGTTTCTCCGGCGGGCAACGCCAGCGGATAGGTATCGCGAGGGCGCTCGCCCTTGGGCCGAAGCTTCTGATCTGCGACGAGCCCGTCTCGGCCCTCGACGTGTCGGTACAGGCGCAGATTCTCAATCTCCTGAAGGATTTGCAGAAGGAACTGGGCCTGACCTACCTCTTCATCTCGCACAATCTCGCGGTCGTCGATTACATGGCGGACCGGATCGCCGTCATGTGCGCCGGAAAGATCGTCGAGATCGCACCCCGGGAGATCATCCTTCGCCGCCCGGTACATCCATATACGCGGGCGTTGCTGGCAGCCGTGCCCTTCCCGGACCTCGACCGGCCACTCGATTTCAATGCCTTGCGCACCGGCGAGGCGATGGATCAGAATGCCTGGGGGCCGCAATTCTCGGACGATGGCAACGAGGCCGGGGCGCTTGCCGCCGCCGACCTCGGAGGCGGCCATCTCGTTCTTGCCCGGCGCAATGTCGATGCCCGGGAGCTGCGCTCATGGTAACCCGCCGCACCGTGCTTGCCGGAATCGGCTGCTCGCTCCTGCCCGGTGCCGCCAATTGCGCCGACCGTGAGCTGGAGCCGGAATTTCTCGAACCCCAATTGAAGGCGAGAAGCATCCCGCCTCTCGTCCAGCGCATACCGAAACGTCCGCGGATCGTCGGCCTCAAGGAAATGGGCCGGATCCCGGGCCGCTATGGCGGCACCGTGCGCACCATTATCGGCAGCGCCAAGGATATCCGCTTCATGACCATTTACGGTTATGCGCGGCTCGTGGGCTATGATGAGAAGCTGAACTTTCAGCCCGATATCCTTGAAGCGTTCGAGGCGGACCGGGACACCGTCTTCACCTTCACGCTTCGTGACGGACACAGATGGTCCGACGGATCGCCTCTCACCGCCGACGATTTCCGCTATTGGTGGGAGGACGTCATTCTCAACAAGGACCTGACGCCCGGCGGCGGTTCGCTCGATCTTCGCGTCGATGGCAAGCTTCCGCGTTTCGAGGTCCTCGACGCACTCACCATCCGCTATTCCTGGGACGCGCCCAATCCGAATTTCCTGCCGAGCATCGCCGCCCCGCAGCCGCTCATCCTTGTCGGACCTTCGGCCTATCTGAAGAAATTCCACGAGAAATACCAGGATTCCTTCCGGCTTGCGGCCCTTATGCAGGAAAACCGGGTCAAGAAATGGGCCGATCTGCACATCAAGATGGCGCGCGAATACCGCCCCGAAAACCCGGAACTGCCGACCCTCTATCCATGGCGCAATACGACGAAGCCGCCGGCCGAGCAATTCGTCTTCGAACGCAATCCCTTTTTCCACCGCGTCGACGAGAATGGGCGGCAGCTGCCCTATATCGACCGGTTCATCCTGAATGTCAGTTCCTCCGCCATCATAGCGGCCAAGACGGGCGCCGGCGAAAGCGAACTGCAGGCGACCGGGATCGATTTCAGCGACTACACATTCCTGAAAGATGCCGAGAAACGCTATCCGGTGAAGGTGGATCTCTGGAAGTCGACGCGCGGGTCGAGAGTCGCCATATTTCCAAACCTCAATTGCCAGGACGAGGTCTGGCGCCGCCTGTTTCACGATGTCCGGGTGCGGCGGGCCCTTTCCCTGGCGATCGACCGCCACGAAATCAACATGGCGGTCTTCTTCGGCCTGGCGACGCCGAGCGCCGATACCGTCTTGCCCGAGAGCCCGTTGTTCAGGCCCGAATATGCCAATGCCTGGATCGCCCATGATCCGGAGGAGGCCAACCGGCTGCTGGATCAAGCCGGCCTCGACAAACGCAACGGCGACGATATCCGCCTGCTTCCCGATGGCCGTCCGGCGGAAATAACCATCGAAACCCCTGGGGAAAGCAGCGTCGACACCGATGTCCTCGAGCTCGTGACCGATCATTGGCGGCGGATCGGCATCGCGCTTTTCGTCCGGACGTCGCAGCGCGAAATCTTCCGCAGCCGGGCAATGGGCGGGCGCATCATGATGTCCATCTGGTACGGCCTCGACAATGGCGTCGCGACGGCCGACATGAACCCGGGCCAGCTGGCGCCGACCATGGACGACCAGATGCAATGGCCGCTCTGGGGCATGCATCACCTGTCTCACGGCGAACAGGGCACCGCGCCGGACATGCCGACGGCCGTGGAACTCGCCAAACTGCTCGATCAATGGCAGAAATCCGCCGAATTGAAGGACCGCACCGCCATCTGGCACAAGATGCTCTCCCTCTATACCCAGGAGGTTCTCTCCATCGGCATAGTGAACGGCACGGAACAGCCGATCCTGCGCTCTTCAAGGCTGCAGAATGTGCCCAGCCGCGGCCTCTACGGGTTCAATCCCACCTGCTATCTCGGCGTCTACATGCCCGATACATTCTGGTTCAGCGAAGGACAGGCGTAGATGCTGCGATACATACTCTGGCGCATCGCCGCGATGATACCGACGCTGCTCATCATCTCGGCGCTGGTCTTCGTGATCATCGAATTGCCGCCCGGCAATTTCTTCGAAAGCCAGATAGCCGAACTCAGGGCGCAGGGCGAGACCGTCAATCTGCAGGAGATCGAGGAACTGCGCCACCAGTACGGCTTCGACCAGCCGCCGGTCCTGCGATATTTCAACTGGCTGGGCGGTATGCTGCAGGGCGATTTCGGCTATTCGTTCGAATATCAGCTGCCGGTGAGAGACGTGATCGGCGACCGCATGTGGCTCACCATCCTCGTGTCCTTCGTGACGATCCTCTTCACCTGGCTCATTGCATTTCCGATCGGCATGTATTCTGCCACGCATCAATATAGCTGGGGCGATTACGGCCTCTCATTCCTGGGGCTAATCGGCATAGCAATCCCGAATTTCATGCTGGCGCTGATCCTCATGTATTTCGCCAATATCTGGTTCGGCACCTCGATCGGGCATTTGATGGACCAGAAATATCTGAACGAGCCCATGAGCTGGGAGAAGGCCCGTTCGATCCTGTCGCACCTGTGGATACCGGTCATCATTGTCGGCACAGCCGGCACAGCAGGCATGATCCGCAGGCTCCGCGCCAATCTTCTGGACGAACTGCAGAAGCAATATGTGATGACGGCGCGGGCAAAGGGGCTCCATCCTTTCCGCACGCTGGTCAAATATCCGCTACGCATGGCGTTGAATTTCTTCGTCTCGGATATAGGATCGATCCTGCCGGCGATCATCTCCGGCGCCGAGATCACCGCCATCGTGCTCTCGCTCGAGACCACGGGACCAATGCTGATCAAGGCCCTGCAGAGCCAGGACATGTATCTCGCCGGTTCCTTCCTGATGTTCCTTGCCTTCCTTACGGTCATCGGCGTGCTCGTCTCCGATATCGCCCTCGCATTCCTCGACCCGCGCATCCGGCTTGCCGGCAGGAGCACCAAGTGACGGCCCAGCTTCCTCCTCCAGGCGCACCGCTACCGCATTACGTGTCGAGCGCGCCCTTCGATCCGATGTCGATCGAGGCCATGACCGAGGCGCAGGTGAAGGTCCACAAGGCGTCGCAATTGCGGCTGATGTGGTGGAAATTCAAGCGGCACCGGCTTGCCCTTGCCTCGGGCATATTCCTCGCCCTGCTTTATGGCATGATCGTCATCGCCGAGTTTCTGGCGCCGTATAATCTGCACACCCGCAACACCGATTTCATCCACTCCCCGCCCCAGCGCGTTCATTTCTTCGACAATGGCCGCTTTGTCGGCCCGTTCGTCTATGGCCGGACATTCAGCGTGGACAAGGAGAAGATGCGGCGGCTTTACCCGGAGAACAGACGCGACGTGCAGCCGCTGCGCTTTTTCTGCCGCGGCGACGATTACAGGTTCTGGGGGCTGGTCAAAGGCAACATCCATTTCGTCTGCCCCGCCGAGAATGGCGAGATGTTCCTGCTTGGCACCGACCGCCTCGGCCGGGACGTGCTTTCGCGCATAATCTATGGCGCGCGCATCTCGCTCACGATCGGCCTGATCGGCATAACGATAAGCTTCGTTCTCGGCATCGTCATCGGCGGCCTTGCCGGCTATCATGGCGGCGTATTCGACCTTCTCGTCCAACGCGTCATCGAAGTGCTGCAATCCTTGCCTAGTCTGCCGCTCTGGATGGCGCTTGCCGCCATCATGCCCGTCACCTGGAGCCCGATCCTGATCTATTTCGGCATCACCATCATTCTCGGCATGCTGGACTGGACGGGGCTTGCGCGCTCTGTGCGCTCGAAGCTCCTTGCATTGCGCGAGGAGGACTATGTACTCGCGGCGCAGCTCATGGGGGCAAAGAGCAGCCGCATCATCGGCCGGCACCTCGTTCCGGGCTTCATGTCGCACCTTATCGCCACCGCGACGATCTCGATCCCCGGCATGATTCTGGGGGAAACGGCCTTGAGTTTTCTCGGCCTGGGACTAAGACCGCCTATCACAAGCTGGGGCATATTGTTGACGGAGGCACGCAGCGTGAGTGTAATTGCCTTCTATCCGTGGCTGCTCTTCCCTATGATCCCGGTCATCCTGGTGATTCTCGCGTTCAATTTCTTGGGAGACGGCTTGCGCGACGCAGCCGATCCATACAGATAAAAGGCACACAGGTTGCTTTCACACAAACCGACCGGTTCACACATGCGGATCATCCCGCACCAAAGAAGGTTTCGGCCATGATGCGGCGTTACGATGATGCGCGGATCCTCATGTATAGTCACGATACGTTCGGGCTCGGCCATTTGCGCCGATGCCGGACGATCGCCCATTCCCTGGTCGAAGATTACCGGGGATTGAACATCCTGATCATTTCGGGCGCAACCATTGCCGGCGCCTTCGATTATCGCGCGAGGGTGGACTTCGTCAAAGTCCCGAGCGTGATCAAGCTCCGCAACGGCGAATACACCTCCATGGCGCGTCACATCGATCTGCACGAGACGCTGAAGATGCGCCAGTCGATCATCCGCCACACCGCCGAAACCTTCCAGCCGGATATCTTTATCGTTGATAAGGAGCCGATGGGCCTGAAGGGCGAGGTGGAGGAAACGCTGCATTATCTGAAATCGCGCGGCACGAAACTGGTGCTGGGCCTGCGTGAAGTCATGGACGCGCCGCATCTGCTGGATGCCGAGTGGAAACAGAATGACGTCATGCACAAGATCGACCAGCTCTACGACGATGTCTGGGTCTACGGCCCGCCGGATTTCTACGATCCGCTGGTCAAGCTCGACGTGCCGAAGCAGGTTCGCGACAAGATGACCTTTGTTGGTTTCCTGCAGCGCAGCGTGTCGCACGAGGCTGCCTCGGAACATGTGCCGAAAGGCGACTATATCCTTGTCACGACCGGCGGCGGCGGCGACGGCGCGGACCTGGTGCACAATGTCATCCACGCCTACCAGCAGGATCCGGACCTGCAGCACAAGGCTTTCATCGTGCTCGGGCCGTATATGCCAGCGAAACAGCGCGCAAAACTGGTCAAAAAGGGCAGCAAAATCCCCTATATTCAGGTGATCGAGTTCGATAATCGCATGGAAGAACTCATCGCCGGGGCAAAAGCCGTCGTTGCGATGGGTGGCTACAACACCTATTGCGAGATTCTTTCCTTCGACAAGCCGGCGCTGATCGTCCCCCGCCTCGCCCCGCGCGAGGAGCAACTCATCCGCGCAAAGCGCGCATCGGAACTCGGCCTGGTGGATATGCTTCTACCGGAAGATGCCGAGGACCCTTTACGGCTCGCGCAGGCGTTGAAGCGTCTGCCCGAGCGCACGCCGCCCTCGCGTCGTGTGGAGAACGGCCTGCGTCTCGAGGGATTGGTCCACATCTCCGAAATCGTTGGCGGATGGTTGGACGAACGCGCCGAGGAGGCGCTTCCCGCTGTCGCCGAATAAGAGACTGCACTTGCCGATACGCCGCAAAATACTGGTGATATTGAAAGGCTATCCGCGCCTTTCCGAAACCTTCATCGCGCAGGAACTGCTCGGCCTCGAAAAGGCCGGCTTCGATCTCACGCTGATATCGATGCGGAGGCCGACCGACAAGAAGCGCCATCCGATCCATGACGAGATCAAGGCGCCGGTTGTCTACCTGCCCGAATATCTGCATGAGGAACCCCTGCGCGTGTTCAAGGGCCTTGTTGCCGGCATGCGTTCGCCACGGCTCGGCGCGGTCCTGCGCCGCTTCTGGCGGGATTTGATGCGCGATTTCAGCCGCAATCGTTTCCGCCGGCTCGGCCAGGCCATGGTTCTGGCGCGTGAATGGCCGAATGCGGGCGAATGGCTGCATGCGCATTTCATCCATACGCCGGCCTCCGTGGCCGCCTATACGAGCCTGCTGACGGGCGTGCCGTGGACCTGTTCGGCCCATGCCAAGGATATCTGGACCTCGGCGGATTGGGAATTGAACGAGAAGCTGGCGGAGGCGCGGTGGAGCGTCACCTGCACAAGGTCGGGCTTCGACCACATGCGCAGCCTGACCGATCGCAAGCGCCAGGTCCATTTGAGCTATCACGGGCTCGATCTTGCCCGCTTCGGGCATTTTGCCGAGGCAAGGTCCGACCGCGACGGCACCGATCCTGACGCTCCGGTGGAAATTCTCAGCGTCGGGCGGGCGGTAACCAAGAAGGGCTACGATATCCTGCTGCAGGCGCTCGGGCTTCTGCCGCCCGAGCTCGCCTGGCGTTTCGTGCATATCGGTGGCGGCGACGAACTGCCCCGCCTGCGCGCCCTGGCCGACAATCTCGCCATAAACGACCGCATAATCTGGAAGGGAGCGCTGGCACAGGAGGATGTCCTCGATCACTATCGCCGCGCGGATGTCTTTGCCCTAGCCTGTCGGATCGCGCAGGATGGCGACCGGGACGGGCTGCCCAATGTTCTCGTCGAGGCTTCGAGCCAGAACCTCGTCTGCGTTTCCACGGCGATATCCGGCATCCCTGAACTGATCACCGACGGCGAGAACGGCATCCTGGTCCCGCCGGACGATCCGCACAGCCTGGCGCGAGAGCTTGAAACGGCGATCCGCAATCCGCAATTGCGGCACAGGCTCGGCCTTGCGGCGGAGCGGCGCGTCCGGGAGCATTTCGATCACAATTCGAGCATCCGCCAACTGGCAGGACTGTTCGAGGATGAATGGCAGCGCCGATGAAGACCCCGCGCGTTCTCTTCTACGTGCAGCATCTTCTCGGCATTGGCCACATTGCCCGTGCCAGCCGTATCGCCGATGCCCTGGCGGAAGCGGAATTCGATGTCCTCGTCGTCACGGGTGGTTCCGCCGTGCCGGGATTTCCCAGCGGCCGCGTAAGGTCCGAGGCGCTGCCGCCGCTCCTCGCCGCCAGCGCAGGCTTTTCCGGACTTGCCGACGAAAAGGGCGAGATCGCGAGCCAGGATTATCTCGACCGGCGGCGCAACCAGCTTCTCGAAACATTCCGCCGGGAAAAGCCCGATATCGTCATCGTCGAAGCGTTTCCCTTCGGCCGGCGCCAGATGAGGTTCGAACTGCTGCCCCTGCTCGACGCGATCGCTGCGAGCAGGCCGCGGCCGCTATTGCTGACATCGGTTCGCGACATCCTGCAGGAGCGCACGAAACCCGGACGCGACGAGGAGACTGTCGCGCTCGTCAAAGCCCATTTCGACCGCATCCTTGTCCATGGCGACCCGGATTTCGTCACCCTGCCGGAGACATTTCCCCTCGCCAGCCAGATCGCCGACAAGATCGTCTATACGGGACTGGTCGCCGCGCCCCCTCCGCCACCAGTCGACGACCGTTTCGACATTGTGGTGTCGGCCGGCGGTGGTGCCGTCGGCTATGATCTGCTGCGCGCCGCCTACGGGGTCGCCCGAACCTCGTCGCGGTCCTGGTGTCTGATTACCGGCCCCAACCTGCCTGAGAACGAATTCAGCAATCTGTCGGCGGATGCCCCGGCGAATGTGTCGGTCACGCGCTTTCGCCGGGATTTTCCATCATTGTTGCGCAACGCCGAACTGTCGATATCCCAGGCGGGATACAACACGGTCTGCGATATTCTCCAGGCTGGCTGCCGGTCCATCCTGGTGCCGTTCACAGCCGGCGGGGAAACCGAACAGAGCGTGCGCGCCACCCGTCTCGAAACCCTCGGCCTCGCAACGGCGATCCCGGAAGATGGCTTGAACAGCGAGGTACTGGCTGCTGCTGTCGGCACCATGCTGAACGGTCCGCCTCCTCCCTTGCACCCACTGAAACTCGATGGCGCCAGCCAGACCGCGCAAATCCTGCAGCAACTTTTATAATCAGCTTGCAAGAAGCGGGTTTCTCTCGCTGGTTCGAGGAGTATAAGGGTAGCCGGGCTTCGATTCTGCTTTGCCATGAACGAGGCTCCGCCCCAACCTCCATCTTGATCCAAGGCAGACGGAACGCATGTGGCGCGCGTGAATGTGATGTTGTAATCTCTCATTGATTCAACCCGACGTGCATCGCCGCGCACAGCCCGCATACTTTCGTAATTCTGCTGATATTTTACAGTTCACGGTTGTTCATGGAAAAAAGCCTAACGCGCTATATCTGGTCTAATACGCGGCTGCAGCAGATATGGATTCTGGTGGTGGTGGCCATTTCGATGGTGCCGTACTTCCTTTCATTCGATCTGCCCAAGCAGATCGTCAACGGGCCCATTCAGGGCGTCGGCTTCGAGAACCCGGGCGCCACCCAGACATTCATGCGATTGCAGTACGACCTGCCTTTCATCGGCGATGTCGTGTTCTTCGAAGGGCTACAGCTCAATCGGTTCCAGATGCTGATGGCGCTCAGCCTGGTCTTCCTGCTGCTCGTCGTCATCAATGGTCTCTTCAAGCTCTATATCAACACCTATAAGGGCCGCCTCGGCGAGCGGATGCTGCGCCGTATCCGCTTTGAGCTGATCGACCGCGTGCTGCGCTTTCCGCCGTCACAATTCAAGCGGGTGAAGTCGGCTGAAATCGCCACCATGATCAAGGACGAGGTCGAGCCGATGGGCGGCTTTACCGGCGACGCCTTCGTGCAGCCGGCGCTTCTCGGCGGGCAGGCGCTGACGGCGCTGATCTTCATCATCATGCAGAACTTCTGGCTCGGCATGATAGCCGCGGCCATCGTCGCCATCCAGGGCGTCGTCATCCCCCGAATGCGCCGGCGGCTGCTCGAACTCGGCCGCCAGCGCCAGCTGACGGCGCGTGAGCTTTCGGGCCGCGTCGGAGAGATCGTCGACGGCATCGGCACCATCCACAGCAACGATACGTCCAACTACGAACGCGCCGACATCGCGGCCCGGCTCGGGCTGATCTTCTCGATCCGCTATGACCTCTACCAGTGGAAATTCCTGGTCAAGTTCATCAATAATTTCCTGGCGCAGGTCACGCCGTTCCTGTTCTACTCGATCGGCGGCTTGCTCGCGCTCCAGGGCCGTCTCGATATCGGCCAGCTTGTAGCGGTCATCAACGCCTACAAGGACCTGCCGGGTCCGCTGAAGGAACTCATCGACTGGGATCAGGCGAGGCAGGACGTTCAGGTCAAATATGCGCAGGTCGTCGAACAGTTCAACGTGGACCAGCTCGTCGATCCGAAGATACAGGCGGTGGTCCCGGCCAGCGTCGGCCGGCTCGAACATTCGCTCCATGCCACCAATCTGACCATCTCCGACGATACGGGGGCGCCACTGCTGCGCCACGTCAACCTCGAGATTCATCCCGGCGAAACCGTAGCCATCGTCGGAACCAGCGGCAGCGGCGCCGAAGCCATTGCCGAGGCGCTGGCGCGACTTGTCTGGCCCGACCAGGGGCGCATCACCATCGACGGCAGGGACCTGCTCGAACTGCCGGAATCCGTAACCGGGCGGCGCATCGCCTATGCCTCTTCCGACACGTATTTCTTCCACGGCACCCTGCGGGACAACCTTCTATACGGCCTCAAGCATGCGCCGCTGACGCAGGTTCAATATGAGGGCAAGCAGGCCGCGCTGCAGAAATGGAACATCAATGAGGCGCGCCGGGCGGGCAACCCGGAATTCGACCTGAACAGCGACTGGGTCGATTATGGTTCGGCCGGCGTCAGCGGCCCCGCCGAGATATTCAAGGCGGTGCGCCCGGTGCTCGACGCGGTCCTCATCTCGCAGGACATCCAGGACATGGCGCTGCGGTCCAACGTCAATACCGACACCCATGCGGATATCGTCGATCGCATCGTCGAGCTGCGGCAGGCCTTGCGCAAGCGGTTGAAGAAGGAGGACCTGGACGATCTCGTCGTCCCCTTCCGCCTCAAGGACTATAATCCGCAGGCGACGATCGGCGAAAACCTGCTGTTCGGCTCCATGAAGCGCCCGTTCATGACGAACCGCAAGCTTGCGGCCCATCCCTATTTCCGCTCGGTGCTGCGCGAAAACGATCTATATATCGACCTTTACATGATGGGTCTCGAAATCGCGGCGAACGCGGTGGAACTCTTCCAGGACCTGCCGCCGGATCACCCGTTCTTCCAGCAATTGACCTTCATGACCGCAGACGACATTCCCGCCTATCAGCTCATGCTGCAGAAGTTGCAGGGCCGCGGCATCGAGGCTGCTTCGGCGGAAGAGCGTTCGAACATCATCCGGTTGAGCTTCTCCTATATCGAGCCCAGGCATCGTTTCGGCCTGCTGAACGACGAACTCATGGCCAAGATCGTGGATGCGCGCGGCCGCTTCCATGACGGCATGCCCGACGATCTGAAGGATGTGATCGAGCGTTATGACCCGAACAGGTTCATCGCTTCGGCAAGCCTGATCGACAATGTGCTGTTTGGCAGGATCGGCTACAGCCAGGCCGACGGTCCGGAGCGCATCCGCCTGATCCTGCGCGACATCTTCGACAAGCTGAACCTGTTCGACAGCGTGCTTTCGATCGGCCTCGACTTCGATGTCGGCTCGGGCGGGAAACGGCTCACCAATGTGCAGCGGCAGAAGCTCAATGTGGCCCGGGCCTTGCTGAAGAAGTCGGACTATCTGATCTTCAACCGGCCGCTGCCGGCGCTCGACCAGCGCATACAGGACCGCATCACGCGCAACATCCTGGAGTATCTGAGCACGGAAGGATATTCGCTGACCGTGATCTGGGTCCTGTCGAATGCCGAACTGGCAGAGTCGTTCGATCGCGTCATCGTCTTTGAAAATGGGGCTCTGGTCGAGGACGGAACATATGATACTCTCCTGCAAAAGGATGGGGCATTCAAACAACTGGCGTCGTAGTTCCAGTGACCTGAAGGGCGTAGGGATCGATGTTGCTTAAAGACGAAGTGGAAATGTTGCGGCGGGTGCCATTGTTTTCGGGGGTTGCACCGGCCAAGCTCAAGCTGCTGGCTTTCACTTCCGAACGGGTGAGCTACAAGGCCGGGCAGACGCTGTTCCGCCAGGGTGATCCGGCGGACGCTGCCTATGTCATCCTGACCGGCGCTGCCGACATCCTGGCGGATTCGCCCAGCGGCGAGATTAAAGTCGCCGAGATCGAACATGATTCCATCGTCGGCGAGATCGCCATTCTCTGCGATGTTTCGCGCACGGCCACCGTGCGCGCCAATACGCCGCTCGAGGCCTTGCGCATCAACAAGGATCATTTTCTCAAGCTGCTCAGCGATTATCCTGAAATGACGATCGAGATCATGCGGGTGCTGGCCGACCGCCTCAGCCAGACGACGACCGAGCTGAGCGAGGCCCGCAGCAAGCAGAAGCAGGCGAGATAGACGCTTCCGGCCTCAATCATCCCCAAGCGGAACGATATTGCCGCTCGTCAGGTCGATGCGGAAGTTGCGCGAGGGCTGCCCGGCAAGATAGGCCTGCATCATCCGCATGACGATCGAGAATTGCAGCTGCACGCCTTCGGGTTCGGCCAAATCCGCGAAACAATCGATCAGGGCGCGGTAGACGTCCAGGCGGTCGGCAGCAATCCAGTCCAGCGCGATTTCGCTTCCCATCCGCAAGCGGTACCAATCGCCGATCATTTCGAGGACCGGCAGGGACAGAAGCTCCGGTGCGATGCTGCGCGGTGGCGTATGGCCCGCCAGCTCGAACAGATCAATGACGTTCCATTCCTTTACGATCCGGGCCAATTCCGCCGGCCACTCCCGTTTCAGATAACGGTGCGTGACGGTCTGGGCGATGTGCGCCGACAGGAACTCGCCATAATCGGAGGCTTCGAGCAGGTGGCCGGTCTGCCTCCTCGTCACGGCGATCTCCTTCCGGTAGATCGCCTGCAGGTCGGCATCCAGCGGCAGATGGTCAAGGGCGACGGTCCGGATGGAGAGGTCGCCTCCGCCGAGATCGATGATCTTGTAGGCAGCGGGAAATGCAGCGATCGAAGGCATGCCGATATTGACGAGAAAGCCGGAGCCACGGCTGATCGCTGCCGTATCGTTGACGTGCAGATGGCCGCTGAAATGAACGCCGAGGCCGGAAGTCATAGCCGCCTCGGCAACCTCGCGCCGCGGCGTGCGCCGGACCGATCCCGTTTCTCCCAGCAGCGCCATTTCATCCGCACCGGTGCCGTCCAGCATGTCGATCATCGGGTAGTGCGAGAATGCCAGCACACGTTTGCCGAGCTCTCTCGCCCGTCTGGTGACATCGCCGATCCAGTCGAAAAGGAACGGTTTTTGCGTCAGTGCGGCGTTCCAGCCTGCATCGGAACTGTCGTCGAATGCACGTCTCAGGTCGTCATGGGCTCCGTCGCGCGGCTCGAATATATTGGCGTCGAGCATCAACAGCCAGAGATCCGGCACCGGCTCGACCAGATAGGAACCATCGACCAGCCCGTAGCTGTTGGTCCCGTCGGGCGACCGTGCCGTGTAGCGCCTTGCGGCAGGACTATCGTCCAGGCCGAAGGGACATTCCCAATGGAGATCGGTGTCGCGCTTGAAGAAACCGATATTCGCGAGCAGTTCCAATCCCTCAGGGTAGCCAGGGCAGAACATCTTGTCCGTGACGATATAGTCATGAGCCTCGTCATCGATGAAATCACCGGTGCTCGCCACAAAGGCATAGTTGCCGTCAGGCCCGAGGAAACGCTTGCCATGATGCCGTCCAGCCGGGCCGAAAATATCGTGATTGCCGGGGACGGCGTAGAATATCAGCCCATGATCACGCGAATAGGTCTCCAGCAGGCGCTGCAGACCCGCGAGCGTCGCCCTCTGCCCGTCATCCGAATAGTCGCCGAGCAGGACCACATGCCTCACCCCACGTGACGCGATGTCGTCCAGCGTTGCACGCAGTGCATGAAAACTCTCGTTGAACACGCGCGTGGAGCGCATCGTATCCGTCAGGCGCCGCGCAGTCAGGCGGCGTTTGCCTGTCCTGATACCCTCGAAATCATAATCACCATGCAGATCGTGGTAATGTGCATCTGCTATGACGGCAATTGGCGGAAACGGGGGTTTCGTCATTCAATCCGGTGCTCAAATTTTCGAGTGACTGACCATTTGTCATAAAGCTTAAAAATCGAACTACTATCGCTTAAATAGGAAGTAACGCGAATTTTTGATGCGTTGCCGACAAATAAAACGAAATCCAAGCCTCGCATATCGGATGCCGTTTGATTACGATGGTCGAAAAATGGGGACCGGGTGCAAAGAGTGTAATGGACGAGGACTTATTTCGGGTAAAATTCTGGGGCACACGAGGCAGCGTTGCCGTATCGGGGCCGGAATTCCATAAATATGGCGGCAATACTGTCTGTATCGAGGTACAGTGCGGCAAACATCGCCTCATATTCGACACCGGATCGGGCATTCGGCAGGCCGGCGAGGCATTGACGCGCGAGGGCGTCGAGAGCATCGACATTTTCTATACCCATTGCCATTACGACCATATTATCGGCCTGCCCTACTTCACGCCGCTTTATGACCCGAAAATGAGTGTCCGGCTGTGGTCCGGCCATATGGCGGGCATCATGAGCACCGCGGAGATGGTGCGGCAGTTCATGCGGCCGCCTTGGTTCCCGGTGGAACCCGACATCTGCAAGGCTTGCCTGAATTTCAGCGATTTCCGCCCGCTGGATGTGCTGGAGCCCTATCCCGGCGTCCGTATCATCACCGATCGGCTCAATCATCCCGGCGGCTGCGTCGGCTACAGGATCGAATGGGCGGGAAAGGTTCTGGCGCTCATCTTCGATACCGAGCACGAAAAAGGCAAGCTCGATCCCGTGGTGATGAAGCTGATCGAGGGCGCACAGCTCGTCGTCTACGATTGCACCTATACGGAAGATGAGATGCCGCGCCGCTTCGGCTACGGCCATTCCACCTGGCAGCACGGCGTCCAGCTTGCCGCCGCCGCCAATATCGGCGGCTTCGCCCTTTTCCACCACGCGCCGTCAAGAACCGACAAATCGCTGGACGAATTCGAAAAGCGGTCGCAGGAACGTTTCAGCGGCGCCTTCGCCGCGCGCGACTTTCAGGTCATCGATCTCTGAACCATCAGGTCCCTGATCGAGGCCCAGTCATTGCCCTCGTCATTCGCGGTGATGGCGAACAGACGCTCCAGGAATGTCCAGGCGCCTTCATCATGGACGAGATGGTGCGTGAGGATGCCGATCGCCCCGCCCCCCGCCTCGTAGCGCAGCTGCATCTGCTCGACGATGGCCGCGACCAATTCGCCGTGAGGACGGCCGCAGCGCGTGCCGTGCCAATCCATCAAATCCACATGCGTATTGATATGCGGCAGAATTTCCCCGTCCGCGGCATTGGCAGCCCCGAACACGGACAGCGCCTTGAACCCCAGCCCGGGGAGACAGCGGATCAGATTTCCGTCGATCCTGTTCCATGGCGGCACCAGAACCGGCGCGAAATTGCCCGGGAAAAGCTCGGCGCAGCGCGCAACACCCTGCCGCAGTTCCCGGGTGACTTCGTCCACCGGCCGATGGGCACCGAGCTCCTGCTTCTTCTCGCCCGCTGCCGCATGGTTGGCATGCGACCAGCCATGAACCACTGCAGTCGCATTCGGCGCCTCTTCCAGCCTCGCCGCGAGCGCCTTGCCGGCGCCTGCGGGGATGACCGCGAGAGCGACCGGCACCGCATGGGCCCTTGTCAGCGCCAGCAATCGATCCAGCGCCGGCGTCGGCTCGACGGCATCGTCATCCCGCAGCCAGAAAAGGGGCCGGAGCTTCGCCTTCTTCCAACGCTCCAGCTCATGGCGCAGCGGCAGCCAGATATCGTCATCCATCATTCTTATCGCCTATCAGGGATTGCAGCAGTTGGTCCAATCGTTTTGCAGCCACTTCAAGCGAGCGTTCCGTCGCCACGAAATGGCGCGCCGTCTTGCTCATGGCCGCATGTTCGGCGGGATCGTCCAGGAGGGCCGCAATCGCCGCCGCATAGGCGGCCGTATCGCCATCCGCCGTCAGACGGCCGGTCCGGCCGTCGACAACGACCTCCGGCACGCCGGCGACAGACTGGGCGATGACTGGAAGCCCCGCCGCCTGCGCTTCGAGATAGGCTATGCCATAGGCCTCTCCGACGCCCGGCCAGACATAGAGCCCGCTGCCGGCGAGCGCGCCGATCAGATCTTCCTGTCCCAACTCGCCGCGCCATTCGATCCTGCCGGGCTCGAATCGAGCGAACATCGCCTCGACCGCCGCCCGCTGCGGACCGTCGCCGATGACCGACAGCCGCCACGGGCGGTTTTCGATCAACTGGAGCGCGCTCGCCAGCCGCGCATAGCTTTCCAGCTTGTCGCCGGAACGCATCATGGCCACGGTGACCAGCCGGCGCGGGTCACCGATCCCTCCGGCATCTGAAAACGGAGCAATATCGATGAAGGGAAGCAGCCGGGCCGTCCTTGCCCCGGGTACCGCTTCCGCCAGCCCGCGCAGGTCGCGTGCCGTGAAGCACAAATTGAGCGCGGCAAGGCCTACCGCCTGCCTCACCGGGGCCTGAAGCTCACGCCAGCCACCATCATTGCGCCTTTCGGAGTATGAGGCCTCGGCCGTTACATAGGCGATGCCGAGCGCCTCCGCGAGCGGCGGACCGATCAGGTCCGGGGCCTTGTAATACGGGTGATAGGTAAACCAGACGTCCGGCATGTCCCCCTGACGCCAGCCGGCCGCAAGGCGTGACCTTTCGGCGTCGGCCCTGGCGGCAATATCGCGCCGCATATCGGCGTCCGGCGTGGCGGAGAAGCTGCGCAGCTCCGATACGAGCTCGACATGATGACCAGCGCTGCGCAGCGCCTTCATCAACAGTCGCGCCATCTGCCGGTCACCGGAGGGAACCGGGTGGTTCGGAGATTTCAGCGGGGCGTAAAAGGCAATGCGCATGTCCGTCTCTGTGACGCAGGGAGAGTCGATGCACAATGGGGTAACGCGCTTTTGTTCACAAGCCGCTCGCCGAGCCCAACCTGTAACAACTTCGCCTCGCCAAATCATCGACCCTCGACTAAGCTGACCCGACGAAATTCTTTGGCTTATATGACCGACAGCAAAACCCGACCGCTCTTTTCGGAACGCTCCCTACGCCGCATGCGGTTGATCACGGGCCTGATCATGCTCGTTTTCGTGGCCTTGCACCTCTCCAACCACGCGCTGAACCTCGTTTCCCTGAAAGCCGCCGAACACGGTCGCGACTGGTTTCTTCTGATCTGGCGCAACCCTCTCGGCACGCTGTTGCTCTATGGCGCCGCCCTCGTCCATGTCGTGCTGGTAATGCGGGCGATCTATGCCCGCCGCACCTTGGTCATGCCGCCGCGCGAGGCCGTGCAGATAGTGCTGGGGCTTCTGATTCCGCTGCTGTTGATCGAGCATGTGGCCGGGACCCGCCTCCGGCACGAGATTGCCGGCCTCAACGACAATTACGAGTTCGTCATCCGCAGCCTGTGGATCGAATCTCCCGCCAATGGCGTGAAACAGGCGATCACGCTCGTCATCGTATGGATCCATGGCTGCATCGGCGTCCATTTCTGGTTGCGCTATCGCCAGTGGTACGCCGCGGCCGCGCCCTTCCTGCTGACGATTGCCATCCTCGCGCCGGTCCTCGCCTTGCTGGGTTTCGCCGATGCCGGCCGCGTGCTGGCAAGCGAACCTGTGCAATCCAGCTTTGGCAGCGGCTATGGCGCCGCCAAGCACCGTCTGGCCCAAGATCTCGCGGCGCAGCAAACGGTCGATCACGTCAGATATGCCCTTTATGGTGGTTTCGGCTCGATGCTGATCGGCGTGGTGGCTCTACGATCCTATCGCCGATGGCGGGAGCGTGCCGACCAAATCGCCATTCGCTATCCCGAAGGCCAGACGGTACGGGTTCCCCGCGGCTTCAGTGTCCTTGAGGCAAGCCGCCTTGGCGGCATCCCCCATTATGCGGTCTGCGGCGGCAAGGGACGCTGCTCCACCTGCCGCGTGCTGGTCATCGAAGGCGCGGAGGACCTGCCCGCACCGGATGCGACGGAACGCAATACACTTCGCCGCATCAACGCCGACGCCGACGTCCGCCTTGCCTGCCAGCTCAGGCCACAGAGCGATATCAGCATTGTTCCGCTGCTTGCCCCTGCCCTCGAAGCCAATCTGCCCCCGGGCACGCAGGAGGCCAATCCGGGGCGGGAGCAGGAAATCGTCGTGCTGTTCTGCGATATCCGCAATTTCACCGCGCTCACCGAGGCGCAATTGCCGTTCGACATCGTGTTCCTGCTCAATCGCTATTTCGCCATCGTCGGCCACGCAGTCGAACAGTCGGGCGGTCGGGTAGACAAGTTCATCGGCGACGGCGCCATGGCGCTCTTCGGGCTTCGCGGCACCATGGATGCCGCCTGCCGCAGCGCTCTGCGCGCATCTGCTCTCATCGCGCGGCAGATCGAGCAGCTCAGCAAGGAACTGGCTCCCGATCTCGGCGTGCCCTTGCGGGTCGCCATCGGCATTCACACGGGAACCGCGATCGTCGGCACGATGGGCCATGGCAACGTCAAGAACCTGACGGCGATCGGCGATACGGTCAATGTCGCGAGCCGGCTGGAGGCCGTGGCAAAGGAGCTGGACGTGACGCTGGTCGTCTCCGAGCCCACGGTCAGGCTGGCGGCCAGCGACATGACCGATCTCGAAAGCCGCGAGATCAATGTCCGTGGCCGTGCCGAGCCGCTGCGCGCCTATGTCGTGCCGCAGGAGACGGTCGGGCGTTTCGCCTGATTTTTGACTAGCCTGATTTTTGACTAGGATGTCCGCCGGTACAGAAAATATCGGCCGGCCTTCACGCTGGATGGCAGCGGCAGTTGCTCGAGCCACGGATGAACCAGCGGCAGGCCGCTCGCGACGATACCGCCGGGCGCAAGCATATGGGCAGCAAGCCCGGGCAGCCATGTCAGGGTAACGGCATCCTTCGCGTCGTAGCCGGTGCCTATGTCGGCATGAACGAGCGCGGCATCGATGCCGTGGAACCGGGCGCCGCTTTCGCAGATTTCGCCAATGACGAGATTTTCCGCGTCCGGCGTCGAGCTCTTATGGGACGCAACGGCCCGGTCGAAAGCTATGATCCGCCGATCCGGGAACAGTTCGCGCAGATGGTCGAATGTCCGTCCGTTTCCAAGCCCCAATTCGATGATGGGACCATCGATCTTTCGAACTTTACCGGAAATATGATTGAGAACATCGCGCTGCGCCGTCATGCGGCGAATAAAACTGTCCAGACGACTCATTGGTCGGGCTTCCACTTCATCCATACAGCACCGTATTGGAGCAAAACGGGGCCGATTGGAACGCAAAAGCACCGCAGCGCACCGAATTCATGCGCCGGACAGCATGAATTCACTCACTTTTTCGTCAGAACGGCGCGAAAGTCTTCCAGCTTGCGAAGCTGCTGCCCATCCGGGCCGAAATTGCCCGGTGCGAGCCATGCCTGATAGGCCGCCTTGAGCTCTGGCCATTCTCCATCGATGACGGAGAACCATGCGCTGTCGCGATTGCGGCCCTTCTGCACCATGTGCTGGCGGAAAATGCCCTCGAACCTGAAGCCGAATCGCACTGCCGCGCGCTTCGACGGCTCGTTCTCATTGTTGCACTTCCATTCATAGCGCCGATAGCCGAGCTGGTCGAATATGTATTCCATGAACAGGAACTGCGCTTCCGTCGCGGCCGGCCTGCGCGAGATTGCCGGCCCCCAATAGATATTGCCGATTTCGATGACGCCGAAGGCCGGGTCGATCCGCATCAGCGCCTGCCGGCCCGCTACCTGGCCCGTCGCCTTGTCGATGACGACGAAGAACAGCGGGTCATCGCTGGCCGCGATCCTGCTCAGCCAGGCTTCGAACTCCTGGGGATTTGCGGGCGGCGTCTCGAACAGATAGCGGAAACGGTCGTCGGCATCTGCCACCGTGGAGGCCTCGTAGAGGCCCTGGCCGTGCCGGGCCACATCTACGGGTTCCAGCCGAACATAGCGGCCATCAAGCGTCACGCGGTCGGGCCTCGGACGCGGCGTCCATTGTGTCAGATCAGTCATATCACATGTGGTCCAGCTGCCGGGAATTGACTCCATACGACGGGGCAAGCACAAATCAGAAATCGAAAATTGTATGTGAGACAAGAAAATGCTGCGGACTATATCCGGCTTCGACCGGATCGGTGAGGAAAACGCTTTCGCCGTCCTGGCCCGGGCTTCGGCCCTTGGCGCCCAGGGCAAGGACATCATCAATCTCGGCATCGGCCAGCCGGACTTCAGGACGCCCGATCACATCGTCGAGGCCGCGATCAAGGCGTTGAAGGACGGGCACCACGGTTATACGCCCGCCACCGGCCTCCTGGCCACGCGGGAAGCCGTGGCACGGCGCACGCTGACGACGACCGGCGTGGAGGTGTCACCGGAAAACATCATGATCGTGCCGGGCGGCAAGGTCACCATGTTCGCGGCAATATTGTGCTTCGGCGAGCCGGGCGTGGAAATCCTCTATCCGGACCCCGGATTTCCGATCTACCGGTCGATGATCGAATTCACCGGCGCGAAACCCGTTCCCGTGCCCATTCGCGAGGAAAACGGCTTCGCATTCTCTGCCGAGGAGACACTTGCGCTGATAACGCCGGCTACCCGCCTTCTCATTCTCAACTCGCCGGCCAATCCGACGGGCGGCGTCACGCCGAAGGCCGAGATCGAGAAGCTGGTGAAGGGCCTGGCGGATCATCCCCACGTCGCCATCCTTTCCGACGAGATCTACGACGTCATGACCTATGATGCCGAGGAACATTGTTCGTTGCTGACCTTCCCGGAAATCCGCGACCGGCTGATCGTGCTCAATGGCTGGTCGAAGACCTGGGCCATGACCGGTTGGCGCATGGGCTGGTCGATCTGGCCGGACGGTCTTTACGACAAGGTGCGGAAGCTCGCCGTCAATTGCTGGTCCTGCGTCAATGCACCAAGCCAATATGCCGGCATCGCGGCCATTGACGGCCCGCAGGACGACGTCGAGAAGATGTGCCGCGCTTTCGACAGGCGCAGGGGCATCGTCGTGGATGGACTGAACAGCCTCCCCGGCGTCAGCTGCACGACGCCCAAGGGCGCGTTCTACGCCTTTCCGAATATCAAGGAGACTGGCCTGCCGGCCAAGAAACTGGCTTCGGACCTGTTGGAGCAGGCCGGGGTGGCGCTGATCGGCGGTCCTGATTTCGGCATCCTCGGGGAAGGCTATATCCGCCTGTCCTATGCCAATTCGGAAGAAAACATCCTGCGCGCAATCGAGAGGATCGAGAAATTCCTGACCCGCTGAGCGGCGGGCGGTTCTGGCAGGCAATTGCCTGCCAGAATGAACGGTCGATCAGGCAACAGTCTTGGCCTGGGCAACCGTTGCTTCGATATGATCGATGAGGCTGTCGGGCAATTTGAGACGCCCGGCGAGCAGATCGAGATAGCCGCGCTCGGCCCGCGTCTTCGGTTCGATGGCGAGACGCGAGGCGGTGTAGAGTTCGACCTTTTGCGCGTCGGTCACGGCAGCCGCGACGAGCTTGTCCACATCGACCGGCGCGCTCAGTTCCTGGTTGAGGAATTCCTGCGTGTCGCTGTTGATGCCGGACAGGGACAATTTATCGATGATGCGCGACCGCTCGGCGTCGTCCACCGTGCCGTCCGCGCGGGCAGCCGCGATCATGGCGCGCACCAATACAAGGGCAAATTCATGCTCGCCCTGGGGCGCTGTTTCCGGATGGAAGCTTGAATCGTTCGGCGGCGGCAGAAGCTCGCCATCCATCGGCGCCTTTGCGGTTTCCGCCGGCGCATTGCCGGATTGGTAATTCTGATAGGCCTTGTAGGCGAGGCCCGCGACAGCTGCGAGGCCGCCGAGCTTCAATGCACCGCCTGCCAGTTCGCGGCCGGTGCCCGTCCCGAGGAGAATTGCCGCCAATGCGCCGGTCGCCAGTGGGTTGTCCTTGGCGAGTTGAGTAGCCTTCCCGGCGGTCTCACGCACCGTGCCCCCTGTTCCAGGAATGTTGCTTCCCAGGAAATCGGTGAGAATTTTCTTCGCGTCAAGCATGCATTTCTCCCTCGTAGCTGCGTGAAGTGCCAGCCGTAATTAGGGATGCCTTTGCGGCATTGCAATGACTGCAGCTGTTTTTGCGGCGGCTTCGGCTCACGAACCGATATGCTGCTTCAGACCGCGCTCCTTTGCGAGCCGCACCTGTTTCTGACGCTCCGCGAAGCGCGCGCGATCCTCCTCCGTGCGCTCATGATAGCAATTGGGGCAGGAAATGCCCTCCGCATAAAGCGGCGAACGCTTGTCGTCCGGGGAAATCGGATTGCGGCAGGCATGGCAGAGCTCGGCCGCCCCCTCGATCAGGCCATGACCGACGGAGACGCGCTCGTCGAAGACGAAGCATTCCCCCTCCCAGCGGCTTTCCGCGGCGGGCACTTCCTCCAGATATTTGAGGATACCGCCCTTGAGATGGAACACGTCGTCGAACCCCAGCCCCTTGACGAAAGCGGTCGCCTTCTCGCAGCGGATGCCGCCCGTGCAGAACATCGCGATCTTCTTGCCCTCCAGTTCGTCCCTGTGCTCCTCCACCCATTGCGGAAATTCGCGGAACGTCTTGGTCTTGGGGTCGATCGCACCAGAAAATGTGCCGATAGCCGTCTCGTAATCATTGCGGGTGTCGATGAGGACCGTGTCCGGATCGGCGATCAGGGCATTCCAGTCCGACGCCGGCACATAGGTGCCGACGCTCTGCAGCGGATCGATATCATCGACGCCCATGGTGACGATCTCCTTCTTCAGGCGCACCTTCATGCGCTTGAAAGGCATCTCGCTCGCATGGGAATATTTGATTTCCATGCCGGCCAGCGCCGGCTCGCTCCCGAGGAAATCGATGAGCTCCGCGATCGCCCGGGCAGAGCCTGCCACCGTGCCATTGATGCCCTCGGCCGCCAGCAGCAGCGTTCCCTTGATGCCGTTCCGGCAACAAAGCTTTGCCAGTGGCTCCTGCAATGTTTCATAATGCGCGAGGCGGGCGAAGCGATAGAGCGCCGCCACCTTGAAAGGCAAGTTTGAGGACAGATCGGTCATGATGGCCATCAACTACTGCCGCATTGCGGCAAATTCAAGCGAATTGCCTTGCGAATGGCGCATCGCTACACCAAACCGGCAGTAGACAAAGCGGACCCCGGCCACTAAATCGTTTCAACCCCTCGAGACTTTTGCCCCTCAAGGCTTTTTACCCTCAAGACTTTTGCCCCTCAAGACATGGAGACGCCCAATGAGCCAGAAAACCGAAGAGCTGCTACCCATCCTGAAGGGCCAGCCGGTTATTCCCGTGCTTCTGATCAAGGATGCGGCCCATGCGGTGCCGCTGGCGCGAGCGCTTGCAGCCGGCGGGCTGCCCGCCATCGAAATCACCTTGCGGACGCCGGCGGCGCTCGACGCCATCCGCGCCGTGGCTGATCAGGTACCGGAAGCGATCGTCGGCGCCGGCACCATTCTCAATGCCAGGCAGTTCGATGAAGCTGCCAAGGCCGGCTCGCGCTTCATCGTCAGCCCCGGTGTCACGCCGCAATTGCTGGAAGCGGCCGACGCAAGCCCCGTGCCGCTGCTTCCCGGCGCCATCACGCCCGGCGAGATCATGAGCCTGCGCGAACGCGGCTACAGCATGCTCAAATTCTTCCCGGCCGAACAGGCTGGCGGCGCGGCCTTCCTCAAATCGCTGTCATCGCCACTGGCAGGCACCAGTTTCTGCCCCACCGGAGGCGTATCGGCTGCCAATGCCCGGACGTATCTCGATCTGCCAAACGTGGTCTGCGTTGGCGGCTCCTGGGTGGCGCCGGAGGAACTGGTGCAATCCGGCCAATGGGATGCGATCACGAAACTGGCCGCAGAGGCCGCCGGTCTCGCGCGATAGCCGCATATGAACGAGCCGCGGAAGAGGTTCCCTCGCCCGCGGCCTGCCGGTAGCAATTCCACTGTTCTGATTATGCGCGCCGGCGCATCGGGTGCAGGGCCTTTACGAGCCCTGCGACGGATTGAACTTGGCGATCTGTATGAAGGTGACAGCCTTGCCGGTGAAGCGATTGGTATTCGCAACGGGCAGGTTCTGCTGGAACCCTCCGACATAGACAGTCGTCGGAGCGGTGCGCAGCGTCTGGTTGCGGATGACCGCCGGCGTCGTCTCGGGCGCGGTTTCCGCCACCTGCTGGTTGGACAGGGCGCGATCCGGCACCTCCGACTCCACCTGCACGACCTTCGCCGTTTCCTGTGACTGGCGACGCGGCTTGGCTGCCTTGGCCGTCGTCACCACGCCGCTGTTCAACAGTTCTGCCGGATCGCCCTTGGCTTCAAGCATGGTCTGGCGCAGCGACGGCTGAGGCGACGCCGAAGCGACCTCTACGGCGGCATTGGCGGTCTGCTTCTTCACACGACCACCGCGTTCGCCGGGAAGCGTCGGCAAGGTCGAACCCGGGGTCGAGGCTTCAGTCGAGGCTGAGGCTGAGGCGGCGGCAGGCGCACCTGGCTCGAGGTCGGACTGGTTGATCAGCGCCGTCAGATCGTCTTCCTCCGGCACGGGGATGACACCGCCATCTTCGATCGCAGCTTCGACCGATGCCGGCGCAGCGACGGGACGGGCGGTGGGCACGACCGAAGCGACCATCAGGTCATTCTGCTTCGGCGCCGTCTTCGGCTTCTCGAAGGGTACCGGAACGAGGGCATTGACCATTTGCGGCTGCGCGGTTTCCGCAACTTCCGGGGCCGGATTGGCCTCGATCATCTGCTGGATCGCGCTGGCGCTATCCTGCGGCCGTGGCGAAGGCAGAGCCGCGATCTGCGTTGCCTCGTCCGCGGCCAGGGCATTCAGCGTCGACGGTTCGGGCATCGCCGGCGCATGTTCCGGCCGGCGCATGGGAACCGGAATGGCGAAGGCAAGCGCCTGGTTGTCTTCGGGCGACAGGGCCATCGGCGCTTCAGGCCGCGGCGCTTCCACCGGTGCGGGTGCATCGCGAACCGGCAAAGCGGGTGCGGCTGCGGGTTCCGGTGCGCGGGCAGGCGGCGCTTGCTCGGCCTTTGCAGCCGGAGCGGACGCGACCGCACGCGTCGGCTTGGGCGCCGAAGCGACCGTTACCGAGCTTTCGCTGGAATCCTCTTCCTCGTCGGCGCCGCCGCCAAAGAGCATGCCGAACAGCGATTTGCCGCGGCGGGAGGAACCCGAGCTTGCTATCTGTATCGAGCCACCATTGCGCTTGCGCGATTCATAGGCGGCAACGGCCTGTTCATAACCGGGCAATGGCTTGCCATCGGAAGGCACGTGGATCGTCTTGCCATCCGGGAATACCGCGAGCAGTTCGCGGCGGCTCATGCGCGGCCAATGGCGCACATTGCCGACATCCGTGTGGATGAAGGGCGAACCGGAGGTCGGGTAATAGCCAACGCCGCCAGCCTCGAACCGCAATGCGGTCGCGCGCAGCGTCGATAGTTTCACGCCCGGCAGATACCAGTCCATGGCCTTGCCGAGCATGTGCTGGCTGGACTTGGCAACGCCGCGCGAGCGCGAGCGCAGCATCGAATTGGTTGCCGGGGAGCGATAGGCCGACACGACATGGATGTAGTCGCGGCCGCCTACCTTCTGGTAGACCTGCCAGACGAGGTCGAAGAGGCGCGGATCCATCTTGGTCGGCTCGTTGCGCCGCCAGTCGCGCAGAAACTTGTTGAGCTTGTTGAGCCCGTCCTGCTGGAAACGGCCGTTCCTCTTGAACGTGATTTCGGCCCGTTCCTTGGTGTGGATGTAATAGAGCTTCAATGTCCTCGTTTCGGCCGATGCCGGGGCCGAAGCAAAAAACATGGCCGTCAGGGCAATCACGAATGCAGCCCAGGCAGTGCGGTTGAGAAGACCCGCCGACTTACCGTTCTTTACATGAAGCACATTTGACAAATTTCGTCCCAACCTTGACCGATTTTCAGCCCCCGAATAGCCGAATTGTCCGATTTAATGGTTAATGGTCACTTATTGAACATCAAATACGTTGAGAGCATGGCAGAAAACTGAACTGAATCAGCAGATTTCAAACATGGTCAACGGGTGGTTAACGCATGAATAAGCTGTTTTTGCACAGGAATCCACCCACTATTACGGAAATACCCCAAGGATGGCGCAATCAGGGCAGGAGTCAGGAATGTGACGTCCACGCGCCACGGCAGGCTGGAACCTGCCGCCGCGGGCACCTATGTTGACGAGGCGCGGATCGCGGCCGTGATTCGCCACCTTCAGACGTGGGCCACATTGCACTGACCATTCCTTACAGCGACGAGATCCGAGCGAGCAATTATCATGAAGAATTTCCCCTTGTACCAGCCGACCGGAGCAGCACAGGTCGCATCGGCTGCCGTCAAGAACGACGCCGGCCTCGGCGCCCTGCCCGAATGGAACCTGGCCGATCTCTACCCCTCGGCGGAAAGCAGCGAACTGAAGCAGGACCTGAAAAAGGCTCTCGATCTCGCCCAGACTTTCGAAAAACGCTGGAAAGGCACGTTGGCGCAGGAAGCCGCCAAGGCTGCGGGCGGCGATCTTGCCGTGTCGATCAGCGAATTCGAGGCTATCGAGGAACTGGTCGGAAAGATCGTTTCCTATGCCGGCCTCGTCTATGCCGGCGACACGTCCGATGCGAAGAATGCCAAGCTCTATGGCGACATCCAGCAGAAGATGACCGATGCCAGCACCCATCTCATCTTCTACGGCCTGGAATTGAACCGGATCGACGACGATGTGCTTGAGCGGGCAATGGCAGAAAACCCGGCAATCGCCCATTACCGGCCCTGGCTGATCGACCTGCGCAAGGACAAGCCCTATCAGCTAGATGACAGGCTGGAGCAGCTCTTCCACGAAAAGTCGGTGACGGGCCGCGGTGCATGGAACCGCCTCTTCGACGAAACCATGACCTCGCTGCGCTTCGAAGTGGATGGCGAGGAGCTTGCGCTGGAACCGACGCTGAACCTGCTTCAGGAGGCAAACCCGGCCAGCCGCAAGGCGGCATCGGAGGCGCTGGCGAAGACGTTCAAGGACAATGTGCGGATATTCACGCTGATCACCAATACGCTCGCCAAGGACCGGGAAATATCCGACCGCTGGCGTGGCTTCGAGGACATTGCCGACAGCCGGCATCTGGCGAACCGCGTCGAGCGGGAAGTCGTCGATGCGCTCAGTGAAGCCGTCCGCGCCGCCTATCCGCGGCTGTCGCACCGCTATTATGCCATGAAGGCCAGATGGCTCGGCCTCGAATATCTGAACAGCTGGGATCGCAACGCACCGCTGCCTGAAACGCCGCAGGCCCTGATACCATGGCATGAAGCGCGGGAGACGGTGCTTTCCGCCTATAGCGGCTTCGCCCCCGAGATGGCCGACATCGCCCAGCGCTTCTTCGACCGCAACTGGATCGATGCACCGACACGGCCGGGCAAGTCGCCGGGCGCATTCGCCCATCCCACCGTGCCCTCGGCCCATCCCTATGTGCTGTTGAACTATATGGGCAAGCCGCGCGACGTGATGACCCTCGCCCATGAACTCGGGCACGGCGTGCATCAGGTGCTCGCCGGCGGCCAAGGCGCGCTGATGGCCTCGACGCCGCTGACGCTGGCCGAAACCGCGTCTGTCTTTGGCGAGATGCTGACTTTCCGCTCCCTGCTGGAAAAGACGCGCGACAAGCGCGAGCGCAAGGCGATGCTGGCGCAGAAGGCGGAAGACATGATCAATACGGTCGTCCGCCAGATCGCCTTCTACCAGTTCGAGCGCCGGGTGCACACGGAACGCAGCAATGGCGAGCTGACCTCCGACAGGATAGGCGAGATCTGGCTCGATGTGCAGAAGGAAAGCCTGGGACCGGCGGTGCGCTTCGGGCCGGGCTACGAGACCTTCTGGACCTATATCCCGCACTTCATCCACTCGCCATTCTACGTCTATGCCTACGCATTCGGCGATTGCCTGGTGAACTCGCTCTATGCGGTCTACCAGAACGCCGAGGCGGGATTTCAGCAGAAATATTTCGACATGCTGAAGGCCGGCGGCACGAAACATCATTCGGAGCTGCTGCAGCCCTTCGGCCTCGATGCGACCGATCCGGCGTTCTGGCACAAGGGCCTTTCGGTCATCGAGGGCATAATCGACGAGCTGGAGGCAATGGACGCTGCCTGATGCGCGTAATTCCGGCCCATACTCCCTATGACGGCTCGGCCAAGCCCTTTACCATCGGCCTGCACCAGCTCGACCTCATCGACTGGATCGAGGTGGACGAACTTCTGCCGGTGCATCTGGCCGAGAAGGCCCGCCTGCTCAAGCTCCACGGGGATCGCATCGTCGTGGGGGAAGAAGGCAGTCAGGCAGGCCAGCAGGAAGTGCTCGACCTTCTCGTCGAGCATCTCACGGCGCATTTTCCGCAGGTCTATGCGAGATCAGGCAACGTCATCCGTATCGCCGGCGGCGCCGAGGCTGTCGACCTGGACGGGCCCGCGGCGTCGATCCTGCACAAGGCTGCAAGCCTCGTTCAGGAAGATCTGGTTCTGATGCGCAAGGACGAGCGGCGCGGCTGGCACCTTGCCGCGGCGTCGCTGTCTTTCCCCTCATCGTGGACGCTTCTGGAGAAATTCGGCCGTTCCATGGACGAAATCCATGCGCCGGTGCCGGATTTCAGCGCCGGGACCCGCAATGCCGGCCTTATCACCCGCATGTTCGACAATCTTCGCCCCGATCGTTCGGTCTATCGCTTCAACTGGTCATTGCAGCCGGACGGCGAATTGTACCACCCACTCGCCAGCAACCAGAAGGGCGCACGCTATACCGACCGCGACATGGTCGAGCAGACCCATGTCCGGGTGGAACGCCAGACCCTGCGCAAGCTGCCGCGGACGGGCGACATCCTGTTCACGATCAGGATTCACCTCGATCCGCTCGAAGCGCTGAAGAAACACCCGCAGAGCAGACCGCTGGCACAGGCGTTCTGCCGCGAACTTGTGGAATTGAACGCCGATCAAGCCAATTACAAGGGCATCATGGCGGTCCGCGAAAGGTTGATCCAGGCTCTTGAGAAGTTCTAAGTAGCACTCAGTTTGGAGGCTGAATAAGTGCCGACGGCTCGGCCGCCGACCTGAATGTCCCGCATGTATTGGCTAGAATTATTGCGCTGCGCCCGTGGAGCAGCGCCAAAAACATCGCGCCGGCTATTCTTCCCGGCCTCTCGAAGTTAACAATATCATGAATTTCTTCCTTTCTCGCCAAAGGGTTGTTTGCTCTTTGTCATCACTATGCTCTATGGTTTCTCCATAGCGGCCGAGCCGCCGTCCTCAATGATGGAGATGAAAATTAGGAGCACGCAAAAAATGGCGAAGGCTAAATGGCCTGTACATGGAGAAATCACCGGTCCGATCGTGATGATCGGCTTTGGATCCATCGGTCGGGGTGCCCTGCCCCTGATAGAACGCCACTTCAAATATGATAAGTCCCGGCTGGTGGTCATCGATCCCAGCGACGCCAACAAGAAATTGCTCGATGAACGCGGCATACGCTTCATTCAGGAGGCGGTGACGAAGGAGAATTACAAGACGCTGCTGAAGCCCCTCCTCACCGAAGGCGGCGGCCAGGGATTCTGCGTCAACCTCTCGGTCGATACGTCCTCGATCGATATCATGCATCTGTGCCGAAAGGCCGGTGCGCTCTATATCGATACGGTCATCGAGCCGTGGGCCGGATTCTACTATGCCGACGATGTCGACAATGCCGACCGGACGAATTATGCCTTGCGCCAGACGCTGCTGGCGGAGCGCAAGAAGCATCCCGGCGGACCGACCGCCGTGTCGTGCTGCGGCGCCAATCCCGGCATGGTCTCCTGGTTCGTGAAGCGCGCCTTGCTGGACCTCGCCCGCGATCTCGATATCGAGCACACCGAGCCGGAGCGCGCAGACCGCCAGGGCTGGGCCAAGCTCATGAAGCGCGTCGGCGTCAAGGGCATCCACATTGCCGAGCGCGACACGCAGCGCGCCAGGGACCCGAAGCCTTTCGGCGTCTTCTGGAACACCTGGTCGGTGGAAGGCTTCATATCCGAAGGCCTGCAGCCGGCCGAGCTTGGCTGGGGCACCCACGAGAAATGGATGCCGCGCAACGCCCGGAAGCAGAAGAAGGGCAACAAGGCCGCCATCTTCATCGAACAACCCGGCGCCGATACGCGTATCCGCACCTGGTGCCCCACCGAAGGGGCGCAGTTCGGCCTTCTCGTCACCCACAATGAATCCATTTCGATCGCGGATTTCTTCACCGCCCATGACAAGAAGGGCAAGGTGAGCTATCGGCCTACCTGTCACTATGCCTATCATCCCGCCAATGTGGCGACGCTCTCGCTCGACGAAATGTTCGGCGCCGCGGGCAAGCCGCAAAGGGAGATGCACGTGCTCGAGGAATCCGAAATCGTCGATGGCGCCGACGAACTCGGCGTATTGCTCTACGGGCATGACAAGAATGCCTATTGGTACGGCTCGCAGCTGACGATCGAGGAAGCGCGCAAGCTTGCTCCCTATCAGAACGCCACCGGGCTTCAGGTAAGCTCCGCGGTCCTCGCCGGCATGGTCTGGGCCCTGGAGAATCCGGAAGCCGGGATCGTCGAAACCGACGAAATGGACTTCCGCCGCTGCCTCGAGGTGCAGACGCCCTATCTCGGGCCATTGCGCGGCCATTACACCGATTGGACGCCGCTGGAGAATCGCCCCGGCCTCTTCAAGGAAGATATCGACGCGAGCGATCCCTGGCAGTTCCGCAACATCCTCGTCCACTAGGGCGAAATCATCGCCGGAGGCGGCTCACATGCCGCCTCCGCAGCCGCATTGCCGGTTCCGCCCGGCCCGGAAAGTTGCATCGATCGACCCGGGGCCCGTGTCCCCACGAGCGGCATCCGCCACGGTGATTCAACATTGCAAACAAACTTAATTCTTGTTTTTGCTGGATTTCCACGGCATTTAATAGGTCACAATCTCGGGAGACAGATATGAAACGTTTATCCCTCGCCGCCGGTTCAGCCGCAGTCACACTCGCACTCGCTGGTTGCATGAGCAGCGGACCGATACAAGATGGCGGCGCGGCCGTCGTTTCCCGCCCCGCCGACGCCGTCCAGGGACAATGGTTCGACACATCCGGCGTCGCCTTCTCCAACTTCAATGGCGGCGTATTCGAAACCCGCGCCAACGACACCAAGGAGAAGCTTGCCGAGGGCAATTACAGGCAGGTTTCGGCCAATCTCATCGAAATCGACCTGCGCTCCCTCGCCCGTGGAACCCACTCCAAGGTCAATTGCGCGCTCGTCAGCGGCGGCCAGCTGAACTGCACCTCGTCGACCGGGCAGCAGTTCTCACTGACGCGCCGTCAAGGCCAGGCCTAGCTGAAAACAGAGGGTACGCCCTCTCCTCTCTTGCATCGTCGAAAAACTGGAGAAAGCATGCGGATGCGCCCATGAGCGGCGCTTCCGGCGGGTGCTGCCGGCGACGAATTCATTTGAGGAGCAATTGACTATGTCGGGCATGCTACGCAGCTTCTTTCTCGCCGCCACGGCCCTTGGTGCCAGCCTTGGTGTAAGCACCGCTGCCATGGCGGATTACACGTTGAATATTCTTCACATCAACGATCAGCATTCGCGTGTCGAAGCGATCAACAAATATGATTCCACCTGCTCCACTGAAGAAGAGAGCAAGAACGAGTGCTTTGGCGGCATTGCCCGCGTCAAGGCCAAGATCGATGAGCGGCGTGCGGCACTCTCGCAGAATGGCGGCAATGTCATCGTTCTCGACGCCGGCGACGAGTTCCAGGGCTCGCTGTTCTACACGACCTATAAGGGTGAGGACACGGCGGAATTCATGAATGCCATCGGCTTCGACGCCATGGCGCTCGGCAATCACGAATTCGACGGCGGACCGGAAACGCTCGGCAATTTCCTCGACAAGATCAAGCTGCCGGTGATTTCCGCCAATACGCAAGCTGATGCGGCCGCGCCCATCGCCGGCAAGTACAAGCCGTTCCTCATCAAGGAGATAGGCGGGCAGAAGATTGCCGTGATCTCGGCCGTTACGGTCGATACAGCCGAAATTTCGACGCCCGGGCCGACGATCAAATTCTCCGACGAGATCGAGGCGCTGACCAGGCAGGTCGAAGTGGTCAAGGCCGAAGGCGCCAACAAGATCATTGCGCTCACCCATGTCGGCTATGTCAAGGACAAGGAGATCGCCGAGAAAGTCGATGGAATCGACGTGATCGTCGGCGGCCACAGCCACACGCTGCTGTCGAACACCGATCCGGAGGCGGCCGGCCCCTACCCGACACTGGTGAAGGGACCATCGGGCCGCGACGTGCCCATAGTCCAGGCGAAGTCCTATTCGAAATATCTCGGCGAGTTGAAGGTTACGTTCGACGATGACGGCAATGTCACCGCGAGCGAAGGTGCGCCGATCCTGCTCGATTCGTCCGTAAAGCCGGATGCGGCTATCGCAGAGCGGATCAAGGAACTTGCCAGGCCGATCGAGGAACTCAAGGCGCGCCGCGTCGGCGAGGCAACGGCGCCCATCGAGGCGGCGCGCGAGGTCTGCCGCATCAAGGAATGCAGCATGGGCAATCTCGTCGCCGACGCGATGCTGGAGCGGGTAAGGGCGCAAGGCGTCACCATCGCAATCATCAATGGCGGCGGGCTGCGCGCCTCGATTGATGCCGGCGATGTGACTATGGGCGAAGTCCTCGAGGTCCTGCCATTCCAGAATACGCTCGCCACGTTCCAGCTGCGCGGTTCGGATATCGTCACCGCGCTTGAGAATGGCGTCAGCCAGATCGAAAAGGGAGCGGGCCGCTTTCCGCAGGTGGCGGGCCTGAAATATAGTTACGACCTGTCGAAACCCGTCGATGGCCGCATCTCGAACGTCGAGGTGTTGCAGGGCGAGGCCTACCGGCCGATCGATCCGGCCGCGACCTATGGCGTCGTGTCGAACAATTACATGCGCGCCGGCGGCGATGGCTACAAGATCTTCGCGACCAATGGCCTCAACGCCTATGATTATGGCCCGGGCCTGGAAGAGGTTCTGGCGGAATATTTTGCCCAGCATAGTCCCTATAAGCCCTATACGGACGGGCGGATCGTGGCAGCCGGAGTGACGGCGGCCGCTGCATCGACGACAACTGCGCCATCCGCAGGGACCGGCGAAACCGCCAAGCCGGCGACGGAACCCGCAAAGTCGACGCCCGCGACCTATGTCATCAAACGCGGCGACAATTTCTGGGATATTGCGGAGCAGCTTTATGGCAAGGGCAGCGACTGGAAACGTCTTTCCGAGGCCAATCCCGGCATGCCGGTCATGAAGTTGCCGATCGGCGCGGAAATGAAGGTTCCCGCGACCTAGCCACGGGCCTGGCTTCTATCGTTGCGCCGGGGCTCTACCGTTGCAATGTCACGCCGACATAGACGCTCGTCTCGTCGGTCCGGCGGCTGTCGACTTCGCTGCGGTTGAGCTGATGGCGGGCGCTCACATCAAGGCCCATGAACCGGTTGAACCAGTAGGTGGCGCCGATTTCCGCGCCGAAGCCCTTGTCGAGACCCGAACCGTCCCTGTTGTCCCGCAGCGATGCAATGAGCTTGGCGTTCAGATCGAGATTGGCACGAACCTGCCGCTTCACGCCGACTGTGCCCTCATAATAAATCGACCCGCTATCTTCGGGCGCGGTCGCTCCCTCGACCCGCGTCAGAAGCCCGATATCGACATCCGTTCCCCGCTGCGGCGACCATTTCAACGCCGCATCGACGCTCAGGCCGTCCACATCTTCAAGGCGCTCATCATCGATGCTTTGGCGCAGATAACCGACGGCGATTTCACCGGAAGTCTTTTCGCCAAGGTCGAGTTCGACGCCGCCGCGCAGCGCCGTTCTCACGCCTGAACGCCGATATCCGTTGAAATCCACCGATTCATCATAGAGGAGCTTGCCGATCTCCACCTCGGCAAACGGCTTGATGGCCGGCGACATCTCGAAACCGCCGCGCAGCGCGATACTGGCGAACGTATTGTCGCGATCCTTCTGGCTGATCACCGTGCCATCCGAGAATTCCGCATTGCCATAGGTCGTGCGCGTGACGGAGCCTTTGACGTCGGCGAAGAACTTCCCGAACTCGTGCCGCACGCCGAGATCGGCATCGAGCTCCTGCACGCCCGGGCGGTTGGACGTGCCGAGAACCGCTGTCGGCGCACTCGGGTCTTCCTGCCTGTAACGGTAACCCGCAGTGCCGGTCACCGTCGTTCTTTCTCCGAGATCGAGCTGGAAGCCTGCCCGCAATGCCGCATTCGGGGCGGAATATTCCTCCCCGGAGATGGATTTGTCATAGGTTCCGTCGAAATCCAGCCAGGCGGAGTGACGGGACCAGTCCGTATCCGCCCGCAATCGAAGACGTGTTTCCGACAGGACGGCAGAATCGCCATCGGCACTGTTGTCGGCATTCGTGGTGGCGCGCAGGCCCTGGCTGATCGAAGGGCGAAGCGTGACCACCCCCGCCCTTATCCCCAGGGGGGCAAATGGCTGCGGGTCGGGCCGCAGCACCCGGCGCTCTATGGCCGAAGCCGGCAGATTGTCCCGATCGGCGCGCCTCTCGGCCGGATTTGCTTCGCGGTCCTGCTCGACCGCGCCAAGATAGGGCTGCTCGACCTCCGCCGGGGCATTCTCGCGCACCGGATCGAGGGCCGCATCTTCGGTGCGCCTCGCGGGACGCTCCGCCGGCGTTGCAACATCATCGGCAGGCAGTGTGGAGCGTGGCTCGGTTCCACCGCTGTCATCGGCCGGCCCGGACGGGACAACACCCTCCACCGGAACGCCGAGCAGACCGAGATTTTCCGAATCATCGACAGGTTCAAGCGCGCCGGGGCTCACCGGTTCATAGGGACGCGGAGCAAGGCCCTCTTCGGCCTCCGGTCCTGTCGCCACCGGCGGCGCCGCCGCACTGGCCGGACGCGTATCGGACAGGGTTCCTCTGAGTTCCGTGGATTGCTGGGCATGGACGGGCGGAGCGCAGGACAATGCGACGCTGCATGCCAGAACCGCCATGAAACAGCGATTGAGCGCAGGGTTGCGGCGACCCTCCCGGAGCGCCTTCGCATGTGTTTTCCGCCTTTGTATCAAGGGATCTGCCAACCTGTTCGAACATTGCAGGATGGTAAACAGCCATGGTTAACGACTTGATAAGAACCGGATGCGGCTCGGCTGGAGAACAACGCATCATCAACAAAAGTTGGACAGCAAAGGCACAAAGCGCTAACGGTTCTGCCATGCAGGCAATCAACGACATCACCTTGGACCGATCCGCCGCGGTCGAGTCCGCGAAACGCACGATCCTGACCGAGCGCGAGGGGCTCGCCGCACTTGGCGAGGCTTTCGAGGATTCGCTGGCGCAGGAATTCTGCCGCGCGATCGAGAAGATCGCTTCGATCAAGGGGCGCATCATCGTCACCGGCGTCGGCAAAAGCGGCCATATCGGCTCCAAGCTCGCCGCGACTTTCGCCTCGACGGGCACTCCGGCCTTCTTCGTGCACCCCTCGGAAGCCAATCATGGCGACCTCGGCATGATCGCCGTGGACGATGCCATCCTCGCCCTGTCCTGGTCGGGCGAGACGGCTGAACTCAAGGGCATCGTCAGCTATGCCACCCGTTTCCGCATCCCGCTGATTGCCGTTACCGCCGGCGAGAAATCGGCCCTGGCCACTGCCGCCGATATCGTGCTGCTGCTGCCAAGGGTAACGGAAGCCTGTCCTCACGGACTGGCGCCGACGACGTCAACGCTATTGCAGCTTGCGATGGGTGACGCAATCGCCGTGGCCCTGCTCGAAGCACGTGGCTTCTCGGCCACCGATTTCAAGACCTTCCATCCCGGCGGCTCGCTCGGTGCCAGCCTCACCCATGTCCATGAAATCATGCACCGCGACGACAACCTTCCGCTGGTGCCGCTTGGAACGCCGATACCGGAGGCGATGCAAGTCTTTTCCGCCAAGCGCTTCGGCTGCATCGCCATCCAGAACGAGGATGGGACGCTTGCCGGGATCATCACCGATGGTGACCTTTCCCGCAATCTTCACCGCAATCTGGTCGAGATGCGGGTGGAGGAGATCATGACGCGCAACCCAAAGACGGTACCGCCAACGACATTGGCCAGCACCGCCCTGGCACTGCTCAACGATCACAATATCGCCGCGCTCATCGTGGTCGAGAAAGGGCACCCGGTGGGCATTGTCCACTTCCACGACCTGCTGCGGATCGGCGCGGCCTGAGGCCAGCGACTGAAACTCCACGCAAGCGCGATCTCTGCGAATCGCACTTCGCTCAATTCGTCATTTGAAGCGTTTCCTTGATAGAATAGTCCGGCAAACGCTTCAGACGGCTTCGACGATAAGCGAACCCTGGTCCAATCCCGTGATACGGACAGTCGAGCCCGCGGGCAGATCCGGCCCCATGACACGCCACAGGCTGTCGCCGACCCGTGCCCGGCCGCGACCATTGACGATGGCCTCCTCCAGCGTGACGAGCTGGCCGATCAATTGCTGGCCGCGCCGGTTGAGCATCGGTTCGTCGCTTTCGGCATCGGTCGCGCCCATCAGGCGGCGGCCGATGAGAACGGCAACGACGGACAGGACCAGGAACAGTATGACCTGCAATTGCCAGCCGAGCATCAGCGTTCCGCCCAGCGTCACGGCGAGCGCGCCGACGATCAGCGCGGCGATGCCGAACCACAGCAGGAAGATGCCGGGCGCGAATACTTCAAGGATCAGGAGCACGAAACCGAGGACAATCCAGTTCCAAGGTCCGAGTTCGGCAATGAAACGCTCAAACACCTGTTGCAGCCTCCTTTTCGGCCTCGCTAGCTACTCGTACCACTGGTGCCGGGGACAGTGCGCGAGCGCGGCGTGGCAGGGCGCGCTGCCCGGGCGGCCGCATCCCCTTCACCGAATACGTCACGGGCGATTGCCCCGATGCCGCCGAGCGAACCGATCAGCGACGACGCCTCCATGGGCATCAGCACGATCTTCTGGTTCGGGCTGGTGGCAAGCTTGGCGAAGGCCTCGGTGTATTTCTGCGCAACGAAATAATTGATTGCCTGGACATTGCCGGAATCGATCGCCGCCGATACGAGTTGCGTCGCCTTGGCTTCCGCTTCGGCCAGGCGCTCGCGGCCCTCGGCCTCGCGATAGGCAGCCTCGCGGCGGCCTTCCGCTTCCAGTATCTGCGATTGCTTCAACCCCTCGGCGCGCAATATCTGCGCCGCCCTGTCGCCTTCCGCCTCGAGAACCAGCGCCCGCTTGTCACGCTCCGCCTTCATCTGCCGCGCCATGGAATCGATCAGGTCCTTCGGCGGATTGATGTCCTTGATCTCGACGCGGGTCATCTTGATACCCCATGCGTTCGCCGCCTCGTCGACCACGCGCAACAGGCGATCGTTGATCGCATCGCGGTTGGAAAGCAGTTCGTCGAGGTCCATCGACCCCATGACGGTACGGATGTTCGTCATCGTCAGGTTGAGGATCGCATTCTTCAGCCCGCTGACCTGATAGGCGGCCTGGGGTGCGCTCAATATCTGGAAGAACGCGATGCCATCGACCGCGATATTGGCATTGTCCTTGGTGATGACCTCCTGCGTCGGGACATCCAGCACCTGCTCCATCATGTTCATCTTGGCGCCGACTCGGTCGAAGAACGGCACGATGAGGTTGAGACCGGGCGAGAGCGTGCGCGTGTAGCGGCCGAAGCGCTCCACCGTATAGTTGAATCCTTGCGGAACCGTCTTCACCGCGGCAAACAGGATTACCAGGACCAGAATGACCAACACCGGTATCGTGAAATCAAAGCCGCTCATGCCCGCCTCCTTCGTTTGAAGGAACATTACCGTCTTTTTCCACGCGGCACTATTGGACCAAGGTGGGAATGACGCGCTCGGCAGGCGCGGTTGCCGTACTTATCCACGGTTTAGTCCCGCGCAAGACCTGATCGCTAGACCCAGCCGCCCAGTTCCCGGCGCACCAGCTTTTCGATCACGCGCATTCCCTCGTCGGAATCGTTGAGGCAGGGAATATGGGTGAAGTCGACGCCGCCATTGTGGCGGAATATTTCCGCCCCCTCGCCGGCGATTTCTTCCAATGTTTCAAGGCAATCGGAGACGAAACCCGGATTGAAGACCGCTACGGATTTCACCCCGTCCCTGGCCAGCTTCTCCAGCGTCTTGTCGGTATAGGGCTGCATCCATTCCTCCGGGCCGAAGCGCGACTGGAAGCAGCTTATGAGCCTGTCTTCGCTCCAGCCCAGCCGCTCGCGCAGCAGGCGTGTCGTCGCCCAGCAATGGCAGGGATAGGGATCGCCGCGCTTGAAATAGCTCTGCGGGATGCCGTGATAGGAGGCGATCACCACCTCGGGCACGAAATCCAGCGTGGCAAAATGCTTCTCGATCGAGATCGCCAGGGCGTCGATATAGGTCTCGTCGTCCTGGTAGGAAGGCACGGTGCGGGTCGCCGGCATGAAGCGCATCTTCATCAGCGCCTCGAAGAACTTGTCGTTCACGGTCGCCGTGGTCGTCGCCGAATATTGCGGATAGAGCGGGAACATGAGAACCCGCTTGCAGCCCGCCTTGTCCAGCCGCTCCAGCGCTTCCTCTATCGAGGGCTTGCCGTAGCGCATTCCCCAATCGACCACCACATCGGGATAGTCCGACAGGCTGGCGGCGAGCTTTTCACCCTGCGCCCGCGTGTAGGTCCGCAGCGGCGACTCGTTGCGTTCGCGGTTCCATATCTTGTCGTATAGCGCGCCGGATTTCTTCGGGCGGGTATTGAGGACGATCCCGTAGAGAACGGGCAGCCAGATCGCCCGCGGCCATTCGATCACGCGCCTGTCGGAAAGAAACTCCTTCAGGTAGCGCCGCATGGAAGTCTTGTCGGTGGCGTCCGGCGTGCCGAGATTGACCAGCAATATGCCGACCTTCGACGTCCTGATATCGGGGTGATCCTGTGGTCTGCTCAACGCCAATGCCTCGCCGGTCATTTCTTCTCAACTCCAAACTTCGGCAGGAACGTAGTGATCGCCCGGCTTATTGCAACTGTGCGTAAGGCCGCATGTTCCGCCGCGCGGCGGTTCGATCCGGGCACGGCAAGGGCTTTGCCAGCAAAACAACTGCTCTTTCCATGGCCCGAAACTTGCGCTTAACTCATCATGCTCGTGCACCCATGAAAGGAACGATGTCAATGTCAGGCCACACGCATGAATCGCCTCCCGTGCTCGTCGTTACCGGGGCACACCCAAAGCTCTACAATCAGGACCTTGCACCCACGGCGCCGAAGGGGCGGACCTGGGGAACCTTCAGCCTCTTTGCCATGTGGATGTCGGATGTACACTCCGTCGGGGGTTATACGTTCGCAGCCAGCCTGTTCTTCCTCGGCCTGACGGGCTGGGAAGTGCTGATCTCGATGATCGTCGGCATAACGGCGGTTTATTTCCTGATGAACCTCATCGGCCGGCCCTCGCTGAAATATGGCGTGCCTTTTCCGGTGGTGGCGCGCATGTCGTTCGGCATCATGGGAGCAAACCTTGCGGCCGTCCTGCGCGGCGTGGTCGGCATCGTCTGGTATGGCGTCCAGACCTATTTCGCCTCCAAGGCCGTCCAGGCCCTCGTCATCACCCTCGCCCCCAGCGCGGTGGAACTGACCCGCAACGACATCCTCGGCCTGTCCACGCTCGGCTGGCTCAGCTTTCTGTTCATGTGGCTGTTCCAGCTGCTGATCTTCATGCGGGGCATGGAGTCGATCCGGAAGTTCATCGATTTCTGCGGGCCCGTGGTCTATGTCGTCATGTTCGCCCTCGCCATCTGGATCGTGAGCCAGACCGGCATTTCCAGCCTGTCGCTGCAATTGGCGCCGCCTGCGGCAGGTTCCTCGCTGCTGCACATGGCAAATGCCGCCATGCTGATCGTCGCCTATTTTGCCGCGCTTCTCCTGAATTTCGGCGATTTTTCACGCTTTTCGACGGATGAAAGGGCGATGAAAACCGGAAACTTCCTCGGTCTTCCGGTCAATTTCATCGTTTTTGCCATCATCGTTGTCATCGTCACCGCCGGCACCGTACAGGTCTTCGGGGAAGCCATTCTCGACCCCGTGGCCATTGTCGAGCGCATCAACAATCCGTGGATCGTCATCCTCGGCTCGGTAACGTTCATCGTCGCCACCATGGGCATCAACATCGTCGCGAACTTCGTCTCGCCCGCCTATGACATCGCCAATCTCTTCCCCGAGAAGATCAATTTCCGTCTTGGCGGGCTGATAACCTCGATCCTGTCGGTGCTGGTCTGCCCGTGGCTCTTCGTTTCGAGCCCGCAGGCGATCACCATCTTCGTGAGCATCTTCGGCGCCGTTCTCGGCCCCATCTTCGGCATCATGATCGCCGACTACTACCTCGTGAAGAAGCAGACGGTGGTCCTGGAGGATCTTTATACGATGTCGCCGACGGGCTCGCTCTATTTCGAGAGGGGCTGGAACAGGCGCGCGCTGCTGGCGCTGCTCGTGGCCAGCATCCTGTCCATCGGCCTCTCGGTGCTTGGAGCCATGCAATATCTGCCAAACGGCGGCGATTGGGGCTGGCTGGTCGGCGCGGTCAGCGGCGGTCTGCTGCACTATCTGCTGATGCGGCGCTCATCCCTGGCGATCTCGGTCGGCGCCAAGGCGTGAAGTGATGCCGCGCCCGTCTATCGGATGGGCGCGGCGATCGGCTTCAGGACTTCGGCTGGATCGTATCCAGCATGGTCCGGATATTGTCCATGACGCCGGTGCGGATGTCCTTGCGCCATAGCGCGAAGGCGACATTGGCCTCGACGAAACCCTCCTTGGAGCCGGTATCGTAGGTCCGGCCCTTGAAGTGATATCCGAAGAAATCCTGCTGTTTGGTGAGTTTCAGCATCGCATCGGTCAGCTGGATCTCATTGCCCGCACCGCGCTCCTGGTTTTCCAGGATGCCGAAAATATCGGGCTGCAGGATATAACGGCCATTGATGTAGAGATTGGAGGGAGCGGTTCCCTTTGCGGGCTTTTCCACCATCTCCGTGAGTTCGAAGCCATTGCCGACCGTTTTGCCCTGGCCGACGATGCCGTATTTGTGCGCCTCTTCCGGATCGCACTCCTGCACGGCGACGATATTGCCGCCGGTCTGGTTATAGAGCTCGACCATATCCGCCAGGCAGCCCTTCTTCTCGGGCTGCATGATCATGTCCGGCAGCAAGAGCGCAAACGGCTCGTCGCCGACGATGTCGCGCGCGCACCATACGGCGTGGCCAAGGCCCATCGGCACCTGCTGGCGGGTGAAGCTCGTCGTTCCGGGCCGCGGCTGGATCTGCTGCAGTTCATCGAGCAGCGCCGTCTTGCCGCGCTCGCTCAGCGACGAATAAAGTTCGTACTGGGCGTCGAAATAATCTTCGATGACGGCCTTGTTTCGCCCCGTGACGAAAATGAAGTGTTCGATACCAGCTTCGCGCGCTTCGTCCACGACATACTGGATGACCGGCTTGTCGACGACGGTCAGCATTTCTTTCGGTATGGATTTTGTGGCGGGAAGGACGCGGGTCCCGAAACCCGCAACTGGAAAGACGGCTTTACGAATTTTCTTCACTGTCGTCATCAGTACCTCTTGCTGTTGCATGCGGTTGTATCAGCATCTGCCTATCGCTCTGGATGCTGGACAACTCCCTTTGTAAGACCCAAAATGCACGGTAGTGTAAAATAAACATTCTTTGCCCGTGTTAATGTTGCAGGCCACGGGGGCATGGTAAACCAATTCCTAACTTTGAGATGTAAGATTGTGATTTGAACCTGTGGGAACACATTCGAGGGTACATCATGATTGAAGCTTCATCCGCATTTGCCAAACGTCTGGGCATGATGGCAGCAACGGCGGGACTCCTGCTTGCCTTTAATATCGGCAATGCGGCCGCCGACGCAAAATTCCAGAACTGGATCGCAGAATTCCGCACGACGGCCCTCAATAGCGGCATCAGCGCCGAGACCTATCGGCGCGCTTTTGCCGGCGTGACGGAAATCGACCCGGAAGTCCTGGAAAAGGCGCGATTCCAGCCGGAATTCACCGCTCCCGTCTGGGACTATCTCGACAACCGCGTCAACGAGGAATCCGTCGCCACGGGCCGCGAGATGGCGCGCAAATATTCGCGCTGGCTCGGCGCCATCGAGAAATCCTACGGCGTCGACCGCAATATCCTGCTGGCGATCTGGTCCATGGAGACCAATTATGGCGAGATTCTCAAGCGCGACGATGTGATGCGCGATGCCGTAAGGTCGCTGGCGACACTCGCCTATGCCGATAAGCGCCGGGCCAAATTTGCCCGCACGCAGCTGATTGCGGCGATGAAGATTCTGCAGAGGGGCGATATCGACCGCAGCCATCTCACCGGCTCATGGGCTGGGGCGCTCGGGCACACGCAATTCATTCCGACCAGCTACCTCGCCTATGCTGTAGACATGGACGGCAATGGCAAGCGCGACATATGGACTTCCGTTCCGGATGCACTGGCGACCGCCGCAAATCTTCTTCGCAAGAATGGATGGCAGTCCGGGCAGACCTGGGGCTATGAGGTGGTGCTTCCCGCCGGGCGCAAATTCCCTGCCGGCTCGCGCACCCTGGCCGAATGGCAGAAGCTCGGTGTGGTGCGCGCCAATGGCAAGGCCTTCCCCAGCCGCGGCATGAAGGCCACGCTCAAGGTTCCGGATGGGCGCGGCGGCCCGGCCTTCCTGATGACGAAGAACTTCTTCGTGATCAAGGCCTACAACAATGCCGATAAATACGCGCTCGGCGTCGGGCTGCTGGCGGATCAGATCGCAGGCTCCAGCGGCCTGCAGAAGGACTGGAACCGCCCGTTCACGCCGATCACGATGAAAGAACGCGAGGAATTGCAGCAGCACCTCACCGAACTCGGCTATTATGACGGCAAGGTCGATGGCAAGATCGGCAGCGGCTCGCGCAATGCCATTCAGGCGTTCCAGAGCCGCATGGGACTTGACCCCGATGGCCATCCGAGCAAGGAAGTTCTGACGATCCTCCGCAAGAGGTAACAGGGAAGTTGTCGATACGGATTGACGAGCAGAAGAACCCGAGCCGCCGCGCTGCCTGGCGCGGCTGGGTCGTGATATGCGCCCTGACGCCCGCCCTCTGCATCGTCGCCTCCGATATCGCCTCCGCCAGGACGCTTCTCGACATGTTGCTGGGCCGCCGCTCGGTGCTGCAGGAAGATACCGACAGGCTGATCGACGACGGTCGCCGGAGCCGGCCCAGGAACCGCACCAAGCGCACGCGGCCCAAGGCTCCGGCAGCAAACCGGCCGGCCGCCGCCCCTGCGCCCAATGCCGCGGCCGCCCCCGCAGTCGCACCCAAGCTGCCGGATGCGAAGGCGGTGCTCGTCGTTGGCGATTTCATGGCGTCCGGCCTCGCGGAGGGGCTGGATGCGGCCTTCGTCGACAGTCCCGGCGTCAAGATCATCGATAAGGCCAACGGCTCCTCCGGCTTCGTACGCGCCGATCATCTCGATTGGCCGGCAGCGATCGGCGGAATGATCGAAGCGGAAAAGCCCGAAGTCGTCATCGTCATGGCCGGCGCCAATGACAGGCAGCCATTCGCCAATGGCAAGGCGCTTCTGAGCGAAGAATGGTCGAAGGAATACCAGGACCGGCTGAATGCTTTCCTCGACGCCGTGAAGAAAACCGGCAAGCCGGTCATCTGGGTCGGCCAGCCATCCTTCAAGACGCGCAGCATGACCGATGACGTGCTGGCCTTCAATGAACTCTATCGCAACGCCGTGGAAAAGGCCGACGGTACTTTCGTCGATATATGGGAGGGCTTCGTCGACCAGAGCGGCAGCTTCACCCTGACCGGCTTCGACATGGCGGGGCAGACCGCGCGCCTGCGCAACAATGACGGTATCGGCCTCACCCCAACGGGCAAGCGCAAGGTGGCGTTCTACGTGGAAAAGCCGCTGCGGCAGATATTGGGCAATGCCACGGCGCCCGACATCGCCACCGTGAAGCCCGGTGCGCCGGTACAAGCCTTGCCGGAAGGCGCGACCGGCCCGGTAAAGGTCGATCGGCTTGCACCCATCAGCCTGAACGATCCCGAACTCGACGGCGGAACCGATCTGCTCGGCGCGGTCACGACCCCGGGCGGGAAGGATCGCGGAAGCCTGAACGACCGCGAAAATGCGCGCCAGGCCCAGCCCGGACGCGTCGATGATTTCTCATGGCCCCGCCGCACGCCGGATGGCGCTACGACGGGTGCTGTGCGCTGATCGATTAACCTGCGCTGACCAACCGGCGCCGATCAGCGGGGCAGGACGGAACTGCCCATCAGCGCCGCGTCCACGGCATGAGCCGCCTGCCGACCCTCCCGGATCGCCCAGACGACCAGTGACTGTCCGCGCCGCGCATCGCCTGCCGCATAGAACTTCTCGACGCTGGTGCGATAATTGTTCTCATCCGCCGCAACGGAACGATTGCCGCGGCGGTCGGCGCGCATGTCGAGCGATCCCGCGAGTTCCGCCACGGGGCCCTTCTCGAACGGACCGGAGAAGCCGATGGCGATGAAGGCGAGATCGGCCTTGATGAAGAACTCGGTGCCCGGGACAGGCTTGCGGTTTTCATCGACTTCGCAGCACTTCACATGGGTGAGGACGTCGTTCTCGCCGATGAATTCGAGCGTCGCCACCTGGAATTCACGGTCCGCGCCCTCGGCCTGCGAGGAAGAGGTGCGCATTTTCGTCGCCCAGTAGGGCCAGACGCTCAGCTTGTCTTCCTTTTCCGGCGGCTGCGGCCGGATATCGAGCTGCGTTACCTTTACGGCGCCCTGACGGAAGGCGGTTCCGACACAATCGGAAGCGGTATCGCCGCCACCGACGACGACGACATGCTTGCCTGCCGCGACGATGGATTCGCTCTGCCAGGCAACGGACTCGATCGGTTCGCGGCCGACGCGGCGGTTCTGCTGCACCAGATAATTCATGGCATCATGCACGCCTTCGAGGTCGGCGCCGGGAATTCCGGCGGGACGCGGCGTTTCCGCGCCGCCGCAATAGAGGACGGCATCATAGCTGTCGAGCAGTTCCTGCACCGGCTTGTCGACACCGACATTGACGCCGCAGAAGAAGGTGACGCCCTCGCCTTCCATCTGGCTCACGCGCCGGTCGATGAAGTGCTTCTCCATCTTGAAGTCCGGAATGCCGTAGCGGAGGAGCCCGCCGGGCTTGCTTTCGCGCTCATAGACATGGACCTCGTGGCCGGCGCGGCCAAGCTGCTGCGCAGCCGCGAGACCAGCCGGGCCCGAGCCGATGATGGCGACATTCCTGCCTGTCTTCGATGCGGCCGGCTGGGGAATGATGAAGCCTTTTTCATAGGCGCGGTCGGCGATCGCCTGTTCCACGGTCTTGATCGAGACCGGCACGTCTTCGAGGTTCAGCGTGCATGCCTCTTCGCAGGGCGCCGGGCAGATGCGGCCAGTGAACTCCGGGAAATTGTTGGTCGAATGCAGATTGCGGATCGCCTCGTCCCAATTGTCGTTGTAGACGAGATCGTTCCAGTCCGGAATCTGGTTGTGCACCGGGCAGCCGGTAGGCCCATGGCAGAAGGGAATGCCGCAATCCATGCAGCGCGCCGCCTGCTTCTTCACCTCGCTGTCGGACATGGGAATGGTGAATTCCCTGAAATGCCGTATGCGGTCGGATGCCGGCTGATACTTTGCGACCTGCCGGTCGATCTCGAGAAACCCTGTAACCTTACCCATCAAACTGCTCCCTCGCCTCTCGGAGGACCACCCCTTCCCGGCGGGAAGCGGGCAGCATGTGCCTTGGCCGAGCATCCGGGCAGGGACGCTCTAAGCCTGGCGTTGACATTATTCGGCTGCGACACCCATGCGCATGCGCTCCATCTCTTCGAGCGCGCGACGATACTCAACCGGCATGACTTTCACGAATTTCGGCCGGAAGCTCTCCCAATTGTCGAGGATTTCCTTGGCCCGGCTCGAGCCCGTATAGTGCATGTGGTTGGAGATCAGCTGCACCAGCCGTTCCTCGTCATGACGCGTCATGTTCGCGGAGACATCGACACGGCCCTTGTGCATCAGATCGCCGCCGTGATGGTGCAGTTTTTCGAGGATGTCGTCTTCCTCGGGTACCGGTTCGAGTTCGACCATCGCCATGTTGCAGCGCTGGGCGAAATCACCGGCCTCGTCCAGCACGTAGGCGACGCCGCCCGACATGCCCGCCGCGAAATTGCGGCCGGTCTGGCCGATGACGACGACCACGCCGCCGGTCATGTATTCGCAGCCATGGTCGCCTGTGCCTTCGACGACGGCAATGGCGCCCGAGTTGCGCACGGCGAAACGCTCGCCGACCACGCCGCGGAAATAGGCCTCGCCCTCGATCGCGCCATAGAGCACCGTATTGCCGGCGATGATCGAGTCTTCGGCGACGATCTTGGCGTTCTCGGGTGGACGAATGATGATACGCCCGCCGCAAAGCCCCTTGCCGACATAGTCATTGCCGTCTCCGATGAGATCGAAGGAGACGCCGCGCGCAAGAAACGCACCGAAGGACTGGCCGGCGGTACCGCGGAAGGTCACGGCGATCGTATCGTCCTTGAGGCCCCTGTGCTTGTGGCGCTTGGCAACTTCGCCGGACAGCATCGCACCGACGGAACGATCGACGTTCTTGATCGCCGCCTCGATCTTCACCGGCTGCTTGCTTTCCAGTGCCGGCAGCGCCTGCTCGATGAGCTTCCTGTCGAGAATATCGACGATCGGATGGTTCTGCCGTTCCGTCCAGCGGATCTTGTCGGCATCCGCCTCCGGCTTGTGGAATATGCGCGTGAAATCGAGCCCCTTGGCCTTCCAATGCTCGATCATCTCGCGCTTTTCCAGCATTTCCGCCTTGCCGATGATGTCTTCGAGCTTGGTGTAGCCCATCTGCGCGAGGAACTGCCGCACTTCCTCGGCCATATAGAAGAAGAAGTTGATGACATGCTCCGGCGTGCCCTTGAAGCGCTTACGCAGGACCGGATCCTGCGTTGCGACGCCGACGGGGCAGGTATTCAGATGGCACTTGCGCATCATGATGCAGCCGGCGGCGATCAGCGGCGCGGTGGAGAAACCGAACTCGTCGGCCCCGAGCAGCGCGCCGATGACGACGTCCCTGCCCGTGCGCAAGCCGCCATCCACCTGCAGCGCGATGCGCGAGCGCAGGCCGTTGAGCACCAGCGTCTGCTGCGTTTCGGCAAGGCCCATTTCCCATGGGCTTCCGGCATGCTTCAGCGAGGTCAGCGGCGATGCGCCCGTCCCGCCATCATAGCCGGAAATGGTGATGTGATCGGCGCGCGCCTTGGCAACGCCGGCGGCAACCGTGCCGACGCCGACCTCGGACACCAGCTTGACCGATACGTCGGCGGCCGGGTTGACGTTCTTCAGGTCGTAGATGAGCTGCGCCAGATCCTCGATCGAATAGATGTCGTGGTGCGGCGGCGGCGAGATCAGGCCGACACCGGGCGTCGAATGGCGCGTCTTGGCGACCGTCGCATCGACCTTGTGCCCCGGCAGCTGGCCGCCTTCGCCGGGCTTTGCGCCCTGCGCCACCTTGATCTGCATCATGTCCGAATTGACGAGATATTCCGTGGTCACACCGAAGCGTCCGGATGCGACCTGCTTGATCGCCGACCGTTCGGGGTTCGACCGCCCGTCGGGAAGCGGGTAGAACCGGTCCGGCTCCTCGCCACCCTCGCCGGTGTTCGACTTGCCGCCGATCCGGTTCATGGCGACGGCCAGCGTCGTATGGGCCTCGCGGCTGATCGAACCGAACGACATCGCCCCTGTCGAGAACCGCTTGACGATCTCCTTGGCAGGCTCGACCTCGTCGATGGAAACCGGCTTGCGCCCGACTTCCTCGGCGGTCTTGATCTTGAACAGGCCGCGAATGGTCTGCGCCCGCGCCGACTGGCTGTTCACCATGTCGGAATATTCCTTGAACGTCGCCGGCGATTCGGTGCGCACCGCATGTTGCAGCTTGGCGACCGCATCGGGCGACCACAGATGCGCCTCGCCGCGGATGCGATAGGCATATTCGCCGCCGACTTCCAGCGTGTTGAGCAGCACCGGATCATTGCCGAAGGCATCGCGGTGGCGCCGAACGGTTTCCTCGGCGACTTCCTCGAGCCCGACGCCCTCGATGGTCGTCGCCGTGCCGAAGAAGAAGCGCTCGACGAAATCCGACTTCAGGCCGACCGCATCGAATATCTGCGCGCCGCAATAGGACTGGTAGGTGGAAATGCCCATCTTGGACATGACCTTGAGAATGCCCTTGCCGATCGACTTGATGTAGCGCGAAACCACTTCCTTCGGATCGACCTCGGGCGGAAACTCGCCGCGGCGGTGCATCTCCAGCAGCGTATCGAAGGCAAGATACGGATTGATCGCCTCGGCGCCGTATCCGGCGAGACAGCAGAAATGATGCACTTCGCGCGGCTCGCCCGATTCGACCACCAGACCGACCGACGTGCGCAGGCCCTTGCGGATCAGGTGATGATGGACGGCGGCGGTGGCCAGCAAGGCGGGAATTGGAATACGGTCCGGTCCCACCTGCCGGTCCGACAGGATGATGATGTTGTAGCCGCCATGAACGGCAGCTTCGGCGCGTTCGCACAGCCGCTCGACCGCTCCCGCCATGCCGGCGGCGCCTTCCTCGATCGCATAGGCGATATCGAGCGTCTTCGTGTCGAACCGGTCTTCGGTATGGCCGATGGAGCGGATCTTCTCGAGGTCGCCATTGGTCAGGATGGGCTGGCGCACTTCGAGGCGCTTGCGGCGCGAGGTGCCGACCAGATCGAACAGGTTGGGGCGCGGCCCGATAAAGGATACGAGGCTCATCACCAGCTCTTCGCGGATCGGATCGATCGGCGGGTTCGTCACCTGCGCGAAGTTCTGCTTGAAATAGGTATAGAGCAGCTTCGACTTGTCCGACATCGCCGATATCGGCGTATCCGTGCCCATGGAGCCGATGGCTTCCTGGCCCGTCGTCGCCATCGGCGCCATCAGGATGCGCGTGTCTTCCTGCGTATAGCCGAATGCCTGCTGGCGATCGAGCAGGCTGACATCCCTGCGCAGCGCACGCGGCTCGACGGGGCTGAGCTCCTCGAGGATCAGCTGAGTGTTCTTGAGCCACTGCTTGTAGGGATGGCGGTTGGCGATTTCCGACTTGATGTCGTCGTCGGAAATGATCTGCCCCTTCTCCATGTCGATGAGCAGCATGCGCCCGGGCTGCAGGCGCCACTTCTTGACGATCTTCTCCTCCGGCACCGGCAGGACGCCGGCCTCGGAAGCCATGACCACGAAATCGTCGTCGGTGACGAGATAGCGGGCCGGACGGAGGCCGTTCCGGTCGAGCGTCGCGCCGATCTGGCGCCCGTCGGTGAACGCCACGGCGGCAGGCCCGTCCCATGGCTCCATCAATGCCGCATGATACTCGTAGAACGCCTTGCGGTCGTCAGCCATCAGCTTGTTGCCGGACCATGCCTCGGGGATCAGCATCATCATGGCATGCGCCAGCGAGTAGCCGCCCTGGAACAGGAACTCCAGCGCATTGTCGAAGCACGCCGTGTCCGACTGCCCTTCATAGGAGATCGGCCACAGCTTCGAGATGTCATTGCCGAAATATTCGGAATCGACCGAGGCCTGGCGCGCGGCCATCCAGTTGACATTGCCGCGCAGGGTGTTGATCTCGCCATTATGGGCGACCATTCGGTAGGGATGGGCGAGCTTCCACGACGGGAACGTGTTCGTCGAGAACCGCTGATGCACCAGCGCGACCGCGCTGACGAAGCGCGGATCCTTCAGATCCTTGTAGTAGGCGCCGACCTGGTAGGCCAGGAACATGCCCTTGTAGACAATGGTGCGCGCCGACATGGAAACGACGTAGAAATCGCTCTCCTTGCCGCCATTCTCCTGGTAGATGCGGTTCGAAATCACCTTGCGCAGGACGAAGAGCCGCCCTTCGAAATCCTCGTTGGATTCGATATTGGGATTGCGCCCGATGAACACCTGCCGGTGATAGGGCTCGGTGGCGGCGATATGCGGCGCCTTCGACAGCGACGCATTGTCGACCGGCACGTCGCGATAGCCGATCAGCGACTGGCCTTCCGAAGCGATGACTTCGGAAATGACCGCCTCGATATGCGCCCGCTCTTCCGGGTCCTGCGGCATGAACAGATGGCCGACCGCATAATGATTGACGGGCGGAAGCTCCACGCCCTGTTCAGCCCATTCCGCCCGGAACAGCGCATCCGGTATCTGGACGAGGATGCCCGCACCGTCGCCCATCAGCGGATCGGCGCCCACGGCGCCGCGATGGGTCAGGTTTTCGAGCATGAAGAGACCATCTTCGATGATCTTGTGCGACTTCTGGCCCTTCATATGCGCAACGAAGCCGACGCCGCAGGCATCATGCTCGTTGCGGGGATCATAAAGACCCTGGCGCGGAGGTATCGCCGACGATTTATTGGTTTTGACCGCACGATTCTGTACGGCCTGAGCGATTTCAGTCGTTACAGATGGCGTCAAATCCGTCATCGTCATTTCCTCCATTGCGCCATTGCGGCGGTAAATTGTCATGGGACGGAATAGCATGAATTCCTGTCCCGCTTTATGCGGCATATCTTCCGATTGCTGATTGCAGGCGCTGCAATGGGGACGGCAGCATCCGCAGCCATCCCTTTCGACCACTCCCACAAATTAGGACAGCATTGCTGTCGTATCAGCCTATGCCAGAATTATTCCAAACAGACAAGATGGAAAAGCAAAAAATCTGGACCTTTGCCGTAATAAGATTGCGCAAAAGTGCCGGAATACTGCCATTCATTGCCTGGGTGGATTATTCCACCATGCAACCCGTTTGCGCTAGGCGATTTCTCCATCATGCCCTTTTACGGCTCTTTTCACCATTGCCCGAAAGTCGTAAGCGTCCAGGCACCACTATCCTGCTTGAGGCCTTCCCATGCAATTCGCTTCCGACAATTGGGCCGGTGCCCATGAAAAGATAACCGAGAACCTTGGCCGTCACGCGCAAGGTTTCGCGTCCGCCTACGGCACCAGCGAGATCGACCGCGCGGTCGACCGCCGTTTCAGCGAGATATTCGAGCGCGATGTCGCCGTCTTCTTCGTCGCGACCGGCACGGCCGCCAATTCGCTGGCGCAGGCCAGCATTTCGGTGCCCGGCGGCGTTACTTTTGCACATTCGCAAGCGCATATCATCACCGATGAGGGCGGCGCGCCCGGTTTCCTTTCCGCCGGCGCCCGTTTTCAGGGCGTCGACGGCGAACTCGGCCGCATCGATCGTGACGGGCTGCGATCGGCGATCGACGGCTTTGCGCCCGGCAATGTCCATGCCGGCCAGCCCATGGGCGTATCGATCACGCAGGCAACGGAGATCGGCACGCTCTACGAACTGGCAGACATCGCCGCCATCGCCGCCATCTGCAGGGAGAAGGGCCTGCCGCTGCACATGGACGGGGCCCGCTTCGCCAATGCGCTGGTGACGCTGAACTGTTCGGCTGCCGATATGACCTGGCGGCAGGGTGTCGATATTCTTTCCTTCGGCGGCACCAAGAATGGCTGCTGGTGCGCCGAAGCGCTGGTCTTCATGAACCCGGAGCACGCGCGGCAGATGCCGTTCATCCGCAAGCGCGCGGCCCAGCTGTTCTCGAAATCGCGGTTCATCGCCGCGCAGTTCGAGGCCTATCTCGCCGACGGCCTCTGGCTGGAGCTTGCGGCGCACGCCAATGCCATGGCCGCCGCGCTGGCGGAACGCCTCGACGCATCGAGGGACTGCCGCCTGGCATGGCAGCCGCAGGCCAATGAGGTATTCGCGATCATACCGGGCCATACCGCGGCAGCGCTGAGGGAAAAGGGCGCGATCTTCCATGAATGGTCGATGCCCGGGGCCGAAGGGCAGATATTGCGGGATGGGGAGAAACTTGTGCGGCTGGTGACGAGCTTTGCCACCTCGCCGGACGAGATCGACCGTTTCGGCGACCTCATAAAATAGAAGCGGCGCATTGCGCCGCTTCCTTCGAGACTGGTCAGCTACTGATCAGTTGGCTGCCTTCGCTTCGATCTGCTTGGCTTCCTTGTCGGAAAGAGCCGTCACAGCGATCTTGCGTGGCTTCATCTCCTCGGGGATTTCGCGCTTGAGGTCGATGTGCAGAAGCCCGTTCTTCAGGCTGGCACCACTGACCTCGACGAAATCGGCGAGATGGAACCGGCGCTCGAATGCGCGCGATGCAATGCCGCGATAGAGCGTTTCAGCCGATTCGTCGGCATTTTCCGTACTCTTCTCACCGGTCACCTTGAGCTGGTTGCGATGGGCCTCGATCTGGATTTCATCTTCAGAGAAACCGGCAACGGCCATGGTGATGCGATAGGCATTCTCGCCCGTCCGCTCGATATTATAGGGCGGATAGGTCTGGGAGCCGTCTGGCTGGGCCAGCGAATCGAGAATGGTGAAAAGCCGGTCAAAACCGACAGTCGAACGATAGAGTGGTGAAAAATCCACGTGACGCATTGTAAAGCCCTCCTTTAGAGCGACAAAGTTGCGTATTGGTCCTTTTTTAATGCCCCCTTCATTGGCGGGCATCGCGGGACCAGCAGCCCCTCACTGGCGACTGCAGGGTCTAATTTGGTTAGGCAATTTCGCAGTTTCAAGAGCTTCACCGCCAAAACCATGATGAACCGAAGATGAACGCTTCCTTCGGGATTCGTTCAGTCGGGCAGGATTAGATATTGCTCCAACGGCAGGAATTTCCCGGCCATGAACGAGGATGATGATCATGAAGAAGTTTACTGCCATTGCACTGTCGGCGGCTGTGCTTCTGACCGCAGGAGCGGGCTCCGCCCTTGCCCAGTCGCGATATGACCGGGATTCCGGCGCGGCCATCTATTTCGAAGACAGCGACGAGGGCGGCATCCTGGTTCAGGAAAGGTATCGCGACCGCGACCGCCGCCACTACGAGGACCGCCGCGACCGTTTCGGCCCGCGCGATGTCGCCAGGATGCTGGAGCGCCGCGGCTACCGTGTACGCGACGTGGATTATGAGCGCGGCCGGTATTTCGTGCGCGCCTCGCGTCGCGGCAATCCGGTGCTGGTGGTGGTCTCCCGCGATGGCGAAATTCTCGACACGCGCCGTGTCGGCCGCGATCGTTACGACCGCAACCGTTCAGGCTTCAGCATTGAGATCAACCCGGCATACTAAAAGGCCGAGATTGTTGCAGGTGTAACGTCCCTTCCACCTGCAACACCTGACCGGGAACTCTCAGGCGGGTTCCCGGTCAACCTTTTTCCCCGTTTGACCTTGCTTCTGGCGCGTTCTATCAGTTTTCGAAACGGATACGCCAAAGAATGATCCAATCTCTCGTCGAAACGCCTTCGAACCCCATTCCGCCGGGCGCTCGCGCGGATAATCTCGCCCTGCCAGACGGCAAGCAGCTTCGATATGCGATCTTCCCCGCTGCCGGCTCCAGGCCACCGCTCGGGACAGTGCTGATCCTGCACGGACGAAGCGAATGCATCGAAAAATACTTCGAAACCATCATTGACCTCACCGCGCGGGGCTTCACCGTCGCGACCTTCGACTGGCGCGGCCAGGGCGCGTCGAGCCGCCTCATCCGAGATGCCGCCCGCGGCCATATCGGCAGTTTCGACCAATACACCGCCGATCTGGAATATGTGTTCGAAACGCTGCTCCTGCCGGATTGCCGCGGTCCGTTCTACATCCTGGCCCATTCGACCGGCGCATTGGTGGCGCTGCTGGCGTCGCCGCGCCTTTCCAACAGGATCAGGCGCATGGTGCTGATCTCACCGCTGCTCGACGTTCCGACGACGCGGTTTCGGCGAAACCTGGCGACGACCCTCGCACGCACCCTGCGCCTCAGCGGCTTCGGCAGTGCCTATATGGTCGCCGGGCCGCATCGGATCCCGCCCTTCGAAGGCAATATCCTCACCTCCGACGAGGTGCGCTTCAACCGCCAGTTCGAGACATTGGAACATGCGCCGCAGCTTGCGCTCGGCGGGCCGACGGCAAGCTGGATCGTGGCGGCAGCCAGGGCCGGCCACCAGGTGAACCGGCCGGAATTCATGGAAACCATCAGGATTCCCACATTGATCGTCGCCGCCGGGGCCGACAGGGTCGTCTCGACGCCGGCCATCGAACGCTACGCGCTGCAGCTTCGCAATGCGACGCTGCTGACGATCGACGGCGCCCAGCACGAAATCCTTCAGGAAAAGGACTATTACCGGGAGCAGTTCTTCGCTGCCTTCGACGCCTTTATCCCGGGAACAGGCGCCGAAACGGATTGAGGCCGGCCTCGGCGAACCATGTTCAGACCACCCTGTGCAACACCTCCAGCGCCTTCTGGTGAAGCTCGGGCGTCGCCGCCGCGACGATGGCGCCGGCGTTCTCGGCCGGCCCGCCATCCCATGTCGTGATCACGCCGCCCGCCTTCTCGATGATCGGGATCAGCGCCATGATGTCATAGCTGTGCAGCCCGGTTTCGATGACGAGATCGACGAAACCCGCCGCCAGCATCGCATAGGCATAGCAATCCGTGCCGTACCGCACGAGTTTCACGCCGGCCTCAACGCGGTCATAGGCGGTGCGCGCCGCGTCCTTGAACATGACAGGGGTGGTGGTGAACAGCGTGGCCTCGGCAAGGTCGGTCGTCTTGCGCGTTTGCAGCCGCCTCGGCCCCCCATCCGGCCCCCCATCCGGCCCCTCATACCAGGACGCCTCGCCGTCGCACATGAACAATTCACGCGTGAACGGCTGCGACATCAACCCGGCGACCGCATCGCCGTCGATGGTCAGTCCCGCCAGCGTGCCCCAGACCGGAATGCCCGAGATGAAGGCGCGCGTGCCGTCGATGGGGTCGATCACCCAGACATGCGACTGGTCGAGATTCTCGCCGCCGAATTCCTCGCCGAGGATGCCGTGATCCGGATAGGTCTTGTTGATGAGTCGCCTGATCGCGAGTTCCGCCTCGCGGTCCGCCTCGGTCACCGGGTCGAAACCGGTCGTATATTTATTGTCCACGAGGGAAATATTGCGGAATCGCGGCAATGTCTGCTCGCTGGCGGCGGCAGCGAGGCTGCGCAAAAAGGAAAGTTCGATCGTCAAAATGGCTCCTCGGCGGCTGTTTTGTTCTCAATAATGGCCTGAATGAAGAATTACTGCATCTATTTTAGGCATCTATTGTTATTGCCCAAAAACAACACAAAACGTCTTGACATTTGTGCGATGCAGCATAGAGTGATGAACAGACAAGGCGACTTGTCTATGCCCTCCTTGGGCGTTTCCTCCCTAGACTTGGGCCGCGCTCACGCGCGGTCTTTTTTTTGGCTATTCGGCGGCCAGCGGCTTGTCGAGGAAGCAATAGTCCGGCAGCGATACGAGATCGGCCATGAACAGGGCCATGTCCCGCTGGAGCTGCTCGAAGCCCGGCTTCCTCTCATAGGTCTGTTCGTTGAGATAGAGGCCGCGATTGACCTCGATCTGCAGCGCGTGGAACTGCTTCGCCGGCCGGCCGTAATGTTCGGTGATATAGCCGCCCGCATAGGGCTTGTTATGGGCGACGAGATAGCCGAGGTCGCGCAGCAGGTGGATGGCGGCATTGGCAAGCTCCGCCGAGCAGCTGGTGCCGAATCGATCGCCGATGATGAAATCCGGCCGCAGACCGTTTTCCGGAAACCGTATTCCCGTCGGCATCGAGTGGCAATCGACGATGACGGCATAGCCGAAGCGGTCCCGCGTCGTGCCGAGGACCTGTGCCAGCAGTGCATGGTAGGGCTTGTAGATCTCGTCGATGCGGGCCATCGCCTCGGCAAGGTGGATTTTCTGCGCGTAGATCTCCTGCCCCTCGCCCACCAGTCGCGGCACCGTGCCAAGACCGCCGGCCACCCGCGCCGAGTGCCCGTTGGCGAAGGAAGGCAGCGCTTCGACGAACATCTTCGGGTCGAGCTCGTAGGGCTCGCGGTTGACGTCGAGATAGGCGCGGGGGAAATGCGCCACCATCAAGGGCGCGCCGAGCGAGACGGCGGCGGCGAACAATTGATCGACATAGCAATCTTCCGACCGGCGGATGCTGTGCGGATCGAGCTGCGACTGGCGCAGGAAGGCCTCCGGATAGTAGCGCCCGCTATGCGGGGAATTGAACAGGAATGGAATGCGCTGGTCGGACGGGCGCCGCAACTCGAACGGAGGCATGTCGGGGAAGTCGCTATGTGCTGTCATCATTCCATCGGGATTTGTCGGGCCGCGCATTTTTGTCGCCTCACATTAATGCAAGTTCTCCAAAGATGGAAATGGAGAGACGGTCAAGCCCGACACGTTTGCGCCTGATGCTTCCGCCTTGGCGTCTCAACTCGACATTTGTCCCGTTCGGCCTTATTTCTAGCAAATCATTCACGCGATCTTTACCTTAAAAGCGTTCTCTGTGGGGCAGACGGAACGCTGATCTGGGGATGATCTGGCGATATGGAATTCGGACGGACCGATGAAGCGAATACTTCTTGCTGAAGACGACAATGACATGCGGCGCTTTCTGGTGAAGGCGCTCGAGAAGGCCGGTTACCACGTTACCCATTTCGACAATGGTGCGAGCGCCTATGACCGGCTGCGCGAAGAGCCCTTCTCCCTTCTCCTGACCGACATCGTCATGCCGGAAATGGACGGGATAGAGCTGGCGCGGCGCGCCTCCGAGATCGACCCCGATCTGAAGATCATGTTCATAACGGGGTTTGCGGCTGTCGCCCTCAACGCGGATTCGAAGGCGCCGAAAGATGCGAAGGTGCTTTCCAAGCCATTCCACCTGCGCGATCTCGTCAACGAGATCGAGAAAATGCTGGTAGCCGCCTAGTGATCCGAATCTGAAACACGCCCCGGCCCTGCCGCCGCTGCGAGGCCTATTTCAGTTCCACCACACTAGCGATCATGGGCTTTCGCGCCTTTCGCAACGAAAAGGCGGAAACTTGCATGGCAACCTATTGACGAGGCTGAACCAATATGGTGTATGCGCCCCGTCGGATGGGCGTGTAGCTCAGCGGGAGAGCACTACGTTGACATCGTAGGGGTCACAGGTTCAATCCCTGTCACGCCCACCATCTGACCCCTCCAATCAGCCAAGACTTCGACTGCCCCGCGGGCGCCTAGAACGTGATCTTGACGGAAGGCGCGCTGCGCCGGGCCTCGCCATGATAGACGCTTTCAATATTGTTGCCGGCCGGGTCGAGCAGGAACGCAGCATAGTAGCCCGGATGATAGGGCCGCTCGCCGGGCGCGCCATTGTCGGTTCCGCCATTCGCCAATCCCGCCGCATAAAAGCCATCCACCATTGCGCGGCTGTCCGCCTGGAAGGCAAGGTGGTGGCGGCCGGTTGGCCGGCCCTGGGCCGCCATGCTGTCCACCGATGATACGAACAATTCGTCCGCCCAGAAAAAGCTTTCCGCGGCACCGCCGATCGGCACGCCCAACGTGCCGAGAACCGCCTCGTAGAAACGGCGGCATGCCGGCAGGTCCTCCACCACCAGCTGGATGTGATCGATAAGTCGTCCGCGATGCAGTTCGTTGGTCGCCATGATTCGCTCCTCCCTCCGGCTTCGTTCGGGAAGTGACACCATGGCTGCAACCCTGCCGATTTTCCAGCCTTCATGCCATCAAATCAGATCCCTCATGGTGGGCCAAGCAGCCTCGTGGTGAGCCCCTTATGGTGAGTTCGTCGAACCACGAAGCACGCACTATTTTGATGCGGTGCTATAAAAAAGCGATTGCACAAACGTTTCTGCGCCCTTCGTGGTTCGACAAGCTCAGGATGAGGGCTCAGGATGAGGGAATTGGGTGTTTGGCAGGGGGATAATTCTGCGAGGTTTCCAACCTGGGCTCCCTGCTTTTCTGCAATCAAATCAATCATCCTCATGCTGAGCTTGTCGAAGCACGCACTTTATTTATGCAACGCACGTCCCCTCTGGTGGGATAAATGGAAACTTATCCCACCACTTTGAAACCGGGTTATTGTGATTCGGTCCTTTCCAGTGGGGGAGCAGCTTCCGGTGCTGTTTCGACAAGCTGGGAGAGGATGGCGTTGCCGAAAGATCGGAAGTGACAACCCCGATCGGCCGGCAAACTGCAGAAGGAAACGGAGGTAGCGCTTCGTTTTCCGGGTTGTTGCGTCTGACAAGCGCAGGAACAGCAGGCAAAGACGTCGCGGGCGGTCTTCGGACCTCGACCCTGATACCATACTGACGCGCTGAAGACCGCCCGTCTCCCCCCTTTTCAATGACCAGACGCGATTGCGCGGGCGTGGTGAGGATTTTCCGTATTTAACAGGTGCTGCAGCAACGTTGCTGCGTGCTTCGACAAGCTCAGCATGAGGGAGGTGGTGGGTGGCAGGGCGGTAGTTCTGCGAGGTTTCAATCTCGGACCCCCTCCGTTTCCGCGATCAACAATTCTCCCTCATGCAGCGCTTTAAAGGGATTGCAGCAACAGCGGTGCAATCAACCGGGAGATGGCTCAGCATAAGGAAAGGCTCAGTGAGGAGCCCCCAATGATTCGCCGCCGGCCCTGCCCCGGATCTGTCAAATAAACGGCCGGTTTGTGGCAGCGAATTGGCAGAATCCCGGCCCTATCTGGACAGGAAGGTCCCGCATGCCAGGCGCTTTTGACACCCTGAAACCGCGCAAAAAAATGCCCCTGCCAAGCTCGAACTTAATCATTTCTTAACACTTTCAATGGGTTGGCCAAAATTTGTGCTATTATGGCAACACCCCCAAACGAAGCTGGGTTTCAGGTTGCATTTTCAATTGCCGCAATCTCAACACGGGTCTAGAACGGTGCAACCCAAGACAACCAAGGAGATCCAAATGAACATCAAGAGCCTTCTGATCGGCTCCGCCGCTGCACTCGTTGCAACAACCGGCGCACGTGCTGCTGACGCAGTCGTCGTCGCCGAGCCGGAGCCCGTTGAATATGTTCGCGTTTGCGACACCTACGGCGCTGGCTTCTTCTACATCCCCGGCACCGAAACCTGCCTGAAGATCAGCGGTTATCTGCGTTACGACGCCAAGGCTGGCGACGATGCCTACACCGGCGTCGAGCGCGACACCTGGGCAAAGCGTACTCGTGCAACCCTGCGCGTCGACGCTCGTAACGAGACCGAGCTTGGCACGCTGCGTTCGTACATCGAACTGCGTTACAACTTCGACGATGGCGCCAATGCCGACTCCGTCGAGCTGAACAACGGCTTCATCGAACTCGGCGGCTTCCGCGTCGGTGCAACCGATTCGCAGTTCACGTCCTACCTCGGCTATGCCGGCGACATGATCTCGGATGACGTCATCGAGTTCGGTGGCTATGTTTCCAACCAGATCAGCTACACCTTTGCCGGCGGCAATGGTTTCTCGGCTACGATCGGCCTGGAACAGGGTGACGATGCTGGCTTCAACTCCTACTACGGCGCAAGCGACAACTACGTAATCGACGATTACATGCCGCACGTCGTTGCCGGTGCGAAGTTCGAACAGGCTTGGGGCATGATCGGTGCCGTTGCCGGTTACGACGCTCTTTCCGAAGAGTTCGCTGGTAAGATCCGCTTGAACGTCAACGTTACCGATACGGTTCAGGCCTGGGTAATGGGTGGCTACAAGTCCAATGGCGACGAATACCGCAACAACTACTTCGGTCGTTGGAATGGTGACTTCGCTGTCTGGGGCGGTATCGCTGCCAAGGTTTCCGAAAAGGCAACCGTCAACCTGCAGGGCGCATACGAAGACGACGGCACGTTCGCTGCCGCTGCCAACGTTGCTTACGAGCTGGTTCCCGGCTTCGTAATCACCCCGGAAATCAACTACACCAAGTTTGATGGCGATCGTGGTGACGTTTCCGACAGCGACGACGCTTTCCAGGGCATCATCCGCTTCCAGCGCAACTTCTAATCCTTCAACGGATTATCGACTTGTGAACAGAGGGCTCCGGCCCTCTGTTTTTTTATGCGCCCAAGACCCGGGCCAAAGATTGCAAAGCTAAAGATTGCAAAGCTAAAGATTGCAAAGCACCGGGCCGGAGCGCGCCTTCTGCGCGCCGAGGCTGACCAGAACGGCATTCTTCGCCCCGCCGCCACCTTCGACGGCATTCCCCCTGTCCATGGCCCTGTTCACGTTGATTCCTTCGGGCCGGCTCATCAGGTCGCCCACCACCAGCCCGCCGAGCAGCAGCCCGAACAAGGCGGCTCCCGAACCATATTTGCGGCCGAGACCATCGGCGGCACCGGCGCATTCACGGACATAATCGGGCAAGCTGTCATCTCTGCGATTCATCACGAAACTCCTCGCTCTGCGTAACTGGAGAGGAAAAGATCGGGCAGGAATGGCCGGAATTGTGCCGCCGGACCCGCCGGGCGCTACAAATTACCGTGAGTCCGCGCGTGATCGGGGTGCGTCATTCCAGGCGCCGCCTGAACAGCCATGCCGCGGCCGTCAGCGTGCAGGCGGCAATGATCATCAGCGGAACCGTTTGCCGCACGACCTCCTCCAGCCCTATATCCCTGAGGAACACGCCCTTCACGATGACGAGGAAATATCGCAGCGGGTTGACCAGCGTGATCGGCTGCAGCCAGGCCGGCATGTTCTCGATCGGGGTTGCGAAGCCGGAAAGCAGCGTCGCCGGCACGATGAAGAGGAACGCGCCGAGGATGGCCTGCTGCTGCGTCGCCGACAGCGCCGAGATGAACAGACCGACGCCGACGATCGCCGACAGATAGACCAGCGCGCTGCCATAGAGGTAGGCCAGCGAGCCGCGGAAAGGGATTTCGAACAGGAATATCGCCGCCAGCAGATAGATCGTGATGTGGACGAGGCCGATGATCATCGGCGGTATCACCTTGCCGATCAGGATTTCATGCGTGCGCAGCGGCGAAACCATCAATTGGTCGAACGTGCCGAGTTCGCGCTCGCGGGCAATGGAAAGGGCGGTGACGACGAGCCCGATCAGCATGGCTATGCTGGCGATGAGGTTCGGCACCATGAACCACTGGAAGTCGAGATTGGGGTTGAACCAGTTGCGCGCCACCACCTTGACCCCGCCCGGCGGCCCGCGCCCCGCCGACGACGATATCTCCTGCCCGAGCTGAAGAACGATCTGGTTCAGGTAGCCCGCGACGATCTGCGATGCGTTGGATTTGCGCCCGTCGAGGACGATCTGGACGTCTGCGACGGTACCCGCCGCGATGTCGCGCGAGAAGGTCGGCCCTATCACCAGCGCCGCCACCACCTGCTGCCTGTCGATCGCCCGCCTGATCGCCGCCTCGTCCTGCGTCCGGGCGACGCTGCGAAAGGTCGGCGCGCCATCGATGCGCTGGATGAGCTCGCTGCCCCAATAGCCGCCGTCACGGTTGAGCACCATGATATCGACATTGCGCACCTCGAGCGTCGCCGCATAGGAGAACACCAGAAGCTGCAGGATGGGCGGCACGATGAGGATGGCCCTGCCCTTCGGATCACGCAGCACCGCGAGCAGTTCCTTGACGATCAGCGCTCTCAGCCGGGTCCACCACATGGCCTACTCGATCCGCTTGCGGGTGCTGCGCGCGGCAAGCACGAAGAACAGGGCGCCGATCGCCAGCATGACGGCGACCGCCCGCGCGAACATCGGCCAGATATCGCCGGCCAGGAACAATGTCTGCAGGCTGGGGATGAAATAGCGGGCGGGAACGATCAGCGTCACCCATTGTATGATCGTCGGCATCGAATTGATCTCGAACAGGAAGCCCGACAGCAGGAATGCCGGGAGGAAGGCCGACATCAGGGCGAGTTGCGACGCCAGGAACTGGTTCTTCGTCGCCGCCGAGATCAGGAGCCCCTGGCCGAGCGCCGGAACGAGGAACGTCGCCGCGAGCACATAAAGCGCGACGATGGAGCCCCGAAACGGAATGCCGAAGAGAAAGACCGCGACGAGGACGCAAAGCGTCATCGATGTCAGGCCAAGGACGAAATAGGGCAGTATCTTTCCGGCAAGAAGCTCGAGCGAGGTGACTGGCGTCGCCATCATCGCTTCCATCGTACCCCTCTCCCATTCCCGCGCGATGACGAGCGACGTCAGCAGCGTCCCGACCAGCGTCATGATGATGGCGATGGAGCCCGGCACCAGAAAGTAGCGGCTCGTCAGTTCGGGATTGAACCAGAACCTCTGTTCGACCTCGATGCCGCTTCCGGCCGTCGCGGTTTCCGCCGAACGGATGGCGCGCCACGAGGCGACGACGCCTTGCGCGTAGTTCTGCACGAAATTGGCGGTATTGGGGTCCGTACCGTCGACGATCACCTGAATCTGCGCCTCGGAACCCGCCGCGAAATCGGACGCGAAATCCGCCGGGACGACCAGTATCCCGCGTATGTCGCCATCGACCAGCGCCTTCTCGAACTGGCGCCGGTCCTGGCCGGATACGACCTCGAAATAGCGCGACGCCTTGAAGCTGAAGCCGAGATCCTGCGTCAGCGGCGTCTGCTCCTCGACGACGAGCCCGATCCTGACGCGGGTCGTGTCCAGCGAGACGCCATAGCCGAAGAGGAAGAGCAGCACCAGCGGCAGGACGAAGGCGATCAACATGCTGCTGGGATCGCGCAGCAATTGATACGTCTCCTTGCGCACCAGCGCGACGAGGCGGCGGACGGAGCTGCTTGCCTGCGGCCTTGTCGCCTCGCTCATGCGCTGCTCCCGGCATCCGATTGCCTGATGAGGGCGATGAACGCATCTTCCATGGTCGGGTCCGGCATGTCGGCGCCGGTGACGCTCGCCTTGAGTTCGTCGGGCGAGCCGAGCGCGATCGACTTGCCCCGGTAGATGAGCGATATCCGGTCGCAATATTCCGCCTCGTCCATGAAATGCGTGGTGACGAGCACGGTGACGCCCTTTTCCACCAGGCCGTTGATATGGGTCCAGAACTCACGGCGGGTGATCGGGTCGACGCCGGATGTCGGCTCGTCGAGAAACAGCGCTTCCGGTTCGTGCATGACGGCGCAGGCCAGCGCCAGCCTCTGCTTCAGCCCGAGCGGCAGGTCCTTGGCCGACATCGCCTCGACCGGCCGGAAGGCGAATATCTCCTTCATCAGGCGGGTGCGTTCACGCCGCAGATCGGCCGAAAGCCCATAGACACCGGCAAAGAAATCGAGGTTCTGGGCGACGCTGAGATCGCCATAGAGCGAGAACTTCTGCGCCATGTAGCCGAGCCGGTTGCGCGCCTGCGCCGTATCCCGGCGCAGATCATATCCGGCGACACGCCCCTCGCCCAGCGTCGGTTTCAACAGCCCGCACAGCATCTTGAAGGTCGTCGACTTGCCCGCGCCATTCGGGCCGAGAAGGCCGAATATCTGCCCGCGCGGAATGTCGAAATTGATATCGTCGGCAGCGGTGAAATCGCCGAATCGCTTGGTCAGGCCCTTCGCCTCGATGACGATATCGCCGCCGGTCCGGTCCCGCGCCGTCGCCGCTTCCGCCAGGGCGGAACGGCCGCCCGGTCCGCCGCCGAGCATATCGACGAAGGCATCTTCGAAGCGCGGCTCGGCCGGCGCCATGCTCGCCCCCTCCGGCAGGTCGGCGCGCGGCGCCCCGGCCTCCGGTGCCTGCTTGAGCACGATCCGCAATGCGTCGCCCTGGATGACGCCGTCGATGACATCCTCGCGCTCCAATATCCTGCCGAGGGCCGCCCGCTTGCCGCCGGAAACGCCGCTGATGCGGAAGACACGCCCGGCAACGCGGTCGGTGAGTTCGCCCGGCGCGCCGGCGAAGAGCAGTTCGCCCTGATTGAGCAGCAGCACGCTGTCGCAGGCCTCGGCCTCGTCGAGATAGGCGGTGGACCAGACGACGCTTACGCCCTCCCTGGTCAGGTCCTCGACCATCCGCCATAATTCGCGCCGCGAGATCGGATCGACGCCGACGCCCGGTTCGTCCAGCAGCAGCAGCCGGGGCTTCTGCAGCAGCGCACAGGCGAGTCCGAGCTTCTGCTTCATGCCGCCGGAAAGTTTTCCGGCGAGGCGCCCGGTGAAGCTCTTGAGATCGGTGAAGGTCAGGAGTTCGTCGAAAGTCGCGCTGCGGATATCCGGCGCAAGGCCGCGCAGATCCGCATAGAGATCGAGGTTTTCCCTGACCGAAAGGTCCTCGTAGAGGCCGAATCGCTGCGGCATATAGCCGATGGATTGCTGGATGGAACGCGCCTCCCGCGCGGCATCGAAGCCCAGCACCGTGAGGCTGCCGCTATCGGGCTGCATCAGCCCCGTCATCAGGCGCACCAGCGTCGTCTTGCCTGAACCGTCCGGGCCGACAAGGCCGGCGATCTGGCCCGAGCCGATCCGCCCGGAAATGCCATTGAGCGCCGGCGGCCCGTCGCCGAAGGTTTTCCTCACATCGTCCAAGCGAACCACATCGGCCGGTTCCTGCGCGCTGGAGGCGATGTTTGTCATCTCGATGCAACTGCCGGCGGCGGCAGCCTCACCGTTACCGGCATGCCCTGGCGCAGGCCGGCCGCGCGGCCGTCGATGACGATACGCAGCCGGTAGACGAGGTCCGTCCGCAGATCCGGCGTCTCGACGGATTTCGGCGTGAATTCCGCCACTGGCGATATGAAGCCGATCTTGCCCTTCACCGCCATGCCGGGATCGCTGTCGGTAAACACCGATACTTCCATTCCCGGGCGGATGCTGCCGAGTTCGGTCTCGGAAACATAGCTGCGCACCCATAGCGGCTCATGCAGCGACAGGACCGCCACGATGTCGCTCGGGCTGACGATTGCGCCGTCTTCGCGAACCCGCGAAAGAATGACGCCGTCATTGGGCGCCCGCAGCCGCGTATCGGCAAGCGACGTGCGCGCCGAGGCAAGCCGCGCCTCGGCTGCCGCAAGATTGGAGCGCGCCGCTGCGATGTCTTCGCTGCGCGAGCCCTCGTTGAGCAGCGCCAGTGCCTCGCGCGCCGAATCCGCCCGCGCCGCGGCTGCGGCCTTGGCGGCGGCGGCTTCATCGAGCCCCGCCTGCGAAATCGTGCCGTTCGGGCGCAGTCGCGCCGCGCGCTCATGGGCAAGCGAGACGTTCTTCAAATCGGCCAGGCGTTCGTTCAGCGTCGCTTCGGCCTGGGCGATCTCGGTCTGCCTTGGCCCCGCGACAAGCTTTTCCAATGTCGATCGCAGCGCCGCCACATCGGCCTCCGCCGCCGCAACCGAATTGCGGTAGGGCTCGTCGTCGAGCTCGGCGATGACCGCCCCCGCCTTCACATCGTCGCCCTCGTCGACGAAGAGCCTGTCGATCCTGCCATTGACGCGAAATCCGAGCTGGACCTGCCTGATGTCGACATTGCCGTAGAGCGTCCGCTCCGCCGCCGACGGCTCGGCCCAGCCCATCCGTGCCGGAACGTCGAACCACCAGCCGGCGCCAGCGAGCAGGGCTATGCCGGCAAGACCGATGATCGGCGCCCGCCTGTTCATCGTTTCGCTCCAAGCTCGGCAATCAGTTCCTCGGCGAGGGCCTGAATGCGCTCGACTTCGGCAGGGCCGGCGCCGGACCACTGCATCTGCGCCATCACGGCGGCATTGGCCATGCGGAAGACGAGCATGCTGCCGATGAGCGCCAGCATGCGCAGGCGCACATGTTCGGATGCCGGGTCTTCGCCGAGCATGGTTCCGACAAGCCGCGTGCCGACTTCGAGCATCGGCTTCATGACGCGGCCATAGATGATCTGGAATGCCGCAGTCGGCTCCATCTGCTCGCGAAGCAGGAACCGCGCCCACGGCGCGGATTCATCGCTGACGAACACCGCCGCCATCTTTTTCAGGATCGAGCCGAGCAGCATTCCCGCCTCCTCGCGCGAGGGAGCGAGCCCCTCCGCGGCAAGTTGCTCCAGCCGGCCGCGGACCTGGCCGCGCAGCTCCGCCACATGGGCGTCGATGCGGTCGCCGAGATATTCGGCCGTCGCCAGGTACAGCCCTTCCTTGCCGCCGAAATGGTACGGAATCGCCTGCAGGTTCACGCCCGCGGCATCACGGATCATGCGCGTCTTGGTTCCGTCGAAGCCGTAGCGGCCGAACATGTCGAGCGCGACCGGGAGGATTTTCGTCCGCGTGGCTTCGCCCCGGTCCGGGACCCTGGCTTCATCTTTCGCGACTTTTTCCATGCCCGCATTATAGGCGCGAGACAAATTAAGTCAATCGAATGAATTGAGTCCCGATGCGTGCGAGGACACTGTCAGTTGCCCTATTCTGTGCTAGCATCCGGCCATGACGGACGTTCCCAATATCAGGCTGCATTCGGGGCCGAATGTTACGAAGGAAGATGCGGAGGCCAATCGTTGGAGCTTCGCACTGGAATCGGCCGGTCTTGGCGTCTGGGATTCGAACCTCGTCACCGGCCAGTGCTATTATTCCCCCACCTGGAAGCGCATGCTCGGCTACCGACCGGAGGAGCTCGGCGACCGCAGCGACCTCTGGCTCACCCTCATTCATCCCGATGACCGGCTGCGCGCCGTGGAAAGCGGCGAGCGCCATGTGAAGGGGCTCAGCGACAGTGTCGAGACCGAGTTCAGGCTGCGCCACAAGGACGGGTACTGGGTCTGGGTTCTGGATCGCGGCCGCGTGGTGGAATGGGATGCGGATGGCAAGCCCACCCGCATGATCGGGGTGCAGACCGATATCACCAGCCAGAAGCAGGTGGAGAGCCAGCTGAAATTTTCGAACGAGCGCGTGCAGTTGGCGCTCGATGCGGGCCAGATCGGGCTTTGGGAGTTCGATCCGGCGACCGAAACGGTCTATTGGGACCGGCGCATGCGCGAGATTTTCGGGCTGCCGCCGGGCGAGCGCACCATTGCGCGCGAAACCTGGCACGAACTGCTCCATCCCGACGACGCAGCCAGCGCCGAAGCGCAGATCGAAAGCACGCTGGAAACCGGGCAGCCGGCCAAGATGCGCTATCGGATCGTCAAGCCCGACGGCGACATCCGCCATGTGATCGCGCTTGCAAGGCGGGTGACGCATGGGGCGTCGACGCTGCTGATGGGCAGCATCTGGGACGTCACCGATGAAGTCGTCGGCGCGGAAGCGCTGGCGCGGGAGAAGGAGCTTTACCGCATCACGCTGAATTCCATCGGCGATGCGGTGCTGACGACCGACGTGGAAAACCGCATCACCTTCGCCAATCCGGCGGCGGAAAGCCTTCTGCTGAAGAGCAAGGCCGACCTGATCGGCGAGACGGTGGACGCGGTCTTTGCCCTGCGGGACGAATTGACCGGCGAACCGGTATTGTTGAGCAGCATGCTGGCGATCAGGAGCGGCCGGACCGTGGAGGGCGCCGAGAACAATCTGCTTTTCCGCCCCGATGGCGAGCGGCGCGCGCTGCGCAATCTTGCATCGCCGCTGTTCGACCTGACCGGCCGCATCACGGGCGCGGTTCTCATCGTCCAGGACATCACCGCCGCGCGGCAATTGCAGCGCCAGCTCGCCCATGCCGCGTCGCATGACCCGCTGACCGGACTGAGCAACCGCATCGCCTTCGAGACGGCGGCCACCTCGGCCCTCGCCCGGCTGGCCGCCGGCGTCCAGTACGGGCTCTATTACATCGATCTCGATCATTTCAAGTCGGTGAACGACACCTATGGCCATGCCGCCGGCGACAAATTGCTGAAATCCTTCGCCGAGATATTGCTGCGCATCCTGCCGCATGGCGCCATTGCCGGGCGGCTCGGCGGCGACGAATTCGCCGTGCTTGTCGCTGTCGGCAGCGAGGGAGATGCCATTGCGCTCGCCAACGAGCTCGTCGGCGCGCTCGGCGTGGGTCCCGCCAATCCGAGCGAGTTGAGGGACGTCGGAGCGAGCATCGGCGTCACGCTGCTGGGCGATGGCGCGATCACCCTTGGCGAGGCATTGGCGCAGGCCGACGCCGCCTGCTACACGGCCAAGGCGCAGGGCCGCAACCGCGTGGCGCTGTATCGCCCAACTCCCTCATCCTGAGCCACCGGGGGGTGGTTCTCCCGCAAGTTTGCAACAGCCCGATTGGAATATCGTTCCACTATTATCCGGAACCGGAGAATATCGTTCCTTACCCAACCAATAAGGGCAAGGTGATTTCTGGCATGGCTTCCGGCTCAGGCGTATGGTCCGCGCAAAGAAGGATATCGATCATGTCTGCAACCACCCTTGACCAGAACCCGACGGCGCATTCGCCGCTCGGCACGCCCGGATTGGGAGCGCTCCTCGTGCTCGCCATCGGCACGCTTGCGCTGGGCCTCGCCTATGGACCCGCGCAGGGCGCGCTGTTCCTCGTCGGCGGCGCCCTCGGCATCACGCTCTACCATGCGGCCTTCGGCTTCACCTCCGCCTGGCGCGTGTTCATCGCCGATGGCCGCGGCAGGGGCCTGCGCGTGCAGATGCTGCTGCTGGCGCTCGCCGTCCTGCTGTTCTTCCCGCCGCTGGCGAGCGGATCGCTCTTCGGCACCGCGGTCAAGGGTTCCGTATCGCCGGCCGGACTGTCGGTCATCATCGGCGCATTCATGTTCGGCGTCGGCATGCAGCTTGGCGGCGGCTGCGCCTCCGGCACGCTGTTCACCGCCGGTGGCGGCAATGCGCGCATGCTGGTCACCCTGCTTTTCTTCATCATCGGCTCGGTCGTCGCCACGGTCCATTTCGACTGGTGGACGAGCCTGCCGGCGCTTCCGCCCATATCGCTGGTCAACACATTCGGCGCGGCGGGCGGCATCGCGATTTCGCTGCTGCTGTTCCTGGCGATCGCCGGCCTGACCATACTGGTCGAGAAGCGTCGCCATGGCGCGCTAGAAACCCCGGCGCCCTCGCCGCGCCACGGCCTGCCGCGCTATCTGCGCGGACCCTGGCCGCTGGTATTCGGCGCCGTCGCGCTGGCGCTCCTGAACTTCGTCACGCTGGCCATTGCCGGCCGGCCGTGGGGCATCACCTCCGCATTCGCCCTCTGGGGCGCGAAGGGCGCGCAAATCATCGGCGTGGACCCGTCCGCGTGGGCCTATTGGCAGACACCCGGCAATGCCAAGGCGCTCAGCGAAAGCGTCTTCGCCGATATCACCTCGGTGATGGATTTCGGCATCGTCGCAGGCGCAATGCTCGCAGCGGCGCTCGCCGGCAAGTTCGCGCCGTCGTTCAACATACCGCTGCGGTCACTTTTGGCCGCCGTCGCGGGTGGCCTGCTGCTCGGCTATGGCGCCCGCATCGCCTATGGCTGCAATATCGGCGCCTATTTCTCCGGCATCGCCTCCGGCAGCCTTCACGGCTGGCTCTGGGCGGCAGCGGCCTTTGCGGGCAATGTGTTCGGCGTGAAACTGCGTCCGTTCTTCTTCTTCGAACGCAAGGCCGTATCCCGCGCGGACGGATAGCTGCTCTTCAAGTTTTTTTCACTGAGCATCGCTGCAAAATTGGCTATAAATGGACGCCGCCGGCATCGCCGGCGGCCATCACCTAATTATTTCCTACTTTCTCCCGGAGACATGAGATGCAGCTTGGTATGATCGGACTTGGACGCATGGGCAGCAATATGGCCCAGCGGCTGATGAAACATGGACATGAATGCGTGGTCCATGACAAACGGGCCGAAAGCATGACTGAATTGCAGGCTCTTGGGGCGAAAGGCAGCACGTCTCTCGGCGAATTCGTGTCGCTTCTGGCCAGGCCGCGGGCGATCTGGCTCATGCTGCCGGCGGCGATCGTCGACAGCGTCATTGCCGAACTGGTCCCCCTGCTCGACAAGGACGATATACTCATCGATGGCGGCAACTCCTATTATCATGACGATATCCGCCGCGGCCGCGATCTCGCCACTCAAGGCATTCATTATGTCGATGTCGGCACCAGCGGCGGCATATTCGGCCTGGAGCGCGGCTATTGCCTGATGATCGGCGGCGAAAAGGCGACCGTCACCCGCCTCAACCCCATCTTCGCTTCCCTCGCCCCGGGCAAGGGCAGCGTTGCGCCCACCGCGACCCGCGTCGAAGACCCGGCCAATACGGCCGACCAGGGTTTCCTGCATTGCGGGCCGCATGGCGCCGGCCACTTCGTCAAGATGGTCCATAACGGCATCGAATATGGCTTGATGGCCGCCTATGCCGAGGGGCTCAACATCCTGCGCAATGCCGATATCGGTCTCCAGAGCCATGAGGTCGATGCGGAAACGACGCCGCTGAAAAATCCCGAGCATTACCAATACCAGTTCAGCATTCCGGACATTACCGAAGTGTGGCGGCGCGGCAGCGTGATCAGTTCCTGGCTGCTGGACCTGACCGCGGATGCGCTGCATGAAGACCCCGCCCTGGAACGTTTCGCCGGCCATGTCTCCGATTCCGGCGAAGGCCGCTGGACCGCCATTGCCGCGATCGACGAGGCGGTGCCGACGCCGGTACTCAGCGCCGCGCTGCAACAGCGTTTCAGCTCGCGCGGCAATGCCGATTTCGCCAACAAGGTCCTTTCCGCCATGCGCAGCGAATTTGGCGGCCATTCGGAGAAGCCCAAGAAGCCGGATTGATCCGCAGCCCAGACTTGCAATCCCAGACTTGCACCCTCCAGACTTGCACCCTGGGCGATGATGTGTCATTAGGCGCGTCCCCTTCGGGGCGCGCGGCGCCGCGCTCCTGATTTTCGATGGATTCCACACAGGATGCACCCATGGCACAGGCTCTCGGCTTGGATTTTGGCACGACCAATACGGTGCTCGCCCTGACGGAGGGGAACGGCACACGCTCCGTCCGCTTCAACAGTCCGACAGGCAGTTCGGATACGATGCGGACCGCCCTCTCCTTCATGAAAGACCCGGTCGTCGGCGCAACGGCGCTCAAGGTCGAGGCCGGCCATTCGGCCATCCGCCAGTTCATCGACAATCCGGGCGAATGCCGGTTCCTGCAATCCATCAAGACATTCGCCGCCAGCGCGCTGTTCCAAGGCACGCTGGTCTTTGCCAAGCGGCAGACATTCGAAGACCTGATGGAGGTGTTCCTGCGCCGCCTGCGCCATTATGCCGAGGCGGATTGGCCATCGGCGATCTCGCGCGTGGTCGTCGGCAGGCCGGTGCATTTCGCCGGGGCGAGGCCCGATCCCGCGCTTGCGATCGAGCGGTACAACGAAGCGCTGGGGCGCTTCGGCTTTCCCGAACTTCACTTCGTCTACGAGCCGGTCGCCGCGGCCTTCTACTTTGCCCAGAGCCTGACCCGTGACGCGACCGTGCTGGTCGCGGATTTCGGCGGCGGCACGACGGACTATTCCGTCATTCGCTTCGAACGTTCCGCCGGCCGATTGCGCGCCATTCCCGTCGGCCACTCCGGCGTCGGCATCGCGGGAGACCATTTCGATTCGCGGATGATCGAGAACATCGTCGCCCCGCAGATCGGCAAGGGCACCTTCTTCAGGAGCTTCGACAAGGTACTGGAAGTGCCGTCGTCCTATTACGCCAATTTCGGCCGCTGGAACCAGCTCTCCATCTTCAAGACCTCGCGCGAATTCACCGAATTGAAGAAGCTCCTGCGCGACAGCCTCGACCCGGACAAGCTGGAACTGTTCATCGATCTCGTCGAGCATGACGAGGGCTACCCGCTCTACCAGGCCGTCTCCGCCACCAAGATCGCGCTGTCCGCCGAGGAGGAGGCCCGCTTCGAATTCGCACCGCTCGGACCCGGCGGCAGCAGGGCGGTGACACGGCCGCAATTCGAGAGCTGGATTGCGCCCGACCTGCAAAAGATCGAAGCGGCGCTCGACGACGTGCTTGAACGGACGGCCACCAGCGCGGCGCAGATCGACAAGGTGTTCCTGACCGGCGGCACCTCCTTCGTTCCCGCCGTGCGCCGCATCTTCACGCGGCGCTTCGACGAAGGTCGCATAGAAAGCGGCGGCGAATTGCTGTCCATCGCCCACGGGCTTGCCCTCATCGGCGAGCGCGACGATATCGGCCAATGGACGGCCTGAACCAGCCGGGGTGACAATGCGCCGATAAAGCGCTAGAGCAGCCGGAATGGCAGAGAGTCAGGATAGGAACCCATGAAGGACGCGATCTCCCTGAAACAGTTGAAGGCAGCGATCGGCACCGAGATCGGCTGCTCCGAATGGCGCGTCGTCACCCAGCAAATGATCGATCAGTTTGCCGACGCCACCGACGATCACCAGTTCATTCACACCGATCCTGAACGTGCGGCAAAGGAAACGCCTTTCGGCGGCACGATCGCGCACGGTTTCCTCACGCTGTCGCTGCTTTCGACCCTGGCATATGAGGCGCTGCCCATGCTGGAAGGCGCGACGATGGGCATCAATTACGGCTTCGACAAGGTCCGGTTCATGTCGCCGGTGCACACGGGAAAGCGCGTGCGCGCGCGCTTCAAGCTCGCCGATGCCGACATCCGGCCATCCGGGCGCGTGCTCAACAATTACGAGGTGACGCTCGAAATCGAGAACACGCTCAAGCCCGCGCTGGTAGCGAACTGGCTGACATTGGCGGTCCTGGAAAATCCGCCCGAGATGGACGAACTCTGACATTGTTCGCCCTCGCCGGCGCCAGCCTGCCAAGATCGTCGAGCGGCGCCGGCTCTCCTGCATAGGTGGTGACCAGTTCGCGGAACGGTATCGGCCCCTGCACGAACATGCCCATGTCGTACTCGTTGCGGATCTGCGCGCCCTTCAGGAACAGCAGGTGCATCTTGAAGAAATTGTTCTTCGCCCGGCCATAGCGCGCCGGCCTGTGGATGTTCTTGAAGCCGATCCGCTTGATGATCGGCGCCTGTTTCGGCCGGATGCCGAGGGAAACAGCCGGGTCCGAGCGATAGAAATGGATGATGTCGGTCACCGCCTGGAACTCTGTCCACAGCAGCGGCGATTCCTCGAGCAGCAACCGCACATCCTCGCGCAGCATCGCCGCGCGCGGGTGCAGGGCAATCATCAGCAGGCACGAGCCGGCCGCGACCAGCGAAATCGGCTTCTTCCGCATCAGTTCCGGATTGCTGCGCCACAGGTCGGCCATGGCCTCGACCGCCGGCACGGTGCCGAGGCTATGCGCCACCACCACGATCTCCTCCGCCTCGCTCGCGCGCAGCTTCTCGGCAAACATCTCGGCGAACCGCAATTTCGCCGCGTGCTGCAATGCGCTGCGGCCGTGGATCCGGTCGGAGGCAGCCGCCCAGTCATCGAGCAGATAGGAGAAGAACAGGCGGTCTCCCGGCCAGCGGATCAGGATGCGGCAGATGATCGCCGCCGCCGGGATGGTCCAGGCAAGATGCCATGGGTTGGATTCGAGAAACAGCGGGGCAAGGCCCGCCGCCACGAGAAACGAGACGAGGAAGCAGGCGAGCGCGAAAGGCCACAGGAAGAACAGGCAGAAACGCCAGCTCGTGCGCCAATAACGATAGAAGGTGCCGGAAAGGATGATATCGAGAAAGGCCGAAAGGCCGGAGGCGAAACGGGTCGGCACGCTCCTGGCCGCGTAATCCTCGAATATGCCGGCCGTGCCGAACTGGACGAATTCCGTCTCGGTTTCCCAATCGGCTCCCGTCGTGGTGAGGGTCATGGCAGCGATGTCGCCGCCGGCGGGCGCCATCGGCGTGGACGAGGTCGTGGCATGCCACAACTGGTCGAAATCCGCAGCACTGTTCAGGTAGCGGTCGCGCACGGCGTTCGGCCGCAGGCCCTCGTAACCCGTAAAATTAATTACCAGACGCTTCCTGATCGCCATCTTCTTTTCTCGGCAGTTGTAACCGCCGGATGGCAATCACCTGCGTCTATTCAGAAAAAAGCACGGCGTAATTGTGGTGTGGTTGAACCACACCTGAAGAATAAGTGCCGCGCGGTCACCCTGTCAGATGCCGCAATCCTTGGCAGATTCCTGCAGAAATGAATAGGCATATTCGGAAAACGAGCGCCAGCATTCGATGCGGAAACTGTCTTCGCCGGTGCGCCAGACGATCACTTCGATCTTGCCGAGCACCGTACGCGATGCCGCGCCGACGGGAAAAGCGGCCAGTGACAGGTCCTGCGGACAACCGCCGCTGATGGTGCGGTCGGCGCCTTCGCCCGACACGATGATACCGACATTGCGGTGCGAGACATCAACCGCGGAATGGAGCACGTCGGCGCGCGCCAGCACCGCCGCGACGTCGCTGTCCGGCCCGTCGATCAGCAGCCATTCGTCGGGCCCGAGCCAGAGTGCGGCTCGCCCGTCTTTCGCGATGGCGGTGGATTTTGGCCGCGTGGGCAGGGAAAGCCCGAGCAGGCGCGAAAGCTTCGCCACCGCATCGGGGCGTGCCCTCAGCGATATGCGCGTCGCGTCGCCAGCGGGGGTCACGCTGACCGTGCGCCCGCTTTGCCTGTCGGCGCGCAGGGGATGGAGGCGGGTTGCGGAGCTCATGTCAGCCATTCAGCCGTTCTCCCTTTTCGTCAAAGAACACGGTGCCGGTCACTTCCACTTCGATCACTCCGTCGGGCATGGGCACATAAAGCGTTTCACCCATGCGTTTCGCCCCGTCCACGACCAGCGCCAGCGCGATCGAACGGCCGCAATTTTCCGACCAGTAGGACGACGTCACATGGCCGATCATCGTCATCGGAACCGGCTGGTTCGGGTTGGCCACGATCTGCGCCCCCTCCTCGAGCACCGTCCTCGGGTTCTTCGTGCGCAGGCCGACGAGCTGCTTGCGGCCCGGCGCCACCAGGTCGCGCCGGAGCAGGCCGCGAATACCGACATAATCCGTCTTGTTCTTGCCGATGGCCCAGCTCAATCCGGCATCATGCGGCGTGACGGTACCGTCCGTATCCTGACCGACGATGATATAGCCCTTTTCCGCGCGCAGGATATGCATGGCCTCGGTGCCATAGGGCGTCAGGCCCAGCGGCTTGCCCGCGGCATGGACGGCCTCCCACACCGCCTGGCCGTAATCGGCCGGCACATTGATCTCATAGCCGGCCTCGCCCGTGAAGGACATGCGGAAGAGACGGGTCGGAACGCCGCAAATCCTGCCCTCGCGCACGCTCATATGCGGCATCGCCTCGTTGGAAAGGTCGATGCCTTCCACCAATGGCGCGATGATCTGCCGGGCTTTCGGCCCCTGCACGGCGATGACGGCCCATTGCTCCGTCGTGGAGGTGAGCCAGACATCGAGATGCGGGAATTCCGTCTGGAGATAATCCTCCATATGGTGCATCACGCGCGGCGCGCCGCCCGTGGTCGTCGTCACATGGAACCGATCCTCGGCGAGGCGGCCGACGACGCCGTCATCATAGATGAAGCCATCCTCGCGCAGCATGATGCCATAGCGGCAGCGCCCGACGCCGAGCTTTTCCCACGGATTGGTATAGAGCAGCTCAAGGAACTTGGCCGCATCCGGCCCCACCACCTCGATCTTGCCGAGGGTCGAGGCATCGAAAATGCCGGCATGATTGCGCACCGCGACGCATTCGCGATTGATGGCGGCGTGCATGTCCTCGCCCGCCTGCGGGTAATACCAGGCGCGCTTCCACTGGCCGACATCCTCGAACGGCGCCCCCTGGGCGGCGTGCCACGCATGTATCGGCGTGCGCCGGGTCGGATCGAACAGGCCGTGCCGCGCATTGTTGACGATGCTGCCGAACGTCACCGGCGTGAACGGAGCGCGGAAGGTGGTGAGGCCGACCGCGGGGATAGGCTTGCCCAGCGCCTCGGCGGCGATGGCAAGCCCGTGCATGTTCGAGGTCTTGCCCTGGTCGGTCGCCATGCCGTTCGTGGTGAAGCGCTTGACGTGTTCGATCGAGTGCATGCCCTCGCGCACGGCGAGGCGAACATCCTTGGCGGTGACGTCGTTCTGGAAGTCGACAAAGGCCTTTACGGTCGTATCCGCACCGGCGCCGGGGGCCGAACCCACCATGCCGCCGACCCAGCCCGAACCGCCCGACGCCGCAAGCCTGGTCCCGCTGGCGGCGACTGCGGAGAGGGCCTCGTCCAGCGTCGCCTGCAGGTCGTCGGTACCGTTGCAAGCGCCGACCGAAACGCAATCCTGCGCATGATCGCCCGGCAGGAAACGTTCATTTGCCGCATCCCAGGCCACTTTGCCGCGCGATTGCGAAAACAGGTGCACCGATGGTGTCCAGCCGGCCGACATGATCAGGGCATCGACCGTGATCCTGCGCTCATTGCCGCCGCCCTTGTTGGGCTTCACCTGGATGGACGATACCCGGCGCTTGCCGCCCGCACTGAACACCGCGTGTCCGGCAAGCACCTCGATGCCGAGCGAGCGCGCTTCTTCGACCACCGGCGACGCCGGATTGTCGCGCGTATCGACGATGACGGGGATGTCGATCCCTGCCCGCTTGAGATCGATCGCGGCGGCATAGGCGGAATCGTTCGCCGTATAGACGCCGACCTTGCGGCCGACCGCCACGCCGTGATGATTGAGGAAAAGCCGCGCCGCCGAGGCGAGCATGATGCCCGGACGGTCATTATTGGCAAAGACCATGTGGCGCTCGATGGCGCCGGTGGCGAGGACGACCTTCCTGGCGCGCACCTGCCACAGCCGCTCGCGCGGCATATCGGCGGCAGGCCGGCTCAGATGGTCGCTGATCCGTTCGACGAGGCCGACGAAGTTCTGCGCGTAATAGCCAAAGGCGGTGGTGCGCGACAATACCGTCACATTGCTCATGTTCCGCAATCTGGCTGCGGTCGCCTCGGCCCAGGCATAGGCATCGAGGCCATCGATCGTGACGCCGCTTTCATAGCGAAGCGCGCCGCCCATTTCCGGCTGCTCGTCGCACAGGATGACCTTTGCGCCGGTTTCGGCCGCACCGAGCGCGGCGGCAAGACCGGCGGCACCGCCGCCCACCACCAACAGGTCGCAATGGGCGAAGCGATTGGCGTAGCGGTCGGTGTCGGCCTCTCCCGGCACCACGCCGAGGCCGGCGGCAGCGCGGATCTTCGGCTCATAGATCGACTTCCACGCGAATTTCGGCCACATGAACGTCTTGTAGTAGAAGCCGGCCGGAAGCATCGGCGAGAAGAGATCATTGACCGATCCGACGTCGAAGGTCAGCGACGGCCAGCGATTCTGCGACTTCGCCTTCAGACCATCGTAGATTTCCTGGACGGTCGCCCGGACATTGGGCTGGCGGCGCGCCTTGTCACGCTCGATATCGACAAGCGCATTCGGCTCCTCGCTGCCGGCGGAGAGAATGCCGCGCGGCCTGTGATATTTGAACGAGCGCCCGACGAGGTGGATGCCGTTGGCGAGCAGTGCGGAAGCCAGCGTATCGCCCTCAAGACCGGTCAGGTTCTGGCCGTCGAAAGTGAAGCGGACAGTCTTCGCCGGCGTGAGGCGGCCCTTGCCGGCAATGCGGTTGCTTCCGGAAGAAAGTGACGAACTCATTGTCAGAGCTCCGATTTGGTGGTGCGGGAGCGGCGTTTTCTGGTGGTGGGAGCGGCGGCGCCCTCCGCCTTGATCGCCGTCAAGTCGGGGCGCGGCTCGCCGGCCTTGTAGACGGTCAGGAACTTGTCGGAAACCGTGTCGCGTATGGCATTGAAGAACCGGCCGCAGCCGTGAATATGCCGCCAGCGCTCATAGACAAGGCCCTTCGGGTTCTGCCGCAGATAGAGAAAGGCAGCGAAATCCTCGTCCGACTGGTCGATGATCTTGCCCTCGCGCACGAGATGCGCCTCGCCGGCGTGGCGGAATTCGAGTTCCGGACGCTCTTCTTCGCAATAGGGGCATTTGATGAGAAGCATGTGTTGGCCTCGTTCCAGATTCAGTGCGCCACGGCGGCGGCGGCGGCTTCGTCGATCAGACGGCCCGTTGTGAAGCGTTCGATCGTGAATGGCGCGTTGATCCGGTGCGGCTCGTCGCGGGCGATCGTATGGGCGAAGACATTGCCGGAGCCCGGCGTCGCCTTGAAACCGCCAGTGCCCCAGCCGCAATTGACATAAAGGCCGGGCACCGGCGTCTTGGCGAGGATCGGCGAGCGATCCGGCGTCACATCGACGATGCCGCCCCATGAACGCAGCATTTTCAGGCGCGTCAGCACCGGGAACATCTCGCAGATCGCATCCAGCGTATGGTTGATGATATGGAGCCCGCCGGTCTGGGAATAGGACGTATATTGATCCGTGCCGGCGCCGATCACCATCTCGCCCTTGTCGGACTGCGAGATATAGGCGTGGACCGTATTCGACATGATGACGCATGGTATCAGCGGCTTGACCGGCTCCGAGACCAGCGCCTGCAGCGGATAGCTTTCCAGCGGCATGCGCACGCCCGCCATGTTCATGATGACGGATGTGTGGCCCGCCGCGACGACGCCGACCTTCTTGGCGTTGATCGGGCCGCGATTTGTATCGACACCGACCACCGCGCCATTCGGCGCGCGGCGGATGCCCGTCACTTCGCAATTCTGGATGATGTGGACGCCGCGATCCGCCGCCGCGCGCGCATAGCCCCAGGCAACCGCATCATGGCGCGCGGTGCCGCCACGGCGCTGGAGCGCCGCGCCGATGATGGGATAGCGCGCATCCGACGAGATATTGATCGGCGGGCAGAATTCCTTGACCTGCTCGGGCGTGAGCCACTCATTGTCGATGCCGTTGAGCCGGTTCGCGTGGATGTGCCGCTTGAACACCTGCACGTCGTGGATGTTGTGGGCGAGCATCATGACGCCGCGCGCCGAATACATGACATTGTAGTTAAGGTCCTGGCTCAGGCCTTCCCACAATTTGACCGCGTGCTCGTAGATCCCGGCGGATTCGTCGTAGAGATAGTTCGAGCGGATGATCGTGGTGTTGCGCCCGGTATTGCCGCCGCCGAGCCAGCCCTTCTCGAGGACGGCGACATTGGTAATGCCGTGCTCCTTGGCAAGGTAATAGGCCGTGGCAAGGCCATGCCCGCCCGCCCCGACGATGATGACGTCATATTCCGATTTCGGTTCGGGCGAGGTCCATTGCTGGTCCCAGCCCTTGTGAGCGCGCATCGCCTCGCGTGCCAATGCAAATACCGAATATTTCCGCATCATCCAATCCTTGGCAAATCATCCCCGAAAAAGCATCGGCTTCGCGGAGAATACTGCGTAAATCCTGCCCGGCAATCGCCCTCGAACGCCGAACGAAGAACCACGCTTTTATGCATCAGTATCGCATTCGGCCAGTGGTCTTTTGCCATTTTGCGACGGAGATTGGCGCTCAGGCTTTGAAAGCCGCGATTGAGGCCGGGCCGCCGCGAAGGAAAAGCTGCCGCGCATGAATGACTCCGGTGGACATGGCGCAGACTTTCTGCTAATGCCGACACCAGTTTGCGGTGGGGACCCATCGCGAAGTCTGGTTCTTGTTCCTAATTTCAGGTGACCGGGCTCAACGAAATTCTAAGAGACAGGAAATAACGTGCAGGTACTCGTACGCGAAAATAATGTTGATCAGGCTCTCCGCGTTCTCAAGAAGAAGATGCAGCGCGAAGGCATGTTCCGCGAAATGAAGATGCATGACCACTACGAGAAGCCTTCGATCAAGCGCGCTCGCCAGAAGGCCGAAGCCATCAGCCGCGCCCGCAAGCTTGCCCGCAAGCAGGCACAGCGCGAAGGCCTTCTGCCGATGCCGGCCCGCAAGGCTCCGGTTCGCGCATCAGCGGCACGCTAAGTCGTAGTTTACGTCGGCTTGACCGAGGTCAAGGGTGGAGTGGCTTGCGTCACACCGCCCTTTTTCGTTTGACATGGGAACGGTTTTGTACCCAAAGCTTTTTGTTGGACGGGAACAGGGAAGATGAAAAAGACTATGGAAACGCCATCAAGCAGCCGCGCCCGATCGCTGGTCGGATCGATACGCACCACTGGTTTCGCCTTGTCTTCCGTCGCCCTTCTGGCGCTCGCGGGCTGTCAGAGCACCCCCACCTCCAGCATGGTGGGCATCGACAAGGCGCAGGGGTCGGCCGAGAACATCAGTTCCCTGAACGACGTCATCCGCAACAATCCCAAGGATCCCGAAGCCTATAATGTGCGCGGGTCCGCCTTTGGCCGCGCCGGTCGCAACAATGATGCGATCAAGGATTTCAACACGGCGCTGCAGCTCAATCCGAATTTCTACCAGGCCTATGCGAACCGCGCCCTCGTCTACCGCAACATGGGGAACACCGCCCAGGCGGCCGCCGATTATTCCAAGGCGATCCAGATCAACCCGCAATATGACACCGCCTATATCGGCCGCGGCAATCTCTACCGCCAGGCCGGCCGGCTGAACGAAGCGCTGAGCGATTTCCAGCAGGCGATCCAGCTCAACACCACGGACGCCCGCGCCTACCATAATCGTGGCCTGATCTACCAGGCGCGCAATCAGCACAAGGAAGCGATCGAGGATTTCTCGACGGCCATATCGCTGCAGCCCGATGCCGCCGAGCCCTATAATGGCCGCGGCATATCCTATGCGGCGCTTGGCGACGACGACAATGCCTTTGACGATTTCAATACGGCGATCAAGCTCGATGGCGATATCGCCGAGGGCTGGGCCAACCAGGCGCTGATCTATGAGCGCCGCGGCGACAAGGCCCGCGCGGCCAAATCCTACGCCAAGGCCGTTCAGCTCGATCCGAACTACAAGCCGGCCAAGGACGGCCTCGCCCGTACGCGCGGCGGCGGCGCCTGACGCAGCCATTTGCCGAGCCCCCTACCCAATCCATGGAATGAAAAAGCCCGGCAGTGCCGGGCTTTTTTTGGTCAGTGATCGAGAGCCTTGACGATGTTCTCGACCATCTTCTTGGCGTCGGCGAAAAGCATCATCGTATTATCGCGGAAGAACAGCTCGTTCTCGACGCCGGCATAGCCGGAACCCATGCCGCGCTTGATGAAGAGCACCGTGCCGGCCTTGTCCACATCGAGGATCGGCATGCCGAAGATCGGCGATTTCGGATCGGTCTTTGCAGCCGGATTGGTCACGTCGTTGGCGCCGATGACGAAGGCCACGTCCGCCTGCGCGAACTCCGAATTGATGTCCTCGAGTTCGAAGACCTCGTCATAGGGCACGTTGGCTTCCGCCAGCAGCACGTTCATATGGCCCGGCATGCGGCCGGCGACCGGATGGATGGCGTATTTGATCTCGACACCCTCGGCCTTGAGCTTGTCCGCCATTTCCCGCAGCGCATGCTGCGCCTGCGCGACTGCCATGCCGTAGCCCGGGACGATGATCACCTTCGATGCGTTCTTCATGATGAAGGCCGCATCGTCGGCCGAACCCTGCTTGACAGGCCGCTGCTCGACCTCGCCACTTGCAGCCCCGGCCGTTTCGCCGCCAAAACCGCCAAGGATGACGGAGATGAACGACCGGTTCATGCCCTTGCACATGATGTAGGACAGGATGGCGCCTGAGGACCCCACCAGCGCGCCGGTGATGATCAGTGCAAGATTGCCCAGCGTGAAGCCGATGCCCGCCGCCGCCCAACCCGAATAGGAGTTGAGCATGGAGACGACGACCGGCATGTCGGCGCCGCCGATCGGCACGATGATGAGACCGCCGAGGACCAGCGACAGGATGACGATCAGCCAGAATACCGTGTGGCTTTCGGTCATCACCAGCGCAATCACCAGCACGACGATCGCCAGAAGCAGGGCCGCATTGATGAAATGGCGCCCTGGCAGCATGATCGGCTTGCCCGACATGCGGCCATCGAGCTTCAGGAACGCGATGATCGACCCCGTGAACGTGATGGCGCCGATGGCGACGCCGATCGACATTTCGACCAGCGCCTGTCCGTGAATGCTGCCTATTTCGCCGATGCCGAATGAATCCGGCGAATAGATCGCGGCAGCCGCCACCATCACGGCGGCAAAGCCGACCAGCGAATGGAACGCCGCGACGAGCTGCGGCATGGCGGTCATGGCGATCTGCTTGGCGATATAGGCGCCGACACCGCCGCCGATGGCGAGGCCGAGAATGATCAGCCCCAGGCCCTTGAAGCTTGGTTCGGCCAGGGCAAGCGTGGTGACGATCGAAATCCCCATGCCGATCATGCCGTAGAAATTGCCCTGCCGGCTGGTGGTCGGGTGCGAAAGCCCGCGCAATGCAAGAATGAAAAGCACGCCGGAGACGAGATAGAGAAAAGCTGCGAAATCAACGCTCATGCTTCTGGTCTCACTTTTCTTTTTTCTTGTACATGGCGAGCATGCGATGGGTCACGAGGAACCCGCCGAAGATGTTGACGCTCGCCAGGACGAGCGCGATGAAACCGAAGCCCGTTGCCGCGCCGCTGGCCGAAAGGCCGACCGCGAGCAGCGCGCCGACGACGATGACCGACGAGATGGCGTTGGTGACGGCCATCAGCGGCGTATGCAGCGCCGGCGTAACCGACCAGACCACATAATACCCGACGAAGATCGACAGCACGAAGATGGCAAGGCGGAACACGAACGGATCCACCGCGCCGCCGGTAACGGCATGCGCTGCGGCGCCCGCCGCGTCCGGCATGGTCTCGGCTGCCTGGCGCACCATTTCCGTCGCCTGGTTCAGCGTCTCGAGCGCTTTATTCAATGTATCCTCAGCCATCATGCCTCTCCTTCCGTCTTGACGGGCGGCGTCGTCTTAGCCTGTGCAGTCTTTTTCGGAGCAGCGGCCTTGCGCGCCGGAGCCTTCTTGACCGGAGCTTTCTCGGCCGAAGCCTTTGTGACCGGGGCTTTCGTGATTGGGGCCTTCTCGGCCGTGGATGGTTTCTTTGCGCGGGCGGCGGTCTTTACCGCCGGCTTCCCGGCAGCCGGCGCTTGCGTGCCGGCGAAATTCGGGTGCACGACCCGGCCGTCATGGGTCAGGACGGTGGCCTTCACCAGTTCGTCCTCGAAATCGATCTTGAGCGCCTTCGCTTCCTTGTCGACCAGCGTTTCGACGAAAGCGACAAGGTTCTTGGCATAGAGCTGCGACGCGGTGGCGGCGATCCTGCCGGCAACGTTCAGATGGCCGACGATCTTCACGCCGTCGACCTCGATGGTCGCGCCAGCCTTGGCGCCCTCGACATTGCCGCCACGCTCGACCGCCAGATCGACGATCACCGAACCCGGCCGCATGCGTGAATACATTTCGCGCGACACGAGCCTTGGCGCCGGCCGGCCGGGGATAAGCGCCGTGGTGATGACGATGTCCTGCTTGGCGATGTGATCGGCAACGAGGGCCGCCTGCTTCGCCTGGTATTCCTTGGACATTTCCTTGGCATAGCCGCCCGCCGTTTCGGCGGCCTTGAACTCTTCGTCTTCCACCGCCAGGAACTTCGCGCCCAGCGAAGCGACCTGTTCCTTCACCGCCGGCCGCACATCCGTTGCGGTGACGACGGCGCCGAGCCGGCGCGCCGTGGCGATGGCCTGAAGACCAGCGACGCCGACGCCCATGATGAAGACTTTCGCGGCAGGCACCGTGCCCGCAGCGGTCATCATCATCGGCATGGCGCGGTCATATTCCTCCGCGGCATCGATGACGGCCTGGTAACCGGCGAGATTGGCCTGGCTCGAAAGCACGTCCATGACCTGCGCGCGGGTGATGCGGGGCATGAATTCCATGGTGAAGGCGGTCACGCCGGCATCGGCAAGTTCCTTCACGGCAGCATCATTGCCATAGGGATCGAGCATGGCGACGATCACGGCGCCACGCTTGTAGGACTTCAATTCGGCGGAGGATGGCCGCCGCACTTTCAGGATGATGTCGGCGGCCTTTGCATCGGATGATTTGCCGATTGTCGCGCCTGCCGCTACGAACTCGCTGTCCGGGATGCGCGATGCCGTGCCGGCGCCGCTTTCCACCACGACGGCAAAACCAAGCCCTATAAGCTTGCGAACCGTCTCCGCCGAGCCCGCAACACGCGGTTCGGTGGCATCGGTCTCTTTCGGTATGAATAATGTCTGAGCCAAGCTCTACCCCCCTGAAGCTGCACGCCGAACGGCTTGCCGCCGCTCACGCAAAATTACATCCGCGACCCCACCCGGCCGGCCGGCGGGTCCGACCGCCGGTCAAATGCCAGAAACTGCGTACGAAGCCCGTACCTCAGACAAAGAACCAGGCGGCCACGCAAATGACGATGAAAAGCACGAGCGCCGAGAAGAAACCGCCGGCAAAGAAGCCGAAAGCCATGGCAATCAACAATGCCACGCAGGTAATCACGCCCCATTTCGAAAGGTTCAGGAACAGATTGTAGGTGTTTTCATGCTCCTTGTAGTCCATGGGTGCGCCAAGCTCTGCGGGAGCCGTGTCGTGATGTTCCGCCATCTCAAAATCCTCATAATATCGACGTCCCATTCGCAATAGCGAAAACGGCGTTCCAGCGCAATGCGCAGATAGTCGCCCTTGCGCCTCGCCGGAGGCCAACGGGCTTTTTCCCGTCAGTTCAGCAGATTCGGGAACAGCCCCAGCACGCCGATGATGATGAGATAGAGCGCCACGACATAATTGAGCAGGCGCGGCGCGATCAGGATCAGGATGCCGGCGATCAGCGCGACAAGCGGGGCAATTGCGATTTGGGTGATCATGGATATCTCTCCTTGGTGCCTGCCATGGGCCACAGGGAGACGAGCCTAAAACCCCACCGAATGCAAGCCCGGAGACGGCTTTGCCGACAGATCATCGCATCATGAAGCCGGGCAATCCTGCTTGTCCGGCGTTCGGTCGGGGTTGGCATCATAGAGCGGCCCGACGACGAGCGGCTTGTCGGGCATCAGCGACTGATCCGTATCGGAGACCATCATGCGCTCGATGGTCTGCAGCTTCGCTCCGCCGGCGTCCACGAGCTCGATCACGACATGATATTCCTTGTGCGCCTTCACACATTTGACCGGCGGGCTCTGCACCGTGATGCGCTCCATCGTCGGCCAGATCCTTTGCTCGACCACGAGGGGCTCGCCGCCGGCCGGATTGTCGAATGTCGCCCTCAGGCGCGTCTCCTCCGGCAGCGGCCGCAGCCTGTTCAGCGTCAGGAGGTAGGTCGCCTCTGCGATCCGGTAATTGAACACGAACAGTTTTCCGCTCACCTGCAGATAATCGGCCTGCCCGGCATCGCGGCAGGCACAAAGGACCAGCAGCAGGGCCAGCCAAGGCCCCGCATGGCGGAGCCCCCCTGTCGGCCTAGAGCCCGGTTTCATCGGCGTTCCTGCGGCTGTAATGGCGCTTCGCCTTGGCCCTGTTGCCGCAGATAGCCATGTCGCACCAGCGGCGGCTGCGATTGCGGCTTTGATCGAGGTAAAGCCAGTGGCAATTCGGGCAAATCTTGATCCGCGACTGCCGGCGCTGATCGAGAAGCCGCATGGCGGAAAGAACGGCGGCGACATTGAGTGGCAGGTCGCCCGGATCGCCATTGCCGCCGCCGGCAAGCCTCAGCCTCGCATCGGGCTGTTCTTCGACACCATTGGCGGCAAGGCGCAGGAAGCTAGCCATATGCGCCGCGCCATAGGCTTCATCCGCCACCGCATCACGGAATAGCCGGTTGATCGCCTCGCGCAGATCGATCAGGCGGCTCGCCTGTTCCTCCGTCGCCGGCGCCCGCAGCCGTGCGCCGCCCAGTTCTTCCGCGCGAAACCGCGAGGCCGCCGCGGCGAATGCCGCCATCTGTACGCGGTCGTCGAAACGGTCCAGCGCCCGTTGCGGCGCCTGTCGGTAGATCACCGTATTGACGAGGTCCAGCGCCAGCGCACCGCCGCTGAACCGATGTTCCGTCCATGCAAATGTCATGGCTAAATTCTAACTGGTAAAAAGCGTTTTGCAAGTTAGAATGGTACCCAGGCTGGAACAGACCGAATGGGCTATTTTCTGCAACTTCTCCTGAATGGCATTCATAACGCCTCGCTCTATGCGTTGCTGGCCTATGGCTATGTCCTCATCCATGGCCTGACGCACCGGACCGACCTGTCCCTCGGCTCGGTTTTCGCCTTTTCCGGCCAGACCTTCATTCTCGGCACGGCATTCGGCTGGACCGCCCTGTGGATGACATTGCCGGCGGCCATGGGCTTCGGCCTGATGGTCGCCGTGATCTATGTCGGGCTCGGCGCCTGTCTCATAACGAAATACATCTATGAGCCGCTGCAAGATGCGGGAAGCCGCAACACGGTGCTCGTCGCGACGCTGGGCTTGAGCATCTTCCTGATGGAACTGTCGCGGATCGCCGCCAATACCCGCGATTATTGGCTGCCGCCCATGCTGGCACAGCCGGTGCGCATGGCCGGCGCGCTCGATGTCAGCCTTACACGGATGCAGATCGTCAATGTCGCGGCTGCCATCGCCATCATCTCCGCCGGCGAGTTCGTCATGCGCCTGACGGCGGCGGGCAGGACCTGGCGCGCCGTCAGCGACGAACCGGCCGCCGCCGCCCTCTGCGGGATCGACCCGCGCCGGGTGCGCATGCTCGCGGTATTCGCCGCCTATGCGATCTGTGCGCTGACCGGCTTTCTGGCGGCGCTCTACTACGGCAATATCAGCTTCACGACCGGGATGGTGTTCGGCCTGAAGATCCTCTTCATCACCGCCGCCGGCAGCTTTTCGCAGCCGCTGCTTGCCGCCTTGGGCGCTGCGGCAGTCGGCATGGCGGAGTCGCTATGGGGCGGCTATTTCCCTGTCCTGTGGAAGGATGCCGCCATTTTCTCGCTGCTGGTGTTCGTCCTGGCCGTGCGGACGTTTCCGCACGATGAACGCGTCTAGCCCTCTAGCCCTGCAGGCTGTGGCCGCCATCGATGGTGATGACGGTGCCGGTGACATAGCTGCTGGCATCCGAGGCCAGCAGAAGCACCGTGCCGTCGATATCGTCGGGCGAACCCAGCCGGCGCATCGGATTGCGTCCCTGGAAGAAGCCCTTGGCGGGTCCATCCATGATCGTTTCGTTCAACCGTGTCGGAAACCAGCCGGGCGCAATGGCATTGACCCGGATGCCGTATGGCGCCCATTCGAGCGCAAGGGAGCGCGTCATCTGCGTCACCGCCGCCTTGGACATGGCATAGGCTGACGAGCCCTTGATCGGCGCATCGGCCAATATGCTGGACAGGTTGATGATAGAACCGCCGCGCTTCTGCGCGATCATGCGTCTCGCGGCTTCCTGCGCGACGAAGAATGCGCCTTCGACATTGACCTCGAAAATCTGCCGCAACTGCTCATGCGTCGTCGTCAGCGCCCGTTCGATGGACGCAATGCCGGCATTGTTGAAAACCACCGTCACGAGACCGAACGAGCGCTCCGCTTCATCGAAGGCGCGGGCTATGTCGTCGGTTATCGTGACGTCGGCAATGATGTTCAATATGTTCGGGTGCCGGGCATTGTCCGGCGCGGGCGTGCGCGATATGGAAACGACATTGGCGCCATTGGCGGCCAATACCTGCGCCATCTGCAGGCCGAGCCCGGAGGAGCCGCCGGTAACCACGATGGTTTTCCCCGCGACGGAAAGACATCCATCAACTGTCATTGACCATCACCGATGAGCCGCACGTTCATCCGATCCTGTTAACCTGCTCATCGGCATAAGACAACCGCAAGTAGCTGGCCGCAAGTAGCTTGATCGAGGGCATGGCCGCCGCGCCTGCATCGAGACGCGCCGGCCACAGGGCTCAGAGCTTGCCGTTGCGCTGCTGCACCATCATGAACGTATCGAAAGTATATTCCGCTATCTGCGCATAAAGGAAATGCTCGTTGCGGAATGCCTTGATCGACTGCCAGATCTTCTTGAACGGCTCGTTATTGGCTTCGAGTTCCGCATAGATATCGTTGGCCGTGGTGAAGCAGGCGCTGAGGATTTCGGGGCTGAACGGCCGCAATTGCGCACCGCCGGCGACGAGCCGCTTGATCGCGCTTGGATTGAGATAATCATATTGCTGCAGCATGTTGGCATCGACCGACTGCGCCACAGTGCGGAACAGCGACTGGTAGATGGGCGGCAGCGAATCCCACTTTTCCTTGTTGACCATGAAACTGACGGTCGGACCGCCTTCCCACCAGCCGGGATAGTAGTAATAGGGCGCCACTTTCTGCAGGCCGAGCTTCTCATCATCGGCCGGACCGACGAATTCCGCGGCATCGATCGTGCCTTTCTCCAGGGCGGGATAGACGTCGCCGCCCGCAAGCTGCTGCGGCACGACGCCCAGCGTCTCGAGGATACGGCCGGCAAAGCCGCCGACGCGCATCTTCAACCCCTTGAGGTCGTCGAGCGTGTTGATCTCCTTGCGGAACCAGCCGCCCATCTGCACGCCGGTATTGCCGCCCGGATAGACCTGCAACCCCTGCTTGTTGAAGAACTCGTTCATCAGGTCGATGCCGCCACCATGATAGTGCCAGGCATTCATGCCGCGCGCATTCAGCGCGAACGGAACCGCGGCGCCCAGCGCCCAGGTCGGGTCCTTGCCCCAGTAATAATAGGCGACCGAATGGCACATCTCGACCGTGCCGGCCGCCGTTGCGTCGGCCACCTGCAGCGCCGGGACGATTTCGCCGGCGGCAAAGGGCTGGATGGTGAAATTGCCGTCCGTTGCTTCGCTCAGCCGCTTGGCGAATGCTTCGCCTGCGCCGAAAAGGATCGCCAGCGTCTTCGGAAATGACGAGGCGCAGCGCCAGGTGATCTTTGGCAGGGACTGCGCGATCGCTGGCGCCGCCAGACCGGAGGCCGCAACAGCGCCGGCGCCGGCAAAACCTGCTTTCGTGATAAAGGAACGACGATCCATCTATTCTCCTCCCATGGGGTACACCACCAATTCTCGGCCCCGATCGACGGGCGTTCCGCCTCGTTCTCCGATTCTCGCGCACCTTACACACTCGTCGCGGCTAGTCCAGCATCACGAGCGGCCATGCCATTGGAATTCGGCCCGAGTCGCATTACATTGGTGGAAATCCTGGTTGGAGTACATGCAATGCGGCAGCCCCTCGTCGCCATCACATCCGATGTCCGCAGTTTCGAGAATTACACATGGCATGCTGCCCCGGACCAGTATCTCATGGCCGCCTTCGATGCGGCAGGCGTCATCCCGCTGATCGTTCCTTCCTTCGGCGCCAGCCTTGATGTCGATGCCGTTCTCGACGGCGTCGACGGCGTATTGGTGACCGGCTCGAAGTCGAACGTCCATCCGTCGCTCTACGGTGTCCAGCCGAGCGAAGCCCATGAACCCTTCGATCCCGCCCGCGACGCTACCTCGCTGCCGCTGATCCGCCGCGCCATCGAGCGGGGCGTCCCGCTTCTCGCCATCTGCCGCGGCATCCAGGAATTGAACGTTGCACTCGGCGGCACGCTGGCGACGGAGATCCAGGAACTGGACGGCCGCATGGACCATCGCGCGCCGCAATCGGAAGATCAGGCCGAGCGCTTCGCCATACGCCACCCGGTGCGGATCAAGCCCGGCTCGTGCCTGGCCGACATCATGCGCGAAGGCACGATCAAGGTGAATTCGGTCCATCGCCAGGCGATCGACCGGCCGGCCGCACAATTGGAAATCGAGGCAACCGCCGAAGACGGCACCATCGAAGCGGTATCCGTGAAGAATGCCGCTGCATTCGCCGTGGGCGTGCAGTGGCATCCGGAATATTGGGTCAAGACCGACAGCGCCTCGCGCAAGGTGTTCCAGGCCTTCGGCGAGGCGGTACGGACGCACAAGGCGCGCCGGTCCGGGCTTCAGGCAGCCGAATAGAGCCTACCGTTCCCGCGGTTTCGAAGTGGATTGCCGGATGCGCAGTTCCGGCTTGATCAGTTCCTGCCGCGCATGCGTGTCGGCGCCATTGAGCTGATCGAGCAAGGCCCGCGCCGCGCGCTGCCCCACCTCCCGCTGGCCGTTCCACACCGTCGTCAGGGCGGGCGTCGCAATGGCCGCCTCCTCCAGATCGTCATATCCGGTCACGGAAATATCGACGCCGGCCACCAGCCCGGCGCGGGCGATGCCGTTCATCATGCCGATGGCGCAAAGATCGTTCCAGCACACCGCCGCCGTCGGATGGTCCTTCAGCGCCAGGAACTGCGGCGCGGCATCGAAACCTGCCTGCTTCGTCCTTGGCCCGGGGATACGCCATTCGGGCTTGGCCTCGAGCCCGGCCTTCTGCATCGCCTGGAGATAGCCCTCGTAACGGTCGCGCCCGGTCGATGTCTGGTCGGTGCCGCCGACCATGGCGATGCGCGTATGGCCGAGCGAGATGAGGTGATTGGTGGCAAGGCCGATCCCATAGGCGTCGTCGCCGCGAAACACCGGCACATTGGCATCCTGGACCGTACGGGCGATGAGCACGACCGGCAGGCCATTGTCTTCCGCCATGCGGATGTCTTCGGCCGGCGTGCCGATTGCCGGCGACATGATGACGCCATCGCCGCCGAGCTGCAGCAGCGTCTCGATGAAGGTGCGCTGCTTCTCGACCTGATCATAATGGTTGGACAGGATGAAGGTCTGGCCGGAACGGTCCAGCTCGCCCTCGATAGCGCGCAGGATCTCCGCAAAGAAGGGGTTCATGATGTCGTGCACGACGACGCCGACAATACCGGACCGCGAAGTCCTCAGGCTTGCCGCGCGGCGATTGTAGATATAACCGATCGCCCGTGCATGTTCCTTGATTTTCTCCCTTGTCTGGTCCGCCACCAAGGGACTGTCGCGCAAAGCCAGGGATACCGTGGCAGTAGACACTTTCAGCGCGTCGGCAATTGTCGATAGTTTAATTTTTTGCGCCAAAAGAAAGGCCTCCCGCGATTCTGTTCGCCGAACAGAACATTCGTCTCGCGTTATGCCATTGCTGCCGGATAAATCAAAGTTCTTTCATCTGCGAAGCAACAGGACTTTGCCACCGTCTTTCCGATGCGCCGGATATGCTGCATCGGCCGCCGGGACATCCTGCGCCGCCTTCATTCATCTTCGGAATCGTCGTCCACATCCTCGGAGCCGGTCTGGCGCAGCAGGTCCGCCGCCGAAAGGTTCATTTCGAGGCGCGACAACATTTTCACCAGCGTCTTGCGATCCTTCTTGTCGAAGCCCTTCATCGCGTCCTTCTCCGTCTTGCGGATCGACTTCTCGATGGATTTTATCGCCTCGTTGCCGGCGACGGTCAGGAAGATATGGGCCTGGCGTTGGTCGGTAGCCGAACCTTCCTTCTTGACGAAGCCCTGCGCCTGCAGCCGCGAAATCGTCTTGGTGATCGTCGGCGGGCGCACGCCCAGCCGTTTGGCGAGGACGCTCGGAGACAGCCCGTCCTCATGGGCGAGCTGCAACATCACGGCATCCTGCCCGGCATAAAGCCCGTGGCCGAGCAGCCGAATGGCGAGCGCTGTCCGGGTGAGTCGCGCTGTCGCCTGGAGGCGATGGAGAATTAACGGTTTGCGATCCTTGACCATTCGAACTCTTGCTCCTTACGGACTACAATGACGATGAGTTGGCTACGACAGGACTAGTCTAACTTATTAACCAGGTGAATCTTCTACAAATCATTCCGCCAGTGGCGCGTGTCGGCTCGCCATTGGCGCATGTCGGGCAGTGCCGTGAAGCACCGAATTTGCAAGGCTGGAATGGCGTTACTATGCTTGTGTGACAATCAGATGAAATTTGCCGACGAATTTCTAGGCGATTAAGCAGCGCGCCCTATTTTCATTTCCCATGGTGAAAATGCCGCTGTTTTGAGCTAGAACCGCGGGATGGCTTCCAACAATAGAATAGCGATCCTGCCGCTTGGCGCCCATGAGCAGCATGGCCCGCATCTTCCGTTCGAAACGGACGCGCTTATCGCCTCCGGCCTTGTCGCGAGGCTGAAAACCCTGCTGCCGCGCGAACTCGACGTGGAATTTCTCCCCACCGAGACCGTCGGCTACTCCGTCGAGCATATGGACATAGAAGGAACCCGCAGCCTCTCGTTCGACGAGGCCGTCAATCGCTGGATCGGCATCGGCGAAAGCCTGGCCAGGCGCGGCATCGCCAAATTCGTCATGTTCAATGCCCATGGCGGCAATTCGCCTTTGATGACCATCGTCGCGACCGAACTGCGCGTCCGTTTCGACATGCTGGCCGTCGCAACGAGCTGGACCCGGTTCGGCCTGCCGCCGGGCCTGATTTCGCCTGAGGAGAAGGCGCTCGACATTCATGGCGGCTTCATCGAAACCTCGGTGATGCTGGCTTTGCATCCGGACCTGGTGAATGTTCCGGCGGCGGCGAACTTCCCTTCCCGGCAGGCGCTTTTCGCCCGCAAGTTCAAGCATCTGCGCGCCTATGGCCCGCACGCATTCGGCTGGAAGATGACGGACCTCAATGCGCAGGGCGTGGCAGGGCGGGCCGATCTCGCCAGTGCCGCGGCCGGCGAGGCGATCATCGAACATTGCCTGGCGGCGACGGTCGAGCTGCTGGGGGACGTGGCGGCGTTCGACGTTGCATCGCTGCGCCGCGCCCCACTTCAGCAGGATTGATGTTTTCCATAGAATTATTGCACGAACGACGTGTGGCAAAACCCGGCCCGATCACCTATATCCTGTGTCTGATCAAGAAAAGAGGCACACGATGAGTGAAGCTCAAACCGTTTCAGCGTCACCGAACGAGGCGCAGACATCGCAGATTCCGGTCACTGTCCTGACGGGCTATCTCGGCTCCGGCAAGACCACCCTGCTCAACCGCATCCTGAGCGAGGATCATGGCAAGCGCTACGCCGTGATCGTCAATGAGTTCGGCGAGATCGGCATCGACAATGACCTGATCGTCGAATCCGACGAAGAAATCTACGAGATGAACAATGGCTGCATCTGCTGCACCGTTCGCGGCGATCTCATTCGCGTCGTCGAAGGCCTGATGCGCCGGCCGGGCCGCTTCGACGCGATCATCGTCGAAACGACCGGCCTTGCGGACCCTGTTCCCGTAGCCCAGACCTTCTTCATGGACGATGATGTGCGCAAGAAGACTGCGCTGGATGCCGTGATCGCGCTTGTCGACGCCAAGCATCTGCCGCTCCGCCTGAAGGACAGCCGCGAAGCGGAGGACCAGATCGCCTTTGCCGATGTCGTCCTCCTCAACAAGACCGATCTCGTCGACGCAAAGGAACTCGCCGCCGTCGAGGCAACCGTGCGCGCCATCAACCCGCATGCCGTCATCCACCGGACGGAACGCGCCGGCATCGATCTGGCCAAGGTGCTGGATCGGGGTGCGTTCGACCTGTCGCGCGCGCTCGAGAGCGACCCGCATTTCCTGGATCATGATCATCCCGACCATGTTTGCGGTCCCGATTGCGATCACGACCATGATCACCACCACCATGACGGACATCATCATCACGACCATCATGGCCATGATCATGATCATGACCACCATCACCATGGCGAAGCCTCGCCGATCCATGACGTCACTGTCCGCTCGGTATCGCTGCGCAGCGGTGAACTGAACGCCGACAAGTTCTTCCCCTGGATACAGAAGATCACCCAGGAACAGGGACCGGACATCCTGCGGCTGAAAGGCATTCTCGCATTCAGCAACGACCCCGACCGCTACGTCATCCAGGGTGTTCACATGATCATCGAGGGCGACCATCAGCGCGCCTGGAAGCCGGGCGAGAAGCATGACAGCCGCCTCGTCTTCATCGGGCGCAATCTCGATGAGGCGGCGTTGAAAGCCGGACTAGAGGGCTGCCTTGCCTGATGCCGACAATCGCACCGCTTGATTTGAACGGGCACTGCATAGATGCCCGTTTCGTACAGAACGTCCCGTTTTTCGCGCTCGCCGATGGCTCCGTCCATCGGCTCGACAATGGACACAAGACCGTCGAGGCTCATGACGGGCTGCTTTGCGCCATCCCCACGGCCGACGGCAAGGCGCTGCTGACCGCCGGCGAAGACGGCCGTGTCTGTTCGACGGGATTGAACGGGACCGTGCAGGAACTCGCCAGCCAGCCGCGCAAATGGATCACCTCCCTCGCTGCCGCGCCGAACGGCGCCATAGCCTATGGCTCCGGGCGTTTCGTCTGGACGCGCCTGCCCGATGGCACCACGAAGGAAATCGCGCATGAACGCAGCGTCGAAGGCATAGGCTTTGCGCCGAAGGGCCTGCGGCTCGCGGTGGCGCGCTATAATGGCGTGACGCTGCACTGGCCGGCGACGGCAAGCCCGCCGACCGAACTGGAATGGAAGGGCGCTCATATCGGCGTCATCTATTCACCCGACAACCGCTTTCTCGTGACTTCGATGCAGGAAAATGCCCTGCATGGCTGGCGGCTCGAGGATAACCGGCACATGCGCATGACGGGCTATCCTGCCAAGGTGAAAAGCTGGTCGTGGAGCGTCAAGGGCAAATGGCTCGCGACCTCCGGCGCGCCTGCGGCGATCATCTGGCCGTTCGCCGGCAAGGACGGACCGATGGGCAAGGCGCCGCTGGAGCTCGGCACGCGCGGCGATAGTATGGTGACGGCCGTTGCCTGCCATCCTGTCGAGGAAATCGTCGCGATCGGCTATTCCGATGGCATGATCCTCGTCGGCCGTTTCGGCGACCAGAAGGAAGTCGTGCTGCGGCGTCCCGGCAAGGGCGCGATCTCCGCCATGGGCTGGGACGATATCGGCCACCGCCTCGTCTTCGGCACCGAGCCGGGCGATTGCGGCGTGGTCGACATAACCGCCGCCTAGTCTCTCCCTGCCAACCGCCAGCCTGGCATTCCGGCGCGAAACAACGCATCGCGCCGGTTGCCGGGGTGAATGTCCCAGCTACGCAATTGCTAGTTCAGCAATCGCGCGAAATCCTGGTCCAGCTTTTGCAGCGCCGTGTCGACATGCTGGCGCTTTTCCTCGATCCACTTGCCCTGCGCCGCCAGCCGCGATCGCGAGGAAGCAATCATCTTCTCCATCTCTTGCGGCTGGGGACCGCCTTCGGTTGCCCTGTTGCGAATGATGGCGACAGGATCGAGCGCGGCGCGGAATTCCGCCTCGGTCATTGGAAGTTCCTTGGCGGCGGCGGTGTCCTTGACCGCCTGCGCATAGATCTTCTTCGCCTCTTCATAGGGAAAATCCAGTGGTTTGATCCCGTGCTGCCGCGCATGGCTGACCACCTCCGAAGCGAAATGATGGCCTTCCCTGAATGGCAGCTTGTGCTTGCGCATCAATATGTCCGCCAGTTCCTGCGATGCGGTCCAATCGCTGTTGAGCTCCTCGAGCGCCCGTTGCGGATCGATGACCAATGCCTGGTAGACATCGTCGAGCCGCGTCAGCGCCTTGATGGCGGCGTCGATCATCTCCGAATTCTGATCCACATCCTTCGGGTCGCTCATGCCGGGGGTGATATTGTGGGCCTGGATCACCGGTCCCATGGCCAATGTCACCGCCGTGGAGGCATCGCTGCGCGTGGAATTGAGAATGCCGGGATTGCGCTTCTGCGGCATGGCGCTCGACACATAGGTATTGGCGCCGCCCTCCTGCAGCAGGATCCACGGCCGCGACTGCGCATATTGGGTCATGACGTCTTCGACATAATTGCCGATATGCAGCCCGATGCTGGTCACGATCGCTGCGACTTCGACCGGTTCGTCCGCCGAAGATATCTGCGACGCATCATAGGCATTCTCGACGATCTGGCCGAAACCGAGATAATCCGCCATGCGGCGCCGGTTCAGCGGCCAGCTCGAACCGTTGAGGACCGTCGTTCCCATCGCCGAGCGATCGATGCGAGCATAGGCCTCCCTGATCCGCTGGGCGTCCCGATCGAAGCCGGCCGCATGGCCCAGCAGATAATGGCCATAACTGTTGGGCTGGGCGGCGACGCCATTGGTATAGTTGGGGACGATCGTGTCGACGTGCCTGCCTGCGAGTTCGACCAGTGTCGTCGACGTCTTGTTGAGCTGGTCGCCGAGCTGCAGCAGCTTCTCGCGCAATATCGCCGCGCGGTAGGTGGCGTGCATGTCCTGGCTCGATCGCCCGGCATGCAGCAGCGTCACGTCGATCCCGCCGGCTTCGATGAGCAGCGGCTCGAAGGTGATGACAGTGCTCGGCCGTTTCGCGCCCGGCTTGTCGGCAGCTTCGATGACCTTGCCGAGTGCCTTGGCAATGGCGGGTGTCATTGCCCTGTCGAGAAGCCCCTCATCGCTGTTGATGACCGTGGTGGCCTTGTTGATCTCGGCGAGCCAGAAGAATTCGTCGCGCTTGGACGAAGGTTCCGCCAGCGCGACGGATATCGAGCCGGCCAGACCGGCGACAAGGGCGCAGACCGCCGCCCTCAAGATCCTTTTCGTGCTGTTCGTCTTGATAGCCCTGCCCTCGCCTGTCCTGGCCGCCATTTGCTCCGTCATGAATGATCCTCCTGCGATTTGGCCTCTGCAGAAGTTTTGTCATGCGCTGGCGGATCTGTCCAATCCCGACGAACGGTCGCGATAGGTACGGTTCCGAGATCATGGGTTATGCAGCGCCCTTCGACAAGCTCAGCATGAGGGAGAGTAGAGTTTTGCAGGGGGATAGATCTGCGAGGTTTCCAACCTGGGCTCCCTGCTTTTCTGCAATCAAATCAATCATCCTCATCCTGAGCCCCTCATGCTGAGCCTGTCGAAGCACGAAGGACGCACTTTATTTATGCAACGCGCGGCCCTCCGTGGGGGATAAATGGAAACTTATCCCACCACTTTGAAACCGGGTTATTCTGATTCGGTCCTTTCCAGTGGGGGAGCAGCTTCCGGTGCTGTTTCGACAAGCTGGGAAAGGGTGGCGTTGCC
>NZ_JAPMAB010000011.1:0-206849 GCF_026420825.1 Phyllobacterium sp. 0TCS1.6A
GGAGCTCAGCATGAGGGAGGTGCAACTCACCATGCGGGAAGTTGGCTCGGCATGCGGGAGGCGGAGAGTCAGGAATGAGAGCGGGGCGCTCGGGGCAGAATCGACCCTGTCAGGCGATGCGGTCCTTCAGCGGGGAGAAGCTGAAGCGGTGCAGGCCGGTCAGCGGGCCGTGCTGTTCCATGGCGTTGCGGTGCATTTCCGTGGCGTAGCCGGCATGCTGTTCCAGCCCGTAGAGCGGGTAGTAGCGGCCGGTCTGCGCCATCATGCGGTCGCGCGTGACTTTCGCCAGGATAGAGGCGGCGGCGATGGAGACCGAGCGCTGGTCGCCCTTGATCAACGCCGTCGCCGGGCAGGGCAGGCCGGGGGCGACATCGCGCCCGTCGATGAGGATATGGCCGGGCAGGATCGCAAGGCCACGCGCCGCGCGGCGCATCGCCTCCAGCGCCGCCTTCAAAATGTCGGTGGCATCGATGGCCGGGGCGGAAATGCTGGCGACGCAGCAGGCCAGCGCCGTCGCGGTGATCGTCTCGAACAATTCCTCGCGCCGCGCCGCTGTCAGCCGCTTCGAATCGTCCAGCCCTTCCGGAATCTTCTTCGGATTGAGGATGACCGCCGCCGCAACCACGGGGCCGGCGAGCGGTCCGCGTCCGGCTTCGTCTATGCCGGCGACGAACTCGACACCGGAACGCATCCATTTGCGCTCGCTGGCAAAGTCCGGCTTGGCGGGCTCCAGGGGAAGCAGCAGAGAATCAGAACGCGATCGAGACATCTTGCGGCGACACTCGCATTCGTTCCGATTCTCTGCAAGTCCCTGATGCTCGGGGGGCGGGTGGCATCAGGGAGGCTCGTCCCGGCGAGGTTGGGGTGCCGCCGGGACGAAGGGGAAGCTTTCACTTGGTGCGCCTTCCGGAAAAGTCGGTGGATTTCTCCACCGGGAAAACGCGTAGAAACAGGGCGCCAGTGAACCCGGATCACTAGAAAAGCGATAATTGCTGGCTCGCGGGTGTGGGCGCGAACAGGTCGGTCCTCAGCCTCTTCTTGTTCGTGTTGATGCCGAGGCGTTTTGTCGCCAGCTCGAAACGCCGCCCGATCTGCCAGGCATAGGGCCCTTCGCCGCGCATGCGCTTGCCCCATTCGGCGTCGTAATCCTTGCCCTGCCGCATGGAACGGACGAGCGACAGCACATGGCGATACCTGTCCGGGTAGTTGCGCAGCAGCCATTCCTTGAAGATCGGGCTCACCTCCAGCGGCAGGCGAAGCAGGACATAGCCGGCCTCGCGCACGCCCTGGGCATGGGCCGCGTCGAGAATGCGCTCGATCTCATGGTCGTTGAGCCCGGGAATGACCGGCGCCACCATCACGCCGACGGGAACGCCCGCATCCGCGAGGCCGCGCAGCGCCTGCAGCCGCCTTGTCGGCGTCGAGGCCCTCGGCTCCATGGTGCGGGCGAGCCTGCCGTCGAGCGAGGTCACCGAAAGGCAGACCTTGGCCAGCCCCTTCTCGGCCATGCGCGCGAGAATGTCCTGGTCGCGCATGACGAGCGCCGATTTGGTGACGATGCCGACGGGATGCTGATGCTCCTCCAGCACCTGCAGAATATCGCGCATGATGCGCCATTTCTTCTCGATCGGCTGGTAGGGATCGGTATTCGTGCCGATGGCGATGGTCCTGGCCTGATAGCCCGGCCGGGACAATTCCTTGTCGAGCATCCTCGCGGCGTCGGGCTTGGCGAACAGCTTCGATTCGAAGTCGAGCCCAGCCGAAAGCCCCATGTAGGTGTGCGTCGGCCGGGCGAAACAATAGATGCAGCCATGCTCGCAGCCCCGATAGGGATTGATCGAGCGGTCGAAGCTGATATCGGGGGAATCGTTGCGGGTGATGATGGTGCGCGGCTTTTCCACCTGGACATCGGTCTTGAACGGCGGCAGGTCCTCGATCGTCTCCCAGCCATCATCATAGACGTGCCTGGTCTCGCTCTCGAAGCGCCCTGTCGGGTTGATGCCCGCACCCCGGCCGCGCCGGCGTTCGGAATCGACGCGCAGGCCCGTCTCGTCGAGCAGCGCATTGGCATGTTGCGCCCGGCCATCGCCGAAAGCGGCCTTGTCAGCCTGCACTACAATATCCATTGCATCCTCCCTCTTCAGGAACGGCTCGATTCGCATCGCTGCTAAACATGAATCTATTCCTAGCACGCGGATAGAACAAAGCAAGAACAATTTAGCCAAAAGCAGTGATGGAAATTTTCGCGCGCTTGCTATAATTGCTTTTTATGATCTCCGTCCTGATTGAAACCCACAATTCCGACGAACTTCTGGCCAGGACGCTCACCGGTTTGGTCGGCGGAGCGGTGGAGGGGCTGTTGAGCGACGTCATCGTCGTCGATCATGGCTCGCAGGACCAGACGCACCGCGTCGCTGATGCGGCCGGCTGCATCTTCCTGCAGGACCAGATGCTGATCGATGGCTTCATGCGGGGCCGCAGCGACTGGTTCCTGCTGCTGGAGCCCGGCGCGCGCCTCATGGATGGTTGGATCGAGCCGGTGGCGGTGCATGTGGAGCGCATGCAGGGGCCGGCCTGTTTCACCCGTGCCTCCCTGTATCGGAAGCCGCTGTTGAAGCGGCTGTTCTCGGCGGCCAATCCCATAGCGGACGGCCTGCTTATATCGCGCCGCCAGTCGCTGACATTGCTGAAGCCGGATACGAGGGCGGCGGATCTTGCGCGCGGGCTGGCCATGAAGCGCATGCGTGCCGAGATCGTGCCGGCGCCGGCCAGATAGGTTTCAGCTTGCAGCGCCGCGGCGCAGGTGCTCGTCGAGGCGCGGCATGATCTCGACGAAATTGCACGGCATGTGCCGGTAGTCGAGCTGGTGCTGGAGTATGCCGTCCCAGGCGTCCTTGCAGGCGCCGGGCGAGCCGGGCAGGACGAAGACGAAAGTCGAATTCAACAGGCCTGCCGTCGCCCGCGACTGGATGGTCGAGGTGCCGATCTTGTCCTGCGATATCCGGTGGAAGACGGCGGAAAAGCCATCCATCCGCTTCTCGAATATGGGCTCCAGCGCTTCCGGCGTCACGTCGCGGCCGGTAAAGCCGGTGCCGCCGGTGGTGATGATCACATCGATCTCCGGGTCCTCCGACCAGGCGATGACCTTGTAGCGGATCACGCTGAGCTCGTCGGCGACGATGGCGCGGTCGGCGAGGATATGCCCGGCCTTGACGATACGCTCGGCGAGGGTCGCGCCGGATTTGTCGTCGTCCGTGGTGCGGGTGTCCGAGACGGTCAGCACCGCGATCTTCACCGGCACGAAGGCGCGGCTTTCGTCTATCCTGTCCATGATCATCCCTCCGCCGGACTATGTGTGGCCATGACGAACCAGTCCGGATGCTGTTGTTGCAGGCGCTGCGCGGCAAGCGCCGCCGCCGCGTCGCTGTCATAGATGGCAAAGCAGGTCGCACCCGAGCCGGACATGCGCGCCAGAAGCGGGCCGGTATCTTCCAGCGCGTGAAGCGTGTCGTCGATCCTCGCCGAGAGCTTGCGCGCGGCGAGGTAGAGATGGTTCTGCGTTGCCGCGAGATAGTCGCAAAGCGCCGCCGCCGAGGCGAGGCCGGGCAATGGCGGCAAGCCGGGATTGTCGCGCCGGTCGAGCGCCGCGAAGGCCTGCGGTGTCGAGACGGCAAGGCCGCAATTGGCCAGTACCAGCGACAGATGCGGAAACTGCGCCACCGGCTCGATGGCTTCGCCGATGCCGCGCGCCATGAGCGGGCGCCCGTGCAGGCACATCGGCAGGTCGGCGCCGAGCTTCAGCGCGACCGGCAGCAGGGCTCCGGGCTCGATCTGCAGGCGCCACAGCCGGGCGAGAGCCAGCAGGACCGCCGCTGCGTCGCTCGATCCGCCGCCAATGCCGGAGGCGATGGGCAGGTTTTTCTCAAGATGGATGGCAACGGCGCCCGAATGCCGGGGGAAGAGCGAACGCAGGGCGTCGCGCGCGCGGATCACCAGATTGCCGTCGTCCGCCGGCAGTCCCGCCGCGAAAGGGCCGCCGATGGCGAAACTGTCGGCGGCGGCGCTTTTCACGCTGATGCGGTCGCCATGGCCGGCAAACACCACGAGACTGTCGAGGAGATGATAGCCGTCGTCGCGCCGGCCCGTCACATGCAACGCAAGGTTGATCTTGGCGGGAGCAACACGGCTCACTGTGCCGGGCGCTGGGCTGTCGAACATGGTTTTCAGTCTTTGCGCAGGCGGTATTCACCGGTTTTCGGATCGCGCACCAGGGTGCCGTCGGCCCTGTTCTGCGCTTCCTTTTCCGCCTCGCGCACACGCTGCGAAACGCGCTGCGCCTCGCGCTTGAAGGAGCGGTAGCCATAATAGGCGGCGAGGCCGACAAGCAGGAAGAAGATCAGTTGTGGCATCGGCGTAACCCTCGAAACATGCGGCTGTTCAAGACCAGATATAGCATGGCCGGCCGCGCTTGCCAAAGCGGCCGGTGCGGAAATTCCGGCTCCCGTCTACAGGCCGAAACGCGACCACAGGGCGCGTTCCTCCACGGAAGCCGCCAATCCATTGGCGAGACCGGCGCCGAGACGCTCCAGCCCCACTTCGGCGGAGGGCAGCCTGCGGCCGAAAAGCCCGCGCGGCTGCGAGATCAGCTTCAGCCTGGTCTTCGGCCCGTATTGCGCCTGGAGATGCGAGCGCATGTCGCCGAGGCTATCGACTAGCCCGAGTTCGAGGCCGCGGATCCCGGTCCAGAACTGGCCTGTGAAGAGGTCCGGCGCCTCGCTCAGCTTGTCGCCGCGCCGCTCCTTGACGAGGCCGATGAAGGTCTCGTGGATTTCGAGCTGCAGCGCCTTCAGATGTTCGATGTCGTCCTTGTTTTCCGGGCGGAAGGGGTCGAGCGTCGCCTTGTTCCTGCCGGCCGTATGGACGCGCCGCTCCACGCCGATCTTCTTGATCAGTTCGGTGAAGCCGAAGCTTGCCGAGACGACGCCGATCGAGCCGACGATGGAGGAGGGGTCGGCGATGATCTCGTCGCCGGCGAGCGCGATCATGTAGCCGCCCGAGGCCGCGACATCCTCGACGAAGACATAGACCTTCTTGTTCTTTTCGCTGGCGAGATCGCGGATGCGCCGGTAGATCAGCCGCGACTGCACGGGCGAGCCGCCGGGCGAATTGACCGAGATGGCGACGGCCGGCGCGTCCTTGTCGGCGAAGGCCTTTTCGAGCACCGAGGCGGCCGTGGCGATCGACAGATTGTTCTGGAACCGGCTGTTGCCCGACATGATGGCGCCGTGCAGGCGAACCACGGGAATTTCGTGATGGTCCGGGCGCCAGCGCCGCGGCAGCAGATTCCGGATGAATCGGGGCAAGGGGCTCTCCTCATTGGTGGTGTTTCAACTGGCATGTAGGCGGCTGCGGCGGAATGACAATCCCGCCACGGCTAAAAAAGCCCGGCGAGCCCGTTGTTGATGGCGTCGGCGCGCGGCGTGAAGCCGTTTCCGCTCTCGTGATGGATGATCAGCGGCGGATGCAGGGCGAGGGGCGCCTTGCTGCCCTTGACGGCGCGCACGAGGATGCGGATGGCGGCTTCCTGCGGGCGGGGCTGAACCGGGACGATGACGATCTGGCCGAAGCGGCCGCGCAGGGCTTCGAGGATTTCGGCCAGCGAGCCCGGGCGGGCGATGATGCCGACCATGCCGGACGGCCGCAATATCGCTCCGGCGGTGCGGAGCCAGCCCTCGAACATGCCGGGCGCCATGACATGCGCCTCGGCCCGCAGCGGGTCCGGCGTCGCCCGGTCCGATGCCGCGTTGAAGGGCGGGTTCATGATGACGAAGCCGAAGCTGTCATCCGGCAGGCCGGCCGCGGCGCGGGCCCGCCCGGTCAGCATGACATCGGCTTCCAATACTTCCGCGCGGCCGGCAAGCGCCGCATTTTCGGCAAGTTCCAGCGTCCGCCGGGCGAAACCGGCCATGAAGGCCGAACGCTCGATCAGCGTCGCGCTCGCCTCCGGGCAGCGCGACAGCACGGCAAGGCCGGCGGCTCCCGCACCGGCGCCCATATCCGCGATCCGGCCGTTGAAACCGTCCGGCACCATGCTGGCGAGGATCATGGCATCGACGCCGGAACGATGGCCCTTGAGCGCGGGCTGCACCACGTGGAAGCGGCCGCGATGAAAGGCGTCGACAGTGCTCGTATCGTCGTCCGGCAGCATCGGTCAGTCACGAAGCTCCTGCTCGATGCCGGCGTCGGTCAGGATCTGCCGCGCCTCGGAGGCGTTCGCCTCCTCCACCATGATGCGCCGCGCCAGCACGCCGAGCGAGCCTTCGAGAATGCTCATATTGGCGTCGGCGACGAAGAAGTTGATGTTGGCGTCCTTCAGCAGGGCCTCGACGAAGGAAATCAGGACGGGGTCGTTCGTGCGCATGATTTCGAGCATGTCATTCTACCTTCCGAGGGATGCCGGCTTCCGGCGATGCTGCAAGCCCGCTTGGGGCCTAGCACGATTTGCCTAGCACGATCCAATGGCAGGCATCAAATTCCGCGCGCCAATTCGCCGCTTGCGGCTCGCAGCCGGTCAAAATAAGGTGCACCCGCACGATAGCAGGACAGTAGGAGTTTCGTTTTGGGCGTTGTTGTCAGTCTCGACGAGAAGAAAAGCAATGACGGTTCGGTCCAGCCGCTGGTCGATCTGACCAGGGGCGACATGGGCCGCGTCAATGAACTTATCCTGTCCAAGGCGGGTTCCGATGTCGAGATGATACCGGAGGTCGCCAATCATTTGATCTCCTCCGGCGGCAAGCGCCTGCGCCCGATGATCACGCTCGCGGCGGCGCGCATGTTCGGCTATCAGGGCGATGGCCATGTGAAGCTCGCCACCAGCGTCGAGTTCATGCATACGGCGACGCTGCTGCATGACGACGTGGTGGACGAAAGCGACCTCAGGCGCGGCCGCAGCACTGCGCGCATGATCTGGGGCAACCAGGCCAGCGTCCTCGTCGGCGATTTCCTGCTCGGCCAGGCCTTCAAGATGATGGTCGATGTCGGTTCGCTCGAAGCGCTGGACGTGCTCGCGACATCGGCCTCGATCATCGCCGAGGGCGAGGTGATGCAGCTTGCGGCAGCGAAGAATCTCGAGACGACGGAAGATGAATATCTGGCCGTGATCAAGGCCAAGACCGCGGCGCTGTTCTCGGCGGCGGCGGAAGTCGGTCCGATCATCGCGGCGGCATCGCGCACGGACCGGCAGGCGCTGCGTTCCTATGGCCTCAATCTCGGCCTCGCCTTCCAGCTGGTCGACGATGCGCTGGACTATGGCGGCAATGCCAAGGACCTCGGCAAGAATACGGGCGACGATTTCCGCGAGGGCAAGATCACCCTGCCGGTGGTGCTGACCTATCGCCGCGGCACCTCCGAGGAGCGGCTGTTCTGGAAGGAAGCGCTGGAAAACGGCCAGAACGACGACAAGAACCTCGAAAAGGCCAAGGGCCTGATGACGCGCTATGGCGCCTTGAGCGACACGGTCCAGCGCGCCCGCCACTTTGGCGGCATCGCGCGCGACGCGCTTGCCCCTCTCGATGCGTCGCCGCAGAAGGATGCGCTGCTCGACGTCATCGACTTCTGCATCAGCAGGGTCAACTGACCGGCGGCGCAAAAAGCCGGGGCCGTTTCGGGAAAACTTGTGGTGAAACCGTAAAAAGGCCATGGTTTCGGCCAGGATTCGTATCGAGGGCCACAAGGGTGGCCAAAGAGGAACACAATATGCAACGCAGCAAATTGCTTGGCTCCATCGCGGGCGCAGCGCTGGCCGCCGTCATGGCAGGCTCGATTCCTGCGGCCGCCACCACGAACCAGGCGCCTTCCCTCAGCACCGGCACCTTGTCGGGGGCGTTTCTTTCGGCGCGGACAGCCGAACGCAGCAATGATTTCGACAGCGCCGTCGCCTTCTACCGCGAGGCGCTGCGCTTCGATCCGCGCAATACCGAATTGCGCCAGAGCCTGATGCTCGTCCTTCTGACCGACGGCCAGTTCAAGGACGCGCTGCCGATCGCCGAGGACCTGAAGACCGTGCCGGAGATCGAGCGTTTTTCGCGCCTGGCGCTGGCGGTCGACGCCCTTGCCAAGAAACGCTACCGCTCGGCCGATTCCTACCTGAAGCTCGCGCTGCAGTCGGAACTGGACCGGATGATCACCGGCCTGCTTTCCGCCTTCGCCAAGGCCGGCGCCGGCAAGCCGAACGAAGCTCTTGCCGCGATCGACAAGCTGGAGGGGCCGGAAGGCTTCACGCTGTTCAAGACCTATAGTTCCGCGCTGATCGCCCAGATGGCCGGCCAGAAGGACAAGGCCGCGGCCTTCTACCAGAGCGCCATCGACGACAGGACGAATGTGGCGGCTGCGCCCGATACCTATGAGCGCATCGTCGAATCCTTCGCGCTGTTCAAGCTGCGCTCCGGCGATCGCGAGGGCGCGCAGGAGCTCGTCAGCAAGGCGACGGAGATGCTGTCCGGCCGCATGGTGCTGACGGAATTCGGCAAGAAGATCGCCAATGCGAAATCGGTCGAGCCGCTGGTCGCGACGCCGCAGCAGGGCGCGGCGGAAGTGCTCTATACGGTGGCGACGGCCATCAACCGCGACGGCGGCGAGGCCTTCTCCAAGCTCTATCTGCAGATGTCGCTGCCGCTGAGGCCGAACCACGACGCGACGCTCTACCAGCTCGGCGACATCAGCTCCAAGATGGACCAGTCCGAGCGCGCCATCGAGTTCTTCGACAAGGTGCCCAAGGATTCGCCCTATCGGCGCGATGCCGAAATGCAGCAGGCGATCAATCTCGCCGCGCTGAAGCGCAATGACGAGGCCATCGGCCATCTGAACACGCTGCTCGCCAACGATCCGCAGGACATGCGCACCTATCTCGCCATCGGCAGCATCTATGCCGGCGACAAGAACTTCGCCAAGGCCGCCGAAATCTACGACAAGGCCGTTTTGGCGATCAAGGAACCGGTCATGAACGACTGGACCATCTTCTACCAGCGCGGCATCGCCTATGAGCGGCTGAAGCAGTGGGACAAGGCCGAGCCCGACTTCAAGAAGGCGCTCGAACTCTTCCCCGACCAGCCGCAGGTGCTGAACTATCTCGGCTATTCCTGGATCGACCGCAATATCAACCTGAACGAGGGCCTCGACCTGATCAAGCGCGCCGTCGCCTCGCGGCCGCAGGACGGTTATATCGTCGATTCGCTCGGCTGGGCCTATTACCGCCTCGGGCGGTATGACGAGGCGGTGGTCGAGCTCGAAAAGGCGGTGAAGCTCCGGGCCGAGGACTGGACGATCAACGATCATCTCGGCGATGCCTACTGGAAGGTAGGCCGCAAGCTCGAAGCGACGTTCCAGTGGGCCCATGCGCGCGACGGCAAGCCCGAACCCGAAGACCTCGCCAGGATCGAGGAGAAGCTGAAGAACGGGCTTCCCGAGGAAAAGGCGCCGGGCGTCGCCCAGAACGGCACCGAAAAGGCGAATTGAGGCGAAGCATCGGCATTCCGGCATGGCCCGGCGCCGATGCGAACTGCCGCAGGCTCCTTTTGCTTGACCGGCAGGGCCGCAGGACTTAGAGCCTCTCTTGTCCCGGATGGAAGCATCTGCCGCGCCCCGTGCCGTGCCCTGTGCCGCGAATGGCGCTGCGCCCGATGCAACCCTGGGACAAGAAAGGCTTATCCTCCTCGAAAAGGCTTATCCGGTGACTGCTTCCTTGCCCGACCATATGCTGCCCACCCGTTCGTTCCAGGGATTGATCCTCACGCTGCACAATTACTGGGCGCAACATGGCTGCGTCATCCTGCAACCCTATGACATGGAAGTCGGCGCGGGTACGTTCCACCCGGCGACGACGCTGCGCTCGCTCGGCCCGAAGCCGTGGAAGGCAGCCTATGTGCAGCCTTCGCGCCGGCCCAAGGACGGGCGCTACGGCGAAAATCCCAACCGGCTGCAGCATTATTACCAGTACCAGGTGATCATGAAGCCTTCGCCGGCCAACCTGCAGGAGCTCTATCTCGGCTCGCTGCGCGCGATCGGGCTCGATCCGCTGGTGCATGATGTGCGCTTCGTCGAGGATGATTGGGAAAGCCCGACGCTCGGCGCCTGGGGGCTCGGCTGGGAGTGCTGGTGCGACGGCATGGAAGTGTCGCAGTTCACCTATTTCCAGCAGGTATGCGGCATCGAATGCTCGCCGGTCTCGGGCGAGCTCACCTATGGCCTCGAACGCCTCGCCATGTATGTGCAGGGCGTCGACAATGTCTACGACCTGAATTTCAACGGGTTGGAAGGGGCCGAGAAGGTCACCTATGGCGAGGTGTTCCTGCAGGCCGAGCAGGAATATTCGCGGCACAATTTCGAACATGCCAATACCAGCGTCCTCTTGCGCCATTTCGAGGATGCGGAAGCCGAATGCGAGGCCCTGCTGCGCGCCGGTGCGCCGAAGGCCGGCGACAACAGCCCCTTGCACAGGATGGTGCTGCCCGCCTACGACCAGTGCATCAAGGCATCGCACGCCTTCAATCTTCTCGACGCGCGCGGCGTCATTTCGGTGACGGAGCGGCAGAGCTATATCCTGCGCGTGCGCAATCTTGCCCGCCAATGCGGCGAGGCCTTCCTGTTGACCGATGCCGGCGGCGCGAATTTCAAGAGTGAGTCCCTCTGATGCCTGATCTATTGCTTGAACTGCGATCGGAAGAAATACCCGCGCGCATGCAGCGCAAGGCTGCCGGCGACCTGAAGAAGCTCGTGACCGACGGGCTGGTCGAAGCGGGCCTGACCTATGAGGCAGCCGGAGACTACTGGACGCCGCGGCGTCTCACGCTCGACATTCGCGGCCTCAACGCCCGCTCGCGCGATGTGCACGAGGACCGCAAGGGACCGAGCGTCAATGCGCCGGAACAGGCGATCGCCGGCTTCCTGCGCTCGGCCGGGCTCAGCGATATATCCGAGGCGCATGTCCATACCGATCCGAAGAAGGGCGATTTCTACGTCGCGCACCTGACCCGGCCGGGCAGGGCCGCCGAAGAGATCATCGCCGAGCTCCTGCCGCGCATCATCCGCGATTTCCCATGGCCGAAATCCATGCGCTGGGGCGCGGCATCGGCGCGGCCCGGCAGCCTGCGCTGGGTACGTCCGCTGCAGTCGATCCTGTGCACCTTCGGCCCCGAGACCGAGGAGCCGGTCGTCGTCGATTTCGAGATCGACGGGCTGCGCGCCGGCAATGTGACCTATGGGCACCGCTTCCTCAGCGACGGCGCGCCGATCACCGTCCGCCGCTTCGACGATTACGTGGCGAAGCTCGAAAAGGCCAAGGTCGTGCTCGATGCGGACCGGCGCAAGGAGATCATCCTTTCCGACGCGCGCAACGTCGCCTTCGCCTCCGGCTTCGAACTCGTCGAAGATGAGGGCCTGCTGGAGGAAGTGGCCGGCCTCGTCGAATGGCCCGTCGTTCTCATGGGCGAATTCGAAGAGGAATTCCTGACCATACCGGCCGAAGTCGTTCGCCTGACGATCAAGACCAACCAGAAATGCTTCGTGACGCGCAAGCCCGGCGACGAAAGCGGCCTGTCGAACCGCTTCATCCTCGTTTCCAACATCGAGGCGGCGGATGGCGGCCGCGAGATCGCCCATGGCAATGCCAAGGTGGTGCGCGCGCGCCTGTCGGACGCCCTCTACTTCTGGAACACCGACCAGTCGGACCTGCCCGATCTCCAGCTGCTCGGACCTTCCGCGGCGCGCTTCGGCCTCGACCTCGGCAAGCCGCTCGACCAGCGCATGGCCCGCCTCGACGCGCTCGACGTCACCTTCCATGCACGGCTCGGCACGCAGGGCCAGCGCGTGGCGCGCATCGTCGCGCTGGCGCGGCACATCGCACCGCTCGTCGGCGCCGATGCCGATCTGGCAGCCCGCGCCGCCAGCCTTGCCAAGGCGGACCTGACCACCGAGATCGTCGGCGAATTTCCCGAATTGCAGGGCAGCATGGGCCGCAAATATGCGCTGCTGCAGGGCGAGCATGCTTCCGTCGCCGCTGCTGTCGAGGAACATTACAAGCCGCTCGGTCCCTCCGACATCGTGCCGAAGGACGCGGTCTCGATCGCCGTCGCGCTGGCCGACAAGCTCGACACGCTGGTCGGGTTCTGGGCCATCGACGAGAAGCCCACCGGCTCGAAGGACCCGTTCGCGCTGCGCCGTGCGGCGCTCGGCGTGATCCGGCTGCTGCTTTCGGGCGACTGGAAGATTTCGCTGCTGCCCATATTCGAGTTCGCCTTCGCCCAGCTGCGCGAAAACCACGTCGAGGGCCGTATCGAAGCCTTCGAGACGGCACAGGCGAAGCTTGGCAGCGGCGATGTCGATGGCGAGGAAGATGTCGTCAATGCCATTTCCGGCTTCGAGAAGCGCGTGCGCGGCGAGGTTTCCGAACAGGCGCATCCGGTCCTGCTCGACCTGCTGGCCTTCTTCCACGACCGCATGAAGGTGCATCTGCGCGATCTCGGCGCGCGGCACGACCTGATCGATGCCGTGATCAGCGAGGGCGCCGACAATCTGATGCTGGTCGCCCGCCGCGTCGAAGCGCTGGTGGTCTACCTGAACACCGAGGAGGGCCGCAATCTCCTCGCCGGCACCAAGCGCGCCGCCAATATATTGAGCGCCGAGGAAAAGAAGGGCACCACGGTCACCGCCGCCCTCGATCCCGCCCTGTTTGCGATGGATGAGGAGCGCGTGCTCTTCACCGCCATCGGCGAGGCGGAGGCTGCTGCCGCCGAGGCGGTGGCGCGCGAGGATTTCGCCGCGGCCATGTCGGCGCTGAGCGTCCTGCGCGAGCCGGTGGACAGGTTCTTCGACAAGGTGCTCGTCAATGATCCGGACGCGGCGATCCGCGCCAACCGCCTGGCCTTGCTCGATCGCATCCGCATGGCGACCGGCACCGTGGCCGATTTCTCCCGGATCGCCGGCTGATCTTCGGTCGGTGATCCAGCCCCGGCGGCAGCGATTTGCCGTATGACGTCATTCGCTGAGTTCATCAGCGGATGACTTGCAGCCCGGCCTGCGCTCCGTTAGAGCCTTCATGATCAAACTGGGATCGTTGTGGCATGGCCAAAATCATGGGAACCGACGCGCAAGCCATTTCGGCAGCGGCAGACGCCCTGTCGAGGGGCGAACTCGTCGCCATTCCCACCGAGACCGTCTATGGCCTCGCCGCCGATGCGACCAATGGCGAGGCGGTCGCCCGCATCTTCGAGGCCAAGGGCCGGCCGCATTTCAATCCGCTGATCTGCCATGTCGCCAGCATCGCCATGGCCGAGCGCTATGCCGAAATCGACAGCCTGTCGCGCCGCCTGATCGAGCAGTTCTGGCCCGGCCCGCTGACGCTGGTCCTGCCGCTGCGCGCCGGCACCGCCATTCATCCGCTGGTCGCGGCGGGGCTCGATACGATCGCATTGCGCATGCCGCGCGGCGTCGCTGGCGCGATCATCGCCGCGCTGGACCGGCCGCTTGCCGCGCCGAGCGCCAATACGTCCGGCCGGATCAGCGGCACCAGCGCCGAAGCCGTGGCCGACGATCTCGGTACGCGGATCGCGCTGATCCTCGATGCCGGCCCGTCGGAAGTCGGGCTCGAATCGACCATCGTCCGGGTCGAGGGCGAGACGGTCAGCCTGCTGCGGCCCGGCGGGCTGGCGGCGGAGGAAATCGAGGCGACGCTCGGCCGCAAGCTCGTCCGGCTCGACCAGCAGGCGGCGATCCAGGCGCCGGGCATGCTCACCTCGCATTATGCGCCGGCGGCGGCGGTGCGGCTGAATGCGCGCGAGCTGCGCGACGGCGAGGCGCTGCTGGCATTCGGGCCGGAGCGCGCCGCCGGAGCCGAAAAGGCCGCCGCGACCCTCAATCTCAGCCCAGGCGGCGACCTGCGCGAGGCTGCGGCCAATCTCTTCGGCTTCATGAAGCAGCTGGACCGTCTCGGCGGTGCATCCATCGCCGTCGAGCCGATACCTTTCACCGGCCTCGGCGAGGCAATCAATGATCGTCTCACCCGTGCGGCGGCGCCGCGCGGTCTGGCGGTCGACGAACTGGAACGGACAAGATGACCCTGACACCCGAGCTTATCGAACGCTTCACGGCAATAGTGGGCGAGGCCAATGCGCTGCGCGAGGCGCAGGACATCGCGCCCTTCCTGCTGGAGCCCCGCGAGAAGTTCGGCGGCGCGACGCGGCTGGTGCTGCGCCCCGCAACGGTGGAGGAAGTGTCGCAGATCCTGAAGCTCGCCAATGAGACCACGACGCCCATCGTGCCGCAGGGCGGCAATACCGGGCTGGTCGGCGGCCAGATACCGGATTCGACCGGCAGCCAGGTCATCCTGTCGCTTGGCCGGCTGAACCGCATCAGGTCGATCGATCCCGCCGGCAATCTCGCCGTCGTCGAAGCCGGCGTCATCCTGCAGAAGCTGCAGGAGGCGGCGGCCGATGCGGGCCGGCTGTTCCCGCTTTCGCTGGGTTCGGAAGGCTCGTGCCAGATCGGCGGCAACCTCTCCTCCAATGCCGGAGGCACCGCCGTGCTCGCCTATGGCAATACGCGGGAGCTCTGCCTCGGGCTCGAAGTGGTGCTGCCCAATGGCGAGGTGCTGAACGATCTTCGCCGCGTCAAGAAGGACAATACCGGCTACGACCTGAAGGATGTGTTCATCGGCGCCGAGGGTACGCTCGGCATCATCACCGCCGCCGTGATGAAGCTCTATCCGCTGCCGAAGGGCAAGGGCGTCGCCTATGCCGGCCTCGCCAGCCCGGAGGCCGCGCTGCAGCTTCTCAGCCTGGCGCAGGACCATGCGGGGCCATCCCTGACCGGCTTCGAGCTGATGCCGCGCATCGGCGTCGAGTTCTCCGTCCGGCATACGGAAGGCGTTCGCGACCCGCTGCAGGAGCCGCATGACTGGTATGTGCTGATCGACATATCCTCGTCGCGCTCGGCCGGGGATGCGCGCGAAACCATCGAGGCGATCCTGACGGAGGCGTTCGAGGCCGGTCTCGTCGAGGATGCGACCATTGCCGAAAGCACGGCGCAGGAGAAATCCTTCTGGCACATGCGCGAGGCGATGTCGCACGCGCAGAAGCCGGAAGGCGGCTCGATCAAGCACGATATTTCGGTGCCGGTCGCCAGCATCCCCGCCTTCATCGCCGAGGCGGATGCCGCCGTGCTCGAAATGATCCCCGGCGCGAGGATCGTGTCGTTCGGGCATATGGGCGACGGCAACCTGCATTATAACATCTCCCAGCCCGTCGGCGCCGACAAGGACGCCTTTCTTGCGCGTTGGCCGGAGGTGAACAAGCGCGTGCACGATATCGTCCGCTCCTGTCACGGCTCGATCTCGGCCGAACATGGCATCGGTCAGCTGAAGCGCGAGGAACTGGCCCTGACGAAATCGCCGGTGGCGCTCGACCTGATGCGGCGCATCAAGCTCGCCTTCGATCCCGCCGGCATCATGAACCCGGGCAAGGTGATCTAGCCCGAAACGCCGGGAACCTTACCAGTTTCTTGGCCCCGGTTGGCTTTCGATAACCATTCGATCTAATCATAAAGAGTTAACCCCGTTCATTAAGCGGTCTTGGGAAAGAGCGCGCTATTGTCAGTCCAACGAGACCCAGAAGGGTCCGCTCCTAACAGGGAAAAAAGAGAAGCCCGGGAAAACCGGCTCTCAGGATCGACAGAAGGCGTCAAATGAAACAAGCCGGAACCAAGCCGGTTTGGGCAGGCCGGGAACTCCGGCTTGACCCATTCCACCTGCCCCAGACCGTAACCTACGCCACCCGCGATGACAGTGGCGACATCACCTTCACCCTGCATGAACGCGGCGCCGTGCTGAAGCGGCTATTGCCGGCGAGCCACCTGCCGGTTTCCATGGCGCTGCCGACATGCGCCTTTCGCGGCATTGCCGCCCGCGCGGTGGAGGACGATGCCGGCGACATCACCGTGACGCTCGAACTGATGCACACGGACCCGCAGCTTTCGGTGCCATTGCTGGTGGCGCATGATCTCAACGATGTCGCCGCCGACTGGCGCGCATGGTCGTCGATCTTCGCGCTGCCGATGCTGATGGTCGAGGAAGACGGCGTGGCGCGGCCGCTCGAACACAAGGTCGGCCCGGTGACCGTGCGCGAAGCCATGCCCCGCCGCAAGGGCAGCGAGGCAAACCGCCGCCGCCCGCGCTTCCTGGCGCGCCGCCAGGTCGGCAATCTCGGCATGCGGCTCGTCATCGGCGGCGAAGAGATAATCCCGCAGCGGGCGCGGTAGGGCGCCCGTCAGACGAGCGGCTTGACCACCGTCCACAGGCCGCCGGCCACGAGGCCGAGGAAGATCAGCCAGCCGACGACCGTGTTCGACTTGAACAGGCGCAGGCATTCGGCGGGATCGTCGATGTCGAGCACGCTGATCTGGCGATACATGTGCGCGCCGGCGGCAAGCAGCCCGGCAATGGCCGGCATCGGCACTTCGGCGAGGGCGAATGCGCCGAGGAACAGCGCCAGCGCCCCGCCATAGAGGATCATCAGCGCCTCGCGGGTGCGGCTGCCGAAGAGCCGCGCCGTGGAACGGACGCCGACGAGAGCGTCGTCCTCCTTGTCCTGATGGGCATAGATCGTGTCATAGCCGATCACCCACAGGATCGATCCGGCATAGAGCAGCACCGGCGGCCAGCCGAGCGTGCCGAAATGGGCCGACCAGCCGACGAGCGCGCCCCAGGAGAAGGCGAGCCCGAGCACGAGCTGCGGCCAGTTGGTGATGCGCTTCATGAACGGATAGACCGCGACGATGGCGAGCGACGCCACGGCAAGGACGATGGTGAAGCGGTTGAATTGCACGAGCACGACGAGACCGACCAGCGCCTGCAGCGCCAGGAACAGCCTGGCCTGGCTGCGCGTCACCTGGCCGGAGGGCAGCGGCCGCGAACGGGTACGCGCCACCTGATTGTCGATATCCTCGTCCGCAAGGTCGTTATAGGTGCAGCCCGCGCCGCGCATGGCGACGGCGCCGATGAGGAAAAGCAGCAGATGCCAGAACGAGGGCAGCACGGAGACGAGCGGGTCGCCGGTCCGCGCGCCAGCGGTCGCCGCCAGCGCCGTCGCCCACCAGCAGGGCCAGAGCAGCAGCCACCAGCCGATCGGCCTGTCCCAGCGGGCGAGCTGGGCATAGGGCCAGAGCCGGTTCGGCAGCACCCGGTAGACCCAGTGGCCGGACGGCGCATCGAACACCCGGCCGCGCGCCTGCGCCGATTGGATGATGTCTTTTTCTGATGTCATGGCGTGACCTTGCAGCGAGACGTCGCACAGTCAAGCGCAATGAGGGTTTTCAAGCGGATTTTTCGATTGGCCGCTTGACCCCCGGGCTGCAAAGCCATACCGAAACCTCGAATTTCCTTGAATCTGGCCAGCGCGGAGCGAAATCCAATGAAAGTCCTGCTTATCGGTTCGGGAGGGCGCGAACATGCCCTGGCATGGAAGATCGCGGCGTCGCCGGTGCTGACGCAGCTCTTTTGCGCCCCCGGCAATCCGGGCATGGCCGCCGTCGCCGATTGCGTGCCGCTCGATCCCGCCGATCACGCGGCGATCACCGCCTTCTGCCGGGAAAATGCGGTGGATTTCGTCGTCATAGGACCGGAGGCGCCGCTGGTGGCCGGTCTTGCCGATGATCTGCGCGCCGCCGGCATATCGGTGTTCGGGCCCTCGAAGGCGGCGGCCCGGCTCGAGGGGTCGAAGGGCTTCACCAAGGATCTCTGCGCCCGTTTCGGCATTCCGACCGGCGATTACCAGCGCTTTTCCGAGGCGGGCCCGGCAAAGGACTATATTCGTGCGAAGGGCGTGCCGATCGTGGTCAAGGCCGACGGGCTGGCTGCCGGCAAGGGCGTCGTCGTCGCCTTCGGGCTCGAGGAAGCGCTCGATGCGGTCGACGCCTGTTTCGACGGCGCCTTTGGCGGCGCCGGCGCGGAAGTCGTCGTCGAGGAATATCTCGAGGGCGAGGAGGCGAGCTTCTTCTGCCTTTGCGACGGCAGGACGGCCATTCCCTTCGGCACGGCGCAGGACCACAAGCGCGTGGGCGAGGGCGATACGGGCGTCAATACCGGCGGCATGGGCGCCTATTCGCCGGCGCCGGTGATGACCGACGCCATGATCGAGCGCACCATGCGCGAACTGATCGAGCCGACCATGCGCGGCATGGCGGAACTCGGCTCGCCCTTCAGCGGCACGCTTTTTGCCGGCCTGATGATCACCAGCGACGGACCCAGGCTGATCGAATACAATACCCGTTTCGGCGATCCCGAGACCCAGGTGCTCATGCTGCGCCTGAAGGACGACATCCTGCTCCTGCTCAAGGCGGCCGCCGATGGCGCGCTCGACCAGGTGTCGGTGCGCTGGAACGCCGAGCCGGCGCTGACGGTGGTCATGGCGGCGCGCGGCTATCCGGCAGCGCCGGAAAAGGGCAGCGTCATCCGCGGCGTCGATGCGGCCGCAGCGGGCGGCGACGTCGAGATTTTCCATGCCGGCACGGCGCTGCGCAATGGCGAACTCGTCGCCAATGGCGGCCGCGTCCTGAACGTCACGGCGAGCGGCCGCAGCGTGAGCGAGGCGCAGAAGACCGCCTATGAAACCATCGCCCGGATCGACTGGCCGGAAGGCTTCTACCGCCGCGATATTGGCTGGCGCGCCATCGAGCGCGAGCGGTCCTGAGGCTCGCTGCCACCAACCACCTCCCTCATGCTGAGCCAACCTCTCGGTTGATGGCAGGAATGTTATTGCGTGCTTCGACGGGCTCAGCATGAGGGGTGTGGGTTGGTGGCAGGTAGGTAGTTCTGCAAGCTCTCGACACCTGCCAACATCTCAGAACCACCACCCTGCAAAACTCTATTTCCCCTCATCCTGAGCCTGTCGAAGGGCGCTGCAACGTTTGTGCAATCCCTTATGGAGATGCTGGATACAGAAAATCCGCACCACGCCCGCGAAAATTGCGTCTGGTCATTGAAATGGGGGGAGACGGGCGGTCTTCAGCGCGTCAGTATGGTATCAGGGTCGAGGTCCGAAGACCGCCCGCGACGTCTTTGCCTGCTGTTGTCACGCTTGTCAGACGCAACAACCCGGAAAACGAAGCGCCACCTCCGTTTCCTTCTGCAGTTTGCTTGATGGTCGGGGTTGTCACTTCCGACCATCCGGCAACGCCACCCTTTCCCAGCTTGTCGAAACAGCACCGGAAGCTGCTCCCCCACTGGAAAGGACCGAATCAAAATAACCCGGTTTCAAACAGGTGGGATAAGTATCGACTTATCCCACCAGAAGGGACGTGTGTTGCATGAATAAAGCGGGCGCTTCAACAAGCGCAGGATGAGGATGATTGATTTGATTGCAGAAAAGCAGGGAGCCAGGATCTGAAACCTCGCAGAATTATCCCCCTGCCAAACACCCAAGAGCGAAATCCCCTAATTGGCGGCGATGTCCGTCATTGCCACACATTGCCGGGCGCCCCCCGAGGCGGCGAACCGGGCGCGCGCGGGCTCGGCGAGCGCGGCCCTTATGTCGGCGAGCGTCGGCGCGGCCTTTGGCGGAATGGCGGCGGTGGTAACGGTGTCTACCGCGTCGGGTCCTTGCCACAGGCGACCGGCGTCCGCCATGAGCCGCGACGCGGCCTGCGGCAGGGTGCGCACCGCGCCAAGCAGGGCGCGGTAATCGACGAGCGGCGGCGCGGCGGCCGCCATCAGGATGTCGTCGCGATCATAGGGCCGCGAGCCGGGCAGGGGCACGCCATCCGGCGGCAGGGCCGGCACGAGTTCGCCGAGGGGCCAGGCCGCCTTGAGTTCGGCAACGCTCATATCGGCTATGTTGACGTCGATATCGCGATTGGTGCCGGCAGGGCGATAGGGGCAGCGCGCCTCGGTGCAATTGCTTTGCGACGCGAACTGCCACAGGGCGTAGTCCTGCCAGTTGCCCTTGGGGAAATGCGGCGCGATATCCGCCTCGTAGCGGGCATACCAGAGCTGGAGCCGCGAAAGCACCGGAAATTCCAGCCTGTTCTCGGCGATATGCCTGGCGGTGGTGCCGTTCGTATAGAGAACCGGATAGCGCCCGGTCCGCAGCTTGATATGTTCGGCGAAGATCTCCGCATCGCGCAGCGACATGAAGCGCGTCGGGTCATTGTCCTCGATGTCGATGGCGATCAGCTCGTCATCCGCCGGCTCGGCATAGTCGATGAAATGATTGGCCTGCTCGATCGGATCGCCCGGGCGGCCAAGATGATAGGCGCCCCATTTCAGTCCCATCGCCTTCGCCAGCATCTTGCGCGTGTGATAGAGCTCGCGCGACACTGCGTAGTTGCGCCAGATCCGCCGGCACAATTCCTGCTGCATGGCATCTTCGATGCGCTTGCAATGATAATTGACCGGCACGCCATCCGAGCCCTTGTGGATGAAGGCGGCGATGCGCGGGTCCTTGGCGATCTCGACGAGGTTGAACGTGTTCTGCTCGTAGCCGTCGAGCACGATGGCGCGGTTCTTGTCGGTCCACGGCGTCCTGAACTCCGACTCCGCCCGCGATGCTTCGGCGGGGCCGAAGAGGGCAAGCACTGCTACAAGCAGGGACAGGCCGGAATAGCGGTATGCCAAATTTTCGCCCTCGCGCCTCAAGGGGTTCAGTGACCAGAATGTGAATGCTGGCCCAGCAGGGTTAACACCGCGTTAACTACGCCTGGTCTTCCAGCTAGCGCCCCGTTTAGCGCCCCTGTTTAGCGCATGGCGTCCAGCGCCTGAGCGAAGAAATCTTCGCCGCCGAAATTGCCGGATTTGAGCGCGAGCAGCATGTCGTGGCCGCCGCCGACCGTGCGCAGGACCGGAACGCCCGGCGCAATCTCGGGCCCGATCAGGAAGGCCGGGATAGCCAGCCGATCGACCGCCGCGCCGGAAGTTTCCCCGCCCGCCACCACCAGCCGCCGCACGCCGCGGGCGACGAGTTCGGCCGCTATGGTGGACGTCGCCTGCTCGATCGCATGGCCGGAGGCGTCGCGCCCATGCCTTGCCTGCAGGCTGGCCACTTCCTCCGGCGTTGCGCTGGCGGCGATGGCGACGGGGCCCTTCGCAAGGCGCTCGCCGGCCCAGGCAAGCGCCCGTTCGATCTCCGCCGTGCCGGCCAGCAGCTTCTCCGGATCGAGCCGCAGCACGGGCATGGCCTTCTCGGCCGCAGCCAGTTGCTGCAGCGTCATCCGCGAGCAACTGCCGGCGATGATGGCGGCATGCCCGCCGACGGGCGCGCCGATGCCCGTATTCCCGGTATTGGTTTCCCCGGTCCTGCCATCCCCGGTTCCGTGCCTGCGCCTCAGGGCCCGCGCCAGGCCGAGACCGAGGCCGGAGGCGCCCGTCGACAGTCCATGATCGGCGGCGACTTCGCCGAGCACTTCGAGATCGTCCTCGGCGATGGCATCGGCTATCGCCATGGTCCGGCCTTCGCCGGCGAGCAGCGCCATGCGCTGCCTGACCGCGTCCGCACCGGCGCGGATCGTCGCCAGATCCACAAGCCCTACCGCTTGCCGCGTCTGCCGTCCGAGCACCCTCACGAGATCGGAATCATGCATCGGGTTCAGCGGATGGTCCTTCAGCGGGCTTTCGTCGAGCGGCTGGCCATTGACGAAGAGATGGCCGAAATAGACCGTGCGCCCGGTTTCGGGAAAGGCCGGCGTCACCAGGACCGGCGCCTGCTGCCCGGCGAGCAGCGCTTCGGTCACCGGCCCGATATTGCCGGCATCGGTCGAATCGAAGGTCGAGCAGATCTTGTAGAGGATGTGCGCCGCGCCCTGGCCGCGCAGCCAGTTCCCGGCCGTCCGGGCTGCGGCCACGGCCTCGCCGGCGGGCACCGACCTGATCTTCATGGCGATCACCACCGCATCGACATCGGGCATGGCAAGGCCGGGATCGGGTATCCCCACCGTCTGGATGGTGCGCAGGCCGTTCTTCGACAAGGTATTGGCGAGGTCGGATGCGCCGGTATAATCGTCCGCTATGGACCCGAGAAGGATTGCCATGTCAGCTAGCTCCGCTTGAAGGACTGGAACCAGCGGAGGCCGTCCAGCGTGTGGTTCCTCGGATTGTATTCGCAGCCGACGAAGCCGGCATAGCCGAGCCGGTCGAGCTCCGCGAACAGATAGGGGTAGTTGATCTCCTCGTCGTCCGGCTCGTGGCGCGAGGGGACGCTGGCGATCTGGACATGCCCGATGATCGGCAGGAGCCGGCGCAGCGCCATCACCACATCGCCATCCATGATCTGGCGATGATAGATGTCGAACTGGAGCTTGAGGTTGGGCAGGCGCAATTCCTCGATCAGCGCCGCCGCGAAGGCGAAATCGTCGAGAAAATAGCCGGGCATGTTGCGGCCATTTATCGGCTCGAGCAGGAGGTCGATGTCGGCAGACGCCAGCCGTTCAGCCACATGGACGACCGAACGGCGATAGGCGGCGCTTGCTGCGGGGCTGGAGCGGTCGGCGATTCCGGCCATCAGGTGCAGGCGCCGGACGCCGGTCGCGGCAGCATAGTCGAGCGCGCGCCCGACGCTGGCCGCGACATCGTCGAACCGTTCCGGCAGCGCCGCCATGCCGCGTTCGCCGCCGGCCCAGTCGCCGGGCGGCAGGTTGAACAGCGCCTGTTCCAGCCTGTTGCGTTCGAGGCGCAGGGCGATTTCACCCGGCTCCACCTCATAGGGGAACAGATATTCGACCGCGCCGAAGCCCGCATCCGCGGCGGCGTCGAAACGGTCGAGAAACGGCCATTCGGTGAACATCATGGTGAGGTTGGCGGCGAATTTCGGCATGTCTATTTCTCCGGTGCCATGGGCAGCTCAGTGCCGGAAAGACCGGCATAAAGCCGGGCGAGCGAGGAATCGTCGTCGCGGCCCATGCCGCTGCCGGAAGCCGCCAGATACATCTGCAGCGCGGCGGCGGCGAGCGGGACGGGATAGCGGGCATTGCGCGCCATGTCCTGGACGATGCCGAGATCCTTGACGAAAATGTCGATGCTGCTCAGCGGCGTGTAGTCGCCGTCGAGGATATGCGGAACCCGGTTTTCGAACATCCACGAATTGCCGGCGGAGGCGGTGATGACCTCATGGACCTTGTCGAGATCCAGCCCCTGCCGGGCGGCAAAGGTAATGGCCTCGCAAGCGGCGGCGATGTGAACGCCGGCGAGCAATTGATTGATCATCTTGAATGCCGCGCCCGTGCCTGCTGCGTCGCCAAGTTCATAGACCTTTGCCGCCATGGCATCGAGCGCCGGCCGCGCCTTGAGAAACGCCTCCGGCGTGCCGGATGCCATGATCGTCAGTTCGCCGCCGAGGGCCTTGACGGCACCGCCGGAAACCGGCGCATCGAGATAGTGCAGGCCGGCGGCTTCGACGCGCTGCGCAAGATCGCGCGCCGCCGCCGGGTCCATGGTGGCGGAGGACACGAACACCGCGCCGGGCTTCATGGCCGTGGCCATGCCGTCGTCGCCGAACAGCAGCGCCTCCGTCTGCTGCGCATTCACCACGACGCAAACGACGATATCGGCGTTTCGAACCGCATCGACGGCCGAGGCGGCGCTGCGCGCGCCGAAGGCGGCGAGCTTTGCAAGTGCTGCCGGCGCGATATCGAACCCGGCCACGTCATGGCCGGCCCGGGCAGCGGAATGCGCCATTCCGAGCCCCATCGAACCCAGTCCGATGACGGCGATGGTGACGCCGCCGCGATTGTTCTCATTGGCCAAAATATCGGTCTCCTCCGCCCAATCGACATGGATCGCCTCGCTCAAGAGGGCAGTCCGATGGTAAACCACGAATTGGCAGCGCTGCCAATAATAAAATGGTAGCGCTGCCAAAATTTCCCTATTATCCGTGGCATGGAGGAAGAGGCTGCAAGGGGAGAAATCGGCCCATGGGCACAAGGCAGCAGTCGGCGACGCTGGCGCAGGTTGCGGAGGCGGCCGGCGTCGGTGAAAGCACCGTGTCGCGGGTATTGAGGAACCATGGTTCCTTCTCCGCCAAGACCCGGGAGCGCGTCCTGTCGGCGGTGGAACGGCTCGGCTACGTGCCGAACCGCATTGCCGGCACGCTCGCCTCGTCCGGTTCGCCGCTCGTCGCCTTCGTCATTCCGTCGCTTTCGAACATCGTCTTCGCCGATCTTCTGGGCGGCGCCATCGGCACGCTGGAACAGGCGCAGCACCAGGCGGTTTTCGCGGTGACGGATTACGATGCCGAGCGCGAGGAAATGCTGGTCGCCTCCATGCTCGCATGGCGGCCGGCGGCGATCATGCTGGCGGGTTATGAGCATACGGAGCGCACTGTGCGCACGCTTCAGGCGGCTTCCTGCCGTATCGTGGAACTGCTCGACATCGATGGCACGGCGCTCGATCTGGCGGTCGGCTTCTCCAATCATGCGGCGGGGCGGGCCAGCGCCGGCTTCCTGCTGGAGCGCGGATACCGCCGGATCGGCTATGTCGGGCATGATCTCAAGCGCGATACGCGCGCCGCCAAGCGCCATGCGAGTTTTCGCGACGCGCTCGTCGACAACGGCGCCGGGCTGGCCGGCGAGGAGATCCATCCGGGCCGGTCCTCGGTGGAGGAGGGGCGCGGGGCGCTGTCGCGCCTGCTGGCGCGGCATCCGGATCTCGATGCGGTCTATTTCTCCAATGACGACATGGCGCTCGGCGGATATTTCCACTGTCTGGCCCAAGGGATCGCCATCCCGGGCCAGTTGGCGATATTCGGCTATAACGGCCTCGATATCGGCAAGGCCATGCCGCAGCCATTGTCCACCATCAGGACGCCGCGCGCCGCCACGGGTGAGGTGGCGGCAAAACTGATCGTCGACAAGGCACCGCCGCAGATCGTCGATCTCGGCTTTGAACTCATCACTGGCGCCACCGCCTGACATCGGAGGGACATCATGTCCGATACCCGCCTGCGCGAAGAAATCTGCCGCTATGGAAGGTCGCTGTTCGAGCGGGGCCTGACGCCGGGCTCCTCCGGCAATATTTCGCTGCGGCTCGACGATGGCGGCTGGCTGGTCACGCCGACGAATGCCTCGCTGGGATTTCTCGATCCGGCGCGCATTTCGCGGCTCGATGGTTCAGGGAACCTCGTTTCCGGCGACAAGCCGACCAAGGAAATCCCGCTTCATACGGCGCTCTATGACAGCCGCACCAGCGCCCGCGCCATCGTCCATCTCCATTCGACGCATGCGGTGGCGCTGACCATGCTGCCGGAGATCGACCCGCGCGCGGCGCTGCCGCCGATGACGCCCTATTATCTGATGCGGGCCGGGCAGACGGCATTGATCCCCTATTATCGTCCGGGCGATCCGGCCGTGGCCGATGCCATTCGCGGCCTTGCCGGGCGCTATTCGTCGGTGTTGCTGGCCAATCATGGGCCGGTCGTCGCCGGCGACAGTCTGGAAGCGGCGGTCTTCGCCACCGAGGAACTGGAGGAGACGGCGAAGCTCTATCTGCTCCTGCGCAATCTCAATCCGCGCTATCTTTCACCGGGGCAGGTGGCCGATCTGGAGCGCACATTCGGCCTCGACCTGCCGGTCGCGCACGATCACCACGATCACGAGTGATTGCCGTCAGAGCACCGACTTCACCCGCTCCCAGCCATTGGCGAGATGAACGTCGAGTTCACGGGCGAGCGTCTCGGCGTCGCGCCGTTCGAGCGCGGCCATGATGCGCTCATGCTCGGCAACCGCATTGGCCCAGCGCTCCGGCCCCTCATGCCCGATGAAGCGGATGCGCTTCACCCGCGATTGCAGCAATCCATGCACTTCCGCCAGCGGCGCATTGTCGGCAAGGGCGACGATGCCGGTGTGGATCTGCTGGTTCAACTTGTAATATTCGAGCCGCTCGCCGGCCTCGTAATGCCGGACCATCGCATCATGCAGCAGCCGCAATCCGGCGATGCCCTCGTCGCTGGCGATGGCGCAGGCGATGCGCCCGGCAAGCATCTCCATCGACCTGATGACGATGAGCATGTCCTCGATGTCTTTCGGCGAGAAGCGCTTCACCACCGCGCCACGGCTGGGCACGAGCTCGACAAGGCCCTCGCTGGCGAGAAACTTCAACGCTTCCCGCAGCGGCGTCCGCGATACGCCGAGCTCCTCGCCGAGCTGGTTCTCATAGATGCGCTCGCCGGGCTGCAGATCGCCCTCGATGATCATGTCGCGCAGCCGGGTGACGATTTCTCCATGCAGGGACTGGCGCGAAATGGTGGCGACCGCGCGGCGCCCCGCCGGCTCAACGACTTCCGATGCCATTCAATCCTCCATCCCTGTGCTGCCCATGGGGGCGGCCTGTGCTGCCCGTGCCGGCGGCCTGTGCTGCCCATACGAGCGCCGAATCTGGCGCATTCTCGCATTTGTCGCGGCAAAATGATACTGGGCTTAATACGCTATTTTTAATACTGTATACAAAATACTTGCAAAGCGGGGAATATGATCGTAGTCGTTGGGGAACCGGACGAAGAGGGAGGTTTTTGGATGGCGCAGAACAACAGGCCTGTTGGCGGCGGGGACCAGCGTCCCGTATTGGCCCTTGCCATGGGTGACCCCGCAGGCATCAGCTCGGAACTGGCTGCGCGTCTTCTTTCCCTTGCCGACATTCGCGAGATTGCGCATTTCGTCGTCGTCGGCGACAGGCGCATATTGGAAGACGGGGCGAAGATCGCCGGCGTCGAACTCGATATCGATTACCGGGGCGAAGACAGTTTCTCCACCGAACCCGCCGAGAGGCCCGTATTCGTCGATCTCGGCCATCTCGATCCGGCCGATGTCGTCGTCGGCGAGGCGACGCTTGCGGGCGGTACCTTCGCCACGCGCAATTTCCGTCTGGCGCTGGAGCTTGCCGATGCCGGCCGCGTCGACGGCGTATGCTTCACGCCCTTCAACAAGAAGGCCATGCGCTATGCCTATCCGGGCTATGACGACGAAATCCGCTTCGTCTCCGACGTGCTTTCCTTCAAGGGCAAGATGCGCGAATTCAACGTGCTCGAGCGCATCTGGAATGCCCGCGTAACGTCTCACATCCCGCTTTCCGCCGTGTCCTCGCATATCAGCGAGGAGGCCATACTGGCCGAGATCGACCTGACCAGCGCCTGCCTGCGGCTCGCGGGCATCGACAAGCCGCGGATCGCGGTCGCCGGGCTCAATCCCCATGCGGGCGATGGCGGCAGTTTCGGTCGCGAGGAGATCGACGTGATCGAACCCGCCGTCGCGCGTGCCAGGGCCCAGGGCTATGCCGTCGATGGACCGTTTCCCGCCGATACGGTGTTCCTGCGGGCGCTGAAGGAGGGATTCCACGCGGTGCTGACCATGTATCATGACCAGGGCCAGATCGCGATGAAGATGATGGGCTTCGACAAGGGCGTCACGATGATGGGCGGGCTGCCGTTCCCGCTCTGCACGCCGGCGCATGGCACGGCCTATGACATTGCCCGCCAGGGCGTCGCCGATATCGGCGCGACGCGCGAGGCCATCCTGCTCGCAGCGCGCATGGCTGTCCGCCAGGCGCGGCAGAGGGAGGCAGACCGCAAGACTGCTTGATGAAGACGGGACCCGCTGCCGGGTAGGAGCTTGCGGCAGGGGACCGATAACCGGGAGGAACCGAAAATGCTGAAACAGATTACCCTCGCGCTTGCCCTTGCCGTGTCGGCAGTGCCGGCACTCGCATTCGAGCCGACGCGGCCGGTGGAGTTCGTCGTCACCTCGGGGCCGGGCGGCGGCACCGACAATTTCGCACGGACCGTGCAGGCGATCATCGGCAAGCACAAGCTGATGAAGGCGCCGATCGTCGTCACCAACAAGGGCGGCGGCAGCGGTGCGGAAGGCTTCGTCTATGCCGCCGGCTACAAGGCCGATCCCTACAAGCTGACCTTCGGCACCAATAATGAATATCTCCTGCCGAGCGTCGCCGAGGTGCCCTATGCGCCGGAGGACCTGACGCCGGTCGCGGCCATGGCGCTCGACGAATTCCTGATCTGGGTCAACGGCCAGTCCGAATATGCCGATGTGAAGGCCTTCCTGGATGCGGCCAAGGCCAAGCCGCAGGCGGTGCAGTTCGGCGGCAGCCAGTCGAAGGACACCGACCAGATCCTCGTATCATCCATTGGCGAGACCACGGGGGCGGAATTCCGCTACATTCCGTTCAAGAGCGGCGGCGAGGCCGGCGTGCAGCTCGCGGGCGGGCATATCGACGCCAATGTGAACAATCCCAACGAGAATCGCGGCCAGTGGCAGGCGGGAATGGTGAAGCCGCTCTGCGTGTTCCGCCCCGACCGTTTTCCGAAGAGCGACGCGGTGCATGACGGCAAGGGCTGGCACGATATCCCCACCTGCGCCGAAGCCGGTCTCGGCATCGACAGCTACCGCATGCCGCGCACCGTCTGGCTGCCGGGCGGCGTCGATGCGGAGGCAGTCGCCTTCTACCAGGACGTGCTGAAAAAGGTTTCGGAAACGCCGGAATGGGCGGAATATATCGCCAAGACCTCGCAGACGGCGCAATTCATGGCCGGGGACGACTTCAAGTCCTACCAGGCCAAGGACCGCGAAAACGTGGTCAAGGTGCTTGAGCGCGAAGGCTGGCTGGTCAAGTAGCCACCTACCTCCATCGGGTGCCGCCATGCGCGGCGCCCGACAAGGCACGCATGGGAGAAAAGCATGGCCGCGTCCGAAAAATCCTCATTGTCCCGCAGGACCATGGAAATCGTTACCGCGCTGATTACAGCCGGCGCCGGTCTCGCCGTTTGCTACGGATCGTGGAAAAGCGGCATCGGCTGGAGCGAAACAGGGCCGGAGGCCGGGTATTTCCCGTTCTATATCGGCGTCCTCATCGTGTTCGGCAGCCTCGTGACGCTGCTGCGGACCATGTTCTTCTACCGGCACGAGGGCGAGATATTCCTCGACATGGAAAAGGCGAAGCCGGTGCTCGGCTTCTTCCTGCCGATCATCGGCTTCATCGTCGTCTCGCTTCTCCTCGGGCTCTATGTCGGCACCGCGCTCTACATATTCGGCTTCATGACCTGGCAGGGCGGTTATCGCTGGTGGATATCGCTGCTCACCGGCCTTGTCGTGATCGTGCTGTTCTATCTGGTCTTCGAGATCGGGTTCCAGGTTCCGCTGCTCAAGGGACCGCTGGAAAACGCCATCGGGCTTTACTGACGGCCGCAGGGCCAGGCTGCCTGCCATAGCATCGGAATTCGGGAGGAAAACGACAATGGGCAATATCGGCTATCTGATGGACGGCTTCGCCACCGTCATCACCGCCCATCACATCGTCATCATGATCATCGGGGTCATGCTTGGTATCCTCGTCGGCGTGCTGCCGGGGCTCGGAGCGCCGAACGGCGTCTCGCTGCTGTTGCCGCTGACCTTCACCATGGACCCGATTTCGGCGATCATCCTGTTGTCCTGCATGTATTGGGGCGCGCTCTTCGGCGGCTCCACCACATCGATCCTCTTCAACATTCCGGGCGAGCCGTCCTCCGTCGCCACCACCTTCGACGGCTACCCGATGGCGCGCAATGGCGAGGCGACGCGCGCCCTGACGCTCGCCTTCATGTCGGCCGGCATCGGCGCGCTGGCCGGCGTCGTCATGATCACGCTGCTTTCCGGCTGGGTCGCGCGCTTTGCGTTGCAGTTCTCGTCGCCGGAATTCTTCGGCGTCTATTTCCTCGCCTTCGCCAGCTTCATCGGCATGAGTTCCAGCGCGCCATCCAAGTCGCTGGTCATGATGATGCTGGGCTTCGCCTTCGCCACCGTCGGCATGGATACGATCTCCGGCGGGCTGCGCCTGACATTCGGCATACCGGACCTCATCAAGGGCGTGTCGTTCCTCGTCGCGGTCATGGGGCTGTTCGGCATCGGCGAACTGCTGTTGACGACGGAAGAGGGCCTGCGCTTCGAGGGCATAAAGGCCCGCGTGCGCCCGATGGACGTGCTGCGGACGCTGAAGGAAATGCCGCGCTATGCCTGGTCCATCCTGCGCTCGACCGTCATCGGCATCTGGATGGGCATCACGCCGGCCGGGCCGACGGCTGCGTCGTTCATGAGCTACGGCCTTGCCCGCCGCTTCGCCAGGGACAAGTCGCAATTCGGCAAGGGCGACCCGCGCGGCATCGTCTCGCCCGAGACCGCCGACCATTCGGCCGGCACATCGGCGCTGTTGCCCATGCTCGCCCTCGGCGTTCCGGGCTCCGCCACCGCTGCCGTCATGATGGGCGGATTGATGATCTGGGGCATGACGCCGGGGCCGATGCTCTTCATCGACAGGCCGGATTTCGTCTGGGGCCTGATCGCCTCCATGTATCTCGGCAATGTGGTGGCGGTGATACTGGTGCTGGCAACCGTGCCGCTCTACGCCTCGATCCTGCGCGTTCCCTTCGCCATCGTCGGGCCGGTGATCGTCGCCATCATCTTCTCCGGCGCCTATCAGATCGCCAACTCCACCTTCGACATGTGGCTCGTGCTCGGCTTCGGCGTGTTCGGCTATCTGTTCAAGAAGCTCGACTATCCGATTGCGCCGCTGGTCCTCGCCATGGTGCTCGGCGACAAGGCGGAGGACGCGTTCCGCCAGTCCATGCTGATGTCGAACGGCTCGCTGTCGATCTTCTGGTCCAACCCCCTCGTCAGCGGGATCATGGCGATCGGCCTGCTCATGCTCGCCTGGCCGCTGATCGCCAAGGCCATCGGCCTGCGCAATCTGCGCCGCCGGCCGGCGCAACGCTCCGCCTGACCCGCCAAATATCGCAAAGAAGGATCGCTTCGGCATGAATTTTCATGAGTATTTCTCCGGCGCCTCGCGCCCGGTCGAAACATGTATCGTCGGCACGGGCGGATTTGGCCGCAGCTTCCTGGCGCAGAGCCGTCACGTTCCGCTGATGAACAGCCGCATCGCCGTCGATCTCGACAGCGCCACGGCGGCGGCGGCGCTGCGATCCCTCGGCATCGCGGCCATCGCCGAATGCGCCAGCCCGGAAGAGGCGAGCAGCGCCTGGAGCGCCGGAAAGGCAATTGCGGCGGGCGATCTCGCCCATGTGGTGCATCTTCCCTTCGACGTTCTGGTCGAGGCGACCGGGCATCCCGAAGGCGGCGCGCGGCATGTCGATCTCGCCATCCGCAACGGCAAGCATGTGGCGCTGGTGTCGAAGGAGGTCGACAGCGTCGTCGGCCCCGGTCTCGCCTGGCGGGCCGGAGCGGCGGGGAGGGTGGTGACGCCGGTAGACGGCGATCAGCCAAGCCTGCTGATCGGCCTCGTCACCTGGGCGGAAACCCTCGGCTTCGAAATCATCTGCGCCGGAAAATCCAGCGAATATGATTTCGTCTACGACCCGGCGACCGGGCTCCTTGCCAGCAACGGCCAGGAGATCGAGGCGGCGGCTCTCGGCGATTGCCTCGATCTTGGCGACCGCGATGCCGCCGAGCTGGTGGCGGCCCGTTCCATCGCCGCGTCCCGGCTGCCGCAGCGCGCGGTTCCCGATCTGTGCGAACTCGCGGTGACGTCCCATTCCGTCGATCTCGTTCCCGACCGGCCGGATCTTCATTGCCCGATCGCGCGGATCGGCGAAGTGCCATCGCTGTTCTCGACGCGCGCCGAGGGCGGCCTGCTTCGCGGCGATCGCCGTCTCGACGTGTTCCATTGCCTGCGCCTGCCGGGCGAGGTCAGCTTTGCCGGCGGCGTCTTCGTGGTCATCCGCTGCGACGATGCCACGAGCTGGGAGCTTCTCGCCGGCAAAGGCCATGTCATCAGCCGCAACGGCACGGCGGCGATGATCTACCTGCCGCGCCATCTGCTGGGGCTCGAGGCCGCGACAAGCGTTCTCGAAGCCGGCCTGAAGGGCCGTTCGAGCGGCGCCGCAGAGCCACGGCCGCGCCTCGACCTCATCGCCGTTGCCGATGCCGACATCGCTGCCGGCACGGTCCTGTCGGCCACCGGTCACCACCATGCGATCGCCAATCTCTCCTCCGCGCTGGTGCCGGCGGCGCCTGTCGCCGATGGCGAGGCCGCGCCATTCTACCTGGTCGCCAACCGGCGTCTCATTCGCGACGTGAAAGCCGGCGATCCGGTCCGTCTCGACGATGTGGAGCTGGGCGGTTCGCTGCTCTTGGCGCTGCGCCGGGACCAGGACGCGCAGTTTTTCGGCTGAACGCAGCCAAGGGCGCGTCAGTGCGTGCCGGCCTCGCCGCCGATCCATCCGGCCGGATGGGTGCGGCCGGTTACGGCAAAATGCCGGCTCCATCGAAAAAGCTTACGTTTACGTAAAAATGCACTTGCCTTTGCGCGTTCCGCCGTTTCAAAGTGCGCCAGCATGACGGATGAGGAGACTTTGACATGTACCGCGCGCCGGTGGAGGAAATCGCCCATTGCCTGAAACAGGTCGCAGGGCTCGAAGCAGCCATTGAACAGGGCCGGTTCGGCGAGCTTTCCAGCGATCTCGTCGATGCGATCCTGGAAGAGGCCGGGCGTTTCGCCTCGCAGCGCGTCGCACCGCTGCTGCGCGTCGGCGACGAGCATGGTACGCCGTTGGCCGATGGCAAGATCACCATGCCGCCCGGCTGGAAGGACGTCTACCGCGAGTGGACCGAAGGCGGCTGGAATGCGCTGACCGGCGACGAGCGCCATGGCGGGCAGGGCCTGCCGATGATGCTGGCCATCGCGACCTTCGAAATGTGGAATTCCGGATCCATGGCCTTCGGCATAGGGCCGACGCTGACGCTCGGCGCGATCGAGGCGCTCGAAGCCCACGCCACCGAGGAACTGCAACGGAAATATCTGCCGAAGCTCGTTTCCGGCGAGTGGATGGGGACGATGAACCTGACCGAGCCGCAGGCCGGATCGGATGTCGGTGCGCTGCGCTGCCGCGCGGAACGAAGCGATGACGGCACCTATCGCCTGTTCGGCAGCAAGATATTCATTACCTATGGCGAGCATGACCTTACCGACAATATCATCCATCTGGTGCTGGCGCGGCTTCCCGATGCGCCGGAGGGAAACAAGGGCATTTCCCTGTTTCTCGTGCCGAAGTTCCTCGTCGATGATGATGGTTCGCTCGGCGCCCGCAACGACGTCTTCTGCGGTGGCATCGAGCACAAGCTCGGCATTCACGGCTCGCCCACCTGCACCATGATCTATGGCGATGGCTTTGCCGGCGAGCCCGGCGCCATCGGCTGGCTCATCGGCGAGGAGAATCGCGGCCTCGCCTGCATGTTCACCATGATGAACAATGCGCGGCTTGCGGTCGGCATCCAGGGCGTCGCGGTGGCCGAGGCGGCCTATCAGCAGGCGCTGGCCTATGCGCAGGAGCGCCGGCAGATGCGGGCGCCGGGCTGGACGGGCGAGGGGCCGAGTCCGATCATCGAACATCCGGACGTGCAGCGGACGCTGCTCACCATGAAGGCGCTGACCGGCGCGGCCCGCGGCATTGCCTATAGCTGCGCCCATGCGCTGGACATGGCGAAGACCGGGAAGGCCGATGATGATGCCCACCATGATGCGGGCCATTGGGCCGATCGCGCCAATCTCCTGACGCCCGTCGCCAAGGCGTTCTCCACCGATACAGGCGTCGATGTCGCCTCGCTCGGCATTCAGGTCCATGGCGGCATGGGCTTCATCGAGGAGACCGGCGCCGCCCAGTTCCTGCGCGATTCGCGCATCGCGCCGATCTATGAAGGCACGAACGGCATCCAGGCCATCGATCTCGTGCAGCGGAAGCTGCCGCTCGGCAATGGCGGGCATATTCGCGGCTACATCGCCGAACTGCGCGGCATCGCCGAGGCGGTGCAGGCCTCCGGCGGCGAAGGTTTCGGCGATACGGGCCAGCGGCTGGCGCGCGCTCTCGACGATTTCGAGGCCGCGGCGACCTGGCTGCAGCAGCGGCTGGCGGAGCGGCAGGTAGCGCAGGCGCTGGCCGGCGCGACGCCGTTCCTGCGCCTGTTCGGGCTCGCCGCCGGCGGCGCCTGCCTCGCCAGGGGAGCCCTTTCGTCCGCCGATGCGGGCCGTGTGGCGCTGGCCCGCTTCTTTGCCGAGAACCTGCTTGGCGAAACCACGGCGCTGATGGACCGGGTGGTCAATGGCGCGGAAAGCCTGCTTGCCGCACGAAGCGCACTCGAAACCTAGGAAAGACGATGTCAGACCATATCAAGATCGAACGACAGGGCGCAGTCCAGCTCATCCGGATGAACCGCCCGGAGAAGAAGAACGCCCTGACCCGCGCCATGTATGCCGCCATGACCGCGGCGCTCGTGGACAGCGAGGCCGACGCCTCGATCCGCGCCAATCTCTTTCTCGGCGTTCCCGGCGCCTTCTCCTCCGGCAACGACCTGCAGGATTTCATGGCCTTCGCCATCAGCGGCCAGATGGGCAATGAGGTGTTCGACTTCATCATGGCGCTCGGCCAGGCGCGCAAGCCGCTGCTTGCGGGCGTGGACGGCCTTGCCATCGGCATCGGCGCGACGCTGCATTTCCACTGCGACCTGACCTTCGCCACGCCGCAATCGCTGTTCAGGACGCCCTTCGTCGATCTCGGACTTGTTCCCGAGGCGGCGTCCAGCCTGCTGGGGCCGCGGCTGATGGGCCCGCAGCAGGCTTTCGCTTTCCTGGCCAAGGGCGACGACCTGAGCGCGGAGGAGGCGAAGGCGGCGGGGCTGGTCTACCGGATCGTCGATGCCGCGCAGCTCGAGGAAACCGCGTTGGCGGCGGCGACGGAGATCGCGGCCAAGCCGCCTGAGGCGATGCAGATCACGCGGGACCTGTTGCGCGGCCCGCGCGAGGCCGTGGCCGAACGGATGGCGCTGGAGGCCCGGCATTTCGCCGAGCGCCTGCAATCGGAGGAAGCGCGCGCCGCGATGATGAATTTCCTCGCGCGCAAGAAGGGCTGAGCCGCCCGCCTGCTCTCAAGGATAGAGCCTGGTCTTGCTCCACGGCTCGTCAGGCGAAGAACGCTCGAAAACGACGCGATCATGCAGCCGGAACGGCCGGTCGTGCCAGAATTCGATCGAAATGGGACGGATACGGAAGCCCGACCAGTGGGCGGGGCGCGGAATGTCGCCGACGGCGTAGCGCGCCGTATATTCCGCCACGGCCTTCTCCAGCGCGAAGCGGCTTTCGAGCGGTCGCGACTGCTTCGACGCCCATGCACCGATGCGGCTGCCACGGGGCCGGGTGGCGTAATAGGCATCGGCTTCGGCCGCCGTCACGATCTCGACCGGTCCGCGCACGCGCACCTGCCTGCGCAGCGATTTCCAGTGGAAGCACATGGCTGCCTTCATCGACCCCAGGATCTCGACGCCCTTGCGGCTTTCGAAATTGGTGTAGAAGACGAATCCGTCGCTATCGAAGCCCTTCAGCAGCACCATGCGCACATCCGGCAGGCCATCTTCATCGACCGTCGCCAGCGCCAGCGCGTTCGGATCGTTGGGTTCCGTCTTCGTTGCGTCCTGCAACCATTCCTCGAACAACGCAAAAGGATCGGTTTTTTGCGTGAAGTCATCCATTGTTAACTTCATTTAATTCATAGTCCCATGGTCAATTCGGTTTGGGCTTGTTAAAGAGAGATATGTGTTTGGCGCTTCTACGATCCGATAGCAAGCAGTCCGGAGCAATTATACGGGTTGGCTCGGGCACTTTCCACGGCGGCGTAGTAACGGCGGTCGTAGCGCTATGCCTTCTCTCCGGTTGTGCCATGAAGGGCATCGGCGTCGAGGATGCGGTGCCGGATCAGAGTACCGTGACGGGCTCGGTCGCCTCGCACAAGCCGGTGGACGGACAGACAACTTCCGACCAGAACACCGTGCGCAACATCGTCTCGGCCCTGAATTTCACGCAATGGGGCAACAAGCCCCTGCCATGGTCGAACCCCGAGACCGGCAGCCAGGGCACCATTACCGCCATCGCCGAGAAGAAGGCCGGTGCCGAGCTCTGCCGCGAATTCCAGACCTCGCGCGAATCCTTTGATGGCGTCATGCTCTACAAGGGCGAAACCTGCCTGCAGAATGGCGGCCAGTGGACATTGAAATCCTTCGCTCCTATGTAGGGGTGGACATCAAGATTTTTCGTGTTTTTCATGACACAATATGGAATTTCTTCCTATTTGAGCCCATATAGGCGTGGACTGAATTTCATATCCATTCGCATGTCGCGAGGAAAGGCACACGCATGCGCGATCCCTATAGCGTGCTGGGCGTCGCCAAGACGGCGAAGCCCGAGGAAATAAAATCGGCGTTTCGCAAGCTCGCCAAGAAATATCATCCCGACCAGAATCAGGATGATCCGAAGGCGCAGGCCAAGTTCTCCGAGATAAACCAGGCTTACGAAATCGTCGGCGACAAGGACCGCAGGGCCCAGTTCGACCGCGGCGAGATCGATGGTGAGGGCAAGCAGCGCGCGCCCCATGGCTTCGAAGGTTTCGCCCGCGGCGGCGGCGGCGGCGATCCATTTGCCGGGTTCGGCGGGGGTGGAGCGCGCCCGGGCGGATTCGAGTTCCGCAGCGGCATGGGCGGCTTCGACGCCGAGGACATCCTCAGCAGCCTGTTCGGCGAGACGGCAGGCGCAGGCGGTGCGCGGCGCGGCTCTTCCCGCAAGGGTGCGGACCTGCAGGCCACGATCGACATCACCCTGGAACAGGCCGCCGGTGCCGAGAAGGTGGAGGCGGTGTTCCCGACCGGCAAGCGGCTGGCGATCAAGCTGCCGACGCAGGTGGAGCATGGCCAGACGATTCGCCTCAAGGGCCAGGGCGAGAGCGTTCTCGGCGGAACGCCGGGCGATGCGCTCGTCACCATCCGTTTCCGGCCGCATCCGCGATTCCGCGTCGAGGGCCGCGATCTCCACGCCGACCTGCCGGTTTCGTTGAAGGATGCCGTGCTCGGTTCGCGCCAGGAGGTGGAGACGCTGAACGGGCGCGTCGCGGTGAAGGTCGCGCCGTGGACGAGTTCGGACCGCGTCCTGCGATTGAAGGGCAAGGGCCTGCCCCGCAAGCCGGATGGACATGGCGATCTTTTCGTCCATGTCCGCATCATGCTGCCGGAGAATGGCGATCCCGCACTTGAGGCGTTTCTGCGCCAATCGGAGAGCTAGATCTGCGCACGTTCCGGAAAACCCAAATAGGCTATGACGGCATGGCTTGAAGCCCGGCGCGGGCTGTGCGATACCGCAGTCAATCAGAAGTTACATGAAGGGTTGGTAGATGACCGCCAAAACTGGTTTGATGCAGGGTAAACGCGGGCTTGTCATGGGTGTCGCCAACAATCGCTCGATTGCTTGGGGCATCGCCAAGGCAGCCCATGATGCGGGTGCCGAACTCGCCTTTACCTATCAGGGCGATGCGCTGAAAAAGCGCGTGGAGCCGTTGGCGGAAGAGCTCGGCGCCTATCTTTGCGGCCATTGCGATGTTTCGGATGCCTCGACCATCGATGCCTGCTTTGCGGCGCTCGAACAACATTGGGGCAAGATCGACTTCCTCGTGCACGCCATCGGCTTCTCCGACAAGGACGAGTTGACCGGCCGCTACGTGGACACGTCAGAGGCGAACTTCACCAAGACGATGCTCATCTCCGTCTATTCGTTGACGGCCGTCGCCAAGCGCGCCGAGAAGCTGATGACCGATGGCGGATCGATCCTCACGCTCACCTATTATGGCGCCGAGAAGGTCATGCCCAACTACAATGTCATGGGTGTCGCCAAGGCCGCGCTCGAAGCGAGCGTGAAATATCTCGCCGTCGACCTTGGCCCGGACAATATCCGCGTCAACGCCATTTCGGCCGGCCCGATCAAGACGCTGGCCGCTTCCGGCATCGGCGACTTCCGCTATATCCTGAAGTGGAACGAATATAACGCACCGCTGCGCCGCACGGTGACCATCGAGGAGATCGGCGATGCCGGCCTCTATTTCCTCTCCGACCTTTCGCGCTCGGTCACCGGCGAGGTTCACCACGCCGATAGCGGCTATCACGTCGTGGGCATGAAGGCGGTCGACGCTCCGGACATCTCCGTCGTTAAGGACTGATATCAAGTGAAATTGCCGAGTTCGGTCATCTATTTCTCGCGACACGGCGAGACGGACTGGAATGTGTCCGAGCGCATCCAGGGGCAGGAAGACATCGACATCAATGCCCGCGGCAAGGTGCAGGCCGACCGCAATGGCGACATGATCAAATCGCTGATCGGCGATGGCAGCGGCTTCGATTTCGTCGCAAGCCCACTGCGCCGCACGCGCGAGACGATGGAACGCATCAGGACGCGCATGGGGCTCGACCCGCACGATTATCGCACCGATGCGCGCCTCAAGGAGGTGCATTTCGGCGACTGGCAGGGCTTTATGATCGAGGATATCGCGGCAAGGACGCCGGAACTCGTGGATGCGCGCGCCCGCGACAAGTGGAATTTCGTACCTCCGGGCGCGGCCGCCGAAAGCTATGCGCTGCTCGGCGTGCGTGTCGCCGACTGGCTATCCGAGGTGCGCCAGCCGACGGTCTGCGTCACCCATGGCGGCTGCCTGCGCACCATCTTCCAGATGGTCAATGGCCTCGACGGCCACGATGCCGCCAACATGGCGATCACGCAGGACCATATATTGCGGCTTGAGAACGGTCAGCTGACCTGGATGTGATCCCGCTTACTCGGCCAGATCGGTCGCCTGTTCGATGTCGGTGATGTAGCGCTCCTTGTCGACCACGTCGAACATCAGCGTCACCTTCATGCCCTTCTCGATCGCGCTCAGGTCGAATTCGCCCGGCAGCTTGTAGACTTTGCCATCGTCGAGCGTGATCGTCGAATTGTCCTCGTCGATCTTGGTGATCGTGCCTTGCGCATCGTCAGCAAGGGCACCGACGGGGAAAAGTGAAGCGAAAAACATGAAGGCGGCAACGAAATGGCGCATGGCGGGAACCTCTCGGACAAAATACATATCTGCTATGGCGTCAGTTAGAGCTTTCATTTGTGGCAAAAGAATTGCTTTTTTCGCGCCGGATGAAGGAATTTCACAGGCAGGTTTGACCGCGATGCGAAAGGCTCATAAAACCGCCTCACACAAAGTCGGGTAGGCGCATGTCTCACAATAGTTTCGGTCATCTTTTCCGCGTCACAACTTGGGGCGAAAGCCATGGCATAGCGCTTGGCTGCGTCGTGGACGGCTGCCCGCCCGGCATCAGCTTCACCGAGGCGGAGGTGCAGGCCTATCTCGACAAGCGCAAGCCGGGCCAGTCGAAATTCACCACGCAGCGGCGCGAGCCCGACCAGGTGCGCGTGCTTTCCGGCGTCATGCTGCAGGATGACGGCGTGACCATGATCACCACCGGCACGCCGATCTCCATGATGATCGAGAACACCGACCAGCGCTCGAAGGATTATGGCGACATTGCCCGGCAATATCGGCCCGGCCATGCGGATTACACCTATGACGTGAAATATGGCATCAGGGACTATCGCGGCGGCGGCCGCTCCTCGGCGCGCGAGACGGCCGCGCGGGTGGCTGCCGGGGCGATCGCCCGCAAGGTGGTGCCGGGGCTCGTCGTCCGTGGCGCGCTGGTCAAGATGGGCGTGCACTCGATAGACCGCAGCCGCTGGGATTGGGAAGAGGTGGACAGGAACCCGTTCTTTACACCCGATGCTGGTGCAGTCGATGGCTTTGCAACCTATCTGGACGGTCTTCGCAAGGCGGGCTCGTCCATAGGGGCGGTGATCGAGATCGTTGCCGAAAACGTTCCTGCGGGCCTCGGCGCTCCGGTCTATGCCAAGCTCGACCAGGACATCGCCAGCTATCTGATGTCGATCAATGCGGTGAAGGGCGTCGAGATCGGCGACGGATTTGCCGCGGCCGAGCTTACGGGCGAAGCCAATGCCGACGAGATGCGCATGGGGAATGACGGCAAGCCGATCTTCCTCTCCAATCATGCCGGCGGTATCCTCGGCGGCATATCGAGCGGCGCGCCCATCGTTGCGCGTTTTGCCGTCAAGCCGACATCTTCGATATTGACCCCGCGCCGCAGCATCGATGCCGACGGCCAGCAGGTCGATGTGATGACCAAGGGCAGGCACGATCCCTGCGTCGGCATCCGGGCCGTGCCGATCGGGGAGGCCATGGTGGCCTGCGCGATCGCCGATCATTATCTCAGACATCGCGGCCAGACGGGCCGCATCTAAGGGGGCAACGGAATGGCCTATAATCAGAAGCGTGTCGTGGATGCCCTGCGGGCATTCGAGCGGGGCGAGATCGTCGTCGTCATGGATGATGACGGCCGCGAGAACGAGGGCGACCTGATCGTCGCGGCGGTTCACTGCACGCCCGAGAAGATGGCCTTCATCGTCAGGCATACGTCCGGCATCGTCTGTACGCCGATGACGCGGCAGGAGGCGCGCCGGTTGAACCTCGCGCCGATGGTGGCGGAGAACGACGCGCCGCATTCGACGGCCTTCACCGTCACCGTCGATTACAAGCACGGCACGACCACCGGCATTTCCGCCGACGACCGCACGCTGACGGTGCGCAACCTTGCCAATCCCAATGCCGGCGCCGCGGATTTCGTCCGTCCCGGCCATATTTTCCCGCTCGTCGCCCGTGAAGGCGGGGTGCTGATGCGCTCCGGCCATACGGAAGCGGCGGTCGACCTGTGCAAGCTTGCCGGCCTGCCGCCGATCGGCGTGATCTGCGAACTCGTCAATGATGACGGCTCGGTCATGCGCGGCCCGCAGGTGCAAAACTTCGCCGAGACCCACGATCTGCATCAGGTTACCGTGGCGGACCTCATCGCCTACCGCCAGCGCAAGGAAACCCTGATCGAGCGCATTGGCGAAATCGATGTCGACACCTGCGCCGGCAAGGCGCGCGCCATCACCTATTCGCTGCCGTGGGAGCCGATGCACCATGCGGCGATCGTCTATGGCGACATTCGCGATGGCGAGGATGTTCCGGTGCGATTGCAGCGCGAGGACGTGCTGACGGACGTGTTCGGCGCACGCAACACGCTGGACAGCATCATGAAGCGCATGGCGGAGGAAAAGCGCGGCGTCATCGTCTATCTGCGCGAGGGTTCGGTCGGTGTCGGCAGCGAGGATGATCGCAACCGGGCGCTGCTCCAGGAGCGCGAGGGCCATGCCGAAGCCAAGGTCCGCGACGAGGAATGGCGTCAGATCGGCCTCGGGGCGCAGATATTGAAGGATCTCGGCATTACCTCGATCCGGCTTCTCGCCTCGCGTGAGCGCCATTATGTCGGCCTCGAAGGCTTCGGCATCGAGATCACCCGCACCGAAATCCTCTAACGGGCTTGGGTCCTCGAAGTCTTGGGAAGCGTCGCGCCGGCTGCGCGTCCCATTGCGGTTCGTGCGCCAGACAGGCCCAAATAAGCAAGGAACGATCGGCGAATTTATTGTAACCTCGCGGGTTCAGTCAGTTAAGCGAGGTACCGGCATGACCGCTCCACATCCCTCCAAGACCCATATCGGCAATCACGAACTGCACCCTGAAACGCTGATGCTCAATTACGGCTTCGACCCGGAGCTTTCCGAGGGCGCCGTAAAGCCGCCGGTGTTCCTGACCTCGACCTTCGTGTTCAAATCGGCGGAAGAGGGCCGGGACTTCTTCGATTTCGTCTCCGGCCGGCGCGAACCTCCGGCGGGAACCGGCGCCGGCCTCGTCTATTCGCGCTTCAACCACCCGAACAGCGAAATCGTCGAGGATCGCCTCGCCGTCTATGAAAAGACCGAGAGCTGTGCGCTGTTCTCTTCCGGCATGTCGGCCATCGCCACGACGCTGCTGGCCTTCGCCCGCCCGGGCGACGCCATCCTCCACTCGCAGCCGCTCTATGGCGGCACCGAGACCCTGCTCGCCAGGACCTTCCTCAATCTTGGCATCGCCGCCGTGGGTTTTGCCGACGGCGTCAACGAGGACAGCGTCAGGCAGGCCGCCAATGACGCCATGGAACGTGGCCGCGTGTCGCTGATCCTGATCGAGACGCCGGCCAATCCGACCAACAGCCTTGTCGATGTCGCCATGATCGGCCGCATAGCCGATGCGATCGAGAAGCGGCAGGGCCATCGCCCGGTCATAGCCTGCGACAACACGCTGCTCGGACCGGTGTTCCAGCGCCCGCTGCAACATGGCGCCGACATCTCGCTGTACTCGCTGACCAAATATGTCGGTGGCCACTCCGACCTCATCGCCGGCGCGGCGCTTGGTTCGAAAGCCGTGATGAAACAGGTCAAGGCGCTGCGCGGCGCGATCGGCACCCAGCTCGACCCGCATTCCTGCTGGATGCTCGGCCGTTCACTGGAAACACTGTCGATCCGCATGGAAAAGGCCAATACGAATGCAAAGGCCGTGGCAGATTTCCTGCGCGACCATCCGAAGGTCGAGCATATCCATTATCTGCCCTACCACGACCCGGCATCGCCCATCGGCAAGGTTTTCGCCGCGCAATGCACCGGCGCTGGCTCCACATTCTCGTTCGACATTCGCGGCGGCCAGCCGGCGGCGTTCAGCTTCCTGAATGCGCTCGAGATCCTGAAACTGGCCGTCAGCCTTGGCGGAACCGAATCGCTGGCGAGCCACCCGGCCACGATGACCCATTCCGGCGTTCCGGTCGACGTGCGGCAGCGTATCGGCGTGCTGGATTCGACGATCCGGCTTTCGATCGGCATAGAGCACCCGGACGATCTGATCGCGGATCTCGCCCAGGCGCTCGCCGCCGCCTGACCGGTCAAATCGGATGGAGGCCCCCTTGCGCTGCTTCGGCTGCCTGGTGCAACTTGTAGCTCGACGACGCAATGGGAAGTTTCATGGTCACGCGCCTCTATTCTCATCCGATCTATCTGGAACATTTGACGCCGCCCGGCCATCCCGAACGGCCGGACCGGCTGCGCGCGCTGGCAAAAGTGTTGGAGGACAGTGAATTCGATGCGCTTGACCGGGTGACGGCGCCGATGGGCGACGAGCAGGCGATCCTGCTTGCCCATCCGGAGACTTTCGTCGAAAGGGTGCGCGAGGCGGTGCCGCAGGAAGGCCTCAGCCGGGTCGATGCCGACACGTCCGTCAGTCCGAAGAGCTGGGAAGCGGCGCTGACGGCCATCGGCGCAGCCAATGCCGCCATCGACGACGTGTTCGAGGGCAGGGCGGACAATGTATTCGTGGCGTCGCGCCCGCCCGGCCATCATGCGGAAAAGGACAGGGCCATGGGCTTCTGCCTGTTCAACAATGCGGCGATCGCAGCCCGCCACGCCCAGAAGAAGCACGGGGTCGAGCGCGTCGCCATCGTCGATTGGGACGTGCATCACGGCAATGGCACGCAGGACATCTTCTGGTCCGATCCTTCCGTGCTCTATTGTTCCACGCACCAGATGCCGCTTTATCCCGGCACCGGCGGCAAGAACGAGACCGGCGAGGGCAATATCGTCAATGCGCCGCTGGTTCCCGACAGCGGAAGCGCCGACTTCCGGGAGGCCTTCACCAGCCGCATCCTGCCGGCCCTGGAAGCGTTCCGGCCGGAACTGGTGATCATTTCCGCCGGTTTCGACGCCCATCACCGCGACCCGCTGGCCGAGATCAACCTGACCGAGGACGATTTCGACTGGGCGACCGGCCTTATGCTCGAAACTGCTGGGAACTACGCGTCGAACCGCCTTGTCAGCCTTCTGGAAGGCGGTTACGACCTGAAGGGAATGTCGCTCTCCGCGGGCGCACATATCAAACGCTTGATGAGAGGTTAAAGCATGGCCGACGCCCCGAACAATTCCGATATCGCCGCCATGAGCTTCGAGCAGGCGCTCGATCAACTGGAAAAGATCGTGGACGATCTGGAGCGGGGCGACGTGCCGCTCGAACAGTCGATCCTGATCTATGAGCGCGGCGAAGCGTTGAAGAAACATTGCGACAGCCTGTTGAAGGCGGCTGAAGACAAGGTGCAGAAGATCAGGCTTGGCCGCGACGGCCAGCCGACCGGCACCGAGCCGCTCGATCCGGAATAGGCGACACACTGTTGCAGTGGCGCGGACTATCCATGGCAGGCACGAGCCGCTAGTCTGGCGGCTTCCACAACTGGAGCGTGCGTGCCATGAGTTTCTTCCCCGGCAATGATCCCGAACCCGGCGATGCGGCGGCGGTCGATTCGATCGAAACGCTGATCATACCGCGGACGAGCGACATAGGCGGGCTCGAGGTGCGGCGCGCATTGCCCACCGCCAAGCGCCGGCTGGTCGGTCCTTTCATATTCTTCGACCGCATGGGCCCGGCGATCCTGCGCCCGACCGATCCGCTCGACGTGCGCCCGCATCCCCATATCGGCCTATCGACCGTGACCTATCTGTTTGACGGGAATATCCGCCATCGCGACAGCCTCGGTACCGAGATGGTCATCAAGCCGGGCGACGTCAATCTGATGACGGCGGGGCGCGGCATCGTCCATTCCGAGCGCTCGCCGGAAGAACTGCGGACGGAGCCATTGCCGATTTCGGGGCTGCAGACCTGGCTGGCGCTGCCCGACCATCTCGAAGAGATCGACCCGGCTTTTGCGAATACGGGCGTGCGTGACCTGCCGGTGCTGCAGGAAAACGGCATGGAGGCCCGAATCGTGATGGGCACGTTCCACGGCGCGCGTTCCGGCGTGACGCAGCATGCCGAGACGCTCTATGTGGATATAAGGTTGCAGCCGGGCGGCAGCATCGTCATTCCCGCCAAGGCGGCGGAAGAACGGGCGATCTATACGCTGGATGGCTCGGTGGAAATCGCCGGCCAGTCGTTTCCCGCCGACCGGCTCCTTGCCTTCCGCGCCGGCGACGAGATCCTCGTTTCTGCGCCGCAAGGCGCACATTTCATGTTGTTCGGCGGCGCTGCCCTGCCATCCAGGCGCTATATCTGGTGGAATTTCGTCTCGTCGTCGCGCGAGCGGATCGAGCAGGCGAAGGAAGAATGGCGCAGCGGCCGCTTCGATATCGTTCCCGGCGACGAGGAAGAATTCATTCCGCTGCCTGAAGCATAGGGGTTGTTCGACAGCATCGCGCGCATTGTCTCACCGTCGAGGAGACGGAGCCTCTTCTATTCGCCCGCAAAAGGCTTTAGGAACAGGCATGCAATTGCATGATGGAACCGAGGCTTGACCAAGAAACCCGAAACGCCGCTACTGGACAGCGTGACGATCCCGGCCGACCTGCGCCGGCTGCCGGAATCCGAGCTGCCGCGCCTCGCCGCCGAACTGCGCAGCGAGGTGATCGACGCCGTATCGACGACCGGCGGCCATCTCGGCGCGGGGCTCGGCGTCGTCGAACTGACGGTGGCGCTGCACCACGTATTCGACACGCCGGAGGACCGCATCATCTGGGATGTCGGCCATCAGGCCTATCCGCACAAGATATTGACCGGCCGGCGCGATCGAATCCGCACCCTGCGGCAGGAGGGCGGGCTGTCCGGCTTCACCAAGCGCAGCGAGAGCGAATATGATCCTTTCGGTGCGGCGCACTCCTCCACGTCGATCTCGGCGGGTCTCGGCATGGCCGTCGCCAGCGAGCTTTCGGGCACGAAGCGCAATGTGATCGCCGTCATCGGCGACGGCGCCATGTCCGCCGGCATGGCCTATGAGGCGATGAACAATGCCGGTGCGCTCGACGCCCGCCTCATCGTCATCCTCAACGACAATGATATGTCCATTGCCCCGCCGACGGGCGCGATGAGCGCCTATCTCGCCCGCCTCGTTTCGGGACGCACCTACCGCACTTTCCGCGAAACGGCGAAGCAGCTGGCGCGAAAGCTGCCGAAATTCCTGCAGGAGAAGGCGCGGCTGTCGGAAGAATATGCCAGGGGTTTCTGGACCGGCGGAACGATGTTCGAGGAGCTCGGCTTCTATTATGTCGGCCCGATCGACGGTCATAATCTCGAACACCTGCTTCCCGTCCTGAAGAACGTGCGCGATACGATGGATGGTCCCGTGCTGATCCACGTGGTCACCCAGAAGGGCAAGGGCTATGCGCCGGCGGAGGCATCGGCGGACAAATATCATGGCGTCAATCGTTTCGACGTGATCACGGGCGCGCAGGCGAAGCCGCCGGCCAATGCTCCAAGCTACACCAAGATTTTCGGGACAAGCCTGATCGAGGAGGCCCGCCACGACGAGAAGATCGTCGCGATCACGGCTGCGATGCCCGGCGGCACCGGGCTCGATCTTTTCGGCCAGGCATTTCCGAGCCGCGTATTCGATGTCGGCATAGCCGAGCAGCACGCCGTGACCTTCGCCGCAGGGCTGGCCAGCGAGGGCTACAAGCCGTTCGCCGCCATCTACTCGACCTTCCTGCAGCGCGGATATGACCAGGTGGTCCACGACGTATCGCTGCAGCAATTGCCGGTTCGGTTTCCGATCGACAGGGCGGGTCTCGTCGGCGCCGACGGTGCCACCCATGCGGGTTCGTTCGATACGGGTTTTCTTGCCGCGCTGCCGGGCTTCGTCGTCATGGCCGCGTCGGACGAGGCCGAGCTTCGCCACATGGTGCGCACTGCTGCCGAATATGACGAGGGCCCGATCTCCTTCCGCTATCCGCGTGGCGATGGCGTCGGCGTCGAACTGCCGGAGCGCGGCGAAGTCCTGGCCATAGGCAAGGGGCGCATCGTCCGCGAGGGCGGCAAGATCGCTGTTCTTTCGTTCGGAACGCGGCTTCAGGAGTGTCTGCTTGCCGCCGAGGAACTGGATGCCGCCGGCCTGCCGACGACGGTCGCCGATGCGCGCTTCGCCAAGCCGCTGGACCAGGACCTGATCAGGCGGCTCGCGCGCTCGCATGAAGTGCTCGTTACGGTGGAGGAGGGCGCTATCGGCGGGTTTGCCTCGCATGTGCTGCATTTCCTCAGCGGCGAGGGCCTGCTTGACGGCGGCCTGCGTGTCCGCACCATGACCTTGCCGGATTGCTATCTCGACCATGCCAAGCCCGAGACGCTCTATGCCCGCGCCGGATTGAACGCAGCGGGCATCGTTCAGACGGTATTCGCCGCGCTTGGCCGTGACCGGCTGGTGGCGCCGGTCCGCGCCTGATCGCCATGCGGCTTGATCAACTGCTGGTCGAGCGTGGGTTCTTCCACAGCCGATCCCGCGCACGCGACGCCATTCTGCGCGGAACCGTGCAGGTCGATGGCCGCGTCGTGCGCAAGGCGGGTGCGGAATGCGGCTCGGCGGCGGAAATCATGGTCGATGACCCGGCGAGTGCCTATGTATCGCGCGCTGCTCTCAAGCTCATCGCCGGGCTCGACGCCTTCGGGATCGACGTCGCCGGCAGGGCCGCACTGGATATCGGCGCGTCTACCGGCGGGTTTACGCAGGTGCTGCTTGAGCGCGGCGCCCGCCATGTCGTCGCGGTCGATGTCGGGCATGGGCAGATCGACCCCGTGCTTGCCGCCGAGAGCCGCGTCACCAGCCTTGAGGGGCTGAATGCGCGGGAACTGGAGCGGGACCACCTGGCCGGCCACGCGATAGGCATTGTGGTGTCCGATGTGAGTTTCATCTCGCTGAAGCTCGCCTTGCCACCGGCATTGTCGCTGGCGGAAAGCGGCGCCCATTGCGTGCTGCTGGTCAAGCCGCAATTCGAGGCGGGCCGCGAGGCAATCGGCAAGGGCGGCATTTTGCGCGACGCCGGCGATGGCGAACGCGTGGCAAATGCTCTAAGGGAGTGGCTGGACGGCCTGCCGGGCTGGCGGTCGCTGGGGCTGCATCCATCACCGATCGAAGGCGGCGACGGCAACCGCGAATTCCTGCTTGCAGGACTGAAGGAACAATGACGACACGGGTCACGATAGAGCGGATGGGTGCTGGCGGCGATGGGATCGTATCCCTTGCCGGCGGAACGGCGTTCGTGCCTTTTGCCCTTCCCGGCGAAACAGCCAATATCGCCGTCGAGAACGGGCGCGGTACGATCATGGCGCTTCTGGAGCCATCGCCGCAGCGCGTGGCGCCGGTCTGTCAGCATTTCGAGGAATGCGGCGGCTGCACGTTGCAGCATTGGCAGGAGGATGCCTATCGCGCCTGGAAACGGTCGCTGGTGCAGGATGCCCTTGCCGGGCGCGGATTGCAGTTTACGCTTGATCCGCTGATATCCTGCGCGCCGCAGACAAGGCGCAGGGTGGTCTTCGCCGTCCGCAACAGCGATCACGGGCCGCAGCTCGGCTTCAATCGCCATCACAGCCACGAGCTTATCGATATTTCCCAATGTCCTATTGCCGTGCCGGCCATCACCGACCGACTGGCCGATCTGCGGCAACTGGTCGCCGTGCTCGGCGGGGCGATGAAGCCGTTCAAGCTGACGGTGACGGCGACGGCAAGCGGCCTCGACATCATGGCATCCGGCTGCGCCGCGCCCGATGGCGCCCAGCGCCGCGCCCTGACTGCGCTTGTCATCGAGAAGGGTTTCGCCCGGCTCAGCCTCGACGGGGAGATCATTGTCGAGCCGCGCAAGCCTGTCGTGCAGTTCGGCCGCGTGCCCGTCGCCGTTCCTCCGGGCAGTTTCCTGCAGGCTACGCTCGATGCTGAGACCGCGATGGCTGCTCTCGTCACGGCGCATCTCGGCAAGTCCAAGCGCGTGGCGGATCTGTTTTCGGGCTCGGGCACCTTTGCACTGCGGCTGGCGGAAAAGTCGGCCGTCCATGCCGTCGAGGGCGATCAGGCCGCCGTGAACGCGCTGGACAGGGCCGTGCGTCACGTCCAGGGCCTCAAGCCGTTGACGGTCGAGCGGCGCGACCTCTTCCGCCGGCCGCTGCTTCCGCGCGAACTTGCGCCCTTCAATGGCGTGCTCTTCGATCCGCCGCGTGCCGGTGCCGAGGCGCAATGCCTCGAGCTTGCCAAATCTGCCGTGCCGAAGGTCGCGGCCGTGTCGTGCAATCCGATCACGCTGGCGCGGGATCTGAGCATATTGGCGAAGGGCGGCTACAAGATCGACCGGGTGGTGCCGATCGATCAGTTTCTATGGTCGGCCCATGTGGAGACGGTGGCGCTCCTGAGCAAGAAATAGCCGGATCAGACCGAGGTGCCGCCGACCGTCATGCGATCCATGCGCAGATGCGGCTGGCCAACGCCGACCGGCACCCATTGCCCGCCCTTGCCGCAATTGCCGATACCCGTATCGAGCTGCATGTCGTTGCCGACCATGGAGATGCGCTGCATGGCGTCCGGTCCATTGCCGATCAGCATGGCGCCCTTGACCGGGACGCCGATCTTGCCATCCTCGATCATATAGGCCTCGGTGCAGCCGAAGACGAACTTGCCTGAGGTGATGTCGACCTGGCCGCCGCCGAAGGAAACGGCGTAGATGCCCTTCTTTACCGAAGCGATGATCTCCTCGGGCGTCCTGTCGCCGCTCAGCATATAGGTATTGGTCATGCGCGGCATCGGGGCATGGGCGTAGGATTCCCGCCTGCCATTGCCGGTCGGAGCCATGCCCATCAGCCGGGCGTTCTGGCGGTCCTGCATGTAGCCGACGAGGATTCCGTCCTCGATCAGCACCGTCTTGTTGGTAGGCATGCCCTCGTCATCGACCGTCAGCGAGCCCCGGCGTTCGGTGATCGTGCCGTCATCGACGACGGTGACGCCCTTCGAAGCGACGCGCTGGCCGAGAAGCCCGGCAAAGGCCGACGTCTTCTTGCGGTTGAAATCGCCTTCGAGGCCATGGCCGACGGCTTCGTGCAGCATGACGCCCGGCCAGCCGCTGGCAAGTACGATATCGAAGGTGCCGGCCGGGGCGGGGATCGCCTCCAGATTGACCAGCGCCTGCCGCAGCGCCTCATCGGCCGCATGCTGCCAATTACCGCCGGCGATGAATTCGCCGAAACCCTTGCGTCCGCCGGCGCCGTAACTGCCGCTCTCCTGGCGATCGCCATCGCCGGCAACGACGGAAACGTTGAGCCGCACCATGGGCCTGACGTCGCGGACGAAATGCCCATCAGCGCGCAGGATTTCCACCTGCTGCCACGAGGCGGCGAGCGAAGCCGTGACCTGGCGCACCTTGGGGTCCCTGGCGCGCAGATAGGCGTCGATTTCCTGGAGCAGCTTGACCTTTTCCTCGAAACTCGGCGCGCCGAGGGGATTTTCGTCGCCATAAAGGCTGATATTGGTTCTTGGCGGCGCGGCCTGGTAGGTGCCAGCATGTCCCGTGGCGACGGCCGAGACGGCATCGGCCGCGCGGCCAAGCGCATTCAGCGAAAGCTCGCCCGCATGCGCATAGCCGACGGCTTCACCCGCGACGGCGCGCAGGCCGAAACCGCGATCCTGGTTGAACGAACCGTTCTTCAGCCGGCCATTGTCGAAGACGAGGCCTTCCGATTCGCGATATTCCACGAAAAGCTCGCCATCATCGGCCGAGCCAAGCGCATGCTTGACAGTTTCGAGGATTTTCTCCCGGGGGGCGTCAAAACTGTCGATAAGGCTTTTCATGGCAACATCCGGTTCCAATGGCAATTACAAGAACGGATGTAGGACTTCGGCCAGCGCGGGACAACCCGAAATTTGAAGCCCGCTTTGAAGCGCTCAGGGGAGGGCGTCGAAACCTGCGCCGAATCCGTTCAGTTCGACCGGGATGCCGATGCCTTCCTCGGGCGTCTGGAAGACGATGAACGTCGCCGCCTTGCCGGTCTTCAGCGTCTGCACCAGCTGGTCCTCGAGAATGACTTCCGCATAGCAGCCATCTTCGAAGCAGCGGACGAAATAGGCGCGGCCTATGTCCTTGCCGTCGACATTGAGGCCGAGCCCGTTCGGCAGCAGCACGCCGAGCGGTGCGAGGACGCGCAGGATCTTCGCCTTGTTGTCGGCGGTCTTGAGCACCACGACCGAAAGGCCCATTTCGGGCCGATCCGCCGCGACCACGTTCTGGACGAGCGCGCATTGCTCCGATTTGGCTCCGGCCGGCGTGTCGCAGAGAATGGACCATGCGCCATGGGTCGACTTCACGGTTCCGCTCTGGGGCGCCGCAAGGGCGTTGGCGGGCAAGGCCGCGATCGTAGCGACGAACAGGCCGGCGATAATCTTACGTGCTGTAATCTTATGTAACGCAAAAAATGACATGGTGGCTCCAAAACGAATCATCCAGACGATAAACCGCCCCGAACCGGATGAAAAGAATGCCACTTGAACACTCCCCAGCGTATGGCAGCCATTCCGGTTTGGTGCAGCGCAAAAGTGGCCGGATTGTGTGCTGAACGCCGCTCTGACGAGGAAAACACGCCATCGCGGCTAAAAATTCATCCGTTTGGCCGCATCGGGTCAATTATCGGGCAGGCTGCGCGCAAAAATGCCGCATGGGTTCACGTTCGCCTTCCTTGCGATGTGGGCTAATGTGTGGTTTGAACGCGGCAGGACCCGGGCCTCGCCGCCCGGCAATAATGTATGGAACCAAAGCTTCATTCGGGAGATTTCTAGGTGAAGAAGAACATTGTCACGCTGACCGGTATCCTGGGTGGCCTTTTGTGCGCTGGCACTGCCTTTGCGGCGCAGCCCGAACCCTGGCAGATCACGTTCCAACCGGCCGCTTCCGGCATCATGGAGCAGATTGTCTGGTTCGAGCGCTACACGCTTTGGTTTATCATTCCGATCACGCTCTTCGTCATGGGCCTCCTGGCCTGGGTCATGCTGCGTTACCGCGCGAGCAGGAACGCCGTGCCTTCCAAGACGAGCCACAACACCGCCGTGGAAATCGTCTGGACGGTGGCGCCGGTCGTCATCCTGCTTTTCCTCGCCGTGCCGTCCTTCCAGCTGCTGACGGCGCAATATTCGCCCGAAGATCCGAAGCTCACCGTCAAGGCCACGGGCTACCAGTGGTATTGGGGTTATGAGTACCAGGCGGGCGAGACGCCGCTTTCCTTCGATTCGGTCATGCTCAAGGATGCCGACCGCAGCACCGCCGGCAAGGAAGACATCAAGGCCTATCCGCGCCTCCTGGCTGTGGACAACGAGATGATCGTGCCGGTCGACACGACGGTGCGCGTCCTCGTGACCGGCGCCGACGTCATCCACGCCTTCGCCATGCCGGCCTTCGGCGTGAAGATCGATGCCGTGCCCGGCCGCGTCAACGAGACCTGGTTCAAGGCCGACAAGGAAGGCCTTTACTATGGCCAGTGCTCGGAAATCTGCGGCAAGGACCATGCCTTCATGCCCATCGCCATACGCGTCGTCTCGCAGGCGCAGTATGATGCCTGGTTCGCGGCTGCCGGCAGCGATCTGCCGGGGGCCTACAAGACGCTCGCCGCTTCGGTGGAAGCCGGCAAGAACATCAATGTGGCTGGCAACTAAGCCAGCTGCGCTTTGCATTTGAGGAACGGGAGCTATCTCATGGCAGGTTCAGCTGCTCACGAAGCCCACCACGAACACCACGATCACAAACCGCGTGGTTGGGTGCGTTGGGTCTATTCGACCAACCACAAGGACATTGGAACGCTTTATCTGATCTTCGCGATCATCGCGGGCATTATCGGCGGTGTCTTGTCGATCGCCATGCGTGCGGAGCTCCAGCAGCCCGGCATCCAGATATTCCACGGCCTCGCCGCCATGGTCTACGGGTTCGAGGGCGATGCGGCGCTCGATGCCGGCAAGCACATGTATCTCGTCTTCACGACGGCCCACGGCCTCATCATGATCTTCTTCATGGTCATGCCGGCGCTGATCGGCGGTTTCGCCAACTGGATGGTGCCGATCATGATCGGTGCGCCGGACATGGCGTTTCCGCGCATGAACAACATCTCGTTCTGGCTGCTCCCGCCGGCACTGCTTCTCCTCCTGCTTTCGCTCTTCGTTCCGGGCCCGGCAGGCGGCTTCGGCACGGGCGGCGGCTGGACGATCTATCCGCCCCTGTCGACCTCGGGCCAGCCCGGTCCGGCGATGGATCTCGCGATCCTGTCGCTGCATATTGCCGGCGCCTCGTCGATCCTCGGTGCGATCAACTTCATCACCACGATCTTCAACATGCGCGCGCCGGGCATGACGCTGCACAAGATGCCGCTTTTCGCCTGGTCGGTGCTGATCACCGCCTTCCTGCTGCTCCTGGCCCTGCCGGTGCTCGCAGGCGGCATCACCATGCTCTTGACCGACCGCAACTTCGGCACTGCCTTCTTCGCTCCCGAAAACGGCGGTGACCCGATCCTTTTCCAGCATCTCTTCTGGTTCTTCGGTCATCCTGAAGTCTACATCATGATCCTGCCGGCCTTCGGCATCGTCAGCCACATCGTCTCGACCTTCTCGCGCAAGCCGATCTTCGGCTATCTCGGCATGGCCTACGCCATGGTCGCCATCGGCGTCGTCGGCTTCATCGTCTGGGCGCACCACATGTATACGGTCGGCCTGTCGCTCGAGACGCAGCGCTACTTCGTCTTCGCGACGATGGTCATCGCGGTTCCGACCGGCGTGAAGATCTTCTCCTGGATCGCCACGATGTGGGGCGGGTCGATCTCGTTCAAGCCGCCAATGGTCTGGGCTATCGGCTTCATCTTCCTGTTCACCGTCGGCGGCGTCACCGGCGTGCAACTGGCCAATGCCGGTCTCGACCGCGCGATGCACGACACCTACTACGTGGTTGCCCACTTCCACTACGTCCTGTCGCTGGGCGCTGTCTTCGGCATCTTCGCGGGCTGGTACTACTGGTTCCCGAAAATGTCCGGCTACATGTACAACCAGACGATCGCCCATGTGCATTTCTGGGTAACGTTCATCGGCGTCAACCTTGTCTTCTTCCCGCAGCATTTCCTCGGGCTTGCCGGCATGCCGCGCCGCTATATCGATTATCCGGATGCGTTCCAGGGCTGGAACGAGGTATCCTCGATCGGTTCCTACATCTCGGGCGTCGCCGTGCTGATCTTCCTCTTCGGCGTCTTCGAGGCCTTTGCCAAGAAGCGCGAAGCAGGAGCCAATCCGTGGGGTGTCGGCGCCACGACGCTGGAATGGCAGCTTTCTTCGCCGCCGCCCTTCCATCAGTGGGAACAGCTTCCACGCATCAAGTAACGATCAGGGCGGGCCGTCTTCATGGCGGCCCGCCCGACCAACACAGCAGCGGACTTTAAAAAGCGAATGTCACTTATCGAGAAACAGGCAGTCATGGATGCGGGCGCAGGTCTTTCAGAGGCCAGCGCATCGGATTTCATTGCCCTGCTCAAGCCTCGGGTCATGTCGCTCGTCATCTTCACCGGGTTCGTCGGCATGATGGCGGCGCCCGGCCATATCAATCCGGTCATCGCGGCGATCGCCATTCTGTGCATTGCGGTTGGAGCCGGCGCCTCCGGCGCGCTCAACATGTGGTACGACGCCGATATCGACGCCGTGATGAAGCGGACCGCCAAGCGGCCTATCCCGGCCGGACGCGTCTCGCGCGAGGAAGCGCTGGGCTTCGGCCTGGTGCTGTCGGCATTCTCGGTCGTCACGCTCGGGCTCTTCGTCAATCTCCTTGCCGCCTTCCTGCTCGCCTTCACCATCTTCTTCTATGCGGTGATCTATACGATCTGGCTGAAGCGCTCGACGCCGCAGAACATCGTCATCGGCGGCGCGGCGGGTGCGTTCCCGCCCATGATCGGCTGGGCCGCCGTCACCAATTCCGTCAGCATCGAGAGCATCGTGCTGTTCATGATCATCTTCCTGTGGACGCCGCCGCATTTCTGGGCGCTGTCGCTGTTCATGTCTGACGACTATGAAAAGGCCCGCATCCCGATGATGCCGAATGTGATGGGCGCGGCTTCGACCAAGTTCCAGATCCTCCTTTATACGGTGCTGGTGGCGCCGGTTGGCGTGCTGCCCTGGGTGATGGGCTTTGCCGGGCCGGCCTATGGCGTGTTCTCCATCGTCATGGGTGCGCTGTTCCTGCTCTACGCCTTCAAGGTGTGGCGCGCGGAAGTCGGCGAGCCGATGATCAGCCCGGCAAAGAAGCTGTTCGCATTTTCGATCTTCTACCTGTTTTCGCTCTATGCCGTCCTCCTCGGCGAGGTTCTGGTCGGCAAGGCCATGGCGGCGTTCGGTGGGGCGATATGAGCGAGGATCGCGTTACCCTCACGGAAAAGCAGAAGCGGGCGCGGCGCAGCCGGTCGCTGGCGCTGGCGCTGGCGCTGGCCGCCTTCGTGGTCATCGTCTATGTGGGCACCTGGGCAAAGCTCGGTGCCGCTCTCTTCAACAGGCCGATGTAGGTTGGAAGAATGACACAGAGCAACGCACCCGCAAGGAAATCCCGCTGGTCCGACCGGACCATAGCGATTTCGTGCCTCGCCTTCTTCTTCGGCATGGTGGGCATGGCCTTTGCCGCGGTTCCGCTCTACGCGATGTTCTGCCAGGTCACGGGTTATGGCGGCACGACTCAGCGGGTCGAACAGGTTTCCGATACGATCCTCGACAGGAAGATCACGGTGCGCTTCGACGCCAATACGTCGGGCGGGCTGCCCTGGGATTTCAAGCCGGTGCAGCGCGAAGTGACGATGAATATCGGCGAGACGACGCTGATCAAGTACGAAGCCCGCAACGTCACCGGCAAGGCGACGGCGGGCAGGGCGTCCTTCAATGTCACGCCGCAGGCGGCGGGAGCCTATTTCAACAAGGTGGAGTGTTTCTGCTTTACCGATACGGTGTTGAAGCCGGGCGAGGACATGGAGATGCCGGTGGTCTTCTTCGTTGACCCGGAGATCGTCAATGCGCCGGAACTTGAAGGCGTTCACACAATTACCTTGTCCTATACATTCTTTCCGATCGACATGCCTGCGCCGGTTGCCGCCAGCGCCGATGTGACGAAGAAGGACAAGGCGGGACAACTCTGAACTTGCACCGGCAGTGCTGCCGATGTTTATTCGATAACAGACCTTGCGGGGGTTAAAATGGCCGAAGCGCACCAAAAGAACCACGACTACCATATTATCGATCCGAGCCCCTGGCCCTTTCTCGCCTCGGTCGGCGCTTTCATCCTGGCAATCGGCGGTATCGGCTTCATGCGGTACCATTCCGGCGGCGAGTTCGTTCTCTTCAATGCCAACCTGACCAATCCGTGGATATTCCTGGTCGGTCTGGTGATCGTGCTCTACACCATGTTTGGCTGGTGGTCGGATACGATCAAGGAAGGCAAGCAGGGGCACCACACGCGGGTCGTCTCGCTGCACCTGCGTTATGGCATGATCATGTTCATCGCCTCCGAGGTGATGTTCTTCGCCGCCTGGTTCTGGGCGTTCTTCGATGCCAGCCTTTACCCGGCCGACGCGGAGCAGGTAGCCCGTGCAGCCTTCACCGGCGGCGTGTGGCCGCCCAAGGGCCTCGAGGTTCTCGACCCGCTGCACCTGCCGCTCTACAACACGGTGATCCTGCTGCTTTCCGGCACCACGGTGACCTGGGCGCACCATGCCCTGCTGCACAATGATCGCAAGGGCCTCATCACCGGCCTGTCGCTGACGGTGATCCTCGGCGTGCTGTTCTCCTTCGTGCAGGCCTATGAGTACATCCATGCGCCATTCGCGTTCAAGGATTCGATCTATGGCGCCACCTTCTTCATGGCGACCGGCTTCCACGGCTTCCATGTGATCATCGGGACGATCTTCCTGCTCGTCTGCCTCATCCGGGCGATCAAGAACGATTTCACCCCGCAGAAGCATTTCGGCTTCGAGGCTGCCGCCTGGTACTGGCACTTCGTCGACGTCGTATGGCTGTTCCTGTTCTTCACGGTCTATGTATGGGCTTCGTGGGGCGCGCCGCTGGCCGCCGAATAGGCACTCCGATCCGGGCGAGTCATCAGGGCGGCAGGTCAGACCTGCCGCCCTCTTTATTTGGACGCATTCGCCGGCGATATGCTGGATTCATGCCGATCTGGAAAACCATCCTCTGCGCCATCCTGCTTTGCCTCGGCATGGCCGCTTCGGCGCCGGCGCAGGATGGTCCGGTCGATCTCGTGCGCGTCTACAAGGCGGAGCGCCGCATGGAACTGCTATCGGCGGGCAAGCCCATAAGGGAATACAGGATCGCACTTGGCGCGCGGCCCGTCGGCCACAAGCGCTGGGAAGGCGATGAACGCACGCCGGAGGGGCGATATGTGCTCGACTGGCGCAACCCGAAAAGCATGGCGCACAAATCCATCCATGTCTCCTATCCCAATGCGCAGGACAGGGCGGCGGCCCGCGCGCTTGGCGTCTCGCCGGGCGGCGACATCATGATCCATGGCGCCGTCAACGGCTATGGCTGGTGGGGCTGGGTGCTACAACTTATCGACTGGACAGATGGCTGCATAGCGGTCACTAATTCGCAGATGGATGAAATCTGGGCGCTCGTCCAGGATGGAACGCCAATCGAAATAAACCCCTGAGTTGGAAATCATGCAAGATGACAAGGCCCTATATCCGCCCGTTGATCCGTTCAGCGCTGGAATCAAGGCCCGCTGCCCGCGCTGCGGCCAGGGCAGGCTGTTCAATGGCTTCATAGCGCCGGCGCGCCAGTGCTCGAGCTGCGGGCTGGACTATTCCTTCATCGATTCCGGCGATGGCCCGGCCGTGCTTGTCATGTTGCTCATAGGCTTCATCGTCGTCGGGCTGGCGCTGTGGATGGAGGTCAATGTCGGCCCGCCGCTATGGGTGCATTTCCTGCTGTGGATACCGCTCGCGCTCGTCCTGTGCCTGACGGCGCTGCGCTGGATGAAGGGCGTCCTGATCGCGCTCCAGTACAAGCACAAGGCCGAAGAAGGCAAGCTCGACCTCCCGCATACGCATGAGCATTGAGCAATGGCTGAACGAAGGCGCTTTCCCTGGGTGAAATTCATCCTGGGCCTCCTGGTGTTCCTGGCCTTGATCGGTCTTGGCACATGGCAGGTGGAGCGGTTGCAATGGAAGGAAGGGCTGCTCGCGGAAATTGAGGCGCGCAGCCATGCCCCCGGTGCCTCGCTTGGCGAAATCGAAGCGCTCTGGCGCGACAGCCAGGACGTCGATTACCGCACGGTCACCCTGTCGGGCCGGCTCCTGAACGACAAGGAACGCCACTTCTTCACCACCTACAAGGGCACGTCCGGCTATAATGTCTATACGCCGCTGGCGCTGGAGGATGGCAGGACGGTCTTCGTCAATCGCGGCTTCGTTCCCTATGACAGGAAGGACCCGGCGACCCGTCCGGCGGGGCAGGTGGCAGGGCCGGTGACGATAACGGGCCTCGCGCGCAATCCGCTGCCCGGCAAGCCGTCCTCGCTGCTGCCGGACAATGACGCCGCGAGCAATATCTATTACTGGAAAGACCTGGCGGGAATGGCGGCGCAATCGGGCATCGCTGCCGATAGAGTGCTGTCATTCTTCGTCGATGCCAATGAGGCCCCGAACCCCGGCGGGCTTCCCGTCGGCGGCGTCACGATCATCGACCTGCCCAACAATCATCTGCAATATGCGGTGACTTGGTACGGGCTAGCAGCGACGCTGCTGATCATCGCGGCAATCTCCTTCCTGCGCCGCAAACAGACCCCGCGGGACGGGCAGCCGGCGTGAGAAAAGCTGTTTCGGGCTTGACTTCGCGCCATTTGCCGCCCAATTCCGTGGTGAAGCAACACTACCTGCGAGATCCGGAGAACATGACCGACAAGAGCCCACTGACAATCCGCCTGTGCGGGCCGCGCGGTTTTTGCGCCGGGGTGGATCGCGCCATCCAGATCGTCATTCTCGCTCTGAAGAAATATGGCGCTCCGGTCTATGTGCGCCATGAGATCGTGCACAATCGCTATGTGGTCGAGGGTTTGCAGGCGCGGGGCGCGGTGTTCGTCGAGGAACTCGACGAGATACCGGACTGGCACCGCCGGCAGCCGGTGATCTTCTCCGCCCATGGCGTGCCGAAATCCGTGCCGACGGATGCGGAGAACAAGAATCTCTTCTATCTCGACGCCACCTGTCCGCTTGTGTCCAAGGTGCACAAGCAGGCGATGCGGCACCAGCGCCTCGGGCGCCATGTGGTGCTGGTCGGGCATTCGGGCCACCCCGAAGTGATCGGGACCATGGGCCAGTTGCCGGAGGGGGCAGTCACCCTCATCGAAACCATCGAGGATGCCGAGGCCTATATGCCCGAAGATCCGGCGAATCTCGGTTTCGTCACGCAGACGACGCTGTCGGTGGATGATACGGCAGGCATCATAGCGACGCTGCAGCGCCGTTTCCCGCAATTGACCGCGCCGGCCGCCGAATCCATCTGCTACGCCACGACCAACCGACAGGATGCGGTGAAGGCGGCCGCGCCGGGCTGCGATCTCTTTCTTATCGTCGGTGCGCCCAATTCGTCGAATTCCAAGCGCCTCGTCGAAGTGGCTGAGCGCTCGGGCGCAACGCAGTCCATGCTGGTGCAGCGCGCCTCGGATATCGACTGGGCGGCGATTGGCGAAATCGGCGTTGTCGGGCTTTCCGCTGGCGCCTCGGCCCCGGAGATCATCGTCGACGAGATCATCGAGGCATTTTCCGAGCGTTATGCCGTATCGATAGAACTGGCCGAAACGACCGTGGAAACCGAGAATTTCCACGTCATGCGCGATTTGCGCGATGTGGAATTGACGAACAGCGACATGGCGTTCGTCAACGGGGCGCACTGAGCATGGCGGTCTATACGGATATCAACGAAACGGACCTCGCGGGCTTTCTCAAGGATTACGACGTTGGCGAACTGCTCTCCTACAAGGGGATCGCGGAAGGCGTCGAGAATTCGAACTATCTCCTGCACACGCGCAAGGCCGCCTATATCCTGACGCTTTACGAAAAGCGCGTCGACAGCAACGATCTGCCATTCTTCCTCGGGCTCATGCAGCACCTGGCCGGCAAGGGCATCAGCTGTCCGCTGCCGGTGATCGGCAAGGACGGCAACAGCATAGGACGGCTGGCCGGACGCCCTGCCGCCCTCGTCACCTTCCTCGAAGGCATGTGGATGCGCCGGCCGACCGCCCAGCACTGCCATGCCGTCGGCGAGGCGCTGGCGCATCTGCATGTCGCAGGCGCCGATTTCCCCATGCGGCGCAGGAATGCGCTCTCGGTGCAGGATTGGCGGCCGCTCTGGAACAATTCGCGCGACGATGCGGATCGCGTCGAGCCGGGGCTGGCCCGCGAGACGGAAGCCGATCTCGCCTTCCTCGAGGAGAACTGGCCGGCGCATCTGCCTGCCGGCGTCATCCATGCCGATCTCTTCCCCGACAATGTCTTCTTCCTCGGGGCGAAGCTTTCCGGCCTCATCGATTTCTATTTCGCCTGCACGGACATACTGGCCTATGACGTTGCCGTATGTCTCAACGCCTGGTGCTTCGAAAAGGACTATTCCTTCAACATCACCAAGGGCACGGCATTGCTGCGCGGCTATAATTCGGTGCGCCCGCTTTCGCCGCAGGAGGTGGAAAGCCTGCCGGTCCTGGCGCGCGGTTCCGCGCTGCGCTTCATGCTGACCCGCCTCTACGACTGGTTGAACACGCCGGAGGGCAGCCTGGTCGTGAAGAAGGACCCGATGGAATATGTCCGGCGCATGCGCTTCCACAGGGCTGTGAAGACGGCCGAGGAATATGGGCTTGCAGCCGAAAGGGTCGCTTCGTGAAGCAGATCGAGGCTTTTACCGATGGCGCCTGTTCGGGCAATCCCGGCCCCGGCGGCTGGGGAGCGGTGCTGCGCTGGAACGGCAATGAAAAGGAACTTTCCGGCGGCGAGGCGGATACGACCAATAATCGCATGGAATTGATGGCGGCGATCTCCGCCCTCAACGCGCTGAAAGAGCCATGCCATGTCGATCTCTATACCGACTCCGTCTATGTGCGCGACGGCATTTCCGGCTGGATCGAGGGCTGGAAGAGGAATGGCTGGAAGACCGCGGCGAAGAAGCCGGTGAAGAACGCCGAGCTCTGGCAGGCACTGGACGAGGCGAGGCGGCGTCATCACGTCGTCTGGCACTGGGTCAAGGGGCATGCCGGCCATCCGGAGAACGAGCGCGCCGACGAGCTCGCCCGTGCCGGCATGGCACCCTTCAAGCGCCCGAGAAAAGCCGGTTGAAAATCAGTGCTCTACCAGCAGAACTTGCCAGCCGCGATGAAAGAGGGCTTCCACCGCGGCGGGTTTGCTACAGCTGCTCCAGTATGGTCGCGGCGCTTGAGGTAATGGCCTGGCCGGGTGCGTCTTCGATGTTGAGCTGCTTGACCACGCCATCCTCGATGAGCATGGAATAGCGCTTCGAGCGGACACCCATGGAACCCGCCGCCAGATCGATCTCCAGACCGACGGCCTTGGTGAAAGTGGCATTGCCATCGGAAAGATAGAGGATCTTGCCCTCGCCATTGGTGGCCTTGGCCCAGGCGCCCATCACATGGGGATCGTTGACCGCAACGACGGCGATCGTATCGACGCCCTTGCCGAGGATGGCATCGCGGTTTTCCAGATATCCGGGCAGATGGTTCATGCTGCATGTGGGCGTGAAAGCGCCCGGCACTCCGAACAATACCACCTTCTTGCCCTTGAACAGCTCGTCCGATGTGATGTTGCTGACACCCTCGTCGGTCTTGCTCTTGAACGTAGCGTCAGGCAAGCGTTCGCCGATCTTGATGGTCATATCTGCTCCTTGGTGAAAATTTCGACACAGCGCATATAGATGATGCGCCATGGATTTGCGAGGCGTTGCGGCGCGATATTCAATCCTCGATGGATATGTGGCCCGAAACCGCCTCTTGCCCTTGTACCAGCGTGTAGTCCAGGACACCGGCCGGGCGGTCCTTGCCGGAAAGCACTGGCACGGCGAACGTCGCCTCCGTGCCTTCGCGCTTCTTGAGATGAGCCATGCCGAGCGTGATGCCGCTCTGTCCCGCAGCGAAGAGATCGATGGCCGGGTCCTGCGATGGCAGCTTGACGGTGAGGTAGAGCACATCGCCTTTCTTCCTGCCGCTCGATATGCCGAAGGCATCGCTGGCCGGTGCCGGCAATTGCTGGAATGCGGTATCGACCAGCGTATCGGTCAGCGGATCGCTTTTCTGGCCGCCGACCGCAACGTCGAACTCCGCGGTTACCGGAATGCAGACCGTCTCGCAAATGCCGAGAAAAGCGTGCCCCTTGATGTGGGCAGGCCTGGATGTATCGGCAAGCGTGATGGAAACCGGCAGAAATACCGGCTTCTTGTACCCTGCCCAATGCGACGCGCCATCCTTGAAGCGGTGCGGGGCAGGGAAGGACAATTCGTGCCCGGCGATATTGGCGCTTTGCGAAAGATCGAGCTCGGGCGGAACGCCGGCATCTCCCGGCTCGCGCCAATAGGTCTTCCAGCCCGGATCGAGGTTGATCTGCAAGGCACCGCGCACCGCGCGCGCGCCTGCGGCAGGTTCTTCCACGATAAGGCGAACCGCTCCGCCGGGCGTTTTCGTCCATTGCGAACTGCCGGCATTCGCAGTCGAAGCGAAGGCGGTGGCAGCCAGCATGATGAGGAGAGCTTTTCTCATGGAGGCGCACATTACAGCGCTTTGGGGCGGGAACAAGGAAGCTTGCAGGCCGCAATCATCATTTATCCGTGAGAGTATGGGCTACGAAAGTACGAGAGCCGGAGCGCAGAATTTATCCGTCATGTCGTTGTCATTTGCAAATTCCTTGGTAACCTTGAGGGATGGAGATTTTCAGCGACCCGACAAAGAACACTGGTTTTCTCAATGGGCACTTCCTTCTCGCCATGCCGGGAATGGATGACAGCCGTTTTGCACGTTCGGTCATCTATGTCTGCGCCCATTCGGACAAGGGCGCCATGGGCCTGATCATCAACCGGGTGCAGGAGATGGAATTCGCCGACATTCTGGTGCAATTGGGCGTGCTCGATGAGGAACAGGCGATTGTCATGCCCGACAGGACGCGGGATTTCCTGGTGCGCAGCGGCGGGCCGGTCGAGATGCGCCGCGGTTTCGTTCTGCATTCCGATGATTATTTGACGGATTCGACCATGCCCGTGGCTGAGGAGATCTGCCTCACCGGAACGATCGACATATTGCGGGCGATTTCCGGCGGCCGCGGTCCGCGGCGGGCGCTGATGACGCTTGGCTATTCCGGCTGGGCCTCGGGGCAGCTCGAAAACGAGATCGCCAATAATGGCTGGCTGACTTGTACCGCCACCCAGGAATTGCTGTTCGATACGGATATCGAGCGGAAATATGATCGCATCCTGAACCACATGGGTGTCGATCCTTCGCGGCTGGCGACCGAGGCCGGCCACGCCTGAGCTATCTCACGAAGCTTTCGACTGCTGGAACTGCTCGCGCAGCAGCTTTGTCACCGCGTCGATCGTCAGCGGCGGGCTGAACATGAAGCTCTGCGCATATTCGCAGCCCATCTGGCGCAATTGAAGCGCATCGCTCTCGCTCTCGATGCCTTCCGTGACGACGGATAGACCAAGATCATGCGCCATGCTGATGATTGAGCGCAGCAGCGTGACCTTCTGCGGCTGTTCGGCACGCAGGAACGACCTGTCGATCTTGATCATGTCGAACGGGAACGTGGTGAGGTAGGAGAGCGACGAATAGCCCGTGCCGAAATCGTCGAGCGATACGCCGACGCCCATCGCCCGCACGCTCGAAAGCACATAGGCGGAACGCTCCGGATTCTCCATCATCAGGGACTCGGTAAGCTCGAGTTTCAGGCTGCCGGGCTTGATCTGGGTCTGCAGCAGCACCGAGCGCACATCGTCGATCAGGTCCTGGCGGATGAGCTGGCTGCTGGAGATATTCACCGATACGAACAGCGGCGTGGCGCCGACGGTGCGCTGCCAGCCGACAAGGTCCTCGGCGGCGCGTTGCATGGCGAAGAGGCCGAGCTGCACGATCAGGCCGGAGCTTTCGGCAATGGGAATGAACTCCGAAGGCGGTATCGAGCCGCGGCGCGGATGGTCCCAGCGCATCAGCGCTTCGAACCCGGCAATGCTGTTGTCCTCGAGCCGGATGATGGGCTGGTAGGCCATGTGGATTTCGCGGCGCTCCAGCGCCCTGCGCAGATCGGATTCGAGCTGGAGGCGGTCGCTGCCCACGGCCCTGAAAGCCGGCCGGAACGGTTCGATACGATCGCCGCCGAAACGTTTGGCCTGGAACATCGCAAGTTCCGCATCCTTGACGAGATCCTCGGGCGAGGCGGTGCTGCCGCTGGTCCAGGTGATGAGGCCGAGCGACGCCGTCAGCACGATCTCGCGCTTGGAGAAGGCGATGGGCGCGCGTATCGCCTGCTTGATGGCATCGGCGAAGGCGGCGATCTTGGCCGGCTCGCTCTCCGATACGAGGATGAGCCCGAACTGGTCCGCGCTCAATCGGCTGAGCGTGTCCTGCGGGCGCAGGAGACGGTGCAGGCGGCGGGAAATCGTCAGCAGGAAAGTATCGCCGGCGGAGAGGCCAAGCCCGTCATTGACCTGCTTGAAGCGGTCTATATCGATGATGAACACCGTCGGGCGGATCTTGCTTTCCGTCTGGGCCATGGTGATGACGGAGCCGAGGCGGTCGAGAAAGAGCTCGCGGTTCGGCAGTCCGGTCAGATTGTCGTGGACGGCATTGTGCAGGAGCCGTTCTTCCGCCTTTTTCTGCTCGGTCACGTCGATCAGCGTGCCGACGCAGCGGACGATCTCGCCATCCGAGCCGATCACCGGGCGGGCCTTCAGCGAATACCAGTAATAATGGCCGTCATTGGCGCGCAGGCGGAAGGTCTGCGAGATGCGCCCGCGCCGGTTCTCCAGGATCACGTCGAGCGTCGTGCGGAAACGGTCGCGGTCGTCGGCATGCAATGATGGCAGCCAGTTGCGCACCGCGCCATGCAGGGAACTCGCCGAGGCTCCGAGGAAATTGGTGAGGTCCGGCGTCGTCACCACGCGGTCGCGCGGCACGTCCCAATCCCAGACGATATCGCCCGAACCGATGATCGCGAGCGCCTGCCGCTCGACATCGGAGAACAGCCCCTGCTGCAGCGCGCCGCCGGAAAAGGCATGCTGCATCACCGTGAAGCCGATCAGGAGCACGATGAGCACGAGGCCGCCGGCGAGGGCAGGCTGGATGATGTCGTTGGAAAGCAGACCCGAGACGGTCAGCCAGCTGCCGAGCAGCCAGACCAGCAGCAGCAGCCAGGTGGGAATGAGCATCACCGCCCGGTCATAGCTGCGGAACGAGAAGAAGCCGATCAGCACGGTTCCGGCGATGATGGTCAGGGCGAAGGAGAAACGGGCAATACCTGCGGCGATCGGCGGATCGAAGATGGCGACGCCGGAGACGATGGCGAGGCCGAGAATCCAGGTCAGTGCGCCATAGCTGAAATTGTCGTGCCAGCGATTGAGGTTGAGATAGGTGAAGAGAAAGATCACCAGCGTCGCGGCCAGCGCCACCTCGGTGCCGGCGCGCCACATCTGCTCATTGCCGGGCGTGATCTCGATCAGCTTGCTCCAGAAGCCGAAATCGACGCAGATATAGGCCAGCACGGCCCAGGCGAGGGCGGCGGTGGCCGGAAAGAGCGAAGTGCCCTTGACCACGAAGAGAATGGTCAGGAACAGCGCGAGAAGCCCGGCAATGCCGAGCAGGATGCCGCGATAGAGCGTATAGGAATTCACCGTGTCCTTATAGGCATCGGGCTCCCACAGATAGACCTGCGGCAGGTTGGGCGAGGCAAGCTCGGCGACGAGCGTGATGACGGTCCCCGGGTCGAGCGTGATGAGGAACACATCGGCATCGTCGCTCGCCTGCCGGTCCAGCGCGAAGCCTTCGCTGGGCGTGATCGACGCTATGCGGGTCGAGCCGAGATCGGGCCAGATGAAACCGGAGCCGACGAGGCGGAAATGCGGCGCGACGATGAGGCGGTCGATCTGCTCGTCGGTCGGATTGGCCAGCGAGAAAGCCGCCCAGTCGCCGGTCGCGCGCTTGTCATTGGCCGGAACCTCGATGCGCCTGACGATGCCATCCGCGCCGGGTGCAGTGGATATCTGGAAGGAATCGCCCTGGTTGCGGTAGATTTCCACAGCCTTGGAGAGATCGAGCGCGGTGCTCTCCTTGGTGATCTTGATGGTTTCAAGGGCATTCGCCGCCGATTGGGTTGCCACGAGAATTGCCGCAAGGACAAACACGCGGATGAAGCCTTTCAGCACCTGTCCTATAGAAAATACCACTGATCGAACCTTTAACTAGCGCCGCACATCGTCTTCGATCAATGAGAAGAGCAGATGGTTTTGCCATACACCATTAATCTTTAGGTAAGAGCGTAACAGTCCTTCCCTCTGAAATCCGGCTTTTTCGAGAAGCCTTATGGATCTCTCATTTGATGGAATACAGGCCGCTTCCAGCCGGTGCAACCTTACCTTGCCAAATGCATGGGGAATAAGCAGCTTCAGCGCCTCATACATATAGCCCTGGCCGGCGAAGGGCTGGCCGATCCAATAGCCGATCATGGCGTTCTGCCCGACGCCGCGCCGTATGTTGCCGAGCGTTATCCCGCCCAGCAGGCGGGAATCCGCGTTGCGGAACAGGAAATACGGAAAGGCGGTGCCGGCCGCGGCTTCCTCGTCATAATGGCGGATCCTGTGACGGAAGGCGGCCCGTTCCAGATCGTCCGGCGCCCAGAGAGGCTCCCATGGCGCCAGAAAGTCGCGGCTCTGGGCGCGCAGGCTGGCCCAGGCCCTGTAGTCGGACAGCTGCGGCGGCCTGAGATGCAGCCGCTCCCCCTGCAGCGTCGGTGTAGCGCTTTTCAGGAAGGGGAGCGCTATCATGGCTGGCTAGACGGCGATTTTACGCAGGCTTGCCGTCGCTGGCTTCAATTGGCCGCGCAGATCCTCGAAGCCCATCAAGGGTTTGATGGGTCCGACGGCTGCGATGGTCGGCGTCGTATCGAGGAACAGGCGGCCGGCAAGATCGGTCAGGCGTTCCACCGTGATCTTCGACAGCCGCTCGACGAGTTCCTCGGTCGAGACCGGATTGCCGTAAAGCAGCATCTGCCGCGCGACCTGACCGGCCCGGCTCGCCGCGCTCTCATGCGACATCAGCAGGCTGGCGCGGTATTGCGCCCTGGCGCGGTTCAGTTCGTCCTGGTGGATATTCTGCGACGCTTCATGCAGCTGGTCGATGATGACGGGCACCAGCTTCGTCAGATGGTCGCGCCCGGTGGCGGCATGGATGCCGAAGACGCCGGTATCGGAAAAGCCCCAGTGGAAGGCATAGACGGAATAGCACAGCCCGCGCTTTTCGCGCACTTCCTGGAACAGCCGCGACGACATTCCGCCGCCGAGGACCATCGAAAGCAGCTGCGAGGCGTAGAAATCGCGCACGTGATAGGCGCGACCCTCGAAGCCGATCACCACCTGCGCGTCCATCAGGTCGCGATGCTCGCGGAAATCGCCTCCGATATAGGTCGAAACATCCGGCTCGGGCGCCGTGGCCGTGGAGCGGAAGGAGCCGAGGCGCTTTTCCACCTCACGCACGAATTCGTCGTGCCGGACGCCGCCGGCGGCCACGACCACCATGCGCTCCGCGCTATATTGTTCTTCCATGTAGCGGCGCAGATCCGCCGATGAGAAGGATGCGACGGTTTCAGGCGTGCCGAGCGTGGTCCGGCCGATCGTCTGGTCCTGGAACGCAGCCTCGGTAAAACGGTCGAACACGACATCGTCGGGCGTATCATGCGCCGCGCCGATCTCCTGCATGATGACGTTTTTCTCGCGCTCCAGTTCCTCCTCGTCGAATTTGGGGCTGGTCAGGATGTCGGTGAGAATATCGATCGCCAGCGGCATGTCATCGCGCAGCACACGTGCAAAATAGGATGTCGTCTCGACGCTCGTCGCGGCATTCATCTCGCCGCCGACATCCTCGATATCCACGGCGATCTTCCATGCGGACCGGTTTTCGGTCCCCTTGAACGCCATATGCTCGAGCAGATGGGCTATGCCATGCTGGCCCTTGGCCTCGTTCCGCGAACCCGCCTTGACCCAGATGCCAAGTGCTACGCTCTCCACATGCGGCATTGTCTCTGTCGCAATCGTCAAACCGTTGGAGAGGCGACTGATTTCAACGCCCATGCAATGCTCCTTACTTCGCGGCCCTTGAGTGCCGGCTTACGTACTCTTCCACATTTAACAGGTCGTTGGGAAGTACCGCAAAGCGTTCTTTTCGCTGCATCAGGTCGGCAAGCCAATGCGGAAGCTCGGGCGCGATGCCGCTAGCAGCTTGAACTGCATCGGGAAATTTGGCCGGATGGGCCGTTGCGAGGACCACGCTCGTGCTGCCAGCGGCAAACGTTTCGCGCGCTACCTTGACGCCGATGGCGGAATGCGGGTCGAGCAGATAACCGGACTTCTCCAGCACATCGCCGATCGTCTTTGCCGTCTCGTCCATGGTGGAGCGGCCCGCGTCGAACTCCGCCCTGATCCGCGTCAGTGCATCCGCGCCGATGGTGAAGCTCCCGGACTGTTTCAGCCCGTCCATCAGCCGCACGATCGCGCTGGCGTCGCGTCCGTGCGCCTCGAACAGCAATCGCTCGAAATTGGAGGAAACCTGGATGTCCATGGATGGCGAGGTCGTGTGCAGGACGCCGCGGGTCTCATATGAACCGGATGCAAGCGTCCGCATCAGAATGTCGTTGTCATTGGTGGCGATGACGAGCCGCTCTATCGGAAGCCCCATCTTCTTGGCGACATAGCCTGCGAAAATATCGCCGAAATTGCCCGTGGGCACCGTGAAGGAAACTGGCCGGTCCGGGCTGCCGAGCGCAAGGGCGCTGGTGAAATAATAGACGATCTGGGGCATGATCCGCGCCCAATTGATCGAATTCACCCCGGAAAGCGCGAGAGAATCGCGGAATTTCAGGTCGTTGAACATGCCTTTGACGAGCGATTGGCAATCGTCGAAATTGCCCTCTACGGCCAGCGCATGCACATTGGCCGCGCCGGAGGTCGTCATCTGCCGCTGCTGGACCGGCGAGACCCTGTTATGCGGAAACAGGATGAAAATATCCGTGCGGTCGCGATTGGCGAAAGCCTCGATGGCAGCGCCGCCCGTATCGCCGGAGGTCGCGCCGACGATCGTCGCGCGCTGGTCGCGCCGGGTCAGGATGTGATCCATGAGGCGCGCAAGCAACTGCATGGCGACATCCTTGAAGGCGAGTGTCGGCCCATGAAACAATTCGAGCACGAATTCATTATGGCCGGTCTGGACCAGAGGGCAGACGGCTTCGTGGCGGAAGGTGCCATAGGCCTCGCGGACCATGGTTTCGAACTCGCCGCCGTCGATATCGCCTTCGATGAAGGGCGTCAGGACTTCGATGGCGATCTCGGCATAGGTCTTGCCGCGCATCGCCCTCAACTGCTCGGCGGAAAAGCTCGGAAACTCCCGCGGCAGGTACAAGCCGCCATCGCGCGCGAGACCCGCCAGAAGCGCATCGGAAAAGTTCAACTCGGGCGCCGTGCCGCGGGTGCTGACATATCTCATATTACCTGCCCTAGATCCCTTGCGTAGAAGTGCGGTTATTGCAACCGGCAAAAAAGCTCGCAATGCCCCGTCGCATTCTCGGCGTACCGTTGGTATAGATCATGTCCATTCGTCAAGGTTTGTTGTTCGAGGAAATACCGTTCATGAAGTCTGAAACAGAAAAATCTCGGCCATTCTATCAACATTGCGCCCCATTCTTTGCAATGATCTTCGCTTTCGGCCTGAGTGCATGTTCCACATCGAGCGATGCCACCGATCCAAACAGCCCGAAGGCCCAGGAACTGGCGCAGGCCCAGGAGCGCATCAAAGCGTCGGACCTGCTCGGTTTTTGCCCGCCGGTGACCATCCGCGAAGGCACGGCCATCATCAGCAATTACGGCAAGGCGGAGAAAACCCCTGAAAACCTGATCTACCAGGCCTCCATCTCGAACGAGACCCGTTCCTGCAAGACCGTGGACGGCACGCTCACGATGAATGTCGCCATCGCCGGCAAGATCGTGCCGGGTCCGAAATTCGCGCCGGGCACCGTCAACATGCCGATCCGCGTCGCGGTCGTGCAGGGCAGCGATGTGCTTTATTCGAAGCTGCACACGCAGCAGATTTCGGCGACGCCGGGCGCAGCGACGCAGTTCGTGTTCAATGATGCGGAAGTCGCATTCCCCAAGCCGACGGCGCAGAATGTGCAGGTCTTCATCGGTTTCGACGAGGCTGGCGCGGCGCCCGCCAAGAAGCGCAAGAGCTAAATAAAAGAGGCCGGGCTGGCCGGCCCGGCTTCCGGCTCAGCTGGCCTCTGACCAGATCGACAGCGCCTGAATGACGGCCGGCAGGTCCTTGTGCCGGCTGATGACGGTTTCGGCGCCCGCATCGGTCAGCCGGTCCGCATGGCCGGGATAGGTATGGGAGCCGCCGGTAAAACCGATGACCCGCATGCCGGCGGCGCAGGCCGCATGAACGCCGTGGGACGAATCCTCGATCACGATGGCGTGGCGTGGATCGACCTCGAACTGCTTGGCCGCATAGAGAAAGACGTCAGGCGCCGGCTTCGGCTTCTGCGTGCCGACTTCCCTTGCCGAAAAGATGTGCGGAGCAAAGAGCTCGTAGAGCGTGCTCTGCTCGAGCATCATCTTGAGCGACGATCCGATGGAGTTGGATGCGATACATTTGCGATAGGGCAGGTTGGCCACGACCTGCTCCACGCCCTCGATGACGTTCAGCTCGTTACGCAGCTTGTGGTCCATCTGCCGCGCGGATTCCTCGATGAGCTGTGCCGAGATCGGTATGCCGGACTCCTTCTCCACCTGGAGGAGGATGTCCGTCCAGGTCAGTCCCGCGAAACGCTCGGCAATCGTCTCGGGATCGATCGGATAGCCGGACTGCGTCAGCAATTCGGACTCGACCTGGGCGGCGAGAAATTCCGAATCGACGAGCACGCCGTCGCAATCGAAAATAATGAGCTGGGGTTCCATGATATACCTGTCCGTGCGGAGTGCGTCCGCCAGCAGCGGACAATCTTGGGGGATGGCGGCTGACTACACGCTAATCGCCGGGGCGTCAAAGAAAAGCTGGCATCTTGCGGCGGGGCGCGGCCTCTTAACGCGATATTTACCGTGCCCGGTAACCATAAGCGGAGTTTAGCGTCCCGAGTAGTCGAGTATCCCATGTCAGTTGTACGCCTTGTGAATGAACTTCCCCAAGTTGCGCCGCAGGCTTCCTGGCGCGACACCATCCTGAAAGGTGATTGCGTCGCCGCCCTCAACCGCCTGCCGGACCATTCGGTCGATGTGATCTTCGCCGATCCGCCCTATAATTTGCAGCTTGAGGGTGAGTTGCTTCGTCCAGATCAATCGAAAGTTGATGCGGTCGACGATCATTGGGACCAGTTCGACAGTTTCCAGGCCTATGACGCCTTCACCCGCGCCTGGCTTCTGGCGTGCCGCCGTGTCCTGAAACCCAGCGGCACGATCTGGGTCATCGGCTCGTACCACAATATCTTCCGCGTCGGCACCGCCATGCAGGACCTTGGCTTCTGGATGCTCAACGACATCATCTGGCGCAAGAACAACCCCATGCCGAATTTCCGCGGCCGGCGCTTCCAGAATGCGCATGAGACGATGATCTGGGCATCGCGGGATCGCCAGGCAAAATCATACACGTTCAATTACGAGGCCATGAAGGCAGCCAATGACGATCTGCAGATGCGTTCGGATTGGCTTTTCCCGATCTGCACCGGGGCGGAGCGTCTCAAGGATGAGAATGGCGACAAGGTCCACCCGACACAGAAGCCCGAAGCGCTGCTGGCCCGAATACTCATGGCTTCGAGCAAGCCCGGCGACGTCATTCTCGATCCCTTCTTCGGATCGGGGACGACCGGCGCCGTCGCAAAACGTCTCGGGCGCCACTTCGTCGGCATCGAGCGGGAGCAGAAATATATTGATGCCGCGACTGCTCGCATCGCGGCTGTCGAGCCTCTGGCGGGAGCGGAACTGACGGTCATGTCGAGCAAGCGCGCCGAGCCGCGCGTCGCCTTCGGGACCATCGTCGAATCCGGCATGTTGAAGCCGGGCGCGATCCTCAGCGACGCCCGCAGGCGTCATGCGGCCATCGTGCGCGCGGACGGCACTGTCGCATCGGGTGGCGATGCCGGATCGATCCACCGCATGGGAGCCCGGGTCCAGGGCCTGGATGCCTGCAACGGATGGACCTTCTGGCATTTCGAAGATGAAGGCCAGTTGAAGCCCATCGATGAACTGCGCAAGCAGGTTCGCAGCGGCATGGCGCCAGCCGGAGCCTGAATGAGCCGGAGCCGGAGCGATCCGCTGCCTGGCCGCTAGACCGATCCTCGCCCCGAAGCGGGGATCGACTGCGTCAGACGGTTATTCCGAACCGCGCCAGGTCGGCCCGCAATGTCGCGGGGTCGATGAACTGCACCGCCTGCCAGCCGGCATTGCGTGCGCCGACGACATTCTTGGCACTGTCGTCGATGAACAGCGTCGCCGCCGGGTCGAGGTCGAAGGCCGCGACATGGCGGTCATAGATTTCCCGGTCCGGCTTGATATACCCGATATCGCCGGAGACCGTCACGCCGCGGCTTGTCGTCAGGAACGGGAAGCGCTCCCAGGCCTCGCGCAATGTATCCGAGGCGAAATTCGTCAGCATCGTCACATCATGCCCATCGGCGATGAGCTTGCGGAGAATCTCCACGCTGCCATCGATGGAATGGGTGATCATCAGGTGCCAGTTCTGGCGGAACGCCCTGATGTGCTGCTCGCGATCGGGGAAATCGGCGATCAGCAGCGCCTCCGCGTCTTCCCATTTGCGGCCGCGATCCTGCTCGATGTTCCAGGCGCTGGTGCAGACATTGTCGAAGAACCATTTGCGCTCGTCGGCATCGGGTATCAACGAACGAAAGGCGGCGTCCGGCTCATAATGGATCAAAACCTGGCCGATATCGAAGACAATATGCTTCACGGGCGTCATCATTTGTTCCTTCTCGTTGCGAAAGCGTAGGGAATTGCAGCAGCAATGGCCTTTTTCATGACCGTCGGCAACGCTTCTTCGGACAATCGGTCGATTTGTACCCACCAGCCGGGAAGTCCGGGCAATGCCGGCGCATCTTCGAGGCGAAAAACGCTCAGTCTCAGTTCGAAATGGGTGAAGACATGGGTGATCGTGCCGCATGGGAGCCAGTCCGCGGGGTAGGGAGCGCCCGCCACGCCGGCTTCGCCGTCCTGCCGTGCGGTCCATGCCGTCGTCGGCACCTCGCTCATGCCGCCGAGCAGGCCGGATTCGGCGCGCCGCTGCAGATAGACCGCGCCATCGGCGGAAATGGCGACGAAAGCCGCACCGACGCGCACCGGCTTGGCCTGCTTTTGCGCCTTCACCGGAAAGGGTTCCGGGTCGCCGCTGCGGAATGCCTCGCAATCGGGCTGCACCGGGCAGATGATGCAGGCCGGCCGCTTCGGCGTGCAGATCGTGGCGCCGAGGTCCATCATCGCCTGAGCAAAATCGCCGGGCCGCTCCAATGGGGTGATGCGCTGCGTATGCGAGCGGATCAATGGCTTGGCTGCCGCCAGCGGCGTCTCGATGGCGTGGAGCCGGGAGACGACGCGCTCCACATTGCCATCGACGACCGCGACAGGGCGCTCGAACGCGATGGATGCGATGGCGGCGGCGGTGTAGTCGCCAATTCCCGGCAAGCGCTTCAACCCTTCCGCATCGTCGGGAAAGCGCCCGCCATATTGGCTGGCGACCACATCCGCGCATTTCTTCAGGTTGCGGGCGCGCGAATAATAGCCAAGTCCGGCCCAGGCCCGCAAAATATCGTCCTGGCTCGCCGCTGCGAGATGCTCGATCGTCGGCCAGCGCTCGAGAAAGGTTCGATAATACGGCTTTACCGCTTCGACCGTCGTCTGCTGCAGCATGATTTCGGAAAGCCATACGGCGTAGGGATCGGTCCGCTTGCCTGCCCGCCGGTCCGCCGGGGCCGTCCGCCATGGCAGAATCCGATGGTGCGAATCGTACCATGCCAAGAGCTTCGCACTGAGATCGGGGCCGCAACTGTCCATGGCCGCCTGATTACCGCAGACCGTTACCGAATGCATCTTCCGAAATGCCGCAAGCAAACGCAGAGCGTTCCCGAAAGCGCCCGGACGCGAACTTTTGTCTAAGCCACCGTAATTTTGTTTGTGTTGACATTCAGGTCCAACCGCTCCACGAGCAGATACGCAAATAAACCCATGCGAGAATTTACGCTTGTCTGTACCTGTATACGTCATCAATCTCGAGCGCTCCCATAAGCGCTGGGAGACAATTCGGGGCAGTGCCGAAAAGTTTGACATCGATATCCGGCGCATAGAGGCCGTCGATGGCGGCGCCTATGTGCCCGGGGTGGCTGAACTCGATGAGCGCGCATTCTTCCGCCAGCATGGGCGCTCGGTGCTTCCGGGCGAGATCGGCTGTTATCTCAGCCATGTCGCGGCGCTCAATGCGATCGCTGCCGGCGAGGAACCCCATGCGGTGATCGTAGAGGACGATGTGGAGTTCAAGCCGGGCTTTCTGCCCTTTGTGGAACGGCTGTCGCGGCTCGGCGGCTGGGATGCGGTGAAGCTCGTCAACCATCGCACCGCGGCTTTCCGGACCTTTGCGACGATCGATGGCGTTCACGTCGGCCGCTGCCTGCACGGGCCGCTCGGCAGTGCGGCGGCCTATATGGTCACCCGCGAAGGCGCGGCGCGGCTGGCGCGTGCGCTGCTGCCCATGTCGCTGCCCTATGACGTGGCGCTGGAGCGCGGCTGGGCCGGCCGTTTCAGCCTGTTTGCCACCAGGGAGCGTGTTGTCGGGCTTTCCCCCGAGGCGCCGACGACGATCGGGAGCCGCAAGCGCTACTCCTCCACCAAGCCTGCCGCCTGGAAGCGCTCCGGCGCGCTGTTGTTCCGGACAGGTGACTATATCCGCCGAGTCCTTTATGGATTGCAGACGGTTCGATTGAAGGAACTGAAAGAGTGAGGCTTGTCCAACGCATTTTCCTGATGCGGCGCCGTTTTGACAAATGGCTGCTCGGACTAGGCGCTGTCGCCATGCCGATCCGCATCGTCATAGGTCCGGTCTCGCTGCTGATCTTCTCCTGCGTCGGCCTCTACCTCGCGATTGCGCGCCACCGTACCGCGCGGCTGTTCGCCGGGAAATTCTACCTCTTCGCCCTGCTTTATGCCGTATGGTCGCTCGGGCTCATCTTCTATCGCGGCGAGCCGATCATCGGGAACAGGCAGATCGGCTATACGCTGCTCTTTTCGCTCTTCGCCTTTGCCGGGCCGGGCATGATCCTCATTCACGATCCGCTGCGGGCCTTCGTTCTAGGCTCCCGCCTCGGCACGGTGCTGGCCTTCCTCATCGCCGCCTGCTCCTTCCTCATGGAAGGCGGGCGCATCGGCGTGGGCGGCAATGCGGCGGTCTTCGCCTTCGTTGCGGCCCTCGCGGCAATCGGCGCCACCATACCGTTGCGCGACCAGCCCAATCGTTTTCCGCCGAAGCGGCCGGGCCTCTGGTCCGCGTTCACGGCGGCAATCGCGCGCTTCCTGCCCGACGGGCCGCAATATCTCATCTTCGGCGCGGTATCGGTCGCCATATCGGAAACGCGGGCGGTTCTCGTGGTGATGCCGATCTTCATCTTCGTGGAGATCCTCGTTTTCGCCGCGAAGCACAGCCCGGTTCGGCGTTCCGCCATTTATATCGGCTCGTCAGTGGCCCTGGCTGCCGTCGTCATGGTGGGGCCGATCGGGCACAAGATCCATGAGCGCTTCTTCGGCATGGTCGAATATTACGACACCGGCGACAGTTCGAAATGGAAGGACAAGGCCTCGGCGGATATCCGCATGACGCTTTGGTCGGGGGCGGTCCGGGTCATCAAGGAAAATCCCGTCACCGGCGTCGGTTCCTACGGCAAGATGGATGCGGTTCGCGCCAAGGCGGGCGACAAGGCGCCGATGCTGAGCGGGTACCTGCATGTGCACAATGCCATTCTGGACGAGCTCCTCAACAATGGCGCCATCGGGCTGATCCTGCTTATCGGCACCTGGGCGTTCGGCCTGTGGCACATCCTGCGCAATGCGTCCAGTGCGGGCCTCGTGCGCGCCACATGCTATTTCGTCGTGGTGGGAATCAGCTACGGTGTCCTGCACAATCCGCTCTTGCACGAGACGACCATCGCGGCTCTGTTCTTCTTTTTCGGGGCGCTGAACGCCGCGACGTCGCGCAGGATAATGCAGGAAAGGCGAAAACTGGCAGTGCCGGGTACAGCATGAAGGCAATCGTTACAGGGGCCGCCGGCTTCATAGGTTTTCACGTCGCGCGGCGATTGGCGCAACAGGGTTTCGAAATTGTCGGCCTCGACAACATGAACCCCTATTATCCCGTCGCTCTCAAGGAAACGCGGCTTGCCGCCCTCGAGGGGGCGAGCAATGTCGAGTTCGCGCTCGTCGATGTGGCGGATGGTGAAGCCCTCGCATCGGCGCTTCGCTCCCACCAGGATGCCGATGTCATCGTCCATCTCGCTGCCCAGGCCGGCGTGCGCTATTCCGTCGAAAACCCCGCCGCCTATGTCGATGCCAATATCCACGGGCAGGTCGCCGCATTCGAGCAGGCGCGGCGGATGTCCAGGCGCCCGCCGGTCGTCTATGCCAGCTCCTCGTCGGTCTATGGCGCCAATACCAAGGTGCCGTTTTCGGAGACGGATCGGGTCGATCATCCCGTTTCGATCTATGCGGCGACGAAACGCTCTGCCGAACTGCTGGCCTATTCCTACCGCCATGTCCATGGCATCGCGTCGACCGGGCTGCGATTCTTCACCGTCTACGGGCCCTATGGCCGGCCCGACATGGCGCCCTGGCTCTTTACCGACGCAATCTTGAAGGGTGAACCGATCAAGGTCTACAACCACGGAAAGATGGAGCGCGATTTCACCTTCATCGACGATATCGTCGCCGGCGTCGTGGGCGCGGTGCGCCGCATACTGGATCGGCCGGACGAAACCGCGCCGGTCTACAATCTCGGCAACAACAAGCCGGTGCAGCTGATGCGCTTCATCGAGATCATCGAGAAGGCCTGCGGGCGCGAGGCGATCAAGCAGTTTGCGCCCATGCCGGCGGCGGACGTGCCGCGGACCTATGCCGATATCGGCCTTGCTGCGCGCGATCTCGGCTTTTCGCCGGCCACTTCGCTGGAAGACGGGCTTCCATTGTTCGTCGAATGGTTTCGCGGCTATAATGGGCGCTGAGCCCGAGAACCGTCAGGAAATGCCATGAGCAATGAACGTGACAAGAGAGGCTTCCGCCCGCTCGCGGATCCGGCATCCGGCGTTCTCGATCCGGTGCTGCGCAAGCGTGCGGGCGTAGCCATCGAACTGGTGCAATCCTGGGAGGAGATCGTCGGGCCGGCTCTCGGCGAGCAGTCGCGGCCCCTCAAGCTGATCTGGCCCCGCCGCGCCCATGAGGATGATCCGTTTCAACCGGCGACGCTGCTCATTGCCTGCCAGGGCTTCACCGCCATGCGCCTCCAGCATGAGACCGGCGAACTGATCAGCCGCGTCAACGCTTTCCTTGGCTTTTCGGCGGTCGGCCGCATCAAGATCGAGCAGAAGCCCGTCAGCCAGCCGGTCAAGCGGCGGCCCGCCTTGCCGCCGGTGGATGCGGCGACTGCAAGCAGGATCAATCGTTCGGTCGGCGGTATCGAGGACGACGGGCTGAGAGAGGCGCTGCAGCGGCTCGGGCAGACCATCCACGCGGCCAGACAGCTCGGCAAATCCTGAGCTCGGGGCCCCGAAATCACGAAAAATTCAAAGACAGACGGGCAAGCGTGCCTTAAAGAGACTGGCATTGCATACTAATTGCGAAAAACTGACATCAACGCCGGAGACAGGTGACCCTGATGAATGAACCGCTGACACGTAGACAAATCCTGGCGCTCGCCGCCGTTTCCACGGCCGCCATGACACTGGCCGCAAACGGGTCTGCCTGGTCGCAGGAAGCTGCGCCAGCCTCGAGCGGCAAGGTCGATGCGGCGAAGCTTCTGGAACAGGGCAGCCTGAAGGACATGGTCATGGGCAAGGCGGATGCGCCTGTGACCATCGTCGAATATGCGTCGATGACCTGCCCGCACTGCGCCCATTTCTCGGTGACGACACTGCCTACGATCAAGGCGAAATATATCGATACGGGCAAGGCGAAGCTGATCCTGCGCGAATTCCCCTTCGATCCGCGCGCCGCGGCAGCCTTCATGCTGGCCAGGTGCGCGCCGGAAGAGCGTTATTATCCGCTGGTCGAAGTGCTGTTCAAACAGCAGGAACAATGGGCCGCGGCGGCCAATGCAGAGGAACCGCTGCTGCAAATCTCCAAATTGGCCGGTTTTACACAAGAGTCATTCAAGGCTTGCTTGACGAACCAGAAACTTCTGGATGATGTGAATGCAGTGCGCGAGCGCGGCGCAAATGATTTCGGTGTGGATTCGACCCCGACCTTCTTCATCAACGGCGCCAAATATTCGGGAGCCCTGACGGTTGACCAGATGTCAGCGATTATCGACCCGCTTCTCTAGGTCCCGCCTTCCTTCAACTGGCGGGCGCCGCGGCGCGCCCGTCATTTCTTCCCCGATGGTCGGGTAGGGGCGGCCGATGCGCTTTACCAAGCTCCGGCTTCTCGGCTTCAAATCCTTCGTCGAACCGGCGGAATTCGTCATCGAGGGCGGCCTGACCGGCGTCGTCGGTCCCAATGGCTGCGGCAAGTCCAATCTCGTCGAAGCACTGCGCTGGGTCATGGGCGAGAGCTCGTACAAGAACATGCGCGCTTCCGGCATGGACGACGTCATCTTCTCCGGCTCGGGCGCACGTCCCGCCCGCAACACCGCCGAAGTCACGCTTTTCCTCGACAATCAGGATCGCAGCGCCCCGCCGGCCTTCAACAATGCCGACGAGCTGCAGGTTTCGCGCCGCATCGAGCGCGAGGCCGGTTCGGTCTACCGTATCAATGGCAAGGATGCGCGCGCCAAGGACGTGCAATTGCTGTTCGCCGACCAGTCGACCGGCGCCCGCTCGCCGTCGATGGTCGGGCAGGGGCGCATCGGCGAGCTGATCCAGGCCAAGCCGCAGGCGCGGCGTGCGCTGCTGGAAGAGGCGGCCGGCATTTCCGGGCTGCACACGCGCCGCCACGAGGCGGAGCTGCGGCTGCGGGCGGCGGAACAGAATCTCGAACGGCTGGAAGACGTGGTCGGACAGCTGGAAGCGCAGATCGAGAGCCTGCGGCGCCAGTCGCGGCAGGCAAGCAGGTTCAAGAGCCTGTCGGCGGATATCCGCCGTTCCGAGGCGATCCTGCTGCATCTCAAATGGTCGCTGGCCAAGGCGCAGGAAGCCGAGGCGCAATCCACCCTCGCCGTAGCGACCTCCGGCGTCGCCGAGCAGGCGCAACGCCAGATGAACGCCGCCAGGGAACAGGGGATCGGCGCGCATCAGCTTCCCGACCTTCGCGAGGCCGAGGCTCGCGCCGCCGCCGCCCTGCAGCGGCTGACGATTGCGCGAAGCCAATTGCAGGAAGAGGCCGAGCGCGTGCGTGCGCGGCAGTCGGAAATCGCCAAGCGCCTGCTGCAATTTGGCGAGGATATCGCCCGGGAAGAGCAGATGGTCCGCGAGAATGCGGATGTCCTGGTCCGCCTCGACGAGGAGGAGCGCAGGCTCAACGACGACAATGCCAATGCCGGCGAGCGCGAGATCGAGACGCGCGCGGCCTTCGAACAGGCGCAGGCGAAGCTCGGCGAAAGCGAGTCCGCGCTTGGCAAGGTGACGGCGGAACGCGCCGAGGCCGCTGCCGAGCGGGCGCAGATCGAGCGGCTGCTGCGCGAAAGCACCGAGCGCCGCGACCGCTTCGTTCGCCAGATCGGCGATGTCGAGCGCGACCTCGCCAGCGTGACGGCGCAGATTGCGGCGCTGGACGATCCCGCCGAGAAACAGCGGCTTGTCGATGAAGCCGAGGCCGTTCTCGTTCAGGCGGAAGAGGCGGCCATGGGCGCGGAAGCGGCGGTCGAGGCAGCGCGTCGCCGCGAGACGGAATTGCGCCAGCCCCTGCAGGAAGCACGCGGCAGGCTGAGCAGCCTCGAAGCGGAGGCGAATACGCTGTCGCGGATGATCAATGCCGGCGGCGCCGACCTCTTTCCCGCCGTTCTGGAGACGGTCAGGGTCGAAAAGGGCTTCGAGACTGCCCTCGGCGCAGCGCTTGGCGAGGATCTCGATGCACCGCTCGACAAGGCGGCGCCGGTCTATTGGGGCGAGCCAGGCGACAGGGGCGGCGACGCGCCGCTGCCTTCAGCGGTCCCTTCGCTCGCCGATTTCGTCAAGGCGCCGACGCAGCTGGCGCGCCGCCTGGCGCAGATCGGCGTCGTGGACGAGGCTGACGGCCCGCGCCTCCAGGCACAGTTGAAGGCGGGCCAGCGCCTCGTCAGCCGGTCGGGCGCGCTATGGCGCTGGGATGGCTATACGGCCAGCGCCGATGCTCCGACACCGGCGGCGCAACGCCTTGCCCAGAAGAACCGCCTGGCGGAACTGGACGAGGAGATCGTCGAGGCGACGAAGCGGCTGCGCTCGGCGGAGACAGCGCTTGCCGAGGCGGAGGCGCAGGTACGCCAGCAGGTCGAGGCCGAGCGCACCGCGCGCGACCAATGGCGTGCGATGCAGCGCGCGCTGGGCGATGCCCGTGAGGCGCTTGCCGCTGCCGAGCGTGCATCCGGCCAGTTGGCCAGCCGCCGTGCGGCGCTCGATGAGGGGCGCTCGAGGCTCGCCGAATCGCTGGAGGAGGCGCAGGAGCAGTTCATCGAGATCGAGATGCGGCTCGAAACCGCCGCCGATCTGGAGGACATCAATGCGCGGCTGGCCGATCTGACGGCCGCTGTCATGCGCGACCGTGCGGCGCTGGCCGAGGCGCGGGCGATCCATGACGGCTTGCGGCGCGAGGCGGAAACGCGCCAGCGCCGGCTTGAGGCCATCGGCGATGAGCGCAAGAGCTGGATCACACGCGCCCAGAACGCCGACAATCATATCCGCTCGCTCGAAGAGCGCCGCATCGAGGCGGACCGGGAGGCCCAGAGCCTCGCCGATGCGCCGGACGACATCGAGCAGCGCAACCGCACGCTGCTTTCGCAATTGTCCGAAGCCGAGGGCCTGCGCAAGGAGGCCGGCGACCGGCTCGCACTGGCGGAGAGCCGGCAGCAGGAACTCGACCGCAGCGCCACCGACGCCATTCAGGCGCTGGCGACCGCGCGCGAGGCGAGGGCCCGCGCGGAGGAGCGGCTGGCCGCCACGCAGGAGCGCCGCCAGGATGCCGAGACGCGCATCGTCGAGGCGCTGAACTGCCCGCCGCACGAGGCGGTCAAGCTGACCGGCCTGACGCCGGAATCGCCACTGCCGGACGTGGATGGGATCGAGCGCAATCTGGAGCGCCTGAAGATCGAGCGCGAGCGGCTCGGCGCCGTCAATCTGCGCGCCGAGGAGGAGCAGCAGGAGCTTTCCGAGCGGCTGGAAGCGCTGATCGGCGAGCGCGAAGACATTATCGAGGCCGTCAAGAAATTGCGCCAGGCCATACAAAGCCTGAACCGCGAGGGGCGTGAGCGGCTGCTGGCGGCGTTCGAAGTGGTGAACGTCCAGTTCAAGCGGCTTTTCACCCATCTTTTCGGTGGCGGAACGGCGGAATTGCAGCTGATCGAATCCGACGACCCACTGGAAGCGGGACTTGAGATACTTGCCCGCCCGCCCGGCAAGAAGCCGCAGACGATGACGCTGCTTTCGGGCGGCGAGCAGGCGCTTACCGCCATGGCGCTGATCTTCGCGGTGTTCCTCACCAATCCCGCGCCGATCTGCGTGCTCGACGAGGTGGATGCCCCGCTCGATGACCACAATGTCGAGCGCTTCTGCAATCTCATGGACGAGATGGCCGCTTCGACCGATACGAGGTTCGTGGTGATCACCCACAATCCGATCACCATGGCGCGCATGAACCGGCTCTTCGGCGTGACCATGGCCGAGCAGGGTGTTAGCCAGCTCGTTTCCGTCGATCTTCAGACCGCCGAGCAGTTGCGCGAAGCCAGCTAGTTTTGACGAAGAATTTCAAGGGTTAACGTGGTTTTACCCTCTTAATCGATTTGAATGCTGCATCGCAACAATTCGCACTGGCGCTTGCCCGGTCGATCGCGTAGACCTCAATCATGCTCGTCGGCATGGGAGGCTGCGAATGGAAAAGTGGGTATATACTTTCGGCGATGGCAAGGCGGAAGGATCCGCCGGCGATCGTGATCTTCTGGGAGGCAAGGGCGCAAACCTCGCCGAGATGTGCGCGCTGGGCCTGCCGGTTCCGCCCGGTTTCACCATCACCTCGCAAGTTTGCAGCTGGTATTATGAGAACGGCCGCAGCTACCCCGCATCGCTGGAAAAGGACGTCGAGGCCGCGCTCGGGCACATTGCCGCGGTGACAGGCCGCAAGCTCGGCGACAATGCCAGGCCATTGCTGGTTTCCGTGCGCTCCGGCTCGCGCGCTTCGATGCCCGGCATGATGGATACAGTGCTCAATCTCGGCCTCAACGACGAGACGGTCGAGGCGATCGCACGCGAATCCGGCGATGCCCGCTTTGCCTATGACAGTTATCGGCGCTTCATCCAGATGTATTCCGACGTGGTGATGGGGCTGGATCACTCGGTTTTCGAAGAGATTTTGGAGGATACCAAGGCAAATCTCGGCCATGATGTCGATACGGCCCTGACGGCGGACGACTGGAAAGGCGTGATCGCCCTTTACAAGGAAAAGATCGAGGAAGAACTCGAAGCGCCATTCCCGCAGGATCCGCAGCAGCAATTATGGGGCGCGATCGGCGCTGTATTCTCAAGCTGGATGAACGCGCGCGCGGTGACCTATCGCCGCCTGCACAACATACCGGAGAGCTGGGGCACGGCGGTCAATGTCCAGGCTATGGTCTTCGGCAACATGGGCGACCGGTCCGCCACGGGCGTGGCCTTCACCCGCAACCCGTCGACCGGCGAAAAGAAGCTCTATGGCGAATTTCTCGTCAATGCCCAGGGCGAGGACGTCGTCGCCGGCATCCGCACCCCGCAGAACATCACCGAAGAGGCGCGCCTTGCCGCCGGTTCCGACCGGCCCTCGCTGGAAAAGATCATGCCCGAGGCCTTCGCCGAATTCTGTGCCGTTTCGGACAGGCTCGAGAAGCACTACCGGGACATGCAGGATCTCGAATTCACCATCGAGAACGGCAAGTTGTGGATGCTGCAGACCCGTTCCGGCAAGCGCACAGCCAAGGCCGCACTCAAGATCGCCGTGGAAATGGCCGAAGAGGGGCTGATTTCGCGCGAAGAGGCGGTGCTGCGCATCGAGCCGGGATCGCTCGATCAATTGCTGCATCCGACCATCGACCCGCGCGCGCAGCGCGAGGTGATCGGCACCGGCCTGCCGGCTTCGCCCGGCGCGGCGACCGGCGAAATCGTCTTCTCCTCCGAGGATGCCGAGCAGCTCAAATCCGAGGGCCGCAAGGCCATTCTCGTGCGCATCGAGACGAGCCCCGAGGATATTCACGGCATGCACGCCGCCGAAGCCATCCTGACGACGCGCGGCGGCATGACCAGCCATGCGGCGGTGGTCGCAAGGGGCATGGGCAAGCCCTGCGTATCGGGTGCCGGCTCGCTGCGGGTCGATTACCGCAACGAGACCTTGCTCGCCATGGGCGTCACCCTGAAGAAGGGCGATATCATCACCATAGATGGCGGCATCGGCCAGGTGCTCAAGGGCGCGGTTCCGATGCTGCAGCCGGAGCTTTCCGGCGATTTCGGCAAGATCATGGAATGGGCGGACGGCGCGCGCCGCATGAAGGTCAGGGCAAACGCCGAAACACCCAATGATGCCCGCACCGCCCGCTCCTTCGGCGCGGAGGGCATTGGCCTTTGCCGCACGGAACACATGTTCTTCGATGGCGAGCGGATCATCGCCATGCGCGAAATGATCCTCGCCGAGAACGAAAAAGGCCGCAGGGCCGCGCTCGACAAGCTGCTGCCGATGCAGCGTGCGGATTTCGTCGAGCTTTTCGAGATCATGAACGGCCTGCCGGTAACGATCCGCCTGCTCGATCCGCCGCTGCATGAATTCCTGCCGAAGACCGACGAGGAAATAGCGGAAGTGGCGGCGGTGATGAATGTCGGCGTCGAAAAGCTGCGCGAGCGCACCGACGCCCTGCATGAATTCAACCCGATGCTGGGCCATCGCGGCTGCCGCCTCGCCATCTCCTATCCGGAAATCGCCGAGATGCAGGCGCGCGCCATTTTCGAAGCCGCGGTCGAAGCCGCCAAGTCCACGGGCGCTCCGGTCGTGCCGGAAATCATGGTGCCGCTGGTCGGGCTTCGGGCCGAACTCGATTTCGTCAAGGCCAGGATCGACGCCGTGGCGGCGGAGGTGATGCGGGAAGCCGGTCTCACCATCGACTATCTTGTCGGCACGATGATCGAATTGCCGCGTGCGGCGGTGAGGGCGAATTCGATTGCCGAAGCCGCCGAGTTCTTCTCGTTCGGCACCAATGACCTCACCCAGACCACGTTCGGCATCTCCCGCGACGACGCCTCTTCCTTCCTGACGACCTATCAGGCAAAGGGCATCATCGCCCAGGACCCCTTCGTCTCCATCGATGTCGATGGCGTCGGCGAACTCGTGCGGCTGGCGGCGGAAAAGGGCAGGGCGACGCGACCCGACATCAAGCTCGGCATCTGCGGCGAGCATGGCGGCGACCCCGCTTCGATCCACTTCTGCGAGGAGGTGGGGCTGGATTACGTCTCCTGTTCGCCGTTCCGCGTGCCGATCGCCAGGCTGGCGGCAGCGCAGGCATCGGCAAAACCCGCCAGCTAGTGGGCTTGCCTTAAATCCGGCTCTATTTGCGCGATCTTCGCGAGCAAACGGAGTTTTCGGCGAAAAAATGCGTGCTCATGCTGCAGCCTTGGCTGCCATCTTCACATTTGCGGCTGCCGGTACGGCGATCGGCGGCGGCAGGCCGCATTTCGTCGAGCCGCAGCTTTACGTGCACCAGGGCGGCCCGGATGCACCGCAACTGGCCTTGACGCTCGACGCATGTTCGGGTCAGACGGACCAGCGCATACTCGACATGCTGGTCGCCAACCGGATCCAGGCGACGATCTTCGTCACCGGGCGGTGGCTGAAGCGCAACCCCGTCGCCGTCGCGACGCTGCTGGCTCACCCGGACCTGTTCGAACTCGAGAATCATGGGCTGGCCCATGTGCCGGCGATTGACGACCAGCCGACGATGTTCGGGCTGAAAACGGCGGGATCGCTGGCAGCCATCCAGGGCGAAATCGATGGCGGCGCCAATGCCATGCAACGGGCCGCCCTGCCGCGGCCGCATTGGTACCGCGACGCCACTGCCCGATACAGCACCGATGCGGTGGCGCTCATTCACGGCCTCGGCTACCGGCTGGCAGGATATTCGCTCAATGCCGACATGGGCGCTTCGCTGCTGGCGGGGCAGGTGGAGCGACGGCTGGAAAAGGCGAGGGATGGCGACGTGATCATCGCCCATATCAACCAGCCTACGCGCGCGGCCGGCGAGGGGGTGGTGAAGGGTATCCTCGCGCTCAAGGCGCGCGGCTTCCGCTTCGTGCGCCTCGAAGACGTCACCACGGCGGAGCGTCCGGTCAGGCCGGGAGCCTGATGAAAGCGGCCACGGACGGGGCGTTGTAAATGTTTCATGAAAACAACAAACGGCTGTAATTTGGCACACCTATGCCGGTGGAGATGATTAAAGTTCAACTCCCAGGTGAATTCATGCGACCGATATTTCTTTCCATTATTGCTTCGGCATTGGCGATCACGGCTGCCCATGCCGACGAACGGCAATTTGACGCCAAGCTCGTCTCCCAGGCCATCCTTCCCGCCAATACCATGGTCGATGCGCCGAACGACGCGCCGGAGCACCTCAAGACATCGGGGAAATTCACCACGCCCGACCGCAAGCGCGCCGAAGGCATGGGCACGGTCCCCGGCAAGGATGGCGCACGCCTGACCGGCCTGTCGATGCCGTTCCAGGGCCAGCCATTGCAGGGCTTTTCCGGTATCAAGGCAATCGGCGACGGCACCTACTGGACGCTTTCGGACAATGGCTTCGGCAGCAAGTTCAATTCGCCGGATGCGATGCTGATGCTGCACCATGTCGCCTTCGACTGGGACAAGGGTGTCGTCGATCGCCGCGAGACCATATTCCTGCGCGACCCGGACCGTAAAGTGCCATTTCCGATCGTGATGGAAGGCAGCGACAGCCGCTATCTGACCGGTAGCGATTTCGATGTCGAATCCATTCAGCCGGTCGAGGACGGTTTCTGGCTCGGCGAGGAGTTCGGCCCCTATCTCGTCAAGGTTAGCCGCGACGGCAAGGTCACCGATGTCGTGCCGACCATGGTCGGCGATATCGCGGTGCGCTCGCCAGACAATCCGGCCATCGGGCTGCCCGCCAATCCGAGCCTGAAAAACCCGGCCTTCAACCTGAAGCGCTCCGGTGGCTTCGAAGGCCTCGCCCAGTCGAAGGATGGCAGCAAGCTCTATGCGCTGCTGGAAGGCCCGCTGTTCGGCGAGGACGGCACTGTCGAAAAGGTCGATGGCATGCCTGCCCTCAGGATCATCGAGTTCAATGTCGCGGACAAAGCCTGGACGGGCCGTTCCTGGCTCTATCCGCTATCGGCCGGCGGCGAGGCCATCGGCGATTTCAACATGATCGATGCGACCACCGCCCTCGTCATCGAGCGGGACAATGGCGCCGGCACCGCGGCCAAGGCATGCGCCGACCCGAAGGCACCGAAAGCCGATTGCTTCGAAGCTCCATCGAAGCACAAGCGCATCTACAAGATCGAAATGTCGGATGCCGAAGTCGGCAAAGCCGCGCGCAAGATCGGCTATATCGACCTGATGAAGATTGCCGATCCGGACGGCAAGAAGCGCCAGGGCGGCGGCGACGGCTATTATGGCATGCCGTTCGTCACCATCGAGAACGTCGACGTGGTGGATGCCACGCATATCATCGTCGGCAATGACAACAACCTGCCATTCTCGGCCGGGCGTGCGGTGGACCGGGCTGACGATACCGAATTCGTCGTGCTCGAAGTCGGCGATTTCCTCAAGGCCCGCTAGGCCGCAAATAGCAGACGGCCGCAAACAGGAGACGGGGCGGAGGCCTTCGCCTCCGCCGCCGGATGTTACGCCGCGCGCAGATCCTGCGTCGAGACCAGGGCTTCCGTATCGGCCAGGGCGAGCTCGAACCGGTTGAACAATTCGTTCAGTTCGTCCTCGGTGATGATCATCGGCGGGCAGAAGGCGATCGCGTCGCCGACGGCGCGCAGCACCGCTCCATGGCCCTCGAGGAAACGCGCCAGGGCCGGACCGACGCCATCGGCGGGGTTGAACGGCCGCTTGGTCGCCTTGTCGGCTACGAGTTCCACGGCGCCCATCAGCCCGCAATTGCGCACTTCGCCGACCAGCGGATGGTCGCTGACCCGGGCCAGCCTTGCCTCGAATGTCGGCGTCAGCTTGCGCACCTCATCGACGATGTTGCGCCGCTGGTAGATCTCGATCGCCTTGACCCCCAGCGCGCAGCCGACCGGGTGCCCGCCATAGGTGAAGCCATGGCCGAAAGTGCCGATGGCGGCGCTGTGGTCGACATAGGCCTGGTAGACATCCTCCGGCACCAGCACGGCGCCGAGCGGCGAATAGGCGGCCGTCAGCTGCTTGGCGGCGGAAATGGTGGTGGGCGTCATGCCGACGCTCTGGCTGCCCCACCAATTGCCGGTACGGCCGAAGCCATTGATCACCTCGTCGGCGATGATCAGAATGTCGTGCTCGCGCAGGATCGGCTCGATGGCGGCAAAATAGCCGGAAGGCGGCACCAGCACGCCGCCGGCGCCCATGACCGGCTCGGCGATGAAGGCGGCTATCGTGTCCGGCCCCTCGCGCTCGATCATGTCCTTCAGCGATGCGGCCAGCCGCTGCACGAATTCGGCCTCGCTCTCGCCTTCGAGGCCGAACCTGTAATAATGCGGGCAATCCGCGTGCAGGACGCCCTCGACGGGCAGATCCCAGCCCTTGTGATTATAGGGCAGGCCGGTCAGCGAAGCCGCCATGACGGTGACGCCGTGATAGGCCTTGACCCGCGAAATGATCTTTTTCTTCTTCGGCCGCCCGAGCGCATTGTTGTAATACCAGGCCAGCTTCACCTGCGTATCGTTCGCTTCCGAGCCGGAGGAAGTGTAGAAGACCTTGGAGATCGGCACCGGTGCGATCTCCTTCAGTTTCTCGGCAAGCTCGATCGCCGGTTCCATGCCCTTGCCGCCGAAGAGGTGATAATAGGGCAAAGTGCGCATCTGCTCCGTCGCCGCTTCGATCATCTCCTCGTCGCCGAAGCCGAGGCCGGCGCACCAGAGGCCGGACATGCCCTCGATATATTCCTTGCCCTGCGTATCGTAGAGATAGACGCCCTTGCCCTGGCCCATCACCAGCGGGCCGTTTTCATGCAGCTTGTGCAGGGGCGTATAGGGATGGAGGAGGGCGTCCATGTCGCGCTGCTGGACATTGGTAAGGGGCATGCTGGCCATTTCAAATCACTCCGTCTTGTCTGGTTGAGCGAGCTTAACCAGACTCCCCTCAAAGAGCAAAGAGGGACGCCGTCGGAAGCGGTGCGAAGAGGCGGTGACTTTCTACAGTTGCGGCAGTCCGCGGTGGAATGAACTCTTGTCGGAGGTCACGGTCATTGTCAGCCCGTCATTGGCGAGGAGCACATAGACGGTCTGTTCGGCGGAACCATCGGAAATGGCGATGGCCGCGATCCGTTGATGATCGCTGTCTTCCTCGGCGCGGACGTTGAATATCAGCTTGCCGCCGACAAGATCCGCGGCTTTGCGCAGCGTTTCCTCGAAGCCCTGGGTGACGATGTCCTGTGCGCCCAGCGCCAGTTCCACCTCGACCATCTCGAGCGAGATCGTTTCGTTTATCTGCGGGCTGTTCTCAAGCCCGTTCTTGTTGTTTCCCGATTGCGACAGGCCCTCATCCTCCATTGTTTGCGGCAATCCGCCAAATCACATGGCGGAATGATGACAGGTTTGTGCAACGCGATACATTCATAAATTGTGAATGGCATACATGATGGCGATTGTTCCGTGGCGGCACGGGCGTCTGGCGCTTGTCTGGAATGCCAATTGGGGTTAGCTGTGAAGCGCTTGATACGAGGAACCCATGCGAACGCATATTCGCCGCCGTCACTCCATCTCGGCCCGATGGTCGGTTCGCATCGCTTTTCTCGCGGTGATTCTCTTCGTGCTGTCGGGGCTGGGGCATCGGTTCGAGCGCATCGAGACGCCGGAGTTCCTGTGGCTGCTGGCGATCGTCGGCACCATGGCCATCCTGGCGCTGCTCCTCGCGATGAAGGGCTTCACCAGCCTGTGGCGGCGCGGCGATATCGGCTTCTCCAAGGCGTTCTGGGGCGCGATTGTCGCCTTGCTGGTCCTCGTTCCCTTCGCAACAACCCTCTACCAGATCCTGGCATTGCCGACGATCTATGACGTCTCGACCGATATCGTCGATCCGCCGTCGCTCTTCGCGGCGTCGGGCCGAACCGAGCGGATGAACCCGCTGGTGAGCGATCGCGCCTCGCGGCAGTTGCAGACCGCCGCCTATCCGCAGGTGACCGGCCGGCGCTATGACGGCTCGCCGGACCGTATCCTGACCGCCGTGAAGACGGTGATCGCCAATAATGGCTGGACGATCGTACAGCAGAAGGGCGAGCCCGGCGAGGACGAGGAAATCCTCGTGCAGGTCGTCGCCCGCACCTGGCTGCTCGGCTTCACCAGCGACGTGGCGATCCGCCTGAGCGACGAGAGCGAGACGACCTATGTCGATATGCGCTCCGTCTCCCGCTATGGCATTCATGATCTCGGCGAGAATGCCGACCGCATCGCGGCTTTCATGACGGCGCTCGACGCCGAGGTGCAGGGGGCGCAGCCGGAAGAGGAAACGACGCGGTCGCCGGCGGAAGACCCGACCTGACCGGACAGGCAATAGGTACGGATAGCTACGAGTAGATGCCGTCGATGGCGGGGTTGCCCTCGGTCTGCACCAGGCCGCGCGCCACCATGTCCTCCAGATGCGCCAATACCGAGAGGCCGGCCGCGCCATGCAGCCGCGGATCGGTTTCGCGATAGATCGCTTTGACCATTGCGGGAATGGTCCGGTCGCCGGCACGCACGCGCTCGAGAATGGCGCGCTCGCGCATCTTGCGGTGTGTTTTCAGGCCCCTGACGAAGGCGCCTGGCTTTGTGACGGGTCCGCCATGGCCGGGGAAATAGACGCGGTCGCGGCGTTCCAGCATGCGGTCGAGCGAGGCTATGTAGTCCGACATGGAGCCATCCGGCGGCGCGACGATCGATGTCGACCAGGCCATGACATGATCGGCGGAAAAGACGATGCCGGTTCCTTCCAGCGCGAAGACGGCATGATTGGCGGTGTGTCCCGGCGTGTGGATCGTGCGGATGGTCCAGCCATCCCCGGCAATCAGCGACTGGTCGGCGGCCTCGATATCGGGCGAAAACTCCGTGTCGGCGCTGGCGTCGAGCAGGTTCACCTCGCCGGTGTGGAGCGGCCGCGCCGGCCGGTGCGGACCCTCGGCGACGACCAGCGCCCCCGTTTCCCGGCGCAATGTCTCGGCGAGCGGCGAGTGGTCGCGATGCGTGTGGCTGACGAAGATGTGGCTGACCGGGCGCGGGCCGATCGCCCTTCGCAGGGCGGCAAGATGGTGGTCGTCCAGCGGGCCGGGATCGATGATGGCGAGCGTGTCGCGTCCGATGATATAGGAATTGGTGCCGTGAAAGGTGAAGGGACTGGGGTTGTTCACCGTCATCCGCCGTATGGCAGGTGCGATCTCTACCGCCTCGCCATAATTCGGGGCGAAGCTATTGTCGAAAACCAGAGACATGCGGGGAAGGTCCTTGTGCTACAAATGGCGTATTGCGGTGCGGCATGTTCCTTAATATACCGTTTGCATCAAGTGGTGAAAGCCAGCCCGGAGGACCAGAGAATGAATACCGCCCAGACCCGTTCGCTCGCCGAGACGTTCCAGCCCGAATCGCAAATCGCCAAGGCGGTCTGGTATGTCAGCCTCGCCCTGGTCGGTTCGGCGCTCATGACCCTTGCCGCCAAGACCAAGGTGGACATGGTGTTCGTCAATGTGACGATGCAGACATTCGCGGTCTTCGCCATCTCCGCGGCCTATGGCTCGCGCCTTGCCGTGGCGACCATGGCTCTCTATCTCATGCAGGGCGCGCTCGGCATGCCGGTCTTCACCGGGACGCCGGAAAAGGGCATCGGCCTTGCCTATATGGTCGGCCCCACCGGCGGCTATCTTCTCGCCTATCTCGTCGCCGCCTGGGTGATCGGCAAGGCTGCCGATATCGGTTTCACCCGCAATCCGCTGCGGCTGGGGCTCGCCATGGCCGCCGGCGAGATCATCATCCTCGGCATGGGCTTCCTGTGGATGGCCTATCTCTTCGGTGCGGAAAGGGCGCTGGCCTTCGGCGTCGGCCCGTTCATCTTCGGCGATGTGCTCAAGCTCGTTCTCGCCGCGCTTGCGGTTCCTGCCGTCGGCGCGCTGCTCAAGCGCGGTTGATCGTCCTTGCAGGCCTATCCGCGCGATCTCGTCGGCTATGGGCGCAACCCTCCGGACCCGCAATGGCCGGAGGGCGCCAAGCTCGCCATACAATTCGTCGTCAATTACGAGGAGGGCGGCGAGAGCTGCATTCTCGATGACGATCCCGTCTCGGAGAGCCTGCTTTCCGAGATCGTCGGCGCCCAGCCCTGGCCGGGCCAGCGCAATCTCAACATGGAATCGATCTATGAATATGGCGCGCGCGCCGGGTTCTGGCGCCTGTGGCGCATGTTCACGCGCCGCTCCCTGCCGGTAACCGTCTATGGCGTCACCCTTGCCATGGCCCGCAATCCGGAAGCCGTCGCCGCCATGAAGGAAGCGGGCTGGGAGATTGCCAGCCATGGCCTGCGCTGGCTCGAATACAAGGACTTTTCCGAGGAGCGCGAGCGCGAACACATATTGGAGGCGGTGAGGCTTCATACGGAGATCACCGGTTCCCGTCCCCTCGGCATCTACCAGGGCAAGCCGTCCAGCCAGACATTGAAACTGGTGATGGAAGAGGGCGGGTTTCTCTATTCGGCCGATAGTTATGCCGATGAATTGCCCTATTGGGTGCAGGGGCCGAAGGGGCCGCATCTGATCGTGCCCTATACGCTGGACGCCAACGACATGCGCTTTGCCACGCCGCAGGGCTTCAACAGCGGCGATCAGTTCTTCTGCTACCTCAAGGACAGTTTCGACGTCCTCTACCGCGAGGGCCTCGAAGGCGCACCGAAAATGATGTCCGTCGGCCTGCATTGCCGCCTGGTCGGCCGGCCCGGCCGCGCGGCGGCGCTGGAGCGGTTCCTGGATTATGTGCAGCAGCACGACAAGGTCTGGGTGGCGCAGCGCGTCGATATCGCCCGTCATTGGCACGAACATCATCGGCCGTCGCAGCCATGAGTGTCGAAGACCTCACGGTGGAGCCCTTGACCAGGGCGGCGTTCGCGCCGTTCGGCGATGTGATCGAGACGGAGGGCGCGCAGATGCGCCTGATCAATGGCGGCAGCACCGAGCGCTTCCACGATCTTGCCAAGGTCGATATTGCCGGGCCGGACGCCCGCGTCCTCGTCAATATATTTGTCGGCCAGGCCTTCTCGCCGCCGATCACGATCGAGATGCTCGAACGTCACCCGTTCGGCAGCCAGGCCTTCTATCCGCTGCAGGCGCGGCCGTTCCTGGCCGTGGTCGCGCCGGACGAGAATGGCGTTCCCGGCCGGCCGCGAGCTTTTCTGTGCCGCGGCGACCAGGGCGTCAATTATGGCCGCAACGTCTGGCATCATCCGCTGATCGCCCTCGGGGAGAATTCGGCCTTTCTCGTCGTCGATCGCGGCGGCGCAGGCGACAATCTCGAAGAGCATTTCTTTGCCGGGAGCAAATTCAGGATAGCGCGGCTCGATCCGGCATAGTTCGGTTCGCACCCATGGCGGAAAAAGGCTTCCCGGCGCCCGAAAATAGTTCGCGGGATTGGCGTCCGGGCCCACTTGACGGCTGCGCCACGCCGGTTGAAGCTGGATACATGGCAAATTCCATAAGGTTCTTTCTCAATGGCAGGAAGCAGGAGGCATCGGTCCGGCCGGACATGACGGTGCTCGACTGGCTGCGCCTTTCCGCCCGCCTCACGGGCACCAAGGAGGGCTGCGCGGAGGGCGATTGCGGCGCATGTTCGGTCCTCATCGGCGACCCGGACGACGGCGACATGCGCTACCATGCCGCCAATAGCTGCATCCTCGCCATGGGGCAGGTCGATGGCCGCGCGGTCGTGACCGTGGAGGGGCTGAAGGCGGGCGAATTGCATCCGATACAGGCGGCGATGGCGGAAAACGGCTCGTCGCAATGCGGCTTCTGCACCCCCGGCATCGTCATTTCTCTGGCAGGCCTCACGGCAGCGAACAAGGATGCCGATGACGAGGCCATCCATGATGCGCTGGCGGGCAATCTCTGCCGCTGTACCGGTTATCGACCGATCGTCGAGGCCGCGCGCAAGGTCGTCGCCGGCGGGGGCGCCGCGATCGCCGGACCCGGCGCCGCCGAGGTCGCCGCGCTGCAGCCCGGCTTGCTGGAGGCGGAAGGCGCCGCCTTTCACCAGCCGGTCTCGCTGAACGAGCTCCTGCCGTTGCGGGGCGAAAAGCCGGATGCGGTGCTGCTTGCCGGCGGCACCGATCTCGGCGTTGCGCTTGCCGATTATCATGGTGAATGGAACGAGGTCATATCGCTCGCCCGGGTGCGCGAGTTGCGCGCCATCCGCGAGACGGAGCATCATTTGAGTTTCGGCGCGGCGGTGACATGGGAAGAAGTGCTCGGCAGCGTCGCTCCGCTCTACCCGTCGCTGGCAACGCTCATTCGCCGGTTCGGCTCGGCGCAGATCCGCTCCATGGGCACGATCGGCGGCAATATCGGCACGGCGAGCCCTATCGGCGATGGACCGCCCGCCTTGATCGCGCTCGGTGCCGAAATCGAGCTCGCCTCGCTCACCGGCCACCGCTTCATGGCGCTTGAGGATTTCTTCTCCGGCTATCGCAAGACGGCGCTGCGTGCGGGCGAGGTCATTGCTTCCGTCTCGATACCAAAGCCGCGCGAGGGACAGGAATTCCGCGTCTACAAAATATCCAAGCGCTACGACCAGGACATATCGACCGTCTGCGGCGCCTTTTCGATCCAGCGCGAGATGGGGCAGGTCCGCCAGGCCCGTATCGCCTTTGGCGGCATGGCCGCCGTTCCCATGCGCGCCGTGGCCGGCGAGGCGGCCCTGGTCGGCAGCAGTTTCGACGAACGGGCGATCGAGGCCTGCGCCGCCGCCATATCTTCCGGCTTCGAGCCGCTGACCGATTGGCGCGGCACCGCGGCCTACCGGCTTCAGGTCGCCGCCAATCTCGTCCGCCGCTTCCACAGGGACGTCGGCGGCGAGACCGTGGAGGTCATGGCGCTATGAGCAGCGAAACCGCGGCGCGCATCGTCCAGCGCTCGATCGTCGGCAAGGGCATCGCCCATGATTCGGCTGCTCGTCACGTGGCGGGCGAGGCCGCCTATATCGACGACATGCCCGAACTGCCGGGAACGCTGCATGGCGCGCTGGTGCTTTCGCCGGTGGCCCATGGCCGGCTGAAGGGCGTCGATGCCGGCGAAGCGCTCGCCATGGAGGGCGTCGCCGGTTTCTGGAGCGCCGGCGATGTGCCCGGCCATAATGAAGTCGGCCCGATCCATACGGGCGAGCCGCTTTTCGCCGAAACCATCCTCGAACATGAGGGCCAGGTCATCGGCATCGTCGCGGCGCGTGATTTCGAAACCGCCTACCGGGCGGCGAAACGCGTCAGGCTCGACATCGAAAAGCTCGATCCGGTGCTCGACATCGAAGAAGCGCACCGCCGCAAGAATTATGTGGTGCCGCTGCAGGAAGTGGTGGACGGAGATGCAGCGACGGCCATCGATGCCGCCCCCCACGTATTTTCCGGCACGCTTCGCATGGGCGGGCAGGACCATTTCTACCTCGAAACCCACATCGCCTATGCCATTCCGGGCGAGAATGGCGAAATGCTGGTGCATTCGTCCACGCAGCATCCGACGGAGGTGCAGCATCACGTCGCCGGCATCCTCGGCATTCACGCCAATGCGGTCGAATGCCAGGTGCGCCGCATGGGCGGCGGGTTCGGAGGCAAGGAAAGCCAGCCGACGATCATCGCCGGTGCAGCGGCCCTGGTGGCGGTGAAAACCGGCAGGCCCTGCAAATTGCGGCTGAAGCGCCGCGACGACATGGCGGCGACGGGCAAGCGCCATGATTTCGTCGTGCACTGGCGCGTCGGCACCGATGCAACGGGCCGCATCCATGGGCTGGAGGCCGAATATCTGGCCCGCGCCGGCAATGTCGCGGACCTTACCGGGCCCGTCATTACCCGTGCGCTCACCCACACCGACAATGCCTATCACATTGCCCATGCGCGCTTTGCCGGCCATGCCTGCAAGACCAATACGGTCTCCAATACGGCGTTTCGCGGCTTTGGCGGGCCGCAGGGGATCATCACCATCGAGGCCGTGATCGACACCATCGCCCGCAAGCTGAAGCTCGATCCGAACAGGGTGCGCGGGGTCAATTATTACGGCAGCGACACCGGCGACATGACGCCCTATGGGCAGAAGGTCGAAGATAACAGGCTCGTCGAGGTCACCGAGGCGGTTCTCGCCTCGTCCGAATGGCAGCAGCGGCGCGCGGAGATCGACCGGCACAATTCCGCCGATCCCGTGATCAGGCGGGGTCTGGCGATGATGCCGGTCAAGTTCGGCATTTCCTTCAACCTCACATCGCTGAACCAGGCCGGTGCGCTGGTGCATGTCTATCTCGACGGCTCCATCTTCCTCAACCATGGCGGCACCGAGATGGGGCAGGGCCTGTTCGTCAAGGTGGCGCAGGTCGTGGCCGAGGTGTTCCAGGTCGATCTCGACATGGTGCGCATTTCATCGACGGCGACGGGGAAAGTGCCGAATACCAGCGCCACGGCGGCCTCCACCGGATCGGACCTCAACGGCATGGCGGCCTATAAGGCGGCGACGGCCATCAAGGCGCGCATGACCAGGGTGGCCGCGGAACATTTCGGCGTCGGGGAGGAACTCATCCTCTTCCGCGAGGGCCGCGTCCATGCCGGCAATGAATCGATTTCGTTCGGCGAACTGGCGAAACTGGCATGGGCGAAGCGGGTGCAGCTTTCCGAAGCGGGGCATTATGCGACGCCCAAGATCCATTGGGACGGCAAGGCCATGAAGGGCCGGCCGTTCTTCTATTTCAGCTATGGCGCTGCCGTGGCGGAAGTCGCTGTCGACACATTGACCGGCGAGACGCGCTGCCTGCGCGCCGACATATTGCAGGATGTGGGATCGCCGCTCAATCCCGCCATCGACCTTGGCCAGATCGAAGGCGCCTTCGTCCAGGGCATGGGGTGGGTCACCTGCGAGGAATTGTGGTGGGACGGCGCCGGAAAGCTGCGCACCGTCGGTCCATCCACCTACAAGATACCCGGATCGCGCGATGTGCCGCCGGCCTTCAACGTGCGTATTCTCGACAATCTGCCCAATCGCGAGGAGACGGTCTATCGATCCAAGGCGATCGGCGAGCCGCCGCTGATGCTCGGCATATCGGTCTGGCTGGCCATTCGCGACGCCATAGCGTCGATCGATGGCGATGTGCCCGACCTTGATGCACCGGCAACGCCGGAGGCGGTGCTGCGCGCTGTCGGCATTGCCAAATCCCGAAAACAAGGAGCGCCGTTGTGAAGCTCGAAAGCCTGAATTCGGCGGAAAGCGACGCATTCGTCGCTGCGCTGGCCGGCATCTACGAACATTCGCCCTGGGTGGCCGAGGCCGTTGCCGATGCACGGCCTTTCGCCTCCGTCGATGCCCTGCATGAGGCGATGAACGGCGCTGTCGCCCGTGCCGGCCGCAAGGCGCAGCTCGACCTCATCCGCGCCCATCCGGACCTTGCCGGCAAGGCGGCGCTGGCCGGCGCGCTGACCGCTGAATCGACGGGCGAACAGCGCGGCGCGGGTCTCGATCGGCTGACCGAAGCCGAGTTTGCCGAGTTTCATCGGCTCAACGACGAATATCGCGGCAGGTTCGGCTTTCCGTTCATCCTGGCGGTGCGCGGCCACGACAAGCATTCGATCCTTGCTTCGTTCCGCCAGCGGCTGGCGAATGATATCGAAGCGGAGACGGAAGAGGCCTTGAGCCAGATCGGCCGCATTGCCGGCTTCCGTCTGCGCGACCTGCTGGAGGAACAGCAATAATGGGAAAACTGTCGACCCATGTTCTCGATACGAGTGCCGGCATTCCTGCCGAAGGCATCAGGATAACCCTGCATCGCCTCGATCCGGAAGGCGTGCGCCATCTGCTCGTCACCGCCGTCACCAACAGCGACGGACGGACGGACCAGCCGCTGCTTGCGGCGGCTGATCTGATCCCCGGCCAATATGAACTCACGTTCCATGTCGGCGAGTATTTCGGCGCGAAGCGAGCGCCGGCGGACGCCGTGCCGTTCCTCGACGACGTTCCCGTGCGCTTCGCCATAGCTGATGCGGGCGCGAATTATCACGTCCCGCTGCTCGTTACGCCCTGGTCCTATTCCACCTATCGCGGCAGCTGATCCGCTGTTCAGCCATAAAGACCCCGCAGGCGCAGGCTGCGGCGCTCATCCGCCCTGATATGGACGAGATTGCTGGCCGAAACCGGCGATTTTTCCGCGCAGGGAAGCGAAACATCGCCCGTCTCCGCGGCAAGCAGCACGCCCGCCTGCGCGAGGACCGTGCCGACAGCGCGTTGCATCACCGGCGAAATGTCGAGCGCGATCGTCCCGTCCGGCCCGGCGAGGTGCAACAGATGGCCTCTGCGCCATTCGGCGATCTGCGCGGGTTCGATCGGCCGCAGCGCGCCGGTGGCGGGATCAGAGCCGAACCAGGCGGGAATGGCGGGCGACAGCGAGACATTCCATAGCCGCAGCAGGATGGACGTGCGCAATCCGGCCGGGAAGAAACCCGCCTGTTCCGCAATGCCTATCGCGTCCGGGGCGACATGTTCCACCGTCGCGCTTGCCGGGATGGCGGGGACGAATACCGGCTCCGGCTCCGGCAGGAATATGAGGCCGGAGAGAGTCTTGCCGGTCCGGGCATGGACGACGCCGGAGGGGAAGCGCACAGCGCCGGTTGCGGTATCGGCGACCATGGCTTCGTGCCATGTGGCATTGTCCGCGCTGGTCTTGATCGAGAAGTCGGGCCCGAAGATCGTGCCCATTTCGGCCCTGCCGCTATAGCCGGTCTGAAACAGGATCGAGGCCTTGCCGCCCGCCTGCGCCCGGTTGAGCTTCAATTCATGGCCATCGCCGCCATCGTCGAACAGGCTGGCCTTGCCGCGCACCACGAGCCGATTGTAATCGTCCGCATCGGCGCCGATGCCGAGGCGGGGCAAGGCCCTGGCATCCCCGCCTGCCTCCATCCAGCGGGACTTGTGGAAGACGACGGAGCGTCCTTCACCCGCCACCCAGGCGTGCCAGCCTTCCTGTGGCGGAAAGCAGAACCAGCCGCCATCGAGCCAGGCCGCGAGCCAGCCATCCCTGCCTTTCCATGCGCCCGTCGCCGGCGCGGCGATGATGTGTCTTTCTCCCTCCGCTGCTGCATCCGGCGGTGCGCTCAGGTCGCGGCTGGCCACGCAGAGTTGCACCAGCGCATCGAGCGCGCGGATCGCCTCATTGTGGGTGACGTGCTTCTGCGCCTGCGACGGCGCGATATAGGGAAGCTTGAGGTTGGGCGTCTGTTCCATGTTGGACCTTTTCCAGTTGGTTACGCCCGCATTCTAAGCCCTCGCAGAAGCGGTGGGATAAGTTGCCATCTATCCTCCATCTGCGGCCGACAGGGGGATGAAAGCATTGCTTTTATGCCGCCCTATGCTACTGATCCGGCCTGTCCGACGTTGAGGGAAACACAAAATTGGAAAAACTCCGGCAAAGCATCGCGATGATGCCGCGTCGCTACAAGCAACTCCTGCTTGTCATTTTCGACATGATCTGGCTATCGGCTGCCGTCTGGCTCAGCTATTCGCTGAGGTTGGGGCGAATCTTCGTTCCCAATACCGAACAGTTCCTGCTCATCGTTTCCGCGCCGATCATTGCGCTTCCCATCTTCATCCGCCTCGGCCTTTACCGCGCCGTCATCCGCTACCTGCCGGATAAAGCGATCTGGACCATGATCCAGACGGTGACGATTTCCGTCATTCTCTGGGTCTGCCTCGCATTCATCACGCAGATGACCGGGGCCGAAGGCGTGCCGCGCGCCGTTCCGTTTCTCTACTGGGTGATCAGCATCGCCTTCATCTGCGGCAGCCGGTTCGCCGCGCGCTGGGTCTTGTGGAGCCCGCTGGGCGCCCGTAGCCTGGAGCGCCAGTGCCTGATCTTCGGGGCCGGCGATGCCGGGCGGCAATTGGCCAATGCCCTCAGGTCGCAGAACGAGGTCTTCGTTGCCGGGTTCATCGATGATGATCCGAGCCTTCAGGGCATGGATATTCTCGGCATCCGGGTCTATCCGACAAACAGGATTGACGACCTGATCGAGAATCTCGGTATCAACGAGATGATCGTGACGACATCCGCCGTTGGCGGCACCGAGCGCCGCCGGCTGATCAGCAGGCTCAAATCCCGCGACGTGAAGGTACGCATCCTGCCGGCGATCTCGGACCTCACCGCCGGCAAGTACATCGTCAGCAATCTGCGCGACATCGACATCGACGACCTGCTCGGACGCTCTCCCGTTCCGGCCGATCCGGCGCTGCTCGACAAGACGGTGGAGGGGCGCGTCATCCTCGTTACCGGCGCCGCTGGTTCCATCGGATCGGAGCTCTGCCGCACCATCGTCAAGCTCGCCCCGGCGCGGCTGGTGGTGTTCGACGTCAACGAGCACGGCATTTACCAGCTGCACCGCGAACTCAACGTCATCAGCGATTGCGAAGTGGTGCCGGTCCTCGGTTCGATCAGCGACGAAGCGCTGATCCGCAAGGTGCTTTCCAGCCATGAGGTCGAGAACGTCTATCATTGCGCGGCCTACAAGCATGTTCCCCTCGTCGAGGAAAATGCCGTCGAGGGCGCACGCAACAATGTGCTCGGGACGGAAGTGCTGGCGCGGCTTTCGCGCGAGGCGGGCGTGCGCAATTTCGTGCTCATCTCCTCCGACAAGGCCGTCAGGCCGAGCAATGTGATGGGCGCGACCAAGCGCTGGGCCGAGCTGCTCGTGCGCCAGCAGGGCGATATGGCGCGCGCCGCCGGCACCGGGCAGATATTCGCCTCCGTCCGCTTCGGCAATGTCATCGGTTCGAGCGGTTCGGTCGTTCCGCTCTTTCGCGAACAGATCGCCAATGGCGGGCCGCTCACCGTCACCCATGACGAGATGACGCGCTATTTCATGTCGGTGCGCGAGGCGGCGGAACTGATCATCCAGGCCGGAGCCCTGTCCCATGGCGGCGATATATTGCTGCTCGAAATGGGCGAGGCGGTGCGTATCCGCGATCTCGCCGAGAACATGATTCTCCTCGCGGGGCTGACGGTCAAGGATGCGCAGCATCCGGATGGCGACATCGAGATCGTCACGGTCGGCATCCGCGACGGCGAAAAGCTGCATGAGGAACTGTTCTACGATCCGCAGGGCGTTTCGGCGACGCGGCACCCGAAGATCATGCAGGCCAAGCGCCGCGTGAACTCGCTCGATCACCTCTCGCCGGCGATTGCAGGGCTGCGGGAACTGATCGCGGCGCAGGATGCGGAAGGCGTCCGCAAGCTGCTGTTCGAGCACGCCGGGCTTTAGGGCGCGCGCGGCTTGCGGGTTCGCAATGCGCGCAGGACAATGCCGGTGAGGACGAGTGCCCCGACGAAGATGGCCGGCCGGTGGAGGCCGCCATCGGCCATTGCCACGGCGCAGACGATCAATAGCAGGTTCAGGACGGCGACGCTGCCGATGATGCGCCAGACGGGCCAGCCGGCCCGCCTCGCGAGCTGATAGGCATGTTTCGAATGTGCCGCGAAGATGTTCTCGCCCGCCAGCAGCCGCAGGATCAATGTCGATGTCGCGTCGCAGATGAAGAACAGCGGCAGCACGAGGCCGATCCAGATCGAGATATCGCGCGCCAGCATGAAGAATACGAGCCCGCTCAGGAGGCCGAGCGGAAGGCTGCCGGAATCGCCGAGGAATATCAGCGCCCTTGGCCGGTTGAAGAAGGCAAAGCCCGCCAGCGCGCCCGCCGCCAGCGCCGCGATCAGCCCGCCGCCCATGGCTGCAAGGCCGACGGCGGCAAGGCCAGCGGCGGCGAGGAGCGGGATGCCGAGTCCCGACACCACCATGAGGTCGAGGCCGTCCATGAAATTGGTCAGGTTGATGAAATAGATCAGCGCGATCACCAGCAGGACCCGCTCGGCGAGGAGAGGCAGAACCTCGGGCAGCAGCTGGAAATCCGCGCCGAGGCCGTGGATGGCGAGAATGGATGCGACCGCCTGCGCCGTCAGCCTGACATATTCCGGCAGGTGATGGCGATCGTCGAGAAAGCCTATGATCCAGAGCAGCAGCGCCGCGAGGCAGACATGGAAGAGGAAATGCGCCGACAGGCCGGCGGCGCCGCCAAACAGCACGAGGCCGACGAGGATGACCGGCACCAGCGCGAGGCCGCCGATCTGCCGCGCCGGCTGCGAATGGTTGGAGCGCTCGTTGACGGCCGCGACGAGAAAGCCCCGCGGCAGGAACCGCCGCAGCGCGGCGAGCAGCGCCACGCTTGCCAGGGCCGCCGCCAGGAAGGGAAGGGTGATTGCCGACACGTCGAGACCTCATAAGCGAATGATGCTGAACCCTTGTCATGAAAATAACGCCGAAACAATTGTGAGAAGCGACAAACTGGCCGATCATTCACGTTGCACAAGCCGAGGCCAGCAGCTATAAGCCGCGCTGTCAAACCAATCATCCTGACCCGATTGGGGCGTAGCCAAGTGGTAAGGCAGCGGTTTTTGGTACCGCCATTCGGAGGTTCGAACCCTCCCGCCCCAGCCAGATCCTCCCCCTCCGATATCCAGTTCTGCGGCACGGTCCATGGCCCGGTTTCTGCCCGGATCATTTTTCTACGCGCGGCAAGTCTTGAAAAACTCGAATTCCCGCTCCGGCGCCGGCGAGAATGACGTTCTGCAAACCGCGTCCATTGGGAAAATAATTGGCGCATTATTCCATTCGCCGGATATTCCATCCTTTCACTATGGAATAGTCTTCCCCTATGTTTGCCGCCACGCCGGATATGTGCTGAATTCGGCAAATAGGTTTCGGGCCATCGTGCAACATCGCGCGAGGGTCCTGTTGTAATTGGACAGGGAATTCATGGGCAAGAATCTGACGCATCTTCAGCGTCTCGAAGCCGAGGCCATCCATATCTTTCGTGAGGTCGCGGCGACCTTCGCCAATCCGGTCATGATGTATTCGATCGGCAAGGATTCCTCCGTCATGCTGCATCTGGCCATGAAGGCCTTCTATCCGGGCAAGCCGCCATTTCCGTTCCTGCACATCGACAGTCGCTGGAAATTCAAGGAGATGATCGCGTTTCGTGATTCAGAAGCGCAGCGGCTCGGGTTCGACCTCCTGGTGCACAGCAACCAGGAAGGCGTGGAGCAGGGCATCAGCCCCTTCATCCATGGTTCCAACACCCATACCCACATCATGAAGACGGTGGCCCTGCGCCAGGCGCTCGACAAATACGGTTTCGATGCCGCCTTTGGCGGTGCGCGCCGGGATGAGGAAAAGGCCCGCGCCAAGGAGCGCGTATTCTCGTTCCGCAATGCGCAGCATTCCTGGGACCCGAAGAACCAGCGCCCCGAAATGTGGAAGATCTACAATACGCGCGTCGCCAAGGGCGAATCGATCCGCGTCTTTCCGATCTCCAACTGGACCGAACTCGATATCTGGCAATATATCCTGCAGGAGAAGATACCGATCGTCCCGCTCTATTATGCGGCGATGCGGCCGGTGGTCGAGCGCGACGGCATGCTGATCATGCGCGACGACGAGCGGATGGACCTCTTGCCGGGCGAGGTGCTGCAGCAGAAAATGGTGCGATTCCGCACGCTTGGCTGCTATCCTTTGACCGGCGCGGTGGAATCGACCGCAACGACGCTGCCGGAGATCGTCAGCGAGATGCTGGTGGCGCGCACCTCCGAGCGGCAGGGGCGCATGATCGACAGGGACGAGGCCGGATCAATGGAAAAGAAGAAGCGCGAGGGCTATTTCTGATGAACAGTCTTGCCCAGATCGACCAGGCACAGGAAGCCGAAGGCGCCGCGCTCGATATCAATGCCTACATGGCGGAGCAGGAGAAGAAATCGCTGCTGCGCTTCCTCACCTGCGGCTCCGTCGACGACGGAAAATCGACGCTGATCGGCCGGCTTCTCTACGACACGAAGCTGATCTTCGAGGACCAGCTTGCCGCACTGCACCGCGACAGCCGCAAGCATGGCACCAATGGCGAGGATATCGACTTCGCCCTCCTGGTCGACGGGCTGGAGGCGGAGCGCGAGCAGGGCATCACCATCGATGTCGCCTATCGCTTCTTTTCGACGCCGAAGCGCAAGTTCATCGTCGCCGATACGCCCGGACACGAGCAATATACCCGCAACATGGCGACGGGCGCTTCGACGGCGGACCTTGCCATCGTGCTCGTCGATGCGCGCCAGGGCGTGCTGCGGCAGACGCGGCGCCACAGTTTCATCGCCTCGCTGCTCGGCATCCGCAATATCGTGCTGGCGGTCAACAAGATCGACCTCGTCGATTATTCGCAGGATGTGTTCGAGCGGATCGTCGAGGAATATCAGGAATTTGCCGGCAGTCTCGGATTCAAATCCGTAAGGGCCATCCCGCTTTCGGCCCGCTTCGGCGACAATGTGATCGCCCCTTCGCAGAACATGACATGGTATGACGGCCCGGCGCTGCTCCAATATCTGGAGGATGTGCCGCTGGACGATGCCGACGAGGCGAAGCCCTTCCGCTTCCCCGTGCAATATGTCAACCGGCCCAATCTCGACTTCCGCGGCTTTGCCGGCACCATCGCTTCGGGTTCCGTCGCGCCGGGCGATGAAGTCGTCGTGGCGAAATCGGGGAAATCGTCGCGGGTGAAGCGCATCGTCGCCATGGATGGCGATCTGGAGCTGGCCCGCGAGGGCGAGGCGGTGACGCTGGTGCTCGAGGATGAAGTCGAGCTCTCGCGCGGCAATATGCTCGTTGCGCCCGATGCCCGCCCGGATGTCGCCGACCAGTTCGCCGCCCATCTCGTCTGGTTCGCCGAGCAGGCGCTCATACCGGGGCGTTCCTATATCCTGCGCACCGAGACGGACCAGGTGACGGCGACGATCACCGACCTCAAATACCGAATCGATATCAACAGCTTCGCCCAGGAAGCGGCCAAGTCGCTTGACCTCAACGAAGTCGGCGTCGTCAATGTCTCGACGCAGGAAGCGGTCGTCTTCGACGCCTATGGTTCCAACCGGTCCACGGGTTCGTTCATCCTCATCGACCGGCTGACCAACGCGACCGTCGGCGCCGGCATGATCGATTTCGCGCTGCGGCGCGCCTCCAATGTCCATTGGCAGGCGCTCGACGTCGACAAGGCCTCGCGCGCGGCGCGCAAGGACCAGAAGCCGGCGGTTCTATGGTTCACCGGCCTGTCGGGCTCCGGCAAATCGACGGTGGCCAACCTCGTCGAAAAACGGCTCGCCGCGCTCGGCAAGCACACTTACATCCTCGATGGCGACAATGTGCGCCATGGGCTGAACCGGGATCTGGGCTTCACCGAGGAGGATCGCGTCGAGAATATCAGGCGCGTCGGCGAGGTGGCGAAGCTGATGGTCGATGCCGGCCTGATCGTGCTCGTCTCGTTCATTTCGCCCTTCGCCTCCGAGCGCCGGATGGTGCGCGAATTGCTGTCCGATGGCGAGTTCATGGAGATCTTCGTCGATACGCCCTTCGAGGAATGCGCGCGGCGCGATCCGAAAGGCCTCTACGCCAAGGCGCTGCGCGGCGAGATCAAGAATTTCACCGGCGTCGATTCTCCCTATGAGCGGCCGGAACACCCGGAGCTTCATCTGGAGACAGTCGGCAGAAGCACCGAGGAACTCGCCTCGGAGGTCGAAAAACTCCTCATCGAACGCGGCAGCCTGTTCAATTACGACCAGAGCTCCTGGTCGATCTAGTGGTCCGGTTCGTTCCACTAGGCGGGCGCGTCCAACCTCGTATAATGTGCCCGGCAAAGTCTGGGCCCTCATGTTTCATAGGCGAATAGATGACCGATATCGCGACTGCCACCATCGACCATGCGGCCTTGCTCAGGGCTTTCGAACGCATGGCGATAGATGCCGGACAGGAGATATTGCGCATCTATGAGGAAGGCTGCGACGTCCTGCTCAAGGAAGACAAGTCGCCGGTGACCGCTGCCGACCATGCGGCGGAGGCGATCATCCTCGAAGCGCTGCGCCGGGCGACGCCCGATATCCCGATCGTCGCCGAGGAGGAAATTTCCGGCGGCCATGTGCCGGGCGAACTCGGTTCGCGCTTCTATCTGGTCGACCCGCTGGATGGAACGCGCGAATTCGTCAACCGGAACGGCGATTTCACGGTCAATATCGCCCTCATCGAACATGGCGCGCCCGTCCTCGGCGTCGTCTATGCGCCGGTGCGGGGCTGGCTTTTCCTCGGTGGCCCGGACGGCGCGGAGGAAGCAGGCATCGGCGAAGGCGGCAAAGTGACGGGCCGCCGCGCCATTTCCTGCCGCAAGGCACCGGCGCAATTGATTGCGGTCGCCAGCCGCTCGCATCGCACGCCCGAGACCAACAGCTATCTCGAGGGTTTCACCGTCGGCGAATGCGTTTCCGTCGGCTCTTCCATCAAGTTCGGACTGCTGGCGCGGGGCGAGGCGGATATCTATCCGCGCCTCGGCCGCACCATGGAATGGGATACGGCGGCGGGCGACGCGGTCTTGCGCGCCGCGGGCGGAGCGACGCTCACCCTCGACGGCCAGTTGCTGACCTATGGCCGCCGCAACCAGGCCAACGATGCGGATTTCGCCAATCCGGGTTTTGTCGCGCGCGGCCGGCTCTAGGCATTCTCCGCCGGCTGCGTCGAAAACCAGGCCCTCGAACACTCCGGCAGCTGCAATTGGCCGCTGAGGTAAAAATATTTCAGCAGGACGAGCAGCGATATCAGTGTTTCGGACTTGCGGTCGGCAAAGACGGCATGATGGGCCTTGGCGTTGCGGATGATCGCTTCGGCCAGTGACGGATTGCCATTGTAGAAGGTGATCTTCTCTTCGAGGTCGGAAAAATCATCCTTCAGCAGGACGAAATGAACGCCGGGCCTGAGCCGCCCCTCCATGAACCACGTCTCATAGCGGCAGCGCGGCATCAAGCACAGAGAATTGCTCGACATGATCCATTTGAGATTGGTCGCAACATCGATGCCTTCGACGGATATGATATATCTGTAGCGCAGCTGCTGTTTCACCGGCAGCCAGGGCTTGAAAGAACCATCGGACCGATCGACGAGCCCGACATTGCACAGGCGATGACTGGAATAATTCCCGGCCAGCACCAGCTTTTTGGCGTTGTTGTTTCGCCCTCTCCACACCGCCTGGGGCAGCTTCTGCGCAAAGGCGTGGCTGTCTCTCACCTTGGCGAAGTGCCGCAACCGGTCGAGGTTCATGATGACGGAATTGCCGTTCTCGCCGCCCGCCGGCCTGCTCTTGACGATCGACGGCGTGGCGGGAATGTCGGTGATGTCGCCGAACCGGTAGGAAAGGCCGAGATCGTCGGCGAAGTACCGGCAATATTCCTTCAGGTCGTAATAATACATGCTGCTGGATTTCTCGATATTGCCGATATTGCGGCCGGGATCGACTTTGAAGCCGGCGTCCAACTTGTTGTAATAATTGACTCTATCGATAATGGCGTCGTGCAGGTGCGAACCGAGAATACTGTCGATGCTTCGGCGGAACAGCACCGCCGGCATGTTGTCCTTGATGAAGTGCGACGAATAATAGGTAGCTCTGTCCAATGCTTTCCGTAACACGCAATGCGTTCCTTGAAATATGAATGGAATTACAAATACTGAAAAAGCCGGTCCCGGCCGGGCCGGATGAATATGCGCTGGATGATAGGCAGAAGCAGCGCTGGGCGCAATGCGCCGCAACAACCGAGACAGAACCTAGATTCGGGTCACTAGCTGCTGGTCTTGCTGCGCAGGAGCAGCCAGACGACGAAGAATGCGCCGATGGAACTGGTGACGATGCCGATGGGAAGTTCCTGCGGCGCGAGGATCAGCCGCGCGGCGAGGTCGCTGAGCAGCACCAGCAGCGCGCCGAGCATGGCGCAGGTCAGCACGAGACCCGCATGCAGCGGCCCTGCCAGCATGCGCGCCACATGCGGTATCATCAGCCCGACAAAGCCGATGACCCCGGCCGAGGAAACGAAGATCGCCGTCGAAAAGGCGCAGACGATGAAGACCGTGCTGCGCATCCGGTGCGTCTCGATGCCGAGGCTTTCGGCGGTGCTCTCGCCGGCAAGGAACGCGTCGAGCCTGCGGTGAAACAGCAGCGCAAAGATCATGATTGCGGCGAAGCCGACCAGGGCGAGGGGCAGATTGTCCCAGCGCGCGAGGCCGAGCCCGCCCAGCGTCCAGAACAGGATGGAATGCGCCGCGCGCTGGTCCCCGGCGAAGACGAGATAGTTCGTCAGGGCGGCGAAGATGAAGGAGACGGCGAGGCCGGCGAGGATGAGGCGCTCCGGGCCCTGGCCATGCACCCGCCGCGTCAGGAGCAGCACGATGATTGCCGCGAGCATGCCGCCGCTGAAGGCGGCAAGGGGCAGCGTCCAGACGCCGAACCTGTCGCCAAGCACGGTGATGACCGAGACGGCACCGGCCGCCGCGCCCGAGGAGAGCCCGAACAGGAAGGGATCGGCGAGGTCGTTGCGCGTCACCGTCTGCAGCATGGCGCCGATGACGCCCAGACCCGCGCCGACGGCTATCGCCAGCACCGCCCGCGGCAGCCGCAGATCGACGACGATGCGCTGGATCGGCAGCGGCGTGTCCGAGCCGCCAAGGCCAAGGCTGGCGGCAAGGGAGCGAATGACCTCTCCCGGCGCGATGAAGGTCGATCCATAGGCGACGGACAGCACGGCAAGCGTGGCGATCAGCACCACGCCCGCGCCCAGTCCGAAGATCGTGCGGCCCGGTATCTGCACTCAGAATGCTTCCGGGTGCATCGCGTTGGCGATCTTGGCGATTGCCTCGACATTGGCCGGCCCGGGCGTCAGTTCCGCATAGCGCAGGGCGACGAAGCGTTGGTTTCTCACCGCGTCGGTCTCCTTCATCGCCGGGTGCGATTTCAGGAAGTCGAGCAGCTTGGCATAGCCCGCATTGTCCTGGTAATCGAGCAGCACGAGGAATTGCGGGTTGCGCGCCGCCACGGTTTCCCAGGATGTCGTGCCCCAGCTGGTTTCCATGTCGGCCATGATATTGGTGCCGCCGGCTTCGGCGATCATCGCGGTCGGGATGGCGAACTTGCCGGCCGTGAAAGGCTTGTCGTCGCCTGAATCATAGAGGAAGACGCGGGTGCCGCTGTCGCTGCCGATCTTCGACCTTATCTCGGCCAGGCGCTCTTTCCAGCCGGCGATCAGCCTGTCGGCCTCGGCCTCCTTGCCGAAGATGATGCCGAGCTTCTTCATGTCGCCATAGAGCAGTTCCATGGTCGCCGCCGGCCTGTTCCTGTCGAGATGGATGCAGCTTTCCGTCAGCTCCAGCGTCTTGATGCCATAGGGCGCCAGCGTATCGGGCGTCACGTCGCCGCCGGGCTTCATGCCGTAATACCAGCCGGCGAAGAAGAAATCCGGGCTTGCCGCCACGAGGTTTTCCACGCTGGCATATTTCGGCGCGAGTTCCGGAATGTCGCCGAGCTGCTGCTTGAACGCATCGTCCAGCTTGTACCAGCCGGTAATGCCGCTGACGCCGACGATCGACGGCTGCAGGCCGAGCGCGAAGGCCATCTCGCTCATATTGATGTCCTGGATCACCGCCCGCTTCGGCGCGCTGTCGAAGGTGACGGAGCGGCCGCAGCTTTCGACGGTGACTGGGAAGGCAAGCGCCGGCAGCGGCACCAGCAGCGCAAGCATGTGAGCGAGGGATAGCGCGAACTTCTTCATGATTTGCTCCGTATGGGCTGGGATGCGGAATGGGGGAGGCTGGCCTCGAAGACCATCAGGTCGCGGTCCTGCGAGGGATGGCGCATCCTCAGCACGTCGAGGGCGAAGACGTCGCTGACGATCCGCGGCGTCAGGCATTCGTCCGGGGTGCCGGTCGCGACGACCCGACCCTGCTGCATGACGGCGATGCGCGTGGCGAAGGGGGCGACGAGCGGCAGGTCGTGCAGCACGGCGATCGTGGTGACGCCGAGGCCGCCGACCAGCGCCAGCAGCTCGCTTCGCGCCCGCGGATCGAGATGATTGGTCGGCTCGTCGAGGAAGAGCACTTTCGGCTTCTGGCAGAGGGCGCGGGCGAGCTGCATGCGCTGGCGCTCCCCGCCCGACAGCGAGGCGACCGGCCGGCGCGCGAATGCCGCCAGATCGACGCGGACAAGCGCCTCCTCGACGATTGCCGCGTCCTCGTCGCGCCTGAAGGCGCCGCTGTGCGGGATGCGGCCGAGCGCGACATAATCCTGCACGAGCAATTGCCCGGCGGGCGCATCGGTCTGGCCGACGACGGCGATCAGCCGGGCACGGTCGAGCGGCCGAAGCGCCGCAATGTCGTCGCCATGGATGCGGACGCTGCCGGAGGAGGGCTTCAGCAGCCCGGCCATCATGCGCAGCAATGTCGATTTGCCCGCGCCGTTCGGACCGATGATCGCCAGCCGCTGTTCGGCGCCGATCTCGAGGCTCGTCGGCTCGACCAGCATGCGGCCATTGCCGGCGCGGTAGCCGAGCGCATCCATCGACAGGGCGGGCTCACTCATTGAGATATCCTCGATGCTGCATGATGGGCAAGCCATAATGATATGTTATAACATGCGCAAGTGTCGGCGAGGCATTTGACCTTGCCGGGCCGCAGGGCGACGCTCACCCACGGAGCGGCGGGAGACGATGCGAAGAGGGCGGAGATACTTGCTTTCGGCGTTGGCATGTCCGGCTGTTCTGGAAGGGGTCAGCAGGGACGATTATGCCTCCGAAACGGACCGGGCCTTCGAATGGACCGGAAAAGTAGACGCGAATCTACCGGCACTGCATCGCCGCCGGCACACCCCGTCCGGTTCGAGTTATCCGTTTGATGGCAGGTCTCCTGGCTTGCGGGTCGTCATTCCGCCCTGCCTTCCCGGTTTCCCAGTGGCATATCGGGCTTCACTCACCGCCTACAGTTGCGGGGGCAGCCACGGCATCGGTCCCGTTTGGGTACGCCTTACCGTGTTCCCTTTTCATCTCCGGCTTTGTCGAACCGGAGAAACCATCGCTCGAATCTGTAACCCAAAGCGCAGGCAAAGGGAACAGCCCGCACTGGCCGGCTGGCGATAAAAAGCGGCAGGGAACAAATTTTGGGCGTGATCAAATTTTGAGCGTGACAAGGCCCCGCAGTAGGTTAGCTTAAGGTGGGCTTCGCACCCGAGGGATCTCTGTCTGGATATGAGGCCACATGGCAATACAAGCTGCGCTCTACCATCTGACGCACTATAAATATGATCGGCCCATCCGGCTCGGGCCGCAGATCATCCGGCTCCAGCCTGCGCCCCATTCCCGCACCAAGGTTCCAAGCCATTCGCTGAAGGTCAGCCCGGCCAATCATTTCGTCAATCTGCAGCAGGACCCATACGGCAATTTCCTCGCGCGTTTCGTCTTTCCGGAACCGGTGAGCGAATTGAAGATCGAAGTCGATCTCGTTGCCGACATGACCGTCTACAATCCGTTCGATTTCTTCGTCGAGCCGGAAGCGGAGACCTGGCCGTTCGAATATCCGCAGGAGCTGCGCCGGGACCTGTCGATCTATACGGAGCCCGAGCCATGCGGGCCGCTGGTGGCCGATTTCCTCGCCTCCATCGAGAGGACGCCGGTCAATACGGTCGATTTCGTCGTCGCGCTCAATGCCCGCCTGCAGCGCGAGATCGGCTATGTCATCCGCCTCGAGCCCGGGGTGCAGGAGCCGGAGGATACGCTGCGCGCCGGAACCGGCTCGTGCCGCGATACGAGCTGGCTTCTCGTCCAGGTACTGCGGAATCTCGGGCTGGCGGCGCGGTTCGTGTCCGGCTATCTCATCCAGCTCAAGCCGGACCTCGTGGCGCTCGACGGCCCGGCCGGCACCAGCGTCGATTTCACCGACCTCCACGCCTGGTGCGAGGTTTACCTGCCCGGTGCGGGCTGGATCGGCCTCGATCCGACTTCCGGGCTCCTGACCGGCGAAAGCCATATTCCGCTTGCCGCGACGCCGCATTATCGCAATGCCGCGCCGATATCGGGCATGGCCGAACCCGCCAATGTCGAATTCGGCTTCGACATGCGGGTGACGCGCATCGCCGAACATCCGCGCATCACCAGGCCGTTCTCGGACGAATCCTGGCAGGCGCTCGATGCGCTCGGCGACCGGGTGGACGCGATCCTCAAGGAAAGGGATGTGCGGCTGACGATGGGCGGCGAACCGACCTTCGTTTCCATCGACGATTTTGAGGCGGGCGAATGGAATACCGATGCGGTCGGCCCGACGAAGCGGGAACTCGCCGACAAGCTCATCCGCCGGTTGCGCCAGCGTTTCGCGCCGGGCGGCTTCCTGCATTATGGCCAGGGCAAATGGTATCCCGGCGAAAGCCTGCCGCGCTGGACCTTCTCGCTCTATTGGCGCAGGGACGGCAAGCCGATCTGGACCGATCCCGCGCTCGTCGCCGCCGAAACCAGCAGTGCCGAAATCTCGACGGAAGATGCCGGAAAGCTGCTCACCGCCATTGCGGACGAACTCGGCGTCGAAACCGGCATGGTGGCCGCAGCCTATGAGGACCCGGGCGAATGGCTGCTCAAGGAGGGCAATCTGCCGGAGAATGTCGATCCGACCAATCCCGAGCTCAAGGACCCCGAAGAGCGCAGCCGCATGATCCGCGTCTTCGAGCGCGGCCTGACCGAGCCGACGGGCTTCGTCCTGCCGGTGCAGCGCTGGAACAGCCAGGCGGTTCCGGACCGGCGCTGGCGCAGCGAGAAATGGACGACGCGGCGCGGCAAGCTCTTCCTGGTCCCGGGCGATTCGCCGGTCGGCTATCGCCTGCCTCTCGGCGCGCTGCCGCGGGTGCCGCCTGCCGAATATCCCTATATCGTGCCGGTGGACCCTTCGGTGGACAGGGGGCCATTGCCCGCGCCCCATCCGGCTGCCGCCCCGGCCACTCCGCCGCAGGCGGTGGCATCTTCCACGGCGACTGATAGCCCGCCGCAGGCGGTGGCATCCTTCACGGCGGCAGAGGGAAACCAGCAGCAGCGGATCGAGCAGGAACTCGGCGAGATCGGCGGCGCCGTGCGCACCGCGATCTCGGTCGAGCCGCGCGAGGGACGCCTGAGTGTGTTCATGCCGCCGGTCGAGGCGCTGGAGGATTATCTGGAACTGGTCGCGGCGGCGGAGAGCGCGGCCGCCCGGCTCGGCATACCCGTCCACATCGAAGGCTATGCCCCGCCGCAGGACCCGCGCATCAATGTCATTCGCGTGGCGCCCGATCCCGGCGTCATCGAGGTCAATGTCCATCCGGCGGCCAATTGGCGCGAATGCGTCGATATCACCACGGCGGTCTATGAGGAGGCGCGCCAGACCCGGCTCGGCGCCGACAAGTTCATGATCGACGGCCGCCATACCGGCACGGGTGGCGGCAATCACGTGGTGGTGGGCGGCGAAACGCCCAATGACAGCCCGTTCCTGCGCCGGCCGGACCTGTTGAAGAGCCTCGTGCTCTACTGGCAGCGCCATCCGGCCCTGTCCTACCTGTTTTCCGGGCTGTTCATCGGCCCGACGAGCCAGGCGCCGCGCATCGACGAGGCGCGGCACGACAGTCTCTACGAATTGGAGATCGCGCTTGCGCAGGTGCCGATGCCGGGCAAGGGCGCGCCGCCGCTACCATGGCTGGTGGACAGGCTGTTCCGCAACCTGCTCGTGGACGTGACCGGCAATACCCATCGCTCCGAAATCTGCATCGACAAGCTGTTCTCGCCCGATGGCCCGACGGGCCGGCTCGGCCTCGTCGAGTTCCGCGGCTTCGAAATGCCGCCCGATGCGCGGATGAGCCTTGCCCAGCAATTGCTGATACGCGCCCTGATCGCGCGGTTCTGGACCGAGCCGATCGAGGGCAGTTTCGTGCGCTGGGGAACGACCTTGCACGACCGTTTCATGCTGCCGGCCTTCGTCTGGGAGGATTTCCTCGAAGTCCTCGCCGATCTGCGCCAGCATGGTTTCGACCTCAGGCCCGAATGGTTCGAGGCCCAGCTCGAATTCCGCTTCCCCTTCTGCGGCGAACTTGCGCTGGAAGGCGTCAAGCTCGAACTGCGCCAGGCGCTGGAACCATGGCATGTCATGGGCGAGCAGGGCGCCATCGGCGGAACCGTCCGCTTCGTCGATAGTTCGGTCGAGAGGCTGCAGGTCCGGCTCGAAGGCGCCAATGCCGGGCGCTATGGCGTGGCCTGCAATGGCCGCGAGGTGCCGCTTGCGCCGACGGCGGTCAATGGCACCGCCGCCGCTGGCGTCCGCTTCAAGGCGTGGCAGCCGCGCTCCGGCCTGCATCCGATGCTGCCGGTGAACGTGCCGCTGGTCTTCGATGTTTACGACCGATGGTCCGGCCGGGCGATCGGCGGTTGCACCTACCACGTTGCACATCCCGGCGGGCGCAATTATGAGAGCTTTCCGGTCAATGGCAACGAAGCCGAAGCGCGCCGGCTCGCCCGTTTCGAACCGCGCGGCCATACGGCCGGCAATTACGAACTGCGCAAGGAACAGCCATCGCCGGAATTCCCGATGACATTGGACCTCAGGCGAACGAGACTATAAGCGTTACGGGCATTGCCGCATGAATGGCGATGCCCGACCGACCCGAACGCTGGAAACCGCGACATACGATGATGATGCAACCAGAAAAGGCGCAATCGCTCTCCAGCCTGCTGGCCGGATATCGCCCCTTGCCGGCCACCTCCGACGAGATGATCGACCATGATGGCAATGTGCGCCCCGGCTGGGAGCAGCTGCTGAGCGCGCTGGACGGGATCGGCCCGGAAAAGCTTGCCACGCGCTTCGCCAGGGCCAGCCAGTATCTGCTCGACGCCGGGGTCTTCTACCGCATCTATGACGAGACCGGCACGCAGGAGCGGCAATGGCCGCTGGCGCACATACCGATCCTGATCAACGAGAACGACTGGAGCCTCATCACGTCCGGCCTGACGCAGAGAGCCGACCTCCTGGAGGCGATGGTCGCCGATATCTATGGCGAGGCGCGGCTGGTGCGGGACGGGGTTCTGCCGCCGGACCTCATCGCCCACAGCCCCGAATTCCTGCATCCGCTTGCGGGCGTGGCGCCGGCCAGCGGCCATTTCCTGCAATTCTGCGCCTTCGAGCTCGGACGCGCGCCGGACGGGCAATGGTGGGTGCTGGGCGACAGGACGCAGGCGCCCTCCGGCGCCGGCTTTGCGCTGGAGAACCGCGTGGCGACGACGCGCGCGCTCTCCGACATCGCAAGCTCGATGAATGTCCATCGCCTCGCCGGGTTCTTCAGGCATTTCCGCGACTCGCTCCAGGCGCTGATCCGCGATCCGCAGGGCAGGGCCGCCATCCTGACGCCGGGACCCAATAACGAGACCTATTTCGAACATGCCTATATTGCCCGCTATCTCGGCTTCATGCTGCTGGAGGGAGAGGACCTGACCGTCAGCAATGGCCGGGTGATGGTGCGCACCGTTTCCGGCCTGAAGCCTGTCGACGTGCTGTGGCGCCGCCTCGATGCCGCCTATGTCGATCCGCTGGAACTGAAGCCGGATTCGTGGATCGGCACGCCCGGCATGGTCGGCGCCCTGCGGCGCAAATCCGTCTCCATGGTCAATGCGCTGGGCTCGGGCATCCTCGAGACGCGCGCGCTCCTCGCCTTCCTTCCGGCCGTCTCGCGCGCCCTGCAGGGCCGCGAACTCGAACTGCCGAGCATCGCTACCTGGTGGTGCGGCCAGGAGGCCGAGCGCGAACAGGTCATCGATCGCATCGACCGGATGATGGTCGGCCCGGCGCTTTCGACGCGGCTGCCATTCGAGGACACGGAGGCGACTCAGCTTGGCGCATCGCTGGACCCTGCCGCGAAGGCCGGGCTTGTCGAACGGCTGAGGCAGGATGGACGGTCGCTGGTCGGGCAGGAGGCGGTGAAACTGTCGACGACGCCGGTCTATGTCGACGGGCGGCTCGAACCCCGGCCCTTCGTGCTGCGGGTCTTTGCCGCCAGGCACAAGGGCGGCTGGAGCTTCATGCCCGGCGGGTTCGCCCGCGTCGGCACCAGCGAGGATACGGCCGCCATCGCCATGCAGCGCGGCGGACAGGCGGCGGATGTGTGGGTGACCAGCAGCACGCCGGTGGAGCAGAACACGCTGCTGCCGCGCGAGGATGCCGGCTTCCGCCGCAACGTGCCCGGCACGCTGCCGAGCAGGGCGGCGGAAAACCTGATGTGGATGGGCCGCTATATCGAGCGGGCCGAGGGAACGGCGCGCATGCTTCGCGCCTGCCACGCGCGCTATGCCGAGACGCCCAACCGCGAATTGCCGCTGCTGGCCGAGATGCGCGATTATCTGGAACCGCTCGGCATCGACCTCGACGAGGCGGTGCCGATGGGCCTGCAGCGCTCCATCGACGGCGCCGTGCTGAGCGCCGGGCGCATTCGCGACCGCTTCTCCTCCGATGGCTGGCTGGCGCTGCACGACCTTTCGAAGACCGTGCGCCGATTTGCCGGCGTGGTGACGCCGGGCGACGACGCCACCCGCGCCATGACCATTATCCTGCGCAAGCTTGTCGGCTTTTCCGGCCTCGTCCACGAAAACATGTACCGGTTCACCGGCTGGCGCTTCCTCGAGATCGGCCGGCGGCTGGAGCGCGGCATCCAGATGGCGAACATTCTGTCGCGGCTCGGCCGCCACGATGCCGCCGAGGGTTCGCTGGACATGCTGCTCGAGATCGGCGACAGCGTCATGACCCACCGCCGCCAGTACAGCGTCTATTCCGGCCGCATCAGCGTGCTCGACCTGCTGGCGCTCGATCCGCTCAATCCGCGCTCCATCATGTTCCAGGTCGATGCGCTGAAGACGGAGTTCGGCCTGTTGCCGCGCCCCGATGGCAGCGCCGGCATGCTGCCTTTCTCCAAGGACGTCCTGAGGCTGCATACGGAACTGGCGGTGGCCGAGGCGGGCGAACTGACGCCGGAGGCGTTGCGCGGCATCGGTCACGATATCGCGGACCTCTCCAACACGATTTCAGCGACTTACCTGGCATAGGAGGCGGAACATGCTCTACGATATTCGCCTGCGCCTCCATTATGACTATGAGAGATCCGCCGCCGGCGGGCGTCATCACGTGCGGGTCATGCCGCAGACGCTGCCGGGCATCCAGCGCGTCGTCGCCTCCAGCCTGTCGTTCGAGCCGTCGCCGGCCGAGCGCTCGGAGTTCAAGGATTTCTTCTCCAATATCGTCACCGCCATCGTCTATCGCAATCCGCATGAGACGCTCGACATCGGCATGACGGCGCGGGTCAATGTCTCGCGCCCGCCGATGATGCTCGACGTCTCGCCGGATCTTGCCGGGCTGCGCCGGGAAATCCGCTCGCTCTGGGCGGTCGACGCGGAGGCGCCGCATCATTTCCTGACATCGGGGATACACGCCGAAATCACGCCGGAGATCACCGCCTATGCCGGGACGAGCATCCGCGCCGGCCGCACCATCATCGAGACGGTGGCCGATCTCAACAGGCGCATCCATGCGGATTTCGCCTATGATGGCGGCGCCACCAATGTCCGCACCACGGCGGGCGAGGCCTTCCGCCTGCGGGCCGGCGTCTGCCAGGATTTCGCCCATGTGATGATCGCCGGATTGCGCGGCCTCGGCATTCCCGCCGGCTATGTCAGCGGTTTCCTGAGGACGATCCCCGCGCCCGGAAAGGAGCGGCTGGAAGGCGCCGATGCGATGCACGCCTGGGTGCGCGCCTGGTGCGGGCGGGAGACGGGCTGGCTCGAATTCGACCCGACCAACGACATGATGGCCGGCAACGACCATATCATCGTCGGCCATGGCCGCGATTATGCCGATGTTTCGCCCATTGTCGGCGTCCTGAAGACCAGCGGCGCGCAGGAGGGCAAGCAGTCGGTCGATGTCGTTCCGCTGGAGTTGGCAGGGTAGGGCATTTGCCACCGTGACAAGATAGTTTGGCCCGGCAGGGACAGTTGGAACTGTTTTTCTTGGTTTCGGGCGGCGGGCGGAATAGATTGGCGCATCCTGCCAATTCGACCCCGGGTAAAGCCGCCGTGAATCCCCGACAATCGCATTCGCCGCTGATGTTGACGACCGGTCCGGTGGAGGCCTATCCGCAGGTGCTCGCCGCGCTTGGCCGGCCGATGCAATATGATTATCTTCCGGCCTATCAGGATTATTATGCCGGCGTGATCGCCAGGTTGCGCCGGGTCCTGCGCATGGATGACGATCCGGTCATCATGCAGGGCGAGGCCATTCTCGGCATAGAGGCTGCGGCCGCCGCCCTCATCGGCGATGGCGACGTCGTTCTCAACATCGTGTCCGGTGTCTATGGCAAGGGCTTCGAGACATGGGCGCGGCGCCATGGCCGCGAGGTGGTCGAGGTTGCCGTGCCATTCGACGAGGTGGTGGACCCGCAGGCGGTGCGCGCGGCGCTGCGGCAGAGGCCCGACATAAGCATCGTCGCGATCTGCCATCACGACACGCCGTCCGGCACGATCAATCCGGTCGAGGAGATCGGCGCCATCGTCGCCGAACATGGCGCCTATCTGATCGTCGATGCGGTTTCCTCCTTCGGCGGCATGGACATCTTTCCGCATTCATGCGCGGCGGACATCTTCGTCACCTCGCCGTCGAAATGCCTCGGCAGCGCCCCGGGCCTCAGCCTCGTCGCCGTCAGCGAGCGTGGCTGGCGCAAGATCGAGGCCAATCCGGCTGCGCCGCGCGCTTCCTTCCTGAGCCTCGCCGACTGGCGCGGCGCCTCGCGGCCGGGCGCCGCCTTTCCGGTGACGCCTTCCATCGCCGAGATACACGCGCTCGATGCCGCGCTGGACCTGCACGAGGCCGAGGGCGCCGAGAATGTCTGGGCCCGCCATGCGGCGACGGCGGCGGCGACCCGGCACGGCCTGCTCGACCTCGGCTACGAGCTTTGGCCGCGCAGGCCCGAATGGTGCTCGTCGACAGCGACGGTCTTCCGCGTGCCGGAAGGCTGCGATGCGACCGAACTCAGGAACCGGCTTGTCCGCGAACATGATATCCTGATCTCGCTCGGGCGAGGGGCGACAGCCGGCAAGGTGCTGCGGGTCGGGCATATGGGCCCCGCCGCCCGGCCCGAAAATGCAACGAAGTTCCTGGCCGCGCTCGAATCAGTGGTTTCACGACAGGGAGTATGAACATGTCAGCCTTTTTCCTGACCCGGCGCCGGTTCCTTGCCGCAAGTGCCAGCGCCGCCGCCCTGACGGTGCTGCCATTGGGCAGTGTGCCATTGGGCGGTACGCAATCGGGCCGTGCATGGGCGCAGGAACCCGTCCGGGGCGGCAGGCTGGTGGTGGCGGGCGACAGCGAGCCGACCAATCTCAATCCCGCCATCGTCGCATCCAACGGCGTGTTCTTCGTCGCCAGCAAGGTCATCGAACCGCTCGCCGAGCAATCCTATGGCGGCACCGACGGATTGGAGCCGCGGCTTGCCACGTCCTGGGAGGGATCGAAAGACGGGCTCTCCGTCACCTTCAGGCTGCGCGAGGGCGTCAGCTGGCACGACGGCAAGCCCTTCACCGCGGCGGATGTGGCGTTTTCGGCGCTGGAAGTCTGGAAAAAGCTGCAGAATCTCGGCCGTGTCGTCTTCAGGAACCTCGAAACGGTGGAAACGCCGGACGATCACACCGCCATCTTCAAATTCTCCGCCCCGACGCCGTTCCAGCTGATCCGCAATGCCTTGCCGGTGGTGACGTCGGTGCTGCCGGCGCATCTCTACCGCGACACCGACATTGCCCGCAACCCGGCGAACCAGAAGCTGGTCGGCACCGGGCCGTTCGTCTTCGCCGAGCATCGGCCGGGCGAATATTTCCTGCTCAGGCGCAACGAGAATTACTGGAAGAAGGGCGAGCCGCTGCTGGACGAGATCGTCTACCAGTTTCTTCCCGATCGCGCCGCCGCCGGCAATGCGCTCGAAGCGGAGGAAATCCATCTCGCCGCCTTTTCCGCCGTGCCGCTCGCCGATCTCGACCGTATTTCGCAGGTGCCGGGCCTCAAGGTCCATGCCAATGGCTATGAGAGCCTGACCTACCAGCTGATCGTCGAAATCAACCATCGGCGCAAGGAACTGGCGGATCTGAAGGTGCGCCAGGCCATCGCCCATGCCATCGACCGTGATTTCGTCGTCAAGACCATCTTCCTCGGCTATGCCAAGCCGGCCTTCGGTCCCATTCCGGCGACGGACGCCACTTTTTTCGAACCCGACCTGTTGCGCGCCGCGTTCGATCCCGTCCGGGCGGAAGCGCTGCTCGACGAGGCGGGCTACAAGCGGGGCGAGGGCGGAACCCGGTTCGCGCTCAGGCTCCTCCCGGCGCCGTTCTTCAACGAGACGAAGCAATTCGGCGACTATCTGCGGCAGGCGCTGGCGAAGATCGGCATCGACGCGCAGATCGTCGGCAACGATACGCCGGCCCATCTGAAGGCGGTCTATACGGATCATGATTTCGACATCGCGGTCGCAACGCCGGTCTACCGCTCCGACCCCGCCATCTCGACGACGATCCTGTTCCAGAGCGGCCTGCCGGCGGGCGTGCCGTTCTCCAACCAATATGGTTTCGCCGACCAGCCGATCGATGCGCTCATCGACCAGGCGGCAGTGGAGATCGACGGAGCCAGGCGGGCCGGGCTCTACCGGCAATTGCAGAAAGAGGTGGCGCAGAAGCTGCCCTTGATCAATGTCGCCGATTTCTCCTTCATCACGGTCGCCCGCGATACGGTAAGGAACGTCTCGGACAATCCGCGATGGGCGGTATCGAACTGGTCGAATGTCTGGATCGCCGGCTGAGCGGCCACATTGTCAGGCGCGGCAATTGCCTCTAGGCTCGCATCCTCATGACTGCCGGAGCTGTTCTTGCCGCCTCTTGCCACTTTTCTTCTCAAACGCCTCGCGGCGGCTCTCCCGGTTCTCGCCATCGTGCTCCTTGGAAGCTTTGCCCTGCTCGAAGCCGCGCCCGGCGATGCGGTCGATGCCTATATCGGCCGGTCCGGCGCGCTCGATGCCGGGCAGATTGAGGCGCTGCGGCGGGAATTGCGGCTGGATGAGGGGCCGGCCAACCGGCTTGCCGCCTATGTCTCCGCGCTTGCCCGGGGCGATCTGGGCTGGTCCTCGGCCTTCGAGCGGCCGGTTGCCTCGGTGGTGGCCGAGCGCCTGCCGGTAACGCTGCTGCTGATGGGCGTCTCGACGGCGCTGGCCTTCCTGCTCGGCTCGCTGCTCGGCGTCGTCGCCGGCGCCCGGCCCGGCTCGTGGCGCGACCGCTTCCTCTCCACGGCCTCGCTGGCGCTCTATGCGGTGCCGGGCTTCTGGCTCGGGCTCGTGCTGATCGTCGTCTTCAGCGTCCATTTGCGCTGGCTGCCGATCGGCGGCATCGAAGCTGTGGCATCGGGCAGGACAGGCCTTGCCCGCATCGGCGATATCGCCGCGCACATGGTCCTGCCGGTCGCCTCGCTGTCGATGATCTATCTCGGCCTCTACCTTCGGCTCATGCGCGACCGCATGGCGGCAATATGGAACGAGCCCTTCGCGCTTGCGCTCAAGGCGCGCGGATTGAGCCGGACGCGCATCGTCTGGCGCCACATCGCCCGCAATGCCATCGTGCCGGCCGTGACGATGCTGGGGCTGCAGGCGGCGGCGATGCTCGGCGGCAGCGTCGTGATCGAGAGCGTCTTCGCCATACCGGGCTTCGGCCGGCTTGCCGCCGAGGCGGTTTCGCGGCGCGACACGCCGCTGCTCCTCGGCGTCATCCTGTGCAGCGCGCTCATCGTCATCCTCGCCAATCTGCTGGTCGACCTCGCCTATGGCAAGCTCGATCCGCGGGTGAGGATCAGGACATGACCGGCTGGAGCAATATCGGCTGGCAGGCGCGGTTTGGCCTGCTGCTCCTTGCCGCGCTCGGGTTGATGGCGCTGGCGGCGCCGCTCATCGCGCCGGGCGATCCGCTGGCGCTTTCCGGGCCGCCGCTGTTGCGGCCGTTCCTCGATGCCGCCCATCCGCTCGGCACCGATCGCCTTGGCCGCGACGTGCTGGCCGGCATCGTGCATGGCAGCCGCACGACCCTCATGGTCGCGCTGTTTTCCGCGGCGGCGGCGCTGATGTTCGGCAGCCTCATCGGCACGCTTTCCGGCTTTCTCGGCGGCATCGTCGATCTGGCGCTGATGCGTCTCACCGAGGCGTTCCAGACCGTGCCGGCCTTCCTGCTGGCGCTCGCCGCCATCAGCATGAGCGGCCCCGGCATCCCGACGCTGGTCTTCGCCATAAGCCTCGGCAACTGGACGCAGGCGGCGCGGGTGACGCGGGCGGAGGTGCTTTCCCTGCGCGAGCGCGATTTCGTTGCCGCCGCGCGCGTCCTCGGCATGCGGCCGCTCGAAATCGCCTTCCGCGAGATACTGCCGAACGCTTTCGGCCCGCTGGTTTCGCTCGCCGCGATCTCGGTGGCTTCGGCGATCCTGATCGAGGCGGCGCTGTCGTTCCTCGGCTTCGGCGATCCGAACCGCGTCACCTGGGGCAGCATGATCGCCGAAGGCCGCACTGTCCTGCGCGCCGCGCCCTATCTGTCGGTCGTGCCGGGCATCGCGCTCGTCGCCACGGTGCTCGGCGTCCATTTTGCCGGGCGCGGCCTAGCTCTGCGGGAAAGGGTGTCCCGGCGGGAAAGGGTGGCGCAATGAGCGAATTGCCGTTTCTGGCCGTGAAGAATTGCAGCGTCGCCTATGGCGCGCAGACCGCGCTCGACGATGTTTCGCTGGAGCTCGGGCGCGGCGAGAGGCTGGCGATCATCGGCGAAAGCGGCTCCGGCAAATCCACGCTGGCGCTCGCCATTGCCGGCTTGTTGCCCGGCGATGCCGTGCGGTCCGGCACGATTGACTTTCCGGGTCTGGAGCGGGCGGCAAGGCCCGGCGCCGATATCGGCTTTCTGTTCCAGGACGCCTCGGGCAGTCTTGATCCCATGATGAAGATCGGCGACCAGATCGCCGAGATCATGATGTCGCATCGCGGCATGGGCTGGATCGCGGCGCGGGTGGAGGCGGCGCAATTGCTGGACCGCGTCCGGATCCCGAAGGCGCTGGCGCGGCTCGACGACTATCCGCACCAGTTCTCCGGCGGCCAGAAGCAGCGCATCGCGCTCGCCGCCGCGCTGGCGGGCAAGCCGCAACTGCTCATCGCCGACGAGCCGACCAGCGCGCTCGATACGGTGACGCAGCGGCACATCGTCGACCTGCTGGACGAACTGGTGCGCGAGGCGGCGCTGACGCTGGTTTTCGTCACCCACGATGTAGCGCTGGCGGCCGAGCGCGCCGACCGTATCGCCGTCCTGCGCCATGGAAGGATCGTCGAGACCGCCGCCACCGCCGGGCTGCTTTCAAGCCCCGCCCATGCCTATAGCCGGGCGCTCGTCGCCCTGCATCTGCCGCTCGGCATGGCGCGGCCGCGCCGGCTGCCGGAAATCGGCGAGGATGTGCCGTCATGACCCGTGGCGCTCCCCTGCTGCAGGTCAGCGGCCTGTCGAAACGCTTCGGCAAGGCGGGTCCGGCCGGCCTGCGCGATATCGGCTTCTCGCTGTCGCGCGGCGAGACGCTGGCCATCGCCGGTGCGTCCGGCTCGGGCAAGACGACGCTGGCGCAGCTCGTGCTGCGCCTGCAGGAGCCGGACCACGGCACGATCCAGCTGCTCGGCCAGGACATAACCCGGCTTGGCGGCGAAGCGCTGCGGCGCATGCGGCCACGGTTTCAGATGGTGTTCCAGGACAGCATGGCCGCGTTCAATCCGCGCGCCTCCGTGCGCCGCATCCTCGAGGCGCCGCTGCGCATCCACAAGCTGGCGGCCAAGGGCGCCTGCGAGCCCATCATCATCCGCATGCTGGAAAAGGTCGGGCTCGGGGCGGAACATCTCGACCGCCTGCCGCGCTCGCTCTCCGGCGGCCAGCGCCAGCGCGTCGCCATCGCCCGCGCCATGCTCACCCAGCCGCAGCTGCTGGTGCTGGACGAGCCGGTATCGGCGCTCGATCTTTCCATCCGCGCCCAGATACTCAATCTGCTGCTCGACCTGCAGGAGGAGACCGGCATCGCCTATCTCTTCATCTCCCACGATCTTGCGGTCATCAATGCGGTGGCGGACAGGCTGATCGTGCTCGACGAGGGCCGGCTGGTGGAGGAGGGCGCTACGGCCGCTGTACTGGCCGCCCCGCAGGCCGAGGCCACCCGCGCGCTGATCGCCGCAGTTCCGCGCCTGCCGCCAGGAGGGCCGGGCTAGCGAAGCACCTGTTCCGCGTCGATGACACCCTCGAACACGACATGCTTCGGATCAAAGGCGCCGTGCCCGGCGATCTGCGCCACTTCCGCCTTCGGCTCCTCATAGGCCCACATGGCATCGTCGGCCGATTCGCCCTGGCCATTGATGCGCCAATAGGTGGCCGTGCCCTTCCACGGGCACTTCGTCTCGGTCGAGGTCTTTTCCAGATGGGTGAAATAAATGTCGTCGAAGGGGATATAGAGCACCGGATCGTGCCCCGGCTCCCGCAATTCAAGCGCCTTGTCGGATGAAGCGATGACCACATCCCTGAATCGGACAGTCACCGATTCCGGATAGGGTCGAATGGTAATGCCGCCGTCGTCCATGATCGTCTCCTTATGCTCATTCAGATAAAGCATCGGCCGCCGACTTTGTTCCGCCTAGCGGCCGCTGGGTCGTGCCGCCAGCGCCGCCAGAAGGTCGGTCTGGGTCACCAGTCCCTTTATATGGCGCTCCTCGTCGATGACGACAACCGCGTGGACGCGCCCGCTGGTCAATATGTCGAGAAGATCGAGCGCCGGACTGTCGGGCGAGGCCGTCTGCGGCGGCGCCATGACGTCGGCGACGCTTCCCGTCGCATCGATGAGTTCGCGCAGGCCGACGGTGCCGGCGAGACGGTCGCCATCGTCGACGAGCGGCAGCGTGCGGATATTGTGGTCGATCAGCAGCTGCCGCGCCTTGCCGGCGCTTTCGCCCGTTTCGAGCCGGATCACGTCGCGGGACATGATGTCCTTGCAGGTCAGCGGCCGGTAGCCGCGTGCGAGCGCGCGGCGCTGGACCTGGCGCAGCAGTTCCTCGATATCCTTGCGGTCGATGTCGAAGGTCTCGTGCATCGTCTCGAGCGCGGCATCCACGTCCTCGCTGCGGAAACCGGCGCGCAGGATCGGCGGCTCGTCCGCGGTGCCATGGATATTGACCGGCGCCGGCGCCACATGGGGATAGGAGCGCCGCGACAGGCGATGGAACAGGATGCCGAGCCCGACGAGCAGGACGGAGTTCACGGCCACGGGGAAGAAGGGGAAATAGAAGCCGGCGGAGGTGACGGCGCTGCCGCCGATCACCGCGGTCAATGCCGCCGCGCCGCCGGGCGGATGCAGGCTGCGGGTGACCGACATGGCGGCGATCGCCAGCGCCACCGCGAGCGCAATGGCAATGGCGGGCTCGGCGACGAAGTGCGAGACGGTGACGCCGACCAGCGCCGAGATCGTATTGCCGCCAATGATCGGCCAGGGCTGGGCGAGCGGGCTGGCGGGAACCGCGAACAGCAGCACGGCGGAGGCGCCGATGGGCGCCACGATCATCGGCGTGAAGCCATCGCCCATCGACAGGCCGCAGAGATAGCCGGTGAGGCCGATGCCGACCAGCGCGCCGACGCAGCCGATGATTCGGTCGCGCAGGGTCGCGCCAGCAAGAATGGGCTGGAAAATACGAAAACTGGATCTGTTCATGTTCATGCGGACGCCGGACCGGAGGGCGGAAATCGGGAGCGCCCCACGTGTATTTTCATATCGGCGGTTGCGGAAGGCCATTTCGTTCCCCACCACCGCTTTTTTGAGAATATTCGCCTAGATGGATGGAATTTCGGGATTAATTGTTCCTGGAATGCAGTTTTGTGGGCCGGATGGCCCGGATTGGCTCCTGCAAACGTCTCGGATCGGCGGCAGCAGAACCGCTGGATACAGAAAATCGTCACCACGCCCGCAAAATCGCGTCTGGTCATTGAAAGGGGGGAGACGGGCGGTCTTCGCGCGTCTATAGTATCAGGGTCGAGGTCCGAAGACCGCCCATGGCGTCTTTGCCCTGCTGTTGTTGCGTTTGTCAGGCGCAACAACCCGGAAACCGGAGCGCCACCTCCGTTTCCTTCTGCAGTTTGCCGGATAGTCGGGGTTGTCACTTCCGACCATCCGGCAACGCCACCCTTCCCCAGCTTATCGAAACAGCTCCGGAAGCTGCTCCCCTAGGAAGGACCGAATCACAATAACCCGGTTTCAAAGTGGTGGGATAAGTTTCCATTTATCCCACCGGACCATGCGCGGGTGGGATCGCCGTTGTGGGGTCTTTCCACAGGCTCAGGATGAGGATGATTGATTTGATTGCAGAAAAGCAGGGAACCAAGATCTGAAACCTCGCAGAACTATCCCCCTGCCAAACACCCAATCTCCTCAGCATGAGGGAGGTTGGTTCAGCCTGAAAAACGCTGAGGTCACCATGAGCAATCGAGCTCATTGGAGGCAAGGTGGGCAACGATACGGGAAAATCGGGAAAACTGGTCGGAGTGAGAGGATTCGAACCTCCGACCCCATCGTCCCGAACGATGTGCGCTACCAGGCTGCGCTACACTCCGTGACCAGTGGCGCGGTATATAACGTCCGATTTGGCGCGCTGCAAGCGTTTCCGCGCGAGTTTTCACGATTGTGACGGCAGAATTTACCTTGTCGGCCAGATTGACGGTTTTCCACCTGTGAACGTCGCCGAAAGTCTAGTATCCCTTCTGCGGCAAGTTGTGGAATATCGTACCGGGTTGTGGGGAATCGATGACATCTGAAAAGGCAGCGATTATCAGCTTCGTCATGAGCGGCGGCGTGGGCTCAAGGCTCTGGCCGCTATCGCGCGAGGATTTTCCGAAGCAATTTCATAATCTTTCCGGCCAGGGCTCGATGCTGCTGCGCACGGTCAAGCGCATGGCGGCGCGGGCGGGCACCGCGGTTCCGGTCTATCTTCTCGCCTCGGAGCGCCATTCGGACCGCATCGGCCACGACCTTGCCGGCATCGACCTTGCCGGCGGGCGCCCGATCCTCGAACCCATGGGCCGCAACACGGCGGCGGCGGTCGTGCTCGCCACCGAAGTGACCCTGCGCGAACATGGCGATCAACTGGTGCTGGTGGTGCCGTCGGACCATGAGATTACAACCGACCGCGACTTCTGGTCGTCGGTCGAGGCGGGCGTGGCGGCGGCCGAGGCCGGGCGCATCGTCGTCTTCGGCATCAAGCCGGACCGGCCGGAAACCGGCTTCGGCTATATCGAAGTGACGCCGGAGGAGGCCGAGACGCGCAATGTCATCCGCTTCGTCGAAAAGCCCAACGAGGAAAAGGCGATCGAATATCTGAACTCCGGCAATTTCCTCTGGAATGCCGGTATTTTCCTCTTCCGCGCCAGCGTCATGCGCGATGCCTTCAAGACCCATGCCGCCGACATCTGGCAAAAGGCCGTCGCCGCGCTCGACGAGGCGAACACCAATATCTCCGGCACCTACCTGCCGCACGATCTCTATGCGGCGGTGCCGTCGATCTCGGTCGACTACGCGATCATGGAGCATGCGACGGATATCGCGCTCGTGCCGGCAAAATTCCGCTGGAACGATCTCGGCTCGTGGCAATCGCTGCTCGAAGTCGGCTCGGTCGACGGCAATGGCAATGTCCTCGTCGGCGATGTGGTGGCGATCGACTGCGAGCACAGCTACCTGCGCAGCGAGGGCAAGCTGCTCTCCGCCGTCGGCCTCAAGGACACGGCCGTGGTGGTGACGGCGGATGCGACCTTCGTCGCGCCGGTGCGCGAGAGCCAGAACGTGCGCAAGATCGTCGAGCAGCTGGAAAAGACCGGGCGGCTGGAGACGAGCTTCACCCCGGCGCAGGACCGGCTGCCGAAGGTCGGCGCCTATGGCAACCGCGTCAGGCATTGGCTCTTCAGCGAAACCCTGCCGCTATGGTCCACCGTCGGCGTCGATACGCGCCATGGCGGCTTCCACGAGGCGCTGTCCTTCGAGGCGACGCCGGTCGTCAAGACCAAGCGCATGCGCACCATGGCGCGCCAGATCTACGCCTTCGCCGTGGCCAAGGAAATGGGCTGGGAGGGACCGGCGCAGGACCTGATCGCCCACGGGCTGGATTTCATCACCCGCGGGCGCACCGACAAGGGCGGCTGGGTCAAGAGCTTCAATCCCGATGGCAGCATTCTCGATGCCTCCGAGGACACTTACGACCATTCCTTCGTGCTGCTCGCGCTCGCCCATGCCTACAAGGCCGGCCACCAGCAGGCCCTGACGCTGGCGACGGAGACATTCGCCTTCATCGACGAACATCTGGCGGATTCGCGCCTGACCGGCTTCCTGGAAATGCCGGGCGATACCGGCCTGCGCCGCTCGAACCCGCATATGCACATGCTCGAAACCTTCCTTGCCTGGTATGACGTGACCGGCAATCGCGACTATCTGCAGCGCGCCGCGCGCATGGTCGATCTGTTCCGCCATCACATGTTCGATGCGGAAACCTGGACGCTGGGCGAATATTTCACGCAGGAATGGGAGCGTGCGCCGGGCGAGCAGGGCGAGTGGACCGAGCCCGGCCATCACTTCGAATGGGCGCACCTGCTGGCCGCCTTCGCCGCCGCTTCAGGCCAGAAGGATGCGGTGCGCTATGGGCGCAAGCTCTATGCCTCCGCCGTCGCCAATGGCCTCAACCGCTCGACCGAGCTCGCCTATGGCGCGGTGTCGCGCTTCGGCCTGCCGCTCGATACGAATTCGCGCAGCTGGCCGCAGACCGAGGCGGTCAAGGCCGCCATCGCGCTCGACGGCAATGGCGGGCCCGATCTCAAGCCGGAGGTCGAGGCGCGCGTCGGCCGGCTGTTCCGCTGGCATATCGAACCGGCGCCGAAGGGGCTGTGGATCGATCTTATCGACGACAAGGGCCGCGCCCGCGCCGAGGACGTGCCGGCCTCGATCTTCTATCATCTCGTCAGCGCGCTGACCCAATATGTCCATTATGTCGGCAAGGCCTGACTGAAGCGCCGGCGGCCTCAATAGGGGCTGTCGACGTTGCCGGTTTCCACATAGACGGACTTGACCTGGCTGTAGTGATAGAGCGCGGCAAGGCCGTTCTCGCGGCCGATGCCGGACTGCTTGAACCCGCCGAACGGCATTTCCACCGGCGCTAGATTATAGGTGTTGATCCAGCAGGTGCCGGCCTTCAATTGCCCGATGACGCGGTGCGCCCGGGCCAGATCCTTCGTGAAGACGCCCGCCGACAGGCCGAATTCCGTGTCGTTGGCGCGGCGCACCGCTTCCTCCTCGCCGTCGAAATCGAGAACGGCCATGACCGGGCCGAATATTTCCTCGCGGGCGATCACCATGTCGTCGGTGACATTGGTGAAGATGGTCGGCTCGACGAAGCAGCCGCCCTCGAAGCCCTGCATCTGCGGCACGCCGCCGCCATGATGGAGCGTCGCACCCTCGGCCTTGCCCTTTTCGATATAGGAGACGACCTTGTCGCGCTGCGCCGCATTGACGAGCGGGCCGAGATGGATTTCGGGATCGAGCGGATCGCCGAGCCTGATCGCCTTCGTGCGCTCGGTCAGCCGCTGCAGGAACCTGTCCTTGATGCCGCGCTGGACGAAGACGCGCGTGCCGTTGGAGCAGACCTGGCCGGTGGAATAGAAATTGCCGAGCAACGCGCCGCCGACGGCGTTCTCCACGTCGGCATCGTCGAAAATGATGAGGGGCGACTTGCCGCCGAGCTCCATCGTCGCATGTTTCATATGCGATCCGGCCTGCGCCAGCACCTTCCTGCCGGTGGGCACCGAGCCGGTCAGCGAGACCTTGGCGACGAGCGGATGATCGACGAGCAGCGAGCCGACGTCGCCATAGCCCTGCAGGACATTGAACAACCCGTCCGGCAGCCCGGCCTCCTTGTAGATTTCCGCAAGCGCCAGCGCCGAAAGCGGCGTGTTCTCCGAAGGCTTGAAGATCATGGCATTGCCGGCCGCGAGCGCCGGCGCCGACTTCCAGCCGGCGCCCTGGATCGGATAGTTCCAGGCGCCGATGCCGACGCAGATGCCGAGCGGCTCGCGCCGCGTATAGGCATAGGCGCCGCCAAGCTCGATCATCTCGCCATTGAACCCGGCGATGATCCCGCCATAGAATTCGAGCGCGTCGGCGGCGGAAGCCGGATCGGCCACCAGCGTTTCCTGGATGGCCTTGCCCGTATCGAGCGTCTCGAGGCGGGCGATCTCGGCATTGCGCTCACGCAGCAGGTCTGCCGCCCGGCGCAATATGCGGCCGCGCTCGACAGGCTTCAGCGCTGCCCAGGCCGGCTGTGCCGCGGCGGCGGCGCGCACCGCTTGCTCCACCAGCGCCGGCGTCGCGCCGTGCAGCCTGGCAATGATCTCGCCGGTCGCCGGATAGATCACGTCGAGAGGCTTGCCCGCCTCGTCCTCGACAAAGCGCCCATTGATGAAATGCGATGCCTTGGGCTGTGCGCGCATGAAACTCTCCTGGAATGTTGATCACCGGCCGCTCATCGCGCCGATGGCAGATTGATGTTACGTCAGCGGTCGCTCACTTCCCAGCGCGGATTGATCCACGGTTCCTGGTTCGAGCGCGGCAGCGGATCGCGGCCGAGAATATGGTCGGAGGCCTTTTCGCCGGTCATGATGGAAGGGCCGTTGAGATTGCCATTGGTCACGCGCGGGAAGATCGAGGAATCGGCGACGCGCAGCCCGGCAACGCCGATGACGCGGCAGAGCGGGTCGACCACCGCCATCGGGTCCGAGGCCGCGCCCATCCTGCACGTCCCGCAGGGGTGGAACGCGCTTTCCACATGCTCGCGCAGGAAATCGTCGATCTCCTCGTCCGATTGCACGGCGGACCCCGGCGATATTTCCCGGCCCCGATAGAGCGTCAGCGCCTCCTGGCCGAATATCTCGCGCGTCAGCCTTACCGCGTGGCGGAAGTCGGCCCAATCCTCGGGATGCGACATGTAGTTGAACTGGATCTTCGGCTTGTCGAACGGATCGGCCGAGCGGAGGGTGACGCTGCCGCGCGAGCGCGAGCGCATTGGCCCGACATGCGCCTGGAAACCATGGCCCTTGGCCGCGGCCTTGCCGTCATAGCGGACGGCCGCCGGCAGGAAATGATATTGGATGTCGGGATAATCGACGCCGGCCTTCGAGCGTACGAAGGCGGCGGATTCGAAATGGTTGGTCGCGCCATGCCCGGTCTTGAAGAACAGCCATTGCGCGCCGATCATCGCCTTGGAGAACAGGCCGAGGCGCGAGTTCAGGGTGATCGGCTTCAGGCTCTCCTGCTGGATATAGACCTCGAGATGGTCCTGCAGATTGGCGCCGACGCCCGGCCGGTCCGCGACGACCTCGATCCCCAACGCGCGCAGCTGCGCCGCCGGGCCGATGCCCGAAAGCATCAGCAGCTTGGGCGAATTGATCGACGAGGCGGCGATGATGACTTCGCGCCGCGCCCGCACGGTCTCGGTCCGGCCGCGCCGCGCAATCTCGACGCCGACCGCCTTTTGATTCTCGATCAGCACTTTTCGCGCCAAGCCATTGACGAGCCTGACATTCTGCCGCTTGAGGGCAGGGCGCAGATAGGCATTGGCCGCCGACCAGCGCCGCCCCTTGTAGATGGTCTGCTCCATCGGTCCGAAACCTTCCTGCTTCGAGCCGTTATAATCCTCGGTGACTTCGAATCCCGCCTGCTGTCCCGCCGCGACAAAGGCGTGGAACAGTGGATTGTCGCGCTTGCCGCGTTGCACATGGAGCGGCCCATCGGTGCCGCGCCACCCGGCCTCGCCGCCCCTGGAGTTCTCCATGCGCTTGAAATAGGGAAGCACGTCGGCATAGGACCAACCGGCCGCGCCGCTCTCCGCCCAATGGTCGAAATCGCGCGCATGGCCGCGCACATAGACCATGCCGTTGATCGAGGACGATCCGCCGATGACCTTGCCGCGCGGCGTCACCAGACGGCGGCCGCCGAGATGCGGCTCGGGCTCGGAGGAGAAGCCCCAATCATAGGTGCTCATGTTCATCGGAAACGACAGCGCCGCCGGCATCTGGATGAAGGGGCCGATATCCGTGCCGCCATATTCGATGACGATCACCGAATGCCGGCCATCCTCCGACAGCCGGTAGGCCATGGCAGAACCCGCCGAGCCGGAGCCGATAATGACGAAATCTGCTTCCACATTCGCCTCACTCGCCGCGCGGAAAGCGGGCGTTCTCTTCCAGAACGTTCAGATCCATATGGTTGCGCATGTAGCGCTCCGACGCCCGCTGCAGCGGCTGGTAGTCCCATGGATAATAGGAACCGTTGCGCAGCGCCTCGTAGACCACCCACCGCCGCGCCTGGCTTTCCCGCACCGCCGCATCGAAAGCTGCCATGTCCCAGCGCTGGCGCGCCTTCTCCTGGAAGCTGGCCAGCGTCGCCGCATGGGCCGGATCGGCGGCAAGGTTGACCTTTTCCAGGGGATCGGATTCCAGATCAAACAGTTGCGGCGGATCGATCTCGCAATGGATGAACTTGTAGCGCCCCTCGCGGATGGAGACGAGCGGGGCGTTCGAACCTTCGGCGGCATATTCCATCAGCACCGGTTCCGTCCGCTCGCCGCCATGCAGCAGCGGCGTCAGATCGCAGCCATCGGTCCAGGGCATGACGTCGGCGATCTCGATGCCGGCGAGGGCGGCAAGGGTCGGATTGATGTCGAGCGTCGAGACCGGCCGGGTGATGGCGGCCGGGTCGATGCCGTGCGCCGCTATCATCAGCGGCACGCGGGCCGAACCTTCGAAGAAGTTCATCTTGAACCACAAGCCGCGCTCGCCGAGCATGTCGCCATGATCGGAGGTGAAGAGGATGATCGTATCGTCGAGCATACGCGTCGTTTGCAACGTCTCGATCAACGCGCCGATCTTGTCGTCGACATAGGAGATATTGGCGAAGTAGCCGCGCCGCGCCCGCCTGACCTCATCGCGCGTGATTTCGAAGGCGCCATGGTCGCAGGCCTCCAGCAGCCGCTGCGAATGCGGGTCCTGCCGGGCGAAATCGATGGCGCCCACCTCCGGGTCGAGCGCCGGGCAATCCTCGTAGAGGTCCCAATATTTGCGCCGCGCCACATAGGGATCATGCGGATGGGTGAAGGATACGGTCAGGCACCAGGGACGGCGGTGCTCTTCGGCCGGGCGGCGCGCCAATTGGTAGAGCTTCTGCCGGGCGTGGAACGCCACCTCGTCATCATATTCCATCTGGTTGGTTATCTCGGCGACGCCCGCGCCCGTCACCGAGCCGAGATTGTGATACCACCAGTCGATCCGCTCGCCCGGCTTGCGGTAATCCGGCGTCCAGCCGAAATCGGCCGGATAGATATCCGTGGTCAGCCGCTCCTCGAAACCGTGCAGCTGGTCGGGACCGACAAAGTGCATCTTGCCGGAAAGCCCGGTGTAATAGCCCGCCCGACGCAGATGATGCGCATAGGTCGGAATGTCGGAGGCGAATTCGGCGGCATTGTCGTAGACGCGCGTGCGCGAAGGCAGCTGCCCCGACATGAACGAGGCCCGCGCCGGGGCGCAGAGCGGCGAGGCCGTATAGGTATTGACGAAGCGGGCCGAGCGCGCCGCCAGCGCCTTCAGGTGCGGCGCATGCAGAAAATCGGCGGGGCCGTCCGGAAAGAAGGTTCCGTTGAGCTGGTCGACCATCAGGATGAGGATATTGGGCTTCATGCTTTTCTTCCGCAGGCGAGTTTGGTGGCTACGTAATCTTCGACGAGGGCGATGGCCGCGACCGCATCCGGCGCGCCGTTGCGCAGGGCATGGCGGATATAGAGGCCGTCGATCAGCGCGCCCGCGCCCTCGGCGATCGCGACCGCGCTTGCCCGGTCGGTCAGCTGGCACAGCGCATGGGCAAGGTTCGAATGCAGCCGCCGCGCATAGACCCGCAACAGCCGGCGCGTTTCTTCCGATTGCTGCGCGTGAATATAGAAGGTCAGCCAGGCGGCGACGGTCTGCGGCGCGAACTGCGATGCGGAGAAATTGACCGCGATGACGGCGGCAACCCTTGCCGCGGGGGTCGTTGCCTGGTGCAGGGCGGAGCGCAGGTCCTGCCCGAGCTCGGTCAAAAGATGCCGCATGGTGGCAAGGAAGAGCTGCTCCTTGCCGCCGAAATAATGATGGGCGAGGGCCGCCGAAACGCCGGCTTCCTGGGCGATCTGCGCGACGGTCACGTCGAGCGAGCCGCGGTCGCCGATGGCCCGGATGGCGGCATCGATCAATGCGCGCTTGCGCAGGGGTTCCATTCCAATCTTGGGCATGAGCGGGGTCCTGGATTCCGCATGATCCTATTCTTGATTGACTGCTCAATCAATAAAAAACTATGCGCAGGAATGTAGTGATTATGCTGCTTTACCTTGCACGGGCGCGGGCGCATCTTTACGTTGAGGAGACGGTTTTTGGAGGAAGTTATGACAGCCTGCATCGTGGGATGGTCCCATTTGCCCTTTGGCAAACTGGAGGAAGAGACGGTCGAGACGCTGATCGTCAAGGCAGCCGTTGCGGCGCTCGATCATGCCGGTATCGGACCCGAAGATGTCGATGAAATCGTGCTCGGCCATTTCAATGCCGGGTTCTCGCCGCAGGATTTCACCGCGAGCCTCGTATTGCAGGCGAGCGACGCATTCCGCTTCAAGCCGGCGACGCGCGTCGAAAACGCCTGCGCCACGGGCTCGGCGGCGGTTCATCAGGGCATAAAGACGATCCGAGCCGGCTCGGCGCGGGTGGTGCTCGTCGTCGGCGTCGAAAAGATGACCTCGACGCCCGGACCCGAGATCGGCAAGAACCTGCTCAAGGCTTCCTATCTGCCGGAAGAGGGCGATACGCCCGCCGGGTTCGCCGGTGTGTTCGGCCAGATCGCCGCCGCCTATTTCCAGAAATATGGCGACCAGTCCGATGCCCTGGCGACGATTGCCGCCAAGAACCACAAGAACGGCGTCAACAATCCCTATGCGCAGATGCGCAAGGATCTCGGCTATGAATTCTGCCGCCATGAAAGCGAGAAGAACCCCTTTGTCGCCGGGCCGCTCAAGCGCACCGATTGCTCGCTCGTTTCCGATGGCGCGGCGGCACTGGTGCTGACCGACACGCAGACGGCGCTGCGCATGCGCCGGGCGGTGGCGTTCCGCGCCGCGCAGCACGTGCAGGACTTCCTGCCCATATCCAGGCGCGACATTCTGCGCTTCGAGGGCTGCGAGGAGGGCTGGAAACGCGCTCTCGGCGAGGCCGGCGTGACCATCGACGATCTTTCCTTCGTCGAGACCCATGATTGCTTCACCATCGCTGAACTGATCGAATATGAGGCGATGGGCCTGGCGCGGCCGGGCGAGGGCGCCAAGGTGGCGCTGGAGGGCCAGACGGCCATGGGCGGGCGCCTGCCGGTCAATCCATCCGGCGGGCTGAAGGCCAAGGGCCACCCGATCGGCGCCAGCGGCGTTTCCATGCACGTCCTGTCGTCGATGCAACTTATGGGTGAGGCCGGCGGAATACAGGTTGCAGACGCCAGGCTTGCCGGCATATTCAATATGGGTGGGGCGGCAGTCGCCAATTACGTATCGGTTCTTGAGCGGATAAAATAAAGCATGATCGAAAACGGGTGGACGGAATCTGCTTCGGCCTGGATCGACGTTCAGGGGGAAGACGGGGATTTCGGCCGCCGCTTCGTTCTCGATGCGCCGATGATGTCGCGCATCCGCGGCAGGGGCTTTGCCAGCGCGCTGGATGTCGGCTGCGGCGAGGGGCGGTTCTGCCGGATGCTGGCGGCGGAGGGCATCAGGACGATCGGCGTCGACCCGACGGAAAGGCTGCTCTGCCGGGCCCGCGAGAAGGACCCGGCCGGCGACTATCGCGATGGCCGCGCGGAACGGCTCGAATTCGCCGATGAGAGCTTCGATCTCGTGGTCAGCTACCTGACATTGGTGGATATTCCCGACATTCATAATGCCCTCGCCGAAATGGTCAGGGTGCTGAAACCCGGCGGCACGCTGCTGATCGCCAATCTCAACAGTTTCAACACGGCCGGGCCGCCGCGCGGCTGGATGAAGGATGCCGACGGCAATCCGCGCTTCTACATCGACAATTACCTCGAGGAACGGCCGGAATGGTATGAATGGCTGGGAATAAGGGTGCGCAACTGGCACCGGCCCCTCAGCCTCTATATGCGCATCCTGCTCGGCCATGGGCTGCAACTGCGCTATTTCGACGAGCCGGCGCCCTATGGCGGCGACCCGCTCAAGATCGAGCGCCACCGCCGCGTGCCGCATTTCCTTGTCATGGACTGGCAGAAGCCGGCGCTGTGAGGCCGGTTCGTCCACCCGCTGCATCTGCAATGGATTTGCGCGCGCGACCATTCTATAAGGTCAGGAGTTTCGGCCGGTTCGGTCTGATCGAAGGACAGCGCAAATCATGAGCAACCCGGTTCTGGTGGAAGTATTTCGCGGTGAAACGGTGGAGAGCCTCCATCGCGGCGCCGTCGCCGTCGTCGATGGCGATGGGCGGCTGGTGTTCTCGCTCGGCGATATTGAGCGCCCTGTTTTCCCGCGTTCGGCCATAAAGGCGATCCAGGCGCTGCCGCTGGTCGAAAGCGGCGCGGCGGATGCCTATGGTTTCGGCAATGAAGAGCTGGCGATGGCCTGCGCCTCGCATTCGGGCGAGCCCCTGCACGTCGCCAAGGCCGAGCAAATGCTGCGCCAGGCCGGCCTCGATGCCTCGGCGCTGGAGTGCGGTACCCATTGGCCTTTCGAACAGGCGGTGACGATCGAGCTTGCGAGAAGCGGCGGGCAGCCGACGCCGCTGCACAATAATTGCTCCGGCAAACATGCCGGCTTCCTGTGCACCTGCCAGCATCTCGGCCTCGAAAAGAAGGGCTATTCGGCCCTCGGCTCGCCCGAGCAGGATCTGGTGCGCGACGCGATGGAGGGCGTGACCGGCGCGCCGCACGCGCTCGATCAATGCGGCACCGATGGCTGTTCGATCCCGACCTATGCCATTCCGCTGCGCAATCTCGCCCACGGCTTTGCCCGCATGGCGAGCGGCGTCGGGCTCGAAGCGGAACGCCGCAAGGCCGCGCGGCGGCTCGTCGATGCGGCGATGGCGGCGCCGTTCTACGTGGCGGGCACCGGCCGCGCCTGCACGCGGCTGATGGAGATGGCGCCGGGGCGGATATTCGTCAAGACGGGCGCCGAGGGCGTGTTCACCGGCGCCTTGCCGGAACTCGGGCTCGGCATTGCCGTCAAATGCGACGATGGCGCGACGCGCGCCGCCGAAGCGATCATCGCCACCGTGCTGGGGCGGATCTTCCGCGCCGAGGACGAGCTCGAATCGAAGCTCGACCGTTTCGCCGATCGCGAAATGCGCAATTGGAACGGCATCACCTATGGCGTCGTCAGCCCGACGGAAGTCCTGACCGAGGCGCTCATCGGCTAGGCCGGCGACGCCTGCACAGGCTTGCACTTGCCCTGCGGGGCCGCAATACCTACCTGATATCCATGAGCAGAGCTTTTACCAAAGAGGACGACAGCAACGCCTCCATCGATGTCGGCGAGCGTCCGGTCAGCAGCCACCGCAATCTGGTGACGCCCAATGGGCTCGCCATGATCGAGGCGGAGCTCGCCGCCGCGCATGATGCCCTGGCGAAGGGAAATTCGGAGGCCGACCGCGAACTGATCGCCCGCGCGTCCCGCGATCTTCGCTACTGGAAGGCGCGCCGCGAGACGGCGGAACTATCGCAGCCCGACCCGCATAGCGATGTCGTGCGCTTCGGCATGACCGTCGAGATCGTCGACGAGGACGATCGCAGCCAGAGCTGGACCATTGTCGGCGAGGACGAGGCCGATGCGGCGCAGGGCAAGATATCGCATGTCTCGCCGCTGGCGGTGCAGATGTTCGGCAAGGCGGTGGGCGAATCCTTCGTGCTGAACGAGCGCGAGTGGGAAATCCTCAGCCTGTCCGTCCGCTGAGCCGCATTGTCCCGGCTATAGCCAGCCCTTTTTCTTGAAGATCAGCAGCGGAATGACCGCGGAGGCGACCATCAGGCCGAGTGCCATCGGATAGCCCCAGACCTGGCTGAGTTCCGGCATGAACTGGAAGTTCATGCCATAGATCGAGGCGACCAGCGTCGGCGGCATGAAGGCCACCGCCGCGACGGAAAAGATCTTGATGATCGCGTTCTGCTCGATCGAGATCAGTCCCACCACCGTATCGAGCAGGAAGGTGATCTTGTTCGACAGGAAATCCACATAGGTGCTCAGCGACTGGGTATCGCGCTCCAGCGACTTGATCCAGGCGCGGGTCTCCTTCTTGTAGCTGTTCTGGTCGGTGATCGCCGTCATGTAGACGAGCAGGCGGCTGACGCCGGCGGTGCTCTCCCTGATCTTCGACAGGAAGGCGCCTTGTCCGCCGATGCGGGTGAGGCTGTCGCGAAAATTCTTGGTGGTCATCGGCCGGTCCTTTTCGGAGCGCCGGAAGATCATCGCGGAATTATGGTCGATCTCGCTGGCCACGCCTTCGAGGATATCGGCGATACGGTCCGTCACCGCTTCGATGATGCCGAGGAGTATGGTCACGCCGCTGCAATTCTCGCTGACGAGGCCATTGCCGCTCTTGGTCGCCCGGCTCGTATAGAGCGTGAAGGCCCTCGGCTCACTGTAGCGCACCGTGACGAGGAACTTTCCGGCGAGGATGAAGGAAATCGGGGCGATGGAGTGATGATTGTTCTCGCCCGCATAGAGGATCGACGCGGTCAGATATTGCGAACCCGCCTCGGAATAGAAGCGGCTCGATTCCTCGATCTCCACCATGTCCTCATGAGTCGGGATGGCGGCCTTCGTCCACTCCTCGGTCTGCAGGTCCTCCTCGCGCGTCGGGTGGAGCAGGTCGATCCAGACGGTGCCGTCCGGAAGCGGGTCTCCGGCCTTTGCCGCCTGGGCGACGAGCCGGTCCTTGTCGAGCGTGTAGATCGTGATCATTCAGAGCGAACCCATCAGTTTGTCGATCAGGGATTCGGCCGCTTCGCCGATGACCGTTCCCGGCGGGAAGATGGCCGTCGCGCCGGCCTGCAGCACCGCCTCGTAATCCTGTGGCGGGATCACGCCGCCGACGATGATCAGGATGTCGCTTCGGCCGCGGCGTTGCAGCGCCTCCTTCAATTCCGGCACCAGCGTCAGATGCCCGGCCGCAAGCGAGGAAACGCCGATGATGTTCACATTGCTCTCGGCGGCGAGTTCGGCCACCTCGTCCGGCGTCTGGAACATGGCGCCGACGACGACGTCGAAGCCCAGATCGCCAAAAGCCGTGGCGATGACCTTCTGGCCGCGATCATGCCCGTCCTGGCCCATCTTCGCCACCAGGATGCGCGGCTTTTCGCCCGTGCGCTTCTCATAGGCCGCAGCCTTGGATTGCACCCGGTCCATGATCGCGCTCTTGCCGGCTTCCTTGCGGTAGACGCCGGAGATGGTGCGGATCGTGGCGACATGCCGGCCGAACGCCTTTTCCAGCGCCAGCGAGATTTCGCCGACCGTGGCGCGGGCGCGGGCGGCCCTGATGGCGAATTCGAGCAGATTGCCCTTGCCGCTGCGCGCCGCATCCGTCAGCGCCGTCAAGGCGCTGTCGACCTCGGCGACGTCGCGCGTCCCCTTCAACTGCTGCAGCTTCGACAATTGCCGGGCACGAACCTCGGCATTGTCCACCTTCAGCACATCGACTTCGGTCTCTTCCGACGGGCGGTAGGAATTGACGCCGATCACCGGCTGCTGGCCGCTGTCGATGCGCGCCTGGGTGCGGGCTGCTGCTGCCTCGATGCGCAGTTTCGGAATGCCTTTCTCGATGGCCGCGGCCATGCCGCCCAGCGCCTCGATCTCCTCGATATGGGTGAGGGCGCGGCGGGCGAGATCATGGGTCAGCCGCTCGACATAGGCCGAGCCGCCCCATGGATCGATGATGCGGGTCGTGCCGGATTCCTTCTGCAGCACGAGCTGCGTGTTGCGGGCGATCCGCGCCGAATGATCCGTCGGCAGCGCCAGCGCCTCGTCGAAGGAATTCGTGTGCAGCGATTGGGTGTGGCCCTGCGTCGAGGCCATCGCCTCGACCATGGTGCGCATGATGTTGTTGTGCGGGTCCTGCGCCGTCAGCGACCAGCCGGACGTCTGCGAGTGGGTCCGAAGGGATAGCGACCGTTCGTCCTTCGGATTGAAGTTCTTCTTCATCAGCACGGACCACAACAGCCGCGCCGCGCGCAGCTTCGCCACCTCCATGAAGAAATTCATGCCGATGGCCCAGAAGAACGACAGACGTGGCGCGAAACTGTCTATGTCGAGGCCCGCCGCCACGCCCGCGCGCACATATTCGATGCCGTCGGCGATCGTATAGGCCAGTTCGAGATCGGCGGTCGCTCCCGCTTCCTGCATGTGATAGCCGGAAATCGAGATCGAGTTGAACTTCGGCATATGCTGCGAAGTATAGGAGAAGATGTCCGAGATGATCCGCATCGAGGGCTGCGGCGGGTAGATATAGGTGTTGCGGACCATGAACTCCTTGAGGATGTCGTTCTGGATGGTGCCGGCAAGCTGGCTCTGCTTCACGCCCTGTTCTTCCGCCGCGACGATATAAAGCGCGAGGATCGGCAGGACCGCGCCATTCATCGTCATGGAAACCGTCATCTCGCCGAGCGGTATGCCATCGAACAATTGCTGCATGTCGAGGATGGAATCGATGGCCACGCCAGCCATGCCGACATCGCCCGCCACGCGCGGATGGTCGCTGTCATAACCGCGATGGGTGGCGAGATCGAAGGCCACCGACAATCCCTTCTGGCCCGCGGCGAGATTGCGCCGGTAGAAGGCATTGGATTCCTCTGCCGTGGAAAAACCCGCATATTGCCGGATCGTCCATGGCTGCTGCACATACATCGTCGGGTAGGGGCCGCGGATGAAGGGGGCGGCGCCGGGATAGCTGTCGAGATGGGGCACGCCGCGCAGGCTGGTCTCGCCATAGGACCGCTTGACCTTGATGCCTTCCGGCGTCTTCCACACCGCTGCATCCGGCTTCTCCGCCGAATTCTTCGGGCTGGACCACTCGATGGTGCTGAAATCGGGAACTCTCATTATGCGGATGCCTGCAATGTTTCGTCGATGCGCGGGAAGGTGAGCGGCTGGCAGTGGACGACGCCATCGGTGGGAAGCGGCATCCGTGGCGCCTCGAGCACCCGTACGGGCCGCTCGTTGCCGGCGGGGAACACCGTCGTGCCGACGATCGAGCGCTTGCCGTCGGCGAAGGCGCGTGCGCGCTCGTTCCGGGCGGCGACGATGCGCGCCTGCAGCTTGCCGTCCACCAGGCTCTGCAGGATGCCGCCATCCCTTTCGAGCTGCTGGAATTCCTTCCAGGCGGCCTCGCACAGCCCGTCCGTCAATGTTTCCACCGCGCCGGAGCCGCAGGCGGGGTCGGCGACGAAGGCAAGGTTGCTTTCATCGGCGAGGACGAGCTGCGTATTGCGGGCGAGACGCCTTGCGGCCGCATCGGGAAGCCCGTGCGCGATCGTATGCGGCAGCACGGCGATGGTGTCCGCCCCGCCGACCGCCGCGGCAAAGGCGGCGATGGTCGTGCGCAATATATTGGTCTCCGGGTCGCGCTTCGTCATCATGCGCATCGAGGTTTCCGCATGGATCATGGTCGGCGCAGGGCGGACATTGCAGGCCTCCTGCAGGCGGGCCCAGAGCTTGCGCAGGGCGCGAATCTTGGCGATCGACAGGAACTGGTCCTGGTCGACGGAAAGGGCGAAGCCGATATGCGGCGCGGCGAAGACGATGGGCTGGCGAGCCTCTTCGAACAGGCGGAAATGCCCGGCCGCGATCGACAGCATGGCGCCGAGCTCCTGGGCCTCGGTCGCGCCGGCATTGTGATAGACGCGTCCATCCGCCTCCAGGACGATGCCCGGCAGGTCGGGCGAGAAGAAGCCGGACAGGGATTGCGGCAGCGAGGCCTTCAGCGCCGCGATCGTCATGCGCAGCCGCCCGGTGCCGGCCAGCGTCGCAGCCGGATCGATGCCCATCGAAAAGCTCAGGGTCTTGGTGTTGACGTCGCGCGGCCGCATGTAATCGACGAACCAGTCGGCACAGGCGCGGCTCTTCGGGTGTACGTCCATGCGAAGATGGATCATGTCGAGATGAACGCCGTAGAGCACCTTGTCGACGGCTTCCTTCGTCGCCGGCAAGCCATAGCCGAAAGCATTCGGCGCGCCTTCGAACACCAGCGCTATGCCGGTGGCGCCATTGTCGAGATCCTCGAGCAATTGCCTGTTGGCGCGAACGGGATCCGGATCGTCGATGCGCTGCACGATATGCCAGGGACGCGCGGCACGCCGCCGCGGAACGAGCTGTGCATTGCGCCGCCGGTCGTAGAGCGGCTGAATGAGAACATCATCATCCGTCCTGGAGACCAGGGTGCTGTCGAAATCAGCGCCTTTCAGGGCATTTTGCGCGAGCTGGACCCATTTGTCCCGGTCCATCGCGGCAAATTCCGTTTCCTTGAGCAGTGACGCGTCCATGCTTTCTCCCGGCTGCACGATTTGTTGGCGCGACTTTAGGGGCAACCATGCTGCTTCGCAATAAAGCAAAGTGTCACCCGGTCTAAGCTTTTGAAAAATATGTGCTCCGAAGCCGCGCAGCTTTCGGGTGGCGAAGCGCCGCCGGGCACGGGAGGATGCGCCCATCGAGATAGCGGCAGGTTCCAGAAGCTGAAAGGGAATATCATGGGAATATTGTGTGGAAAGACGGCGATCATCACCGGGGCGAGCTCCGGCATAGGCCGGGCGACGGCGCTGCTCTTTGCGGAAGAGGGCGCCAATCTGGTGCTCGCCGCCCGCAGGGAAAGGGAACTCGGCGAAGTTGCGGCATTGCTGCGCTCACGCGGCACGGCAGCGCTGTTCCTTGCCGGCGACGTCGCCGACGAAGCCTTTGCCCGCTCGCTGGTGGCGCTGGCCGAGAGCGAATTCGGCGGGCTCGATATCGGTTTCAACAATGCCGGCACCAATGGCGAGATGGGCCCCAGCGCCGACATATCGCTGGAGGGCTGGAAAGCGACGCTCGACGTCAACCTGACCGGCGCCTTTCTCGGCGCCAAATACCAGATACCCGCGTTGCGGCGCCGCGGCGGCGGTTCGCTGCTGTTCACCTCGACTTTCGTCGGCCATACGGCCGGCATGCCGGGAACAGCCGCCTATGCGGCAAGCAAGGCGGGAATCATTGGCCTGATGAAGACGCTGGCGGTGGAACTCGGCAGCGAAGGCATCCGCGTCAACGCGATATTGCCCGGCGGAACGGCGACGTCCATGGCGGAAGCCTGGGTGGACACGCCGGAAAAGCTGGCTTTCGTCGAGAACCTGCACGCGCTCAAACGACGGGCCGAACCGGAGGAGATCGCCCGCTCGGTGCTGTTCCTGGCATCGGATGCGGCAAGCTTCATGACCGGCTCGGCCATGCTGGTCGATGGCGGCGTTTCCATCAACAGGACGTGACGGCAGGGCAAAAAAGAAGTGCGCGTCCATGATGGGCGCGCACTTGCCTGATCGTTGAACCAGGCTGGACTCAGACGAACTGGCTGAGACCGGGAATGGAGTTCACCACCTCGTCGACGGGACCGTCGCCGGCCTTTTCGCGGGCAAAGGCAATGGTTTCCTTGGAGATGCCGCTGATTTCGCCCATGCCGAGGCCCATGCCCATGAGCTGCGAGCCAAGGCCCATCACGCCGGGCATCATCCCCGAAAGGAACCCGCCGCTGCCTTTTGCTTCCGCAATGGCGGCCTCGCTGCCCGGTACGCCGGCGATGAGCTGGTCCACCTTGTCGGCGGGCGCTTCCTTCTGCAGGAACGCAAGAATGAGCCCGACAGCCTTGCGGGCCGTGTCGGGGCTGGTGCCGACATTGGCAGTGATGCGCGCGATGAGTTCTTCCATGTTCGATCTCCCGTCTATTCGAATTACGTTTACGTAATATGTAGGAATTGCCCGCCGCACAAGTCCGCTTCTGGCATTTCCGGTCGTTTTTAACTCCATTCCGGGAAGAACGCGGCAGAATGACATTGGTTCGTCCATCGTCGCGCCTGCCGATCCCGCTCGAAATTCAATTGCCAATAATTTGAATCGCCGGAAACTTGAATCATAGGCGCCCCATTGTCGCAACGGCCAGGGCTGTTTATACCGGATTCATGTCGATGGGGATGTCCTGGCCGATGGGGGCGCCCTGATTTGCGATGGAATTCGAACACAGCAGGACGAGGAACGAACGACATGGCCGAGAACAGCATTTTCCTTGGTGCCAGCCGGAAGCCCGATGACAGCTACCAGGGGGCGGTGGAACTCCTCCTGAAATACGGCAACCGGCACGGCCTCATCACCGGCGCCACCGGTACGGGCAAGACGGTGAGCCTGCAGGTGCTCGCCGAGGGGTTCTCGGCTGTCGGCGTGCCGGTTTTCTGCGCCGACATCAAGGGCGATCTTTCGGGCATAGCGGAGAAGGGCGAGGCCAAGGATTTCCTGCTGAAGCGCGCCGGCGAGGTGAAGCTCGAGCCTTATGAATTCAGCGCGTCGCCGGTCATCTTCTGGGACATTTTCGGCGAGCAGGGCCATCCTGTCCGGGCGACGATCTCGGAGATGGGCCCCTTGCTCCTGTCGCGCCTCATGAACCTGACAGATGCGCAGGAGGGCGTTCTGAACATCGCCTTCAAGATCGCCGACGAAGAGGGGCTGCTGCTCCTCGACATGAAGGATCTGCAAGCACTGCTGGTCAATATTGCCGAGCGGTCGGAAGAGATCTCGGCGCGCTACGGCAATGTCACCAAGCCGTCGGTCGGCGCCATCCAGCGCTCGCTGCTGGTTCTCGAACAGCAGGGCGGCACCAAATTCTTCGGCGAGCCGGCGCTCAAGATCTCGGATATCATGCGCACCGACACCAATGGCCGTGGCGTCGTCAGCGTGCTCGCCGCCGACAAGCTGATGATGAACCCGCGGCTTTATTCGACCTTCCTGCTCTGGCTCCTGTCCGAGCTCTTCGAGGAACTGCCCGAGGTCGGCGATCCGGAAAAGCCTCGCCTCGTCTTCTTCTTCGACGAAGCCCACCTTTTGTTCAACGAGGCGCCGAAGGCGCTGCTCGACCGGGTGGAGCAGGTGGTGCGGCTGATCCGGTCCAAGGGCGTCGGCGTCTTCTTCATCTCGCAGAACCCGCTGGACGTACCGGAAACCGTATTGGCGCAGCTCGGCAACCGCATCCAGCACGCGCTCCGCGCCTATACGCCGCGCGAGCAGAATGCGGTCAAGACCGCGGCAGACACGTTCCGCCCGAACCCGGACTTCAACACGTTCGAGGCGATCACCAATCTGAGCACCGGCGAAGCGCTGGTCTCGGCCCTCGCCGAAAAGGGCGTTCCGTCGATCGTGCAGCGCACATTGATGCGCCCGCCGGCAGGACGTATCGGACCGGTCACCCCGGACGAGCGCCGCACGCTGATCAACAGCAGTCCGGTTGTCGGCATCTATGACGAGATGGTGGATCGCGAATCCGCCTATGAATTGCTGCAGAAGAAGGCGGTCGAGGCCAAGGAGCCGGAGGAAGCCAGCGCAGACAGCACCGGCGGCTGGAAACTGCCGGATTTCCTCGGCGGGGAACCGCAAAGGGGCCCCAGGGGCGGCCAGCCGCGCGGCCGGCAGACTGTCGCCGAAGCTGCGATGAAATCCGTTGTCCGATCGGTCGGCAGCTCGCTCGGACGGGCGCTGGTCCGCGGTATATTGGGCAGCCTGAGCCGGCGCTAGCCGCAGTTCATCGTCAATCCGGGCCTATTTGGCCCGGCGTCGTAAATGCGCCTCATTCAGGGAAGAGGTGCCAAGGAAGAGGTGCGCTGTTGACTTGTGGGATTTATTTCTTCAGGTACGGCGATCCATCTTGTTTTGGTATAGAAGGCGTCCGGATTTGATCGAGACCAGCATACACCACCAGGGCCAGGCATGAGTGTCGAAACCTATCGGGAACGAGAAAGCGATCGCGAAGACCTGACGCTGCCGACGACGGGTATTGCCGTCGCCTGGCGCGATATTGTCGAGGCATTCGTCAAATACCGCCTGGCGCTGATCTTCGGCTGGCAGGATGTAGCGCAGCGCTACCGGCGTTCGCGCGTCGGCGCCTTCTGGCTGACGCTGAACATGGCCGTGTTCATCGGCGCGCTCGGTCTCATCTTCGGCACGCTGTTCCAGTCGGAGATGCACGAATTCCTGCCCTATCTTTGCGCGGGCGTCATCACATGGGGCTTTATTACGTCCTGCCTTTCCGAAGGATGCGGGGCTTTCAGCTCCTCCGAAGGCATCATATTGCAGGTCCGCATGCCGCTGTTCACCCATATATTGCGCGCACTCTGGCGCAACATGATCATCTTCGGCCATAATATCGTGATCTTTCCCGTCCTCCTTCTGATCATGGGAAAAGGCGTCACTTTCAGCGTGCTCTGGTCGATACCCGGCTTCCTGCTGCTCTGCGTCAACCTCGCCTGGATCATGCTGGTCCTGGCCATAGTCTGCGCCCGGTTCCGCGACATGACGCAGGTGGTCACCAACGTGCTGCAGGTCCTGTTCTACGCCACGCCTATCATGTGGATGGTGAAGATATTGCCGGACCATGTCTCGCGGGCATTCATCGAATGGAACCCCTTCGCCCACTTCATCGAGCTGGTCAGGGCGCCACTGCTCGGCACGTCGCCCACCCTGCTCAACTGGGGCGTCGCCGGCGGAATTGCGATCATCGGCTGGCTGGCCGCCATCGCATTCTTCGGCAAGTATCGTTGGCGCGTAGCGTATTGGTTGTAAAATGAGCTCCATCCGACTTCAGAATGTCAGTGTCGAATTCCCGATCTACAATTCCTCAAGCCGCTCGCTCAAGAATCGTGTCCTGAGCATCGCCACCGGCGGAAAGATCGAACGGCGTAGCGATGGGTTGATCATCGTGCGCGGCCTGGACGACGTGTCCCTGCAATTCAACGACGGCGATCGCGTCGGCCTCATCGGCCATAATGGCTCGGGCAAGACGACATTGCTCCGCGTGCTCTCCGGCATCTACACGCCGACGCGGGGCAGCGCGCTCATCCGCGGCCATGCGGTGTCGCTGATCAATATCAATCTCGGCATCGACCCCGACGCGACGGGTCGCGAGAACATCCGCCTTCGCTCGGCCATGATGGGGATGGAGCCGAAGGAAATCGCGGAGAAATTCGAGCAGATCGCGGAATTCTCCGGCCTGGGCGAGTTTCTCGACGTGCCGTTCAGAACCTACTCCTCGGGCATGCAGCTGCGCCTCGCCTTCGCCACTTCCACGGCCGTGCGGCCGGAAATACTCATCATGGATGAGTGGCTGTCGACGGGCGACGAGGATTTCAAGGAACGGGCCAATCAGCGCATGCGGGAACTGGTCGATTCGACCAAGATCCTCGTCCTTGCCAGCCATTCCAAGGAACTGATGCTGAAGAACTGCAACAGGGTGATCTGGCTCGAACATGGCCGCGTCAAGGTGGATGGCACTCCGGATGAGGTGCTGCCGGCCTATTTCGGCTGAGAAAGCAGTTCGATGGGGAAACTGAACAATCGTCTGACGCAGATCGTCAATGCCCTGCGCTATGTCGGGCGTGGTGATTTTTCCGGCCTGCTGAAGCGCCTGGACTGGTATCGGCGCGAACATGCGGTGGTGAAGGTGCGCAAGCGCCTGGCGGGCGATGGCGGTTCGACCTGGGGCATCCTCTGCACGCCGCACACGGAATTCATCGCCAATGCGATCTCCGCGCGGCTCGCAGCCCATGGCATGGGCAGCGAGGTCATAATTGGCCAGCTCGACCGTTTCGACCATGCCTTCTACATCGTCCTTTGCCCGCAAATGTTCAAAAGCCTGCCGCCGGCGGACAAGCGGGTGGTGTTCCAGCTGGAACAGCATGTGAGTTCGCGCTGGTTCACGCCGGAATATTTCAGGATATTGCGGGAATCGTTGGGCGTTCTCGACTATTCGCTGTCCAATATTGCGTTCCTCGCCCAGCACAAGGTGAAATATCCGACCGTGCATTATCTGCCGATCGGGGCGGTGACCGGCGGCGCGACGGGTATGGACACGGCCAAGAAGTACGATTTCGTCTTCTATGGCGACAGCCTGAGCTCCGAACGGCGCAGGGCGTTCCTGAAGCAACTCCAGTCGCGCTACTCGGTGAAGATCTGCAACGAGGTCTTTGGCGAGGAGATGTATGAAATCATCCGTTCGGCAAGGGCGGTCATCAACATCCACTATTACGAGGGCGCGCTGCTGGAGATGCCGCGCATATGCGAATGTATCTCGCTCGGCGTACCAATCCTTTCCGAGAGTTCGCGCGACCGGCACGATTATCCGGAGCTGGCGGGGGCAGTGAGGTTCTTCGAGGAAGGCTCGATAGAAGCGATGATGAGCGCGGCGCAAGCCATGCTCGACGATATCGACACCATGAATGCGACCATCGGCGGCGTCGTTGCCGCCAGCGCCGGCCGTTTCAACTTCATGTTCGACCGCTTCCTTGGCGCCCTGGGCATGCTGCCGGCGAATGTCGTGCTGGAAACACCGATCTACCTTCGCGAGAAAAGCAGTTTCCTGGCGCTCTCCCTTCCGGAGACGGTCGAGCGCCGGCAGGCGATCACCGAGGCTCTGCCCGAGGGCTGCGTCATCTTCGACGGAATAAGAAACAGTCTCGGCTGGGTCGGCTGCGGCAGCAGCTTCACCGCCTTGTCGCGCTATGCGCTCGACAACGGCATGAAAAGATTGATCGTCATCGAGGACGACATACTCCTCCCCCCTGATTTTGGCCGGATACTCGGGGAGGTGATGGCCTACCTCGACACATGCGAGGGAAACTGGGACATTTTTTCCGGCGTCATGGCTGATCTTCACACCTCGGCACGCGTTCTGTCTGTCGATGACGTTGATGGCCGCACCTATGTGACCATCGACAAGATGATGAGCAATGTTTTCAATATCTACAGTGAACGCGCGCTGAAACGACTGTCGGCATGGAACCCCATGGACACGGACGCCAGCACCAATACGGTCGATCGCTACATGGAACGGCAGGACGACCTGAAGGTTGTCGTGGCGCTGCCCTTCATCGCGGGTCACCGGGAGGATGTCGCATCCACGCTCTGGGGGATCGACAATGACCGCTATGCGCCGATGATCGCGGAGGCTGAGAACAAGATCAAGGTTCTGGCCGAGAAATGGCGCGCCGCCAACCGGTAAATCGCCCCGGTCTCAAAACAGCCTGAAGCCGTGGGACCGGTAGAAGCGCGCGGCCGAAATCAGGAACTGGCGGATATGCCACCAGCCTTTTCGTCCGGCATGGCCGCCCTCATGCACGATCCGTACCATCGGCACATAGGCGGTCTTGGCGATTTGCGCGGAGCGGATCGACAGGTCGAAATCCTCGAAATAGAGGAAATAATCTTCGTCGAAGCCGCCAAGCCGGCGCAGGACCTCGCTGCGGAAGAACATGAAGCAGCCGCTCACGATCGGCGGGTTCCAGAATGTTTCGTCTTGTGTCTCGTCCCGCATTTCGTAGCGCGACAGGCGGTCATGGAATAGCGACCGGATTGGCGCCGGCGCAAAGCCCCTGAGCAAGAGATCGAAGGCCGGCGGAAAGCGCTTGCACAAATATTGCTTCCGGCCGCCCGGCCATTCTGCATGGGGAGTGACAAGTCCGCATTGCGGATTGTCGCGCATGAAGCTCAAGGCCGTGGTCAGCGCGTCGGATCGCAATTGGACATCCGGATTGAGAATGAGATGGAACTCGCCCAGCCTGTCCAGTGCCAGATTATGGCCGCGGCCGAAGCCTATATTGCCGTGCCCATGCTGAAGCCGAAGCGGTGCGCCGAATTCGATGGACCGAAGCAGCGCCGACACTTCGTCCTTGGGCGAATTGTCGATGAGGGTGACGAGGACCGCATCCGGCGCCAGCGGAACGAGTGCTTCGGCAAGGCTTTCCAGCGTCGTGCGCAGTTGCGTCGGATCGGGATCGAACGTGACGATGGAAATCGTCAGCTCAAGTCTGTCGGCAACCGCTTCGGTGCTGTCTGTCATTCCCTGTCCTTGTTCGGCCGCGCCTCGGCAATCTCTGCTGATGGCAATGATGAAGGTGTCACCAACTTTAACAGAATGTTCCGGGAGTCCGGCCCGAATATGTATTCCGCTCTGTCGCCAAAACGTGAATGCGGTGCTAAGGAGGTGCCGTTTAGCTGAATTGGACAAGGGAATCTAGATGAAGGGTATTATTCTGGCGGGCGGCAGCGGCACGAGGCTCTACCCCCTGACGATAGCAGTGTCGAAGCAGATACTTCCGATCTACGACAAACCCATGATCTATTATCCACTGAGCGTGCTCATGCTTGCGGGCATCCAGGACATATTGATCATCTCCACGCCGCACGACCTGCCGCTGTTCCAGAAGCTGCTGGGCGATGGCAGCGAATTCGGCGTCAATTTCGCCTATGCCGAACAGCCGCAACCCAATGGCCTTGCGGAAGCCTTCATCATCGGCCGCGAATTCATCGGCAATGACAGCGTGGCGATGATCCTCGGCGACAATATCTATTTCGGCGACGGCCTGTCGAAACTTTGCCAGACATCCGCCGCGGTGAAGAAAGGCGGCTCCGTGTTCGCCTATCATGTCGACGATCCCCATCGCTATGGCGTCGTGGAATTCGAAAGCAAGACCGGAAAGGCCATCTCCATCGAGGAGAAGCCGGAAAAGCCGAAATCCCATTGGGCGGTCACCGGGCTTTATTTCTACGACAATCAGGTGGTGGACATCGCCCATTCGATCGAGCCTTCGGCCCGGGGCGAGCTGGAGATTACCACCGTCAACAATATCTATCTCGAACGCGGCGAATTGAGCGTGCGGCAGCTCGGCCGGGGCTATGCCTGGCTGGACACCGGCACCCATGACAGCCTGCATGAAGCCTCGTCATTCGTGCGTACGATCGAGAAGCGCCAGGGCATCAAGATCGCCTGTCCGGAGGAGATCGGCCTGGAAAAGGGCTGGCTGAACGGTGAAGCCGTGCTGGAGCGAGCGGCCAAGCTTGGAAAAACCGAATATGCAGCCTATCTACGCCGGCGTGTCGATGAATTAGGGATGTGACAATGCAAGTACGGTCGCTCGGGCTCGAGGGAGTCCTCGAAATAACACCGCGCAAATTCGGCGATCATCGCGGGTTCTTGTCGGAAACCTATAATGAGAAGTCGTTCGCCGAGGCCGGCATCAACCTGCAATTCGTCCAGGACAATCATTCCCATTCCGCGGCGAAGGGCGTCCTGCGCGGCTTGCACTATCAATTGCCGCCACGGGCGCAGAACAAGCTCGTCCGTGTCGTCCGCGGCTCCATATTGGACGTCGTCGTCGACATCCGCAAAAGCTCGCCCACCTTCGGCAAATGGGTTTCGCTCGAAGTATCGGCCGAGAAGTGGAACCAGATCCTGGTGCCGGCGGGCTTCGCCCATGGTTTCGTCACGCTCGTCGAACATACCGAGGTCGTCTATAAGGTGACTGATTATTATTCGCCCGAGCATGATCGGTCGATCTTGTTCAGTGATGCCGCGATCGGCATCGACTGGCCGCTTCCGGCATCGGAGTTTGCGCTCTCGGACAAGGATCGCAACGCTCCGCTGCTCGGTGCCGCTGAAGTTTTCGCTTGAGGATCATGAAATGAACATTCTTGTCACTGGTGGTGCTGGTTTCATCGGATCGGCGGTTTGCCGGCATCTTGCCGCCAATCGCGCGATCAATGTGGTGAATCTCGACAAGCTTACCTATGCCGGCAATCTCGCATCGCTGCGGCAGATCGAAAACCATCCGAACTACCAGTTCGCCGAAGGCGACATTTGCGACGATGTTTCCGTTCTCGACATTCTGCGCAACAACCAGATCGATGTGATCATGCATCTGGCGGCGGAGAGCCATGTCGATCGTTCCATCGACGGGCCGGCGGCCTTCATCGAAACCAATATCGTCGGCACGTTCCGCCTGCTCAACGCGGCGCTGACCTATTGGCGCGAATTGCCGGACGAGCGCAAATCCCGCTTCCGCTTCCACCATATCTCGACCGACGAGGTTTTCGGCGATCTGCCCTTCGACAGCGGTATCTTCACCGAGGAAACGCCCTACAATCCGTCTTCGCCCTATTCGGCCTCCAAGGCAGCTTCCGACCATCTGGTGCGGGCATGGCACGAAACCTACGGTCTGCCGGTGGTCCTGTCCAATTGCTCCAACAATTACGGGCCCTTCCATTTCCCGGAAAAGCTCATTCCGCTGGTGATCCTCAACGCGCTGGATGAAAAGCCCCTGCCGGTCTATGGGGCCGGGGCCAATGTCCGCGACTGGCTGTTCGTCGAGGATCATGCCCGGGCGCTGGAACTGGTGGCGACACAGGGCAAGCTCGGCGAGAGCTATAATATTGGCGGCCGCTCGGAGCGCACCAATCTCGACGTGGTCAAGACGATCTGCGCGGTTCTCGATCGCAAGCGCCCGCGCGCCAATGGCAAGCCCTATGCCGATCTGATCAATTTCGTCACCGATCGCCCCGGCCATGATCGCCGCTACGCCATCGATGCCTCGAAGATCGAGCGCGAACTGGGCTGGACCCCGCAGGAGACGTTCGAGAGCGGCCTCGACAAGACGGTGCAATGGTATCTCGACAATGAATGGTGGTGGCAGCCGATCCGCAGCGGCCGCTACGCCGGAGAGCGTCTCGGCGGCGCAGACGCGAAGGCCAAAGCCGGGGCCGCATGAAGATACTGGTCACCGGAAAGGAAGGGCAGGTTGTCCAAAGCCTTCTGGAGCGGTCGGCAGCCCGCCCCGACCTGCAGGTGCCCGACCTGCAGGTGATTGCGGTCGGTCGGCCGGAACTCGATCTGTCTCGCCCCGATAGCGTCAGGGCGGCGATCGAGGCCGCAAGGCCCGACATCGTGGTCTCGGCGGCGGCCTATACGGCCGTCGACCAGGCGGAGGACGAGCCGGAACTCGCCTTCGCGGTCAATGCCATAGGTGCCGGAGCGGTTGCTGCCGCGGCGCAGGCCTGCGGCGCGCCCGTCATTCACCTGTCGACGGATTACGTGTTCTCCGGCGATGCGCCCTCGGCCTATGCCGAAACCGATGCCGTGGCGCCGAAAAGTTCCTATGGGCGCTCCAAGCTTGAAGGCGAGCGCCTCGTCGCAGCGGCCAATGCGCGCCACATCATCCTGCGCACGGCGTGGATTTTCAGCCCTTTCGGCAGGAATTTCGTCAAGACGATGCTGAAACTGGCTGAAACGCGCGACGGGCTGTCGGTCGTTTGCGACCAATGGGGCAATCCGACCAGCGCGCTCGATATTGCCGATGCGATCATCCATGTCGTCGATCGTCTCGGCAATGAGCCGGGCTTCGCCGATTATGGCATTTACCATCTGGCGGGCAGCGGCGATGTCAACTGGAGCGGTTTTGCCCGCGCCATCTTCGAAGAAAGCGCCGAAAGAGGCGGTCCGGTGGCCGATGTAGCCGATATCGCCACCGCCGATTATCCGACCAAGGCGGCCCGCCCGGCAAATTCCCGCCTTTCGACGGCCAAACTGCAAAAGCGCTTCGGCTTCACCATGCCGGACTGGCGCGTTTCGCTCGCCGATGTGGTCGAAAGACTGGTAAAGGCGTAGCAAAAAGGGGGCAACTCGGCCCCCCATTGCGGCATCAGATGACGACGATCGGCGTCTTGTTCGGGACGCGGTCGTAGAGATCGATGATATCCTGGTTGAGGAAGCGCACGCAGCCGGACGAAACCGCCTTGCCAATCGACCACCATTCCGGCGATCCGTGCAGGCGATAGAGCGTATCCTCGCCATTCTGGAAAATATAAAGCGCGCGCGAGCCGAGCGGATTGTTGAGCCCGGGCTGCATGCCGCCATTTGCGGCGCTGTATTGCGCGAGTTCCGGCTGGCGGGCGACCATCTCGTCCGGCGGCGTCCATTTCGGCCAGTGGCGCTTCCACTGGATCACGGCCCGGCCCGACCAGGCAAAGCCGTCGCGGCCGATACCGACGCCATAGCGGATAGCCTCGCCATTCTCGCGAACGAGATAGCAGAACTTGTTCTGCGTATCGACGACGATGGTGCCCGGCTGCTCGCCGGTGGGGTCCCTGACGATCTGGCGCAGGTAACGCTTGTCCATCTTGCTGATCGGGATCGCCGGCAGGAGGAAGCCGCCATCCTCGCGGGCGGCATACATCGCCTCGAAGGAGCCAAGAGCCGGATCGACATCCGTCTGCGGCGTGAGGGGATTGCCATAATCGTCGACGCGGATGACCGGCATATCGCTGCGGATCTGCGCGCAACCTGCAAGACCGGCTGCAGCTGTTGCAGTCAGTGCGGTGAGGAAGCCGCGGCGGGAAAGTGTGTTTTGCATCTTACAACCAGATTGGTGGCGGGATAGGGATTGGATCGAACCGCGCCCTAAACGCACAATGAATATGGCAGAGCGCCGTTGACAATAGGGCGCAAACAAGGCGGGGTTGAACCTGTTGCCCATGTGCAACAAAAAGGCGAGGGTGGGCGGCCCTGGCCGGGACAAAGGCGATAAATACTTCGTGAGACGTAAGCTTGTAACATGCCTCGGCGCTGTCATGGCCTGAGCCGCCCTTGCATCTGATTCGGCCTGTCCGTCGCTGAGAAGCATTGACCTTCGGCGCAAATGCGATTTCGATGGGCGAACCAACAGCATGAATGGAATCAATATCATGGCAATCAATACCGCAGCGCAAACCCTGACCTGGACCTATGTCGATGGCGATTGGTTCGAGGGCAATGTGCCGCTCATCGGTCCGCGCAGCCATGCCATGTGGCTCGCTTCGACGGTGTTCGACGGCGCGCGCTGGTTTGAAGGCGTCGCGCCGGATCTCGACCGCCACTGCGCGCGCGTCAACAATTCGGCGACCGCGCTCGGGCTCAAGCCGACAATGGGCGTGGACGAGATCGTCGGCCTTACCCATGAGGGGCTGAAGAAGTTCGACGGCAAGACCGCCGTCTACATCAGGCCGATGTACTGGGGCGAACATGGCGGCTATATGGGCGTGCCGGCCGATCCGGAATCCACCCGTTTCTGCCTTTCGATCTACGAGGCGCCGATGCTGGAGCCGACGGGTTTCTCGCTGACGGTGTCGCCCTTCCGCCGTCCGACGCTCGAAACCATGCCGACCAATGCCAAGGCCGGCTGTCTGTACCCCAATAATGGCCGCGCCATCCTGGAGGCCCGCTCGCGCGGTTTCGACAATGCGCTGGTGCTCGACATGCTGGGCAATGTCGCCGAGACCGGGACATCGAATATCTTCCTCGTCAAGGACGGGCACATCTTCACGCCGGCGCCGAATGGGACCTTCCTTTCCGGCATAACGCGCTCCCGGGTCATCGACGTGCTGGCCGATTATGGCTTCCGCACCACGCAGACGACCCTGACGGTGCAGGACTTCCTTGATGCCGACGAAATCTTCTCGACCGGGAACCATTCCAAGGTCGTTCCCGTTTCCCGCATCGAGGACCGCGAGCTCGCATTGGGGCCGATCACGCGGAAGGCGAGGGAGCTTTATTGGGAATTCGCCCACTCGACCCCGAAAATTTAACCAACAGGCCGATAGAGACGAAATATTGATCCGCCCCGCATTGCTCCCGTGGAATTTGGGACCTATGTAACGAAGGCAGGTTTTGTCAGGATGGGGACCTGTTGCCTGTGGCCTTCCCATGCTGTCACAGATTGAATCGAAGAGGAGACTTCCATGGCTTTCGAATTGCCCGCACTGCCGTATGATTATGATGCGCTCGCACCCTACATGTCGCGCGAGACGCTCGAATTTCACCACGACAAGCACCACAAGGCGTATGTTGACAACGGCAACAAACTGGCCGCCGAAGCCGGTCTCGACAATCTTTCTCTCGAAGAGATCGTCAAGCAGTCCTATGGCAAGAATGCCGGCCTGTTCAACAATGCCGGCCAGCACTACAATCATCTGCATTTCTGGAACTGGCTGAAGAAGGGCGGCGGCGGCAACAAGCTTCCCGGCGCCCTCGAAAAGGCAGTGGAATCCGATCTCGGCGGCTACGACAAGTTCCGCGCGGACTTCATCAATGCCGGCACCACCCAGTTCGGCTCCGGCTGGGCCTGGCTCGCAGTCAAGGACGGCAAGCTGGAAATCTCCAAGACGCCGAACGGCGAGAGCCCGCTGGTTCATGGCGCGACGCCGATCCTCGGTGTCGATGTGTGGGAACATTCCTACTATATCGACTATCGCAATGCCCGCCCGAAATATCTCGAGGCCTTCGTCGACAATCTCATCAACTGGGATTACGTGCTCGAACAGTACGAAAAGGCGAAGTAAGCTCCGGCCGATCGCTTCAAGAAAAGGCTCCTGCCCGGCAGGGGCCTTTTTGCTTTCCGGCACCTGTTCAACGGGTTTTTTCCCGGCTGTTTCCCCCAAAGTGGTCATCGCCCTCGGCTTGCCATATTGCTCGTTCATCCCAGGTTCAGAGGATGCGACTAAAGTTGTGTTCTTAGGGACTAACGAGTCGAGTGCCTACGCAAGCGGGCAGTCACTGGAGGAAAGATGAGAAAGCTGATTTCAGCAATTTGTGCTGTCTTGATATCGGTTGGAACTCTCGGCCTTGGAGCTGGCGCGGCAGGCGCCGCCCCCGCAGCGCTGCAAAAGCCGGTGGAAATATCGGCCAATGAGGGCACCAGCCAGGTTCAGAAAGTAGATCATCGGCGCTGGCATCACCGGCGTCATTGGGACGATCGCCGCTGGCATCACCGCCGTCATTGGGACGACCGCCGGTGGTCGCGCCGCCACCACCATCGCCGGTGGGACAGGCATGACCGTCGCTATTACGGCCGCCACCATCGCTGGGACCGCCGTTACTACGACCGGCCCTATCGCCACACCGGATCGAGAATCATTCTCGAGCTCTGATGAAATAGCCCCGTTGCAGCGGGGCTATTTTTTTGCCGGACATTGATGCCATTGCCGTGGACCGACCGGTGGCGCTCACTTTGAACGGCAACGAAAATGTGATTTTCTCCAACGTGCAAACGGCGATCTTTCAATTAAACTGCCGCCGATGCCCTTGAAGCCATTGTTACAGCCACAAGAGTCGGAGTTCCCCACCATGCAGTCTTCCCGCCTGATCGCCCTCATTCTCGCGCTTGCACTTGCCCTGTCGGCCGCTTCGGCCGCCACTGCCGATCCGATAACCGAGCGCCAGGCGCTGATGAAGGACCAGGGCCGCGCCGTCGGCACAGTGACGCCCATCATGAAGGGCGAGAAGCCGTTCGACGCCGCCATTGTCCAGAGCGCGTTGAAAAAGCTGAACGACGATGCGCAGAAGATCGACGCCGCCACGCTTTTCCCCGCCGGCACCGACAAGGGCGACACCACCGCCTCGCCGAAGATCTGGGAGGACAATGCCGGTTTCGTCGCCGCGATCGAAAAGTACAAGGCCGATACGGCAGCAGCCGTCGCCGCCGACCCGAAGGATCTCGAAAGCTTCAAGACCGCGTTCAGCCAGGTCTCCAAGAATTGCGGCACCTGCCACCAGACCTACCGCATCAAGAAGGACTGAGCTGAGGCCGCATGCGCAAGCTCGCAATGCTCCTGATCGTGCTTCTCCTCGTCGCCGGAGGTGGCTTCTGGCTGCTCTCGGCGCCGACACGGCTCGAGCCGCAGCTTCTTGCCGCCGCCCAGCCGGGCGATGCGACGCGCGGCGAGGCGGTGTTCTGGCAGGGCGGCTGCGCCTCCTGCCATGCGGCGCCGGGCGCGAGCGGCGATGCAAGGCGCGTCCTTGCGGGCGGCGTGCAGCTGGTGACCGATTTCGGCACTTTCGTCGCGCCCAATATCTCGCCATCGCCGCAGGGCATCGGCGGCTGGTCGTTCGAGGACCTTGCCAATGCCATGATGAAGGGCGTCGCGCCGGACGGCCGGCATTTTTATCCGGCCTTTCCCTATGCGTCCTATGCCCGCATGCAGGTGCAGGATATCGCCGATCTCCACGCTTTCCTGCAGACCCTGCCGCCCTCCGATCACGTCGCGGAGCCGCACCGGCTGAAATTCCCCTATACGCTGCGCCGCGGCATCGGCCTGTGGAAGCGGCTCTATCTTTCGAGCCAGCCGGCCGTCACCCTTGCCAGCGCCGACGAGGCCGTCAAACGCGGCCAGTATCTGGTCGAGGGTCCAGGACATTGCGGCGAGTGCCACACGCCGCGCGACGGCTTCGGCGGGCTCGACACGTCGCGCTGGATGGCGGGCGCGCCGTCGCCGGAGGGCAAGGGCGTCATTCCGAACATTACCGGCGGCGAGGGCGGCATCGACAGCTGGTCGGCGCAGGATATCGCCTATGCGCTGGAAAGCGGCTTCACGCCGGATTTCGATTCGCTCGGCGGGTCGATGGCCGACGTGGTGCAGAACATGTCGCATGTCTCGGCCGCCGACAGGGAGGCGATAGCCGCCTATCTCAAGGCCATTCCGGCGCATCCGAACGGCTATCCCGCCACGCGCTAGCGCGAATTGATCAGCGCCGCTCGCAGCCGATCAGCACCGAATTGCCGTCCACATATTTGCTGCGCATCGTATAAAGCCAGCCGCGGCATTCGGCCAGGGTCTCGAAGCAGCGATAGCGCGAGATCGTTGCGGTATCGCCGCCGAAGGACAGGATCGGGTTGTCGGTCGTGCCCGTATAGCGGCCGATGACGATTCCCGAGCCACGCCGCGGCGGATTGCAGCGGCGTCCCGCATATTCGCTGACATTCTTGCGCACGGCAGCATCGGCCTGGTCGAGGCCGATGGTCGGTATGGCGGGATTGACCAGCGCGCCGGACGCGATCAACACAGCAAAAACAGCCTTTCGCATCATCGTCTCCCGTTCAAGGCAACCCAGGTAGCCCAGGCAACCCGGGGAGCGCCGGTTGGTTCGCCGCTCCCGATCATTTTCATGCGCCGGCCTTGCCAACCAGTTTCAGCGCGAAGGCATAGACATAGGCGATCTCTTCCAGCCGCGAGAACCGGCCCGAGGCGCCCGCATGGCCGGCATCCATGTTGATGCGGAACAGAACGGGATTGTCGTCGGTCTTCACTTCGCGCAGCTTCGCCACCCATTTTGCCGGCTCCCAATAGGTGACGCGCGGATCGGTGAGGCCGGCAACCGCCAAAATCGGCGGATAGGCCTGCGCCGTCACGTTATCATAGGGCGAATAGGATGCCATATAGGCATAATCGGCGGCGGAAGTGATCGGATTGCCCCATTCCGTCCATTCGGGCGGCGTGAGCGGCAGCGTATCGTCGAGCATGGTATTGATGACGTCGACGAAGGGCACTTCCGCGACGATGCCTCCGAAATTGCCCGGCGCCATGTTGGCGATGGCGCCCATCAGCATGCCGCCGGCGGAACCGCCCTGGGCAATCGTCCTGTCATGGCTGGTGAAGCCATTGGCCACGAGATGGTTGGAAGCCGCGATGAAATCCGTGAACGTGTTGCGCTTGTTGAGGCGCTTGCCGTTCTCGTACCAGTCATAGCCCTTGTCCTTGCCGCCGCGCACATGGGCAATGGCATAGACGAAGCCGCGATCGACCAGCGACAGGCAGTTCGTGCTGAAGCTCGCCGGAATGGTGATGCCATAGGAGCCATAGCCATAGAGCAGGCAGGGCGCCGTGCCGTCGAGCGGCGTATCCTTGTGGTAGACGATGGAAACCGGCACCAGCGCGCCATCCTCGGCGGGGGCGAGCAGGCGGCGCGTCACATAATCATCCGCATTGTGGCCCGAGGGCACGATCTGCGTCTTCAAGAGCCGGCGCTCGCGGGTGCGCATGTCATAGTCGAAGAGCTGCGTCGGCGTCGTCATCGAGGAATAGGAGAAGCGGATGACGTCCGTATCATATTCGGCGCTGCCATGCAGGCCGAGCGAGAACGCCTCTTCCTCGAAGGCGATGGCGTGTTCCTCGCCGCTGTGACGATCGCGGATCATGATGCGGGGCAGGCCGTCCTCGCGCTCCAGCCAGACGAGATGGTTGCGATAGGCCGAATGGGCGAGCAGCAGGCGGCCGGGCTTGTGGCTCACCACCTCCTGCCAGTTCGCCTTTTCGGGCGCATCGACCGGCGCGCTCATGATCTTGAAATCCTTGGCGCCGTCGGCATTGGTCAGGATGTAGAAGACGTCGCCGCCCTCGGCGAGGCTGTATTCGACGCCGGTCTGGCGCTCCATGACGAGTTTCGGCGCGGCGCCGGCATCATTGGCCGGCAATAGCCAGACTTCCGACGTTTCGTGGTCGTGGATGTCGATGAAGATGAAATCGTGCAGGCTGCTACCGGAAACGCCGAGGAAGAAGCCCGGATCCTTCTCCTCATGGATCAGCCGGTCCTCGCTCTCCGGCCGGCCGAGTTCATGGTAGAACAGGCGCGACGGACGATGGTTGGCGTCGACCCGCGTATAGTAGAAGCCGTCCGAGCGGGCATTCCACACGCCGCCGCCCGCAGTATCGCTGATCGTCTCGGCAGCATCGGCCAGCGTGCCGAGGTCGCGTATCTTCAACGTGTAGTATTCGGAGCCCTTGTCGTCGAAGCCCCAGATCATCTTGCTGTGATCGGGCGAATGATCGGCCGAGCCGAGGCTGAAATAGGCCTTGCCCTCCGCTTCGAGATCGCCGTCGATCAGCATGGTCTCCGCCCCGCCGTCGCGCGGCGTGCGGAAATAGCGCGGGTGCTGGCCGCCCGTCTTGTAGGACGTGCCATAGGCGAAGGGACCATCCTTGGCCGGCACGGAGGAATCATCCTCCTTGATGCGGCCCTTCATCTCGTTGAAAAGCTGGCCCTGCAAGGCCCTGGTGTCGGCCATCAGCACGGTCTGGTAGGCGTTTTCGGCGTCGAGATGCGCCCGGATCGCCGGATCGAGCGTGGCAGGATCGCGGAAGACGTCCTGCCAGTTGTCGGCGCGCAGCCAGGCATAATCATCCGTGCGGGTGATGCCGTGCCTCGTATCGCTGACTGGGTGCCGGGCGGCTGCCGGCGCGGGATGGACTGGGAAAACGGTCTTGTTCATCTGGTACTCTCGACGGAAGGGCAGCCAAGGCTGCCCGGCAAGGCGGGAGGGCGGCCGAAGCCGCCCGGCAAGGATGAAATATCCGATAGGGAGTGGACGAAACCGCCGACGCCGTCAACTAACAGTTCGGGAAACAGTTTGGGAAACAGTTCGGGAAACAGTTTCGGCCGGCTGTCGCGGCCGGCGCGTCATTCCGGCTCGAACACCAGCGCATTGCCGTTCATGCAATAGCGCAGGCCGACCGGCGGCGGGCCATCGGGGAAGACGTGGCCGAGATGCGCATCGCAGTCCGAGCACTTGATTTCCGTGCGCACCATGCCGTAGGAACGGTCCTCGACGGCGAATACGGCGTCGGGTTCGATCGGGCCGGTGAAGCTTGGCCAGCCGGTGCCGGAATCGTACTTGGTCTCGGAACGGTAGAGCGGCCGCCCGCAGCAGACGCACTTGTAGACGCCCTTGGCCTTGCTGTTGAAATTAGGGCTGGAAAATGCGCGTTCAGTGCCATGATTGCGTGTAATCTGGTACTGTTCCGGCGTAAGCTGTTCGCGCCACTGCGCATCCGACTTGACGACTTTGAATGTTCTAGTATTCATTTTGACATCCTTTCGATGCAGATGTAGGCGTCAAGACTAAAATCCGCAACATCCCTTTATTATAGAATGCTTGGGATAAGACCTGTATTTCCTCATTTTTGCCATTTTTTGTCTTAGTGGTGATTTAAGAATTCTATTTCGGTGATTGCGTGTGTATGCCGGGCAAGAGAGCGCTGTTTATTACGCGGTTGCATGGTGCCTTTCTGTTAAACTCTAGAATAACGAATGTTCGAAATATTTCTTTCTAAAATGAAGTATTGATTTGACAAATTATGCAAAATCCGAAAAAGAGTGTGCCCAACGGTAGCTGAGAATGCAAGTGTCTCAATCTTTATATTGGGTTTTTTAACTCGCTTCCGAATTTTTCAGATTAGACGAAGGAATTGGACTTTAATGACCACGTTTGACAATTCGAACAATAGCGCCAACGATGTTCTTCTCGAACTCACAGCGGAACTGGTGGCTGCTTATGTCAGCAATAATTCGGTTCCGGCGGGTGATCTTCCGAGTTTGATCGCGGATGTCCATGCCGCGCTCGGCCGCGTCAATGGCGTGACGGAAACCGTCGCCACCGTCCAGGAGAAGCCGAAGCCTGCGGTAAACCCGAAAAAGTCCGTCGCCGACGATTACATCGTCTGCCTCGAGGACGGCAAGAAATTCAAATCGCTCAAGCGCCATCTGATGACCCATTACAGCCTGACGCCGGAACAGTATCGCGAGAAGTGGGATCTGGATCCGTCCTATCCGATGGTTGCTCCGAACTATGCCGCGGCCCGTTCGCGCCTGGCCAAGAATATGGGCCTCGGCCGCAAGCGCAAGAAGGCGGCGTAAGCAACACGCCCCCGACCGCATTCACCGCATTTGGAACGGCGCCTCGCGGCGCCGTTTTTCTTTGTCCGGCCGTCACCCCTGCTGCATCGTTGCCTTCAGCCGGTCCAATGCCTGTTTCAGGCCGATATGGCGGTTGAGGTCGTAGCTCCAATGGCCGCGCTGGCCTTTCAGCCGTTCCCGTTCGATCAGCCGCTTCAGCCGGCAGCAGGTGCGCGCCTTGCTTTGCGCATCCTCGCCGATCATCTCGTCCAGATCGCCATTGAACAATATCCGTAGCGCCAGGCGCTGGCGCGCCTCGTCCGCCAGTCTCCGCCTCGCTGCGCTGAAGGCGTCGCGTTCCCTGCTCAAGCTGCTTTCGTTCATTCCAATTGCTCCTGATGTCGATGCAATGAGTATGCGCGCTGGCAGAAGTGGTAGGATAAAATTCCGCATATTTGGCACAAATAAATATTTTATCGAAGCGATAACAATAGCTTATCGCGAAGAGGCCTAAAAACTTATCCCCCCTGTTGCGGGGTGATTTATAAGAAGATATTCCTATTATGAAGGAGAGTGGAAATGTCTTCGAAATCGCGCCGCGCCTGTCCCACGGAAACCCTGCCGGACCCCGGGGTAGCATTGAGCATCGGCCTGCCTCCGCTGGAGGCGCCGCTATCGACCCTCAGAGGCAGGATTGACGAATCGGACGACAGGATGTTCGAGGCATGCGACTACCTCATGGACATATTGGCGGCCTTCTTCAACGTCAGCGGGCGCGAATTGCGCTCGAACCGCCGCTGCGACCTGCCCGTAGCCCGCGTGCGGCAGATCGCCATGTATGTGATGCATGTCACGCTCTCCACGCCAATGCCGCGCGTCGGACTGGCTTTCGGACGCGACAAGACCACCGTCTCCTATGCCTGCCATCTTATCGAGGACCTGCGCTCGCACGATGATTTCGACCGCGTCATCAGCCGCGTCGAGGCCATCATCCGCGTCGCCTTCAGCCCAACGGGGAGGGTATTTTGATGGTGCGTCCCGTTCCCGCCGGCGACCGGCGAAAGATGTTGCGCCTGCTGAGCTTTATCGCCAAGGGCCGGGCATTGCCGGCGGCGACGGCGCAGGCGGGCAGGCTGGCGCTGGAGAGCGCGGATCACGGCGTCCTTGCCGTCGATGCCGCCATCCTGGCGGCGGCGCTGAGCCGTGGGCTGGTTGCCCGCGCCGGCAATGCCATCCTGCCCAATGAGGCCGGACGCGCATGGCTGCGCCGCTACGCCGCCGTCATGGATCCCTTTGCGGCCCAGCACCGCGCGGAGAGGCTCGTGACCCGCGACGATGGCGCGAGCTTCGTGCTCGCCAATGATGCGGAATCGCCGCTGACCCTGCTTCGCAGCCGCAAGGATGCCACCGGACAGCCGCTGATCAGCGAGGAGGCCTTCAAGGCGGGCGAGCGGCTGCGGCAGGATTTCACCCTTGGCCAGATGCTGCCTTCCATCGGTGTCGACTGGAGCGCGTCGGGTTCCGGCACGCGCCGCAACGGCATGCTCGAAGCGACGGATGCGGCGCTGGCGGCGCGCCAGCGGGTCGAGCAGGCGCTGGAGGCGGTGGGGCCGGAACTGGCGGATGTGCTGATCGACATCTGCTGTTTCCTGAAAGGGCTGGAAATGGTGGAGCGCGAACGCAGCTGGCCGGTGCGTTCGGCGAAAGTGGTGTTGAAGACGGCGCTCGCCGTACTCGACCGGCATTATCATCCGGCCGCGCCGGGGCGGCGCTCGAAAACCCTGCTGCATTGGGGTGCCGCCGATTACCGGCCGCAAATGCCGCGCAGCTGACGATGACCTAGTGCTGGGTGGCGCCTTGCTGCGCGCCCAGCACCATTTCGGCCTCGCGCCGGATGCGGCCGACCATGGCCCGCAGCCCGTTGGACCGCTGCGGCGTCAGGTTCTCGTTGAGCCCGAGCTTGCGCAGGATGGCTTCGGGGTCGATGGCGAGGATTTCGGAAGCCCGCCGCCCGGAATAGAGCGCCATCATGATCGCCACGAGACCGCGCACGATATGGGCGTCGGAATCGCCGAGCAGTTCGATCGTCGGGTCGGGACCATCGCCGATGGTGCTTTTCAGCCAGACCTGGCTGACGCAGCCATTGACCTTGTGCTGCGCATCGCGCGCCGCATCGGGATAGGGCTTGAGGTCGCGGCCGAGGTCGATGACATAGCGATAGCGGTCTTCCCAATCGTCGAGGAAGTCGAAATCCGCAATGATGTCGTCGATCGTCTGTGCCATTATATCCGTCCTGTTGCGTCACATATAGTGACGCCGAGCGCAAAGGTCACCCCTCAAATCGCAACAGGCGATCACTCGGCCGATACGGGCTTTGGGCCGGGGTTGGGAGTGGGCTTGGGAGTGGGCCTGGGAGTGGGCTTGACAGAACCCGTATGCTCGGCGCCCGCATTATATTGCCGTTTGGCGGATGAGATGATCTCGCGCATGGCCGCATCGCGCAGCCTGGCCTTCAGGCTTTCGCCGTCCAGCGCCGTTTCGCTGCCCTGATGGGCGGCGGCGACGGCGGCATCCGGATCGGGCGGCGTATTGGCAAGCCGCGTGCCGAGATAGTCGAATCCCGCCTTCGCCGCTTCGCCGGCGCGCAGCCCCGCATCGGCAAGCGCCGCCTTGCCCGTGGCGCAGGCGTCGGGCTTGCGCTCGCAGAAGCCGGAGAGATCGCTGATCGTCTCCTGCGCCGCGATCAGCGCTTCGATCGCCCCCGGCCCCTTGCTGTCGTCACCGGCGAGATTCGGCATGAACAGCGATACGAGCCACATCCAGAAGCAGAATTTGATCGCAAACCTGATCAAGAAGAACATGTCGGCCCCACGGCTTGAAACAGAATGCCCATAGCTGCGGACATCGGCGGATATTGGCACGGAAGGCGGCAAGAACCGGTTGAGCGCTTTCAGTGCTTTTGGCCCATGATAGAAACCAAGGATTAACAATCGCTGAGGTCGAAAACGGCGATCGGGGCGATTCGCCGCCGCACGCGGCAAAGCGCGCAACCCTTCATTTACCATGCCCGTCACAATTGGCCGAAACCCCGTTCCGCACCCGCGTTTTATCCTTTCCTTAAAGCCTCGTCTGCAAAGGTTAACGGCGAAGAGAATGTTGGCGACGACATTCGGGACATGACCGCCAGCCCCGGTTCATCGATCGGGATTGGCGGGTAAGCAGGAAGAAATTAGTGCCGTTCAGTTCCGTCAACCGATCCGAAATTGCCGCTTCCTACCAGCGTCTTTGCGGGCGCTGGGCCGGGGCATCGGCTGCCACTGCCGCCATCCGCGCGCAGAGGCAGCGGCTGTTCGGCGTGTTCCTCGCCATGCCGGTCGCGCTCGCCGGCGCGCTTGCCGCTGCATTGGCAGCTGCATTGGGTTCCAGTCTGCCCATCGGCGCGGAGGAGGTCGTTACGCTGGCGCTCGGCGTTCTGGCGCTGCCTATGATCTTCTGCGGCCTGCTGCTGACCTGCCGCGACCATCGTCCGGTCGGGCTCAGCGCGCTTGCCACCTATGCTCTGGCGCTGGCGGCAATAGCGCTCGGCGCTTCATCGGCCAATCTGATGCTCTGGACCATGGCCGCCGCCATTCCGCTCGAAGTCCGCTTCATCGAGCGCAGCCGGCGCATGCTGCTGCCGTCTTTGCTTGCCGCCGGCGCGGTGACCGTCGTGCTCCTTGCCGTTGCCTCGGGCCATGGCGGCGAAGTCGGCCTGTCCGCTCCGGCGCTGCTCGGCACCTTTGCCTATGGCGGCTTCGTGCTCGCGCGCCTGTCGCGCTCCATCGCCGAAGATGCGGCCAGCGCCGCCAGCCGCGCCGACGAGGCCGCCGACATGGAGCGGGCGCTGGAAGGCGTCAGCCTCGTCCTCGGCGCCGACGGGCTGTTGAAATCGCTCTCTGCCTCGGCGCAGGAACATTTCGGCGTTGCGCGCAATCTACTCATCGGCACGCCGCTTTTCGAGCGGGTCCATGTCGGCGACCGCGTGCATTATCTGAGCTTCCTCGCCGATTTGAAGGACGGTGCCGGGCGCGCGACGGCCGAAGTCCGGCTTCGCTGTGTCGCGCCGGCGGATACGGGCGAACATGCCCACCGGGTGCGCTTTGCCACCTATCGGCTCTGCGCCGTCCAGCGCAGCCGGGGAGGCGGGTTCCTCGTCGTTGCCAGCGACATTTCGCAGGCGGTCGCCGACCGCAATGCGCTGGCCGTGGCGCGCAGCAAGGTGGAGACGGCGGAAAGCGCCAAGAACCGCTTTCTTTCGACGGTCAGCCATGAATTGCGCACGCCGCTGAATTCCATCATCGGCTTCTCCGATATCCTGCTGCAGGAAATCTGCGGCAAGCTGCCGGACAGCCGCCAGCGCGAATATGTCGAACTGGTGCATCGCTCCGGCAATCATCTCCTGTCGGTGGTCAATTCGATACTCGACATTTCGCGGATCGAGGCCGGCGCCTATCCGATCACCGCCGAGCCCTTCGCCTTCAAGGAGGCGGTCGTCATGGTCAGCGACATGCTCGGCCACCAGGCGCAGCAGAAGAATGTCACGCTGTGCGACCGGGTCAGCCCGCGCATCGGCACGGTCGTCGCCGATCGCCGCGCCATCCAGCAGGTGCTGATCAATCTCGTCTGCAATGGCGTGAAGTTCACCGAGGCCGGCGGCGTCGTCACCATCGACGCGCAGGTGGAGGACGGCACGCTGGTCTTCGTCGTCAGCGATACCGGCATCGGCATCGACGCCGCCGACCTTGCGACGCTCTGCCAGCCCTTCCGCCAGGTGCAGAACGACTATACCCGCCAGCAGGAAGGCACCGGCCTCGGCCTCGCGACGGTCAAGGGCCTCGTGCATCTCCATGGCGGCGAGATGAAGATCGACAGCCTGCCCGGCCGTGGCACCGTGGTGGAAGTGCGCCTGCCGCTGGACGGCCAGGCCTGCCCCGCCGTCATGGACGACGCCGCCTTGGGGCAAACCGGCGGCAAGGCCGCGCTGGAGTCGGCCGGCGGCAATATCGTGGAATTCAAAGTAGATAGCGATGTGAAGGGAGGTTCCCATGGGGAAGCCCGCAAAACGGCCTAGCAAGCGGCGCGCCCCGAAGCGCGGCCGCGCGGCGAGGGCATTGATCGCAACGGGAAGCCTTATCGCCAGCAATCCCGGCATTGCCGGCGGTACGACGGCGTTTCTCGTTACGCTCGGCTTCGTTTCGGCCAATGCGCTCTGGTATCAGCCGCAGGTGCATGAGGGCGTGTTCTTCCGCACCCGGCCGGAACTCGTGTTCAAGCCGGTGAAACAGGAGCCGGTGACGCTGCAGGGCGACAAGCGGCAATCCTCCGTCGATGCGCCGGTGCGCAAGGTGAATTCGGTGCCGATCCCGAAGAGCCAGGATGCGATCGCGGCCGCCATCAATGGCGACGCGGGGGGCGATTCCGGCGGCAATCCCGTGCTTGGCCCCGGCGGCGATCCGGAAGTGGCGAAGTTGCAGCAGAAGCTGCTCGAGCTCGGCTTCTACCACGGTACCGTCGACGGCATTTCCGGCAAGGGCACCCGCGCCGCCATGGAGGCCTACCGCAAGGCGAGCGCCGAACTCGGCATCGAGGCGGAGCCCGCCGTCGGCAGCCCGGAAGACACGACCGCGAGCATCGCCATTCCGGCGCGCAAGCCCGATGCCGCGCCTGCCGGTGATGGCGGCGCGACGGTGCAGAAGGTCTCTGCCAAGGCCGACGATGCCACCGGCACGGCAGGCGGCGGGCTTGCTCCCGCCGATATCGTCCGTGTCCAGGCCGGCCTTCGCGCCTTCGGCAATGACAAGGTCGAGATAGACGGCAAGGTCGGTAATTCGACGCGCGAGGCGGTCAGCGAGTTCCAGAAACTGTTCCGGCTGCCCGTCACCGGCGATCCGGATGCGAAGCTGCTGGCGAAGATGCAGGAAATCGGGCTGATCAATTGACGGGACGGCCGGGATGCGCCTGACATCGGAATTCTGGGTCGCCGCCCTTGTGCGCCGCGTCAATGACAGCGGTGCCTTTGCCGCGCTCGGCAACAAGGGCGCGGCGGAAGCCGGCGCCATCTTCATCAAGTTCCGCAACAAGGATGGCAGCTACGACCTTTTCGGGCCCGCGCCGCAACTCGCCTATGACGAGCGCAAGCCGGACGAGCGCATCTTCGTGCTCGTCAAGACCGGCGTGGCGGAAATGGAGGTCGATGACGAATTGCAGCGGCAGATGCGGTGGGACCGCGACCTGTGGATCGTCGAGATCGAGGATTATCGCGCCGCGCGGGACGATCTCTTTCCGGTCACCGATTTCGACTATTGATCAGGATATGCGGCGCTCGTCGGCGGCAGCCATTTCCTGCAGCTTCTGCCGCAATTTGCGCGAATGTTCGCGCGTTTTCCAGCGCAGGACGGTGGATTGCGCCTTCTCCCGGTCGATCTGGCGATAGGAATGCACGAAGAGGCGCAGCGAGTTCAGATCCTCGTGCACCAGCCCGAACAGCCCCGTAAGCACGAGATGCGCCGCCTCGGCGCTCAGCCCGAGCGCGGCAAGGGCGATGGTCAGTTCGGCATTGAGCCCATGGCCGACAATGCCGGTGACACTTTCCGCATCGAGATCCAGCGCCTCGGCGAATTCCCTGTGGAAGCGGTCGGTCTGGTCGAGCAGCGCGGCATCGATGAGACGGTCGGCGAGGCTCGCCGCGCCTGATCCAGCTGGCTGGCCGGCCTGTACCAGCGCCTTCAAGGCGGCGCGGGCCTGGCGCAGACGCTCCGATTCGCCGCTGCCGGTATCCGCTTCCTCGTGGGGCTCGGCTTCGGCGGCAAGCGCAAGGCTCCTGTCGATGGCGCTGTCCCGCATGGCGCGGAGGATCTCGACCAGCTCCGGCTCGAGGACCGAGCGGCGCGCCACGGCGCGGGCATGGGCAATGCCCTTTTCGTGAATGATTTCAATGAGGTCGTCGGTCGACAGGGCGGCGGAGCGCAGCAGGAGCGGGGCCGAGATATCGACGTCCTCGCGGGCCAGCGTCTGGATCAGCCGTTTTGGCGCATGGGGAAGCTCGGAAAGGATGGCGGCGGCGTGGCGGCGGACGCGCGGCGAAACGAGGGCGAGCAGGGGAACGGCCAGATCCTCGAGTTGCTGCGCGTCGCTTCTGGTCGGGCGCGCAACGCTCGAAAAGGCGGTGATGGACGCGGTCAGGAGATCGTCAGCCTTGCTGCCGCCATTGCGGTCTTCAAGCGCCCGAAACTCAGGATACTTCACGAACACACTCCAACTCGACGCAAAACAACGCTTCCGCAGCTAAAATTAGCGCCGAAGCGTTAGCAAGCCGTTAACCATCGGCGTGTGTAATAAAATTATCGCGCAAATCGCGCAGAGGGCATAAGGTACGAATCCGCGTAGCAGCAGAGTTCAGGAGATCAACCACACACGGATCAGCAAGATGGGATTTGTCATAGCATTTCCAGTCAGTGCCATGAGACGCAGGAACAGGCCTTCCCCCAAAGGCAAGGTCACGGCTGAGATCACGATCTTCCCCGGCGTGCGCTATGAGCGCCTTTCCGCCGGCAAGCCGAACCGAAGCAAGCCGGATTTGCGCAACGGCTTTTTCGACAAATTGCCTCAGCCAAGCTGAGACGGCGCAAATCCGAACCTCGGCCGCACTATTGCGTGGCGCTCGATCCCGGGCGCCAGCCAGCCCTGCCGCTTCAAGCGTTAATTGACCTGCCGCGCCGGGAATGGCTCACGCCATGCGGGTATCTCCATCAGGCGCCCATACCAGCGGTTGATGGCGTCGAACGCCTCGATGGGAATACGCGCTTCGGTTGCAAAGGGCAGCGTCGTCGCCACGGCAAAATCCGCCAGCGTCAGCCGGTCGGCCACCAGATAGTCGCGGCTCTTCAAATGTTCGTTGAGCACGGCGCCATATTTCTGCACAAAGCCGCTCGCCTCCGCGACGATGGCCGTGTCGGGCTCGCCGAAGCCGAGTTTCGGCTTGATCAGGTTCTCGAAATAGATCGTCCCGGTATAGCGGCTGAAATGTTCCGAATTCCAGTTGAACCAGCGCAGGATCTCCACCTGGTCATGGCCCTGCGGCCAGAGGTCCGAGCCGGCCTTCATGGCGAGATGGCACATGATGGCGTTGGATTCCCATAATTGCAGGTCGCCGTCGACCAGCGCGGGCGCCTTGCCATTGGGGTTGATGGCGAGATATTGCGGCGAATATTGCTCGCCCTTCGCCAGATCGACATGGGCATATTCGATTTCGAGCGGAAGATAGCGCGCCACCGCGCAGGTCTTCACGGAATTGATCGTCTCGGCATAATAAAGCTTCACGTCATGCTCCTCCCAAGATGTGCAGCGCCCAACGTTTGCTGGCCCAACGTTTGCAGCGCAGGCCATCTGCGCTATAGTGTAATTCGAATACTATTTAGTCCTAAATAGCAACTAGAAAATATGTAAAGAGGACCAATGTCGGGAAAGAGAAGCTATGAGGATGGCTGCGGCACGGCGCATGCACTTGAACTCATTGGGGAAAGATGGGCTCTGCTGATTGCGCGCGAGCTGCTGCTCGGCCCCAAGCGCTTCACCGATCTGCGGGCGGACCTGCGCACGATCAGCGCCAATGTGCTGACGCACCGGCTTGAGGAGATGGAGGCGAGCGGCATTGTGGTGCGGCGCAAGCTGCCGCCGCCGGCTGCGTCATGGATCTACGAGCTGACGCCCTGGGGCTATGATCTCGGGCCGGTGATCAGCAGTCTCGGCCTCTGGGCGGCGCGGTCGCCCGCCATGCCGTCCGGCCTGCCGATGAGCGCCAATTCGCTGATCCTGGCGCTGCGGGCGCTGTTCGATGCGCGCCGCGCCGGCGATACGAGGCTGCTTGTCGCGCTGGATTTCGGCAGCGTCATCTTCCGCATTGCCGTGGAGGGTGGCGCGCTCGATGCGGAACGCGTTGCCGAAATCCCTGTGGGCGCGACCCGTCTCGCCTGTGACGTGCCGACATTCGACGCTATCCGCGCCGGGCGGATTTCGCTGGCTGAGGCCATCGAGACAGGGCGGGCGAGCATCACCTGCGACGATGATGGCGATGCGGTGCGCAGATTGCTCGACCTTTGCCCGATGATCCACGCCGCCAATCCACCCGCGTGAGAATGGGGCGGTGTGAACATCGGCATTCAGGGGGCTACCGCCTGCCGATGCGCGACAGCACGATGACCGGGAGGATGCCGACCGCGACGATGGCGAGGGCGGCGATCGAGGCTTCCTCATAGGTGCCGCGGGCGGCCTCGCCGTAGAGATGGGTGGCGAAGGTCTCGAAATTCAGCGGCCGCAGCAGCAGGGTCGCCGGCAGTTCCTTTACGCAATCGACGAAGACCAGCAGCGCCCCGGCGGCGATGGCGGGCCTGGTCAGCGGCAGGTGCACGCTGAACAGCGTATTGTTCGCGGTGCGGCCGAGGCTGCGCGCCGCATGGTCGAGCGATGGATTGACCCGAGCGAGCCCGGCATCGATGCTGCCGGCGGAAATTGCAAGGAAGCGCGTCGCATAGGCGAAGACCAGCGCCGCGCCCGATCCGATCAGTACCAGACCGGTCGAGACGCCGAGCCAGGCCTGCGCCATGCGGTCGACGAACTGGTCGGTGCCGGCGGCGATGATCAGGACGCCGATGGCGATGACGGTGCCCGGCGCCGCATAGCCGGAAGAGGCGAGGCGCAGCGCGGTGGCGGCAAGCCGGCCCGGACGGACGCGGCAGGCATAGGCGACGGCGAGCCCGCAGCCAACCGTCAGCAGCGTCGCGAGGCAGGACAGCACGATCGTATTGCGCGCCTCGCTGAATATGCGCGGCGAAATCCCGGCAAACTGCCAGCGCGCAAAGGCCTCGGCGGCGAGATGGCTGACCGGCACGGCAAAGCCGAGAAGCACCGGCAGCAGCCCGGCCAGCAGCAGCCCGAACCCGGCCAGCGCCGGCAGGCGGCGCGGCTCCAGCGGGCGCGAGCGCTGCATCCCCGTCGTATAGCGCTGGCGGCGGCGGGCCCAGCGCTCCAGCGAGACCAGCGCCACCACCAGCAGCAGGAGAAGCAGAGCGATCTGCGCCGCGCCCGGCAGGTCGGAGCGGGTGATCCATGTCGTATAGATCGAGACGGTCAAGGTGCGCACGCCGAGGAATTCGGCGGCGCCGACATCGTTGAGCGCCTCCATCAGGGCGAGGCTGACGCCAACGGCGACGGCGGGCCGGGCGAGCGGCAGGGCGACCCGCCAGAACATGCCGCGCCGCGAGACGCCGAGCGTGCGCGAGGCTTCCAGCAGCGTCGACGACTGCATCAGGAACATCGCCCGCACCGGCATGTAGACATAGGGGTAGAGCACGAGGCTGAGCAGCAGGATGCAACCGGCTGTCGAGCGGATATCCGGCAGGCGGAATTCGCGCGGGCTGGCATAGCCGAGGAGCCAGCGGATCGCTCCTTGCAGCGGCCCTATCGGATGCAGCAGGTCGAGATAGGCATAGGCGATGATATAGGTCGGCACCGCCAGCGGCAGCAGCAGCGCCCATTCGAGCAGGCGGCGCCCGCGAAAATCATAGGCCGTCACCAGCCAGGCGAGGGTGGTGCCGAGAAGCGCGGTCAGGACCGCGACGCTGCCGAGCAGGAGGAGCGTATCGCGGAGCGCGACCGGCAATATGCTCGACAGCAGGTGCGGCCACAGCCCGGCCGAGCCTTGCACCGCCTGCAGGGCGAGCGCCACAAAGGGCAGGATCGCGGCGAGGGCGATGATGGCGCCGGCAGCGAGCCATCCGCTGCCGGAACCGCGAAAGGCGCGGATTTTCGCCATGGCTGGCGGGGTGATTCCGGCGGCGGTGATCCCGGCGGCGCTGTTTGTCGAAACCGTTTTCATGATGCGTTGCGGTTCCGACAATTCCAGCTCAATTGTCGAAGCCGACCTTGTCGACCAGCTCGCTGGCCTCCTTGCGGTGGCTGACGATCTCGCTGAGCGGCGTCTTGTCGATCTTCAGTTCGCCCAGCCCGGCGATGATGGGATCGGCAGCAACGCCCGCCCGCACCGGATATTCGAAATTGGCCTCGGCATAGATCTTCTGGGCTTCCTCGGAAACGAGGTATTCCAGCAGCTTGACCGCTGCTTCCTTGTTCGGCGCGTGCTTGGCCAGCGCCGCACCGCTGATATTGACCTGCGTGCCGCCATCCTTGAACGTCGGCAGGACAACCTTGATCGCATTGCCCCAGGCCACCTGTTCCTCGCCGCCCTTGCCGGAGCGCATCAGGCCGACATAATAGGAATTGGCGATGCCGATATCGCAGATGCCGCCGAGAATGTCCTTGGCGACGTCGCGATCGCCGCCGCCTGCCTTGCGGGCGAGATTGGCCTTGACGCCGGCGAGGTATTTCTCGGTCTCGGCGGCGCCGTGATGGGCGATGTAATCGGCGAAGAGCGCGGTATTGTAGGGATGCTGGCCCGAGCGGATGCAAACCTTGCCCTTCCATTTCGGATCGGCCAGATCCTCGTAGCTGAAGGCGGCAAGATCGAGATCCTTGGCGGCGTAGAGCACGCGGGCGCGCACCGAAAGGGCGAACCACTGGCCGCCGGCATCGCGCAATTGCTCCGGCACGGCGGCGGTCAGCGCCTCGGACTGGATCGGCTGGGTGACGCCCTTGTCGACGAGATCGACCAGATTGCCGGCATCGACCGCCATCAACAGGTCGGCGGGCGAGCTTGCACCCTCGGCGGCGACGCGCTCGGCCAGGCCATCCTTGAGGAACACGGTCTTGACCTCGACGCCGCTGGATTTGGTGAAGGCATCCAGCAATGGCTGGATAAGGCCGGGCTCGCGGGTCGTATAGATGTTGACTTCCGCAGCGCCGGCCGCCGTCGCCGCGCAGGCAATGGAAACACCGGCGGCGAAACCGGCAAGGATGGTATGTCTGATCATGGTCGTGTGTTTCCCGTTTGTGGTCGCCGATGACCATCAGACATGAGGGTTACAGTCAACTTAAATTCGCGAACCCGCGGTTCGATCACGAAACTGTTACCAGGCGCGGCGGTCAGTCGCGGGGGAAGCTCAGCACCGCCTCGTTTCGCACCCTGATGGCGACCCGGGCGACATCGAGCGGCGGCCGTTGCATCAGCCGTACACGCAAGGGTTCGGCGAGGCCCGGCACCTCAACTGTGAGTTGTTCAATCTCGCCCATCATCAGCCGTTCGCGGATGGTGCCCGCGCCGTTGGCATCGGCTTCGAGCGCGATTTCATGCGGCCTTATATAGGCGGTCGCGCTGCTGCCTTCGGGCAGGGCGGTGGCGAAGGCGCCGATCGGCGTTTCGATGCGCCCGTGGCGCACCGTGCCGGGTAACTTGTTGAACGCGGTGAAGAAATCCGCCGCATAGGCGCTGGCGGGCCGGTCATAGATGTCATAGGCGCTGCCCGACTGGACCACGGCGCCGGCGCGCATCAGCACCACCTTGTTGCCCGCCGACAGCGCCTCTTCCGGATCATGGGTGACCATGACGACGGTTGTGCCGAGCGATTTCAGCAAGGAAAGCGTGTCGTGGCGCAGTTTCTCCCGCAGGCCGCGGTCGAGATTGGAAAAGGGCTCGTCCATGAGCAGCAGGTCCGGCTCCGGCGCCAGCGCCCGGGCCAGCGCGACGCGCTGCTGCTCGCCGCCGGAAAGCATGTGCGGATAGCGCCCGGTGAGCGCGCCGAGGCCGACGAGATCGAGGATCATCGCCACCCGCTGGTCCATTTCCTTGCGCGCCATGCCGCGCAGGCCGAAGCGCAGGTTTTCCTCGACGTTCAGATGCGGGAAGAGCGCATAATCCTGGAACATGAAGCCGATATTGCGCAATTCGGGCTCGATGAAGACGTCCGGCCCGGCCACTTCCCTGCCGCGCAGGCGCACCACGCCGCGATCCTGGCGATCGATGCCCGAGATGATGCGCAGCAGCGAGGACTTGCCGCAGCCGGAATGGCCGACGAGGCAGACGATCTCGCCCGGCATGACCGCGAGCGATACGTCCTTCACCGCTTCGTTGCGGCCGAAGCTGCGGCTGACCGCCACGAGTTCGAGTGCGGTTTCCGGCACGGAGGATTTCATCTGTCGCCTTTCATCCATGTCTTTGCGCATGCCGGCAAATTATTTGCGCCGCGCCGGCCACATTCGAAAGGATTCTACTTGTCGCATCGTTCAAAATTCGCAAATCTCGCAGCTTGGACAATCGGGGGTTGATAGCATGTATTCGAATACAGCCAGGGCAATCAAAGCCGGGGCAGGGTTTCTTGCCATAGCGCTTCTCATGTCGCCTGTCTCGTCCCTTGCGGAAGAACAATCGCTCTGGCCGCTTTATGACAGCGCGCTGAAATCGGCGAAATATATCGATCTCACCCATGCTTTCGAGCCGGTGCAGCCGGTCTGGCCGGGCTTCGGCAATGCGAAGTTCAAGCCGGCCGTCGCCGGCAAGGACATCGAGGGCTATGTGAAGGCCGGGGACGAATTCACCTATGAGAAGCACGGTTTCGTCGCCTCCTCCTACGAATTGACGACGGACCAGTACGGCACCCAGCTCGATCCGCCCTCCCATTGGAACCCGCGCGGCGCGACGATCAGCGACCTGCCGCCGACCTTTGCCGTGCGGCCGCTCGTCGTCATCGACATTAGCGGCAAGGTTGCCAGCGACAATGGCTATCATCTGCAGGTTGCGGACATCGAGGCCTGGGAGCAGAAGCATGGCACCATTCCGGAAGGATCGGTCGTCTTCGTCCGGTCCGACTGGTACAAGAAATGGGCCGATGCGGAACGTTTCAACGCCAAGCCGTTCCCGGGCGTCAGCCTCGACGCGCTGAAATTCCTGCATCTGCAGCGCAATATCCTGTTCCATGGCCATGAGCCGCTGGACACCGATACGACGCCGACACTCGAAGGCGAACATTGGCTGATGCACAATAATTTCGCGCAGGCCGAGGGCGTCGCGAATCTCGACAAGGTGCCGGAGGCCGGCGCCCTCGTCACCATCGGCTATGCCAAGCCGCTCGGCGGCTCGGGCGGCTATGCCCGCTACGTCGCCATCGCGCCCGCCGGCTCGGCGGAAGGCGTCACTATCGAGGACGCGCCGGGCGCACCGCTGCCGCAGCAGAGCGCGCCGCTGAAACGCGACGCCAACGGCGTGTTCCGGCCAACGCCGTGACGGGGAGAAGGAGCCAGTCCCTATAATAGCGGGGTGCAGCGCGCGCTGTCGAGGAAGGCATCGACCTGGCCCTTCCAGGATTCGTCCGGCACGAAGCTGCGCACCACGACGAAGCCCTCATCCATGTCGGCCTCGATGACGACCGAGTTTTCGGCCGAGACCGGCTGCGACTTGCGCAATTCGATGGCCTGCAGCGGCGTCGCCACCACGAGGTCGAGCTGGTCGGCGATGGCGGTGCGGTCGTTGATCGAATAGATGTTCTCGCCCTTGCGGTCATAGACCGAGATCGACCAGTAGGGCAGCGTACCGACGCCTGTGACATGGGCCGGCAGGTCGCTGATGTCGAAGCGGCAGGCGCTCGCCTCGATCAGCGGGTCCATGGCCAGCGGCAGGTGCCCCTTCTGGCCGTTGCGCAGGATGCGGTGGAACGTCCAGTCTCCGCCATAGGCCGAGATGCGCGACCAGGCATTGCGGTCCGAGAAGTGCGGGATGAGCAGCACCACGGCGATATGGACGATGCCGGCGCCGACGAGGCCGAACAGGATGGCGCGCATCAGTCTACCCATCGCAGCCGACCCTCGCCACGGCCGGGAAGGTCATCTCGACCAGGCCGGAATTGCTGCCGACGGGCGTGTCGTACAGCGTCATCACCAGCACCATGCGCCCATCGCCCGCCACCGGCAGCCAGTTGCCGGGCTGCGCCAGCGGCGACACCTCGACGGTGAACGTGCCGTCCGCATCGCGCAGGATCTGGCGGGAATGCAGCGCCGGCAGCCGGCCGCGCCCCGGCTCGATCGGGATCAGCCCGCGATCGGCGGCATGCAGCGTCCAGAAGCGCGAATTCGGGCTGTGGCCGCTGATCTTGTAGGTGCAACGGCGGTCGAGCGGCGCGCCCCGATCGTCGGCGCGGGCGTAGAAGATGAGCCCTTCCGCCGACCCGAGCGGGAAGGCGCCCTCGCGCGCGGCCCGGGCCTTGGCATAGGGATCGGACATCGGCGTTCCGGCATCCGGATGCGCGGTCCATTGCCCGACCGTCAGCGCGCCGAAGCCCTCGAAGCGGTTGACGGCATACCAGGCGCTGGCCATGCCGCCGCCAAGGGCGATCACGACGGCGAGGAGGGCAAGGGCGATGTTGCGGAGCATGAAATGGAACTGCACTGGCTTCAAAGGGCCGAAACTTTGGCGGGCGTGATGGGGAGCTTCAATTTCGGCGCCTTTTTCAATGCCTGGTCGATTTCGCGAAGCACCTGGGCGGTGGCGTTGGAGAGGAGGCGCGGCCGTTCCTCGGCTTTCAGGACGTCTTCGCCTTCCTCGCCCTTCTCCTTGGCCGCTGTGGCCACTTTTTCCTGCTTCGGCATGGTGGGATCGATGCCGGGTATCGCCTTCAGGTCGATGTTCTGGTGCGCATAATTCATGAAGCGCTGCCAGGTCATCGCCGGCAGCACGCCGCCCGTCAATTCCTTGGTGGGGGTGAAATTATCGTTGCCGAACCAGACCGCCGCGGTGAAATTGCCGGTGAAGCCGACAAACCAGGCATCGCGGTAGCTCTGCGTCGTTCCCGTCTTGCCGGCGACCCGCGTCATCGGCAGCGCCGCCCGCCGGCCCGTGCCCCATTCGGGCACCTGCGCCAGCATGAAATTCATGTTGGTGGCCGCGGTTTCGCTGAGCACGCGCCGCGGCTTGGGGCCATCGCGGCGCCAGTCCCACAGCACCTCGCCATTCTGGCTGGCGATCTGGGTGAAGCCGTGCCGCATGCCGGCAAGGCCGCCGGTGGCAAAGACGTTATAGCCGGTCGCCTGGTCCATGACTGTCATGCCCGAGGTGCCGAGCACCATGGTCTTGTGCGAGCTGATGGGCGATTCGACGCCCATCGCCTTCGCCAGCGCCACGATCGGCGCCGTGGTCAGATAGTCCTTGGCGAGGCGCACCGGCACGGTGTTGATCGATTTGACCAGCGCGGTCGTCAGGTCGATGCGGCCGAGATATTGCCGCGAATAATTCTGCGGCGACCAGTTGCCCCAGGAGACCGCGCCGCCCGAAACCAGCGTCTTCGGCGTCAGGCCCTTTTCCATCGCCGCCGCATAGACATAGGGCTTGAAGGAGGAACCAGCCTGGCGCTGCGCCGCCGTGGCGCGGTTGAACTGGCTGAGGCCGTAGTCGCGTCCGCCGACGATGGCGCGCACCGCGCCATTGTTTTCGAGCACGACGATGGCCGCCTGCGCGACGTGATATTCCTTGCCATGCTGGCGCAGGTGATATTCGGCCGATTCCTCCGCCGCCTTCTGGATGCCGGTATCGAGCGTGGTGCGCACGACGAGCGTATGCGTCGGCAGGGCCTGCGCCACCTTGCGCACCTCGTCGAAAGCCCAGTCGAGGAAATAGTCGGGGCTGTCCAGCCTGCCGCGATCGACGACAGTGGCCGGGTTGCGCCGCGCGCCGACCACCTGGCCCTCGGTCATCAGCGCGCCCTGGACCATGTTGGTCAGCACCACGTTCGCCCGGGCGCGGGCGGCCGGCAGGTTGACGTGCGGCGCATATTTGGCCGGCGCCTTGAACAGCCCGGCGAGCATCGCCGCCTCGGCAAGGTTCACGTCCTTGACGCTCTTGTTGAAATAGAATTGCGAGGCCGCCGCGATGCCGAAGGTGCCGCCGCCCATATAGGCGCGGTCGAGATAGGTCTGCAGGATCTCCTTCTTGCTCAGATTGGCCTCCAGCCACAGCGCCAGAAAGGCCTCCTTGATCTTGCGGTCGAGGCTGCGTTCATTGGTGAGGAACAGGTTCTTCGCCAATTGCTGGGTGATGGTCGAGCCGCCCTGAACCACCGAATTCGCCCGCAGGTTTTCCGTCATCGCGCGCGAAAGGCCAAGGAAATCAATGCCGAAATGGTCGAAGAAGCGCCGATCCTCGGTCGCCAGCACCGCCTTGATCACATGGTCGGGCAATTCGTCGATCGGCACGGCGCTGCGGTGGAGGATGCCGCGCTGGCCGATCTCATTGCCGTAGCGGTCGAGAAAGGTCACGGCGAAATCGTCGCGGGTGCGCCAGTTCTTCTCGGTTTCGTGGAAGGCGGGCAGGGCCAGCGTCAGCATCAGCACCGCGCCGACGGTGCCCCATGTGAAGGTCTCGCCCAGAAGCTCGACAATGGCGCGCCGCCAGCCGGTGACGTGGAAACGCCGGAAGAAGATCGTCAGGTCTTCCCAGATTTCGACCAGGCGAAAGCGCAGCTCGTAAAGCGATGAATCGATCCAGGCATCAAGCCCGAGTAGCGGCGAGACCTTGAATCGTTTGTTCTTCTTATCTGGCTCGGTCTCTTGCATCGAAACTCTATGCCCGCCCTGCATCAACTCGCGGTAGAATAGCCATTCACGCTTAACAGCTTCTTATATGATTGTTTCAGCGCTGGCCTGCCGTTTCGTCCCTGCTGAAGTTTAACGCTTTTTCATCGCGGGGGACAAGTGAGATATGGGGATGCGCCATGGCCGCCGAAATAGACGCCCGGCGCGATTTTCCGCTTGCAATCGCGATTTTCCGGTGGATTGCTCGGATCAGGGAACAGGGAGAGATTTCATGTCGATCGAGCACTGGCTGGCATTCGTCGCCGCATCCGCTGTCCTTCTGGCGATACCGGGACCGACCATTCTCCTTGTCATCTCCTATGCGCTCGGCCATGGCAAGCGCTTCGCGGCCGCAACCGTCGCGGGTGTCGCGCTCGGCGATTTCACCGCGATGACGGCCTCGATGCTGGGGCTCGGGGCGCTGCTTGCAACCTCCGCGGCAGTGTTCACGGCGCTGAAATGGATCGGCGCGGCCTATCTCGTCTATCTCGGCGTCAAACTGTGGCGCGCGCCGGTGGGGCAACCGGAGGTAGAGGAGGGGCAGGCGCGGAACGAAAAGGCATCGCGCATCTTCCTCCACACCTATGTGGTGACGGCGCTCAATCCGAAGAGCATCATCTTCTTCGTTGCCTTCCTGCCGCAGTTTCTCGACACCACTCGGCCGATCTTCGCCCAGATGGCCATTTTCGAGGCGACGTTCCTGGTGCTCGCAACGCTCAATGCCGGGCTCTACGCGCTCATGGCCTCGATGGCGCGCCAGACGATCCGCAAGCCGCGCATCCAGCGCATCGTCAACCGCACGGGCGGCTCGCTGATGATCGGCGCCGGCGTTCTCGCCGCCGGGTTCAAACGCGCAGCTTAAGAATTATTTCGGATAGTAGGAAAATAGTCCTTGACTGCGTAACGGTCCTCCGGTAGATATTGGTCATCGTCGGAATTGTAGCTGATGATCTTGCTGCCTCTCGATGGGGCAGGGCGACAGTCCTGCAAGCCCACGAACCACCCCGCGAAATACAAGCCAGACCACCATCCCTGCCAGCGCGCCGCGCTGGCTCAACCCACAACCAGCGCGCCGCGCTGGCTCAACCACAACCAGCGCGCCGCGCTGGCTCAATCCACGGGTTCGTCACATGAAAAATTCCATTCCCATGCGGCTGCGGCGACGCAGTGCCTATGATCTCTATTGTTCTCATGACATTACGGCGCGGCGCGTGGCGCTGATCCTCGGGCAGAGCGAGGAGACGTTCCGCCGTGGTCTGGCCCGCGAGGGCCTGCCGCTCGAAAAGGCGGCGCGCGATGGGCCGTTGCAGGCGGCGGGGCGCATCATGGCGCTTCTGCATGACGAGCTCTCCCGGCTGGCGACGATCAGCGACGGCCTGTCCAGCAAGGCTCGGCTCGATGCGCTGGCATCGCTCGCCCGCACCATAGACCGGGTGCACGACCTCAAGGACAGGTTTGTCGAACAGGCGCGGCCGGCCGAAGGGCTAGCCCCGGAGGAACTGCGCGCCGCGCTGGTCCGGATCGATGAAAGGATCGACGATCTTGCAAATATTCGAGCCGAAGAGCTGGTCCGCCGCCAATCTCAGCCCGCTGCAGATACAGCAGGTGGAGCGGGAATGGCCGCTGAGGGCGCGGCCGGGCCAGCTGCCGCCGGGGCATGACTGGCATACCTGGCTCGTTCTTGGCGGGCGCGGTTCCGGCAAGACGCGCATGGGCGCCGAATGGGTCAACGGCATCGCCAACGGGCTCGCCATCGTCGGCCAGGGCCACTATCGCCACATTGCCCTCATCGGCGAGACATTCGCCGATGCCCGCGAGGTGATGGTGGACGGCCCCTCCGGCATCATGGCCGCCGCCCGCTGCGAAAGGCCGCGCTTCGAGGCCACCCGGCGCCGGCTGCTCTGGCAGAATGGCGCGACGGCCTCGCTGTTCTCCTCGGAAGACCCGGACAGCCTGCGCGGCCCGCAATTCGATGCCGCCTGGTGCGACGAGCTGGCGAAATGGAAACATGCCGAGGCGACCTGGGACATGCTGCAATTCGGCCTGCGCCTCGGCCGGCGGCCGCGCCAGATGATCACCACGACGCCGCGTCCGCTGCCGCTCTTGAAGAAACTGCTGGCGGACGGGTCCGTCGCGGTGCGGCGCATGCGGACCGAGGACAATCGCGAATTCCTGGCTCCGGGCTTTCTCGGCCATATTCGCGGCCTCTACGGCAATACGCGGCTCGGCCGCCAGGAACTCGATGCGGAGATGCTGGAGGACCGGCCGGGCGCGCTGTGGTCTCGCCTCGCCATGGAACAGGCCTTTTCCAGCGCCGTGCCCGAACTGCGCCGCATCGTCGTCGCACTCGATCCGCCGGCAAGTTCGACGCATCGCTCGGACGCCTGCGGCATCGTCGCGGCGGGCATCGACGAGACCGGCACCGGCTGGGTGCTGGCCGACGAGACCTTCGCCCCGGCCAAGCCGCATGAATGGGCGCGGCGGGCGATCGCGCTCTATCATCGGCTGGAAGCCGACCTGATCGTCGCCGAGGTCAACCAGGGCGGCGACATGGTGGCTTCGGTCATCGCCGCGCAGGATGATGCCGTGCCGGTCCGCTCGGTGCGCGCCAACCGCGGCAAGCTGCTGCGGGCCGAGCCCGTGGCGGCGCTCTACGAGCAGGGCAGGGTGCGCCACGCGGCGCGCTTTCCGGCGCTCGAAGACGAGATGTGCGATTTCGCCCATGACGGGCTTTCCGCCGGCCGTTCGCCCGACCGGGTGGATGCGCTGGTCTGGGCCTTGAGCGAATTGTTCGCACGGCGCGGCGACGGGCCGAGGATCAGGGTCGTCTGACACGCCGGGCCCGCACCGGCTGAACCCATTTCATGAGGAATATCGATGGCACTTCATTGGCCGTGGCGCTGGGGCGCCGCGAATGCGAACCCGCAACTTCAACAGAAGACGGCGCAAGGGCTCGTCGCGCTGCAGTTCGACAGCCAGGCGCGCTGGTCGCAAGGCGGCTATGCCGGCCTGTCGCGGCAGGGCTTCATGCGCAATCCCGTCGCCTATCGCTGCGTCCGCCAGCTCGCGGAGGCGGCGGCGGCCATTCCCTGGCTCGTCTACGAGGACGACCGGGAGATGACGCGCCATCCGCTTGCCGAACTGCTGGAGCGGCCGCATCGCGGCGCCGACAGGTCGAGCTTCTTCGAGACGCTCTACGGCCATATGCTGATTTCCGGCAATGCCTATGTGGAGCGGCTGCAGGCGGCAGGCGGCGCGGGTGAACTGCATGTGCTGCGGCCGGACCGCGTGCGCATCGTCGCCGACGAGAATGGCTGGCCGGCGGCGCTGGACTACCAGGCCGGCGCGCGCAAGCGTTCTATTCCGCTCGACGAGGGGCGGGGGCTGCACCTGCGGCTGTTCCACCCGCTCGACGATCATTACGGCTTTGCCCCGCTCGAGGCGGCGCTGATGGCGCTGGACATCCACAATGCCGCCGGCGGCTGGAACAAGGCGCTGCTGGACAATTCGGCGCGTCCTTCCGGCGCGCTGGTCTATGCGCCGGGCGAGGGCCGGACCTTGAGCGAGGACCAGTTCGAGCGCCTGAAGACCGAGCTGGAGGAGGGCTATTCCGGCGCGGCGAAGGCCGGGCGGCCGCTGCTGCTCGAAGGCGGGCTCGACTGGAAGTCGATGGGCCTTTCGCCGCTCGACATGGATTTCATCGCCGCCAAGAATACCGCCAGCCGCGAAATCGCGCTCGCCTTCGGCGTGCCGCCAATGCTGCTCGGCATTCCCGGCGACAATACCTACGCCAATTATGCCGAGGCGAACCGCGCGTTCTACCGGCTTTCCGTGATCCCGCTGGTGACACGCACCAGCAAGGCTTTCAGCCAGTGGCTCGGCCGCAGCTTCGGCGCGGCGGTGCGGCTGGAGCCCGACCTCGACCGGGTCGAGGGCCTGTCCCAGGAGCGCGAGGCCCTGTGGCAGCGCATGGCGGCGGCAGATTTCCTCGACGAGGACGAAAAACGCGAGGCGGTCGGCTATTCGCCGCGCGCCAAGCCGAACGACAGGAGACCATGATGACAAACTGGAGCGATGCCGCCTGGGTGCTGGCGGCAAAGGCGGCGGGCGCGATTGCGGGTTCCGCCGTTTCACTGGCCTATATGCTGCCCAAGCAGAAGAGCGAGGCGGCGATACGGCTCATCGTCGGCATCGTCTGCGGGCTCGCCTTTGGCGGCGCGGCAGGCGTGAAGATCGCGGCGGAACTCAACATTCGCGGCGAACTCGGCGATGGCGAACTGATGCTGATGGGCGCCGCGGCGGCAAGCCTCGCCGCCTGGACCGCGCTCGGCATCTTCACCCGGCTCGCCGCGCACATCGGTGAATCGAAATCTGCGAATGGCGGCGCAAGCCCTTCTACGGAAAAGGATATCACCCATGCCGGCTAAGGCGATCGCGCTCAGGCTCGAAAAGAAATATGCCGGGCTGACGGTCGAGACGGTCACTCCCGACGGCAGTTTTTCCGGCTATGCCAGCCTCTTCGGCGAGGTGGATCTCGGCAAGGATGCGATCGAACCCGGCGCGTTCCGCAAATCGCTGCGCGAGCGCGGCGCCGCCGGCATCCGCATGCTGTGGCAGCACGACCCGGCCCAGCCGATCGGCGCCTGGACGCTGATCCGCGAGGATGCCCGCGGACTCTATGTCGAGGGCAGGCTTGCGACCGGCGCCGCCAAGGCGCGCGATGTGCTCGAACTCCTGCGGCAAGGCGCCGTGGACGGGCTCTCCATCGGCTTCCGCACGGCAAAGTCCGGACCCGGCGGCCGTGGCACCCGGCGCATATTCGAGGCCGACCTCTGGGAAATCTCGATCGTGACCTTTCCGATGCTGCCCTCCGCACGGATCGGCCAGGTCAAATATGTCACCGGCGCGGCGGCCTCGGACGCCGCCCTCGCGCGCCAGCTGCGGCTGGCCGCCATGAGCCTCAAACATTCAACCCGCTGCAACGACCAAAAGGGAAAATGATGACCGATACCAACCAGATAGCGCCGGAAACGAAGAACATCGACGATGTCGCGCAGTCGTTCGGCGATTTCATGCGCTCCTTTGACGAATACAAGCGCCAGAACGACGACAACATCGCCCAGCTGAAGAAGGGCACCGGCCTCGACATTCTTGCGACGGAGCGGCTGGACCGCATCAATGCCGCGCTCGACGAGCAGAAGCGGGCGCTCGACAGCGTGATCCTGAAGCGGGAGCGGCCGCCATTGCATGCGGGGCAGCCGGCCTTCGTGTCGCTCGAGCACAAGGGCGCCTTCAACGATTATGTGCGCCGCGGCGATGAAAGCGGCCTGCGCGGCATCGAAGCCAAGGCGCATTCGGTCAATTCCGCACCCGATGGCGGCTATCTCGTTCCCGCCGAACTCGAGACGGAGATCGGCCGGCGACTGGCGCAGATATCGCCGATCCGCGCCCTTGCCAGCGTGCGGCAGGTCTCTTCCATGGTGTTGAAGAAGCCGTTCTCGATCAAGGGGCCGGCGGTGGGCTGGGTCGGCGAAACCGAAGCCCGGCCGCAGACGGAGACCTCCGTGCTGGCCGAAATGCAGTTCCCGACCATGGAACTCTATGCCATGCCGGCGGCCACGTCCTCGCTGCTCGACGATGGCGCGGTCGATGTCGAGCAATGGATTTCGACGGAGGTCGAGACCGCCTTTGCCGAGCAGGAAGGCCGTGCCTTCGTCACCGGCGACGGCGTCAACAAGCCGCGCGGCTTCCTCAACTACAACACGGCGGAGGAGAAGAGCTGGGAATGGGGCAAGATCGGAACGGTCCTGACCGGCGCCGAGGGAGCCTTCATCAAGACCGGGGAATCCGACGTCCTGTTCGACACGATCTATACGTTGAAGGCGGGCTATCGCAAGAACGCCAACTGGGTCATGAACCGGCGCACCCAGGCGGCCATCCGCAAGCTCAAGGATGCCGACGGCAATTATCTCTGGTCGCCGCCGGCCGCGCCGGGCGAACAGGCATCGCTGCTCGGCTTCGGCGTGACCGAGGCGGAGGACATGCCCGACATCGGGCCGGGAATTGCGGCGATAGCCTTCGGCGATTTCGCCCGCGGCTATCTCGTCGTCGACAGGGTCGGCGTGCGCGTCCTGCGCGATCCCTATTCCGCCAAGCCCTATGTGCTGTTCTATACGACCAAGCGCGTCGGCGGCGGCGTGCAGGATTTCGATGCCATCAAGCTTCTGGTCTTCGCGGGCTGAGTCTTCCTGCGAAAGCAATGGCCTGGCGGCCGGGGCTGACTCATGCAGGCAGCCCCGGTTCCGCCTTCGGGCGGTTCGGCCTCAAAGCCCACCTCATGGCCCACCTCATACCCCACCTCATACCATTGTCGAATTGACCATTGCCGTGCCGGTTCATAATTTCCCGTCCTGGATGATCCGGTACGGTCCGGCCGCACCGGCCCGCATGACACGGCCGCCGGCCATGATTGGCGCGTTTCCGACGACAGGATATTTTGAAATGACCATGACCATTGTAACGCCACCGGCCGATGAACCGGTGACGCTTGACGAATTGCGGCAATATTTGCGGCTCGACGGCAATGCCGAGGACGAATTGCTCGGGCGGCTGCTGCGGGCGGCGCGCGAGACGTTCGAACATCATACCGGCATTGCCATGATGAAGCAGACCTGGCGGCTGCATACCGATTGCTGGCCGCAGCATGGCGTCATCCGCATTGCGCGCTACCCGGTTGCCTCCATCCTCTCGGTCACATTCTATGACGAAGAGGGCACGCCGGGGAGCATCACCGAACATGCGTTGCACCTCGCGCGCGAACGCCGCCCGGCGCGGGTCTATCTTGCCGCGCGCAACCGGCCGCAGAAGCGGGTCAGAGCCGTCGATGTCGAATTCGTCGCTGGCTTCGGCGGCGGCAGTGCCGGCGTGCCGGAAATGATGAAACATGCGGTCACGGCCCTTGCGGCGCAGTGGTACGAATTCCGTTATGGCCAGGGAACGGGCCAAAATGGGGCTACTGCGCAGGTGTTTCCGCCGGCGTTCGAGCGCGCGCTGGATGCCTGGCGAATGGTGCGGCTCTGATGGCCGCCGCGATCGTCGATCCCGGCAGCCTGCGCCATGAACTCGTCCTCGAAAACTATGCCGCCATCGGCGATGCGACCGGCGCGATCGAACTGCGATGGACGCCGGTGGCGCGCTTCTGGGGGCTGGTCGAACCGCTGGCGACGGCGGTGCGCCTGCTTGGGCAAAGCGAACTTTCCGAGGCGACGCACCGGGTGACGCTGCGCATGCGGCGGGGCATCGTCCGTGGCATGCGCCTGCGCCGGCGCGGCCGTATCTACGAGATCCTGTCGGTGCAGGAGCTCGACGAGACCGGCCGCCATCTTGTCTGCCAGCTTCGCGAGGAAACAGCATGAAGATCACGATGGAAATGACGCTTGCCGGCCTGATCACGGCGCTGCGCTGGCGCTCCGTCTCCGCCATGGAGCAGCAGCCGCGCCCGCCGCAGGCGCCGACAAACGAAGCAGCGCCGCCGGCAGAAGCCGGGAAACCGAGATGAGCGCCGGGCTCGCGCTGCAGGCGGCGCTGCTTGCCCGGCTTGGCGGGGAGCCGGCGCTGGTCGCGCTCGTCGGCGGGCGCATATTCGACCGGGTGCCGCCCGGCGCCGCCTTTCCGCATGTCGCTCTCGGCCCCGCCGCGATCTACGATTGCAGCACCGGGACGGAGCGCGGCTGGGAGCATCTCTTCACCATCAATGTCTGGCAGCGGGCGCTGGGCCGCAGATCCACCTATGAGATCATGGCGGCCATCGAGGCGGCGCTGGCCCCGGCGCGGCTCGATCTTCGCCAATACCGGCTCGTCACGCTCGACCTGCAGCAGCTGCAGGCGCGCGCCGAGGACGGCCGCGACGGCTATGGCGGCACGATGCGCTACCGCGCCGTCACCGAGGACGGGGCCTGAGCGGGCGCCGCCCATTTCTCCCCCGCCAAAGCCACCCATCAATCTGAAAGGAACGACAATGAGCGCCCAGAGAGGCAAGGATATCCTGTTGAAGATTGCCGATGGCAATGGCGCCTTCGTCACCTGTGCGGGGCTGCGGTCCAAGCGCCTGGCGTTCAACACCGAGACCGTCGATATCACCGATGCGGATTCCGCCGGCCGCTGGCGGGAGCTGCTCGCCGGCAGCGCCGTGCAGCGCGCGGCGATCGGCGGTTCGGGCCTGTTCAAGGATGCGCAGTCCGATGCGCTGTTCCGCCAGGCCTTCTTCCAGGGCGATATTCCGCTGTGGCAGATCATCCTGCCGGGCTTCGGCCTGCTGCAGGGCCTGTTCCAGATCACCGCGCTGGAATATGGCGGCGCGCACAATGCCGAGATGACCTTCGAGATCGCGCTCGAATCCGCCGGGCCGCTGCAATTCACCGAGGTGGCATGATGGCGAACCGGCACAGGGGCGAGATCGACGCGGTCCTGGACGGCGAGCGGCGCGTGCTTTGCCTGACCCTCGGCGCGCTGGCGGAGCTGGAAGCCGCTTTCGCGGCAGGCGATCTCGCGGTTCTCCTCAAACGCTTCTCGGAAAGCGCGCTTTCCTCCGGCGACATGATCCGGATCATAACGGCCGGCTTGCGCGGCGGCGGCATGCAGGTCGAGCCGGAGGCGGTCGCCGCCATGCGCACGGAGGGCGGCGCGACCGGCTTTGCCCGCATCGTCGCCGATTTGCTCCATGCCACCTTTGGTGAATCGGATCCGCAGGAAGCACCGCCAAACCCTTGAATTCCGCAGCGGAAACAACCGAGCCCTTCCCCTGGCGGCGCATCATGTCGACCGGGCTCGGACTGCTGCGGCTGCCGCCGCGCGCGTTCTGGGCGATGACCCCGCGCGAGCTCAATGCCGCCTGCCACCGGCCGGGCGCTGCCAATTCGGCGCCGCCCGCCCGAGCCGATCTCCTGCGCCTGATGCGCGATTTCCCGGATGAGGATGTTTCGGAATGTCCGACGATATGAATGTGAGAATGAAGGTCGATACCAGCGGCTTCGACGGCGCGCTGGACGATCTGCAGCGCAAGGCCGATCTCTTCGGCCGCACCATCACGACCTCCTTCAAGAGTGCGGCGACGAGCGGCCAGAGTTTTGGCGACGTGCTGCGCCAGCTCGGACTGAACCTCGCAAGCATGGCGCTCAGTTCCGGGCTGAAGCCGATCCAGAACGAGATGAGCGGCCTGCTCACCGGCATGTTCGGCAGCATGAAGGCGCCGGTCAAGGCCTTCGCCAAGGGCGGCGTGGTCGACAGCCCGACCCTGTTCGGCGGCGGGCTGGGGTTGATGGGCGAGGCGGGGCCGGAGGCGATCATGCCGCTGGCGCGCGGCGCCGATGGCCGTCTCGGCGTCGCAGGCGCGGGCGGAGGGGCCGCCGTGCATGTGACCTTCAATGTCAGCACGCCCGACGCCGCATCCTTCCGCAAATCGGAAGCGCAGCTGACGGGCATGCTCGCCCGCGCGGCACGGCGCGGCGCGCTGACGCTCTGATCCATTGGGCGAACTCCGTTTGACAGGGGCTGACGATGACACCTTTCCACGATGTCCGGTTTCCGGCCGCCGTCTCCTTCGGCGCGAGCGGCGGTCCCGAATGGCGCAACGAGATCGTGCAACTGACCTCGGGCCGCGAACAGCGGAACGCCCGCTGGGCCCAGTCGCGCCGGCGCTACGATGTCGGCACCGGCCTTCGCTCGCTGGCGGACCTCGAAGCGGTGATGGCCTTCTTCGAGGCGCGCCGCGGCTCCCTGCACGCGTTTCGCTTCCAGGACCCGTTCGATCATCTCTCCTGCGCCAGCGGCACGCTGCCGACGCCGCTGGACCAGCTGCTCGGCGAAGGCGATGGCAAGCGCGCGGAGTTCCAGCTGGTCAAGCGCTATGGCGATTATGCGCGCCACATCGCCAGGCCGAGGGTGGAGACGGTGCGCGTGACCGTCGGCGGGATCGAGCAGCGGGCAGGGCTGCATTTCAGCGTCGACGGCGCGACGGGGCGGGTATTGTTCCAGGCCCATGCCATCCCGCAGGCATCGGCCCGCATCACCGCCGGCTTCGCCTTCGACGTGCCGGTGCGCTTCGATACGGACCAGCTCAGTGCCTGCATCAAATCCTTCCGGGCCGGCAATATCCCGTCAATACCGATCATCGAGGTGAAATCATGAACAGGACGACCGAGATCAGGGCGACGAGGGCGGCGAGGGCTGCCGGGGCGGCGAGAGCTGCCGGGGAGCTTGAATCAAATCTTGCAGGCGATGTGACAAGCCATTGTTTCTGCTGGATCATGCGCCGCCGCGACGGACGCGTCTTCGGCTTCACCGATCATGATCGCACGATTCGGATCGCCCGGGTGGACTGCGAACCGCAGACGGGGCTCAGCGCCAGCGAGGCGACCAGCGCACTCGGGCTCAGCGTCGACAGCGCCGAGATCGAGGGCGCATTGTCGGCGCCGGGCATTGCGGAGGTCGACATCGAGAACGGGCTTTTCGACGGGGCGACGGTCGAGACCCATCTCGTCAACTGGATGGCGCCCGAACAGAACATGCTGCTGCGCACGTCGCGCATTGGCACGATCAGCCGCGCCGGCGGGCGCTTCGTGGCGGAAATGAAGAGCAGCGCCGTCGATCTCGACAAGGTCGACGGGCGTTGCGTCAAGCGGCTGTGCGATGCGCAGCTTGGCGATGCGCGCTGCGGCTATGCCGGTAGCGGCCAGGGCGGCAGCCAGAATGGCATCGTCGCCGAAATCCTCTCCGACCGCGAAATCATCGTTTCCGGCGTCGCTGCGCCCAATGGCTGGTTCGTCAATGGCGCGGTTCGCCTGCCGGGCGGCGGCGGCACGGTCGTCGTCAACCAGCAGCCATGGGGAGCGCAACTGCGTCTCGGCCTGCGCGACACGCCAGCGCCCGGGCTGAAGCCGGGGGATGCGATCGTCCTCATGCCGGGCTGCGACAAGAGCTTTGCCCAATGCCGGGCGAAATTCGGCAATGGCATCAATTTCAGGGGCTTTCCGCATCTTCCCGGCAATGATGCGATCTACAGCTTTGCCAATGGCCGCGATAATTTCGACGGCGGGGCGCTGGTGCCATGAGCGGGAACATGAGCCGGGACATGAGCCTTGCCCCGAGCCGGGACATGAGCCGGGCGCAGGAGGCGCTGTGCGAGGCGCGGCGCTGGCTGGGTACGCCCTATCGGCATGGCGCCTCGACCTGCGGCGTCGGCAGCGACTGCCTCGGCCTCGTGCGCGGCATCTGGCGGCAGCTCTATGGCGCGGAGCCGCAGGCCATCGCCCCCTATAGCGCCGACTGGGCGGAAACCGGCAAGGGCGACCCCCTGCTGGACGCGGCGCGCCGCCACATGGAGGAGCGTCCGCTCGCCGCTGCCGCGCCGGGCGACATGCTCGTCTTCCGCTGGCGTGACGGCGTCGCGGCCAAGCATCTCGGGCTGCTCGCGGACGAGACGCGCTTCATCCATGCCTATGAGGGCCACAGCGTCATGCTGTCCACGCTCGCGCCGCAATGGCGCCGCCGCATCGCCGCGGTCTTTGCCTTTCCGGATCGGATCGGCAGTTGAACGAACAGGACCGGCGCAACTGGTCCTTGCATTATCTCCAACGCAGAAAGCACGTCATCCATGGCAACGCTCGTATTGACGACGCTGGCGGGTTACGCCTTCGGCTCCGGCACCCTTGCCGCCGCGCTCGGCACGGCCGCCGCATCCGTCGCCGGCTATATGATCGACCAGCGATTGTTCGGGCGGGACATGGAAGGCCAGCGGCTGGCGCCGATGCGTCCGACGATCGCGGAGGAAGGCGCGCCGCTGCCGCGCATCTACGGCACGGCCCGCGTCTCCGGCGTCCTCATCTGGGCAACGCGTCATGAAGAGGTCCGCACCAGCAAGCGCCGTGGCGCGAAAGGCGGCCCGAAACTGACCGAATACAGCTATTTCGGCAATTTCGCCATGGCGGTGGCGCAAGGTGAGATCAGCCATATCCGCCGCATCTGGGCCGATGGCAAGGAATATGACCAGACGCGCGCCGCCATCCGTGTCTACCGTGGCAGCGAGCGCCAATTGCCCGATCCGTTGATCGAGGCCAAGCAGGGCGCCGACAATGCGCCCGCCTATCGCGGCACCGCCTATGTGGTCTTCGATCGCATTCCGCTCGATGAATTCGGCGGGCGGATCCCGCAATTCCAGTTCGAGGTGATCCGGGCGGTGGGCGATGTGGCGCAGGGGCTGACGGCAGTCGCGCTCATCCCGGGCGCCACCGAATTCGGACTGTCGCCGCGGGCGGTGGTGGACGAGCCTTCCAAAGGCGAAACGCGAAGCCTCAACCGGGCCTCGCTCTGCGCGGCGACCGACTGGCAGGCGTCCATGGACGAATTGCAGGCGCTGAGCCCCAACCTCCGGCATGTGGCAATCATCGTGCCCTGGTTCGGCAATGATCTGCGGGCGGGGGAATGCCGCATCAGGCCCGCTGTCATGGACAGGCATGGCCATGGCGAAAGCATGGAATGGAAGGCCGGCGGCGTCGGCCGCGGGCAGGCGCATCTCCTGTCGCGGATCAACGGCAGCGCCGTCTATGGCGGCACGCCGTCCGATGCCAGCATCATCGGCGCCATCAGGGATGCGGCGGCGCGGGGGCTTTCGGTCACGCTCTACCCCTTTATCATGCTCGACGTGCCGGCGGACAATGCTTTGCCCGATCCCCATGGCGGGGCGCGCCAGCCGGTCAATCCGTGGCGCGGGCACATCACCTGCCATCCGGCGCCCTATCGTCCGGGCAGCAGCAATCGGACCGATGCCGCGGCCGGCCAGGTGTCGGCTTTCCTCGGCACGGCGGAGGCAGGCGCGTTCCGGGTGGAGGATGACGGCGTCACGTTCCGGGGCGGCAGCGCCGACTGGGGCTATCGCCGCTTCGTCCTGCATCTCGCCTATCTCGCCCAATGTGCCGGCGGCGTCGAGGCATTCCTGCTCGGCTCGGAACTGCGCGGCCTGACCATGATCCGCGACACGGCCGGGGATTTTCCCTTCGTCAAGGGCCTGTGCCGGCTGGCCGGGGAGGTGCGGGCGATCCTCGGTCCCGCCTGCAAGCTGACCTATGGCGCCGACTGGTCCGAATATTTCGGCCATCATCCGCAGGACGGGTCGGGGGACGTGTTCTACAATCTCGACGCTCTCTGGGCGCATCCGGCGATCGATGCCGTCGGCATCGACAATTACATGCCGCTGAGCGACTGGCGCGACGAGGATCACGGCAGCGCCAATCCGGACGGGTTTGCGGCGCCCTACGATCTCGAGGCGCTGTCGGGCCAGATCGAGGCCGGCGAGGGGTTCGACTGGTACTACGCTTCGGCCGGGGACAGGCAGGCGCGGCGGCGCACGCCGATCGGCGATGGCGAGGGGCGCGGCTGGGTCTATCGCTTCAAGGACATGGCCTCCTGGTGGAGCCGGCCGCACATGAACCGTATCAGCGGCATCGAAAGCCGCTCTCCCTGGCAGCCGCGATCGAAGATGATCTGGTTCACGGAGCTCGGCTGTCCCGCCGTCGACAAGGGGCCCAACCAGCCGAACGTCTTCCCGGATGCTGTCTCCTCGGAAGGCAGCCTGCCCTGGCACTCCGATGCGACGCGCAGCGATCTCGCGCAGAACCGCTATCTGCGCGCGCATCTCACCTATCATTATCGCGACATGGTGGACCGGGAGCGGATCTATGTCTGGGCCTGGGACACGCGGCCATTCCCGGAATTCCCGCTCAACCGCAGCCTGTGGGCGGACGGGAACAACTGGATGACCGGCCATTGGCTGAACGGAAGATTGTCCGGCGCAGCCCTCGACGAACTGCTTGGCGCCATCCTTTCCGATTTCGGCATCAGGAATTTCGATACGCAGGGGGCGGACGGCTTCGTCGGCGGCTATGTCATCGACGGGCCTTCGAGCGTCCGCGCCGCGCTGGAACCGCTGTTGCAGCTTCATGGCGTCAATGCCTTCGAAAGCGCGGGCGATCTGGTCTTTCGCAGCGAATCCCGCACCGCAAGGCGGATAACCCTCCTCGACGAGTTCGTGGAGGAGGATGACGATTCCGGCCCGAGCCGCCGCATCGAGGAGATGTTCGATCAGCCGGCGCGGGTCGAGATCGGCTATCGCGACCCGATGCTGGATTACCAGACCTGTCTCGCCTTTGCCGAAAGACAGGACGGGCGCGGCATCAACAGCCTGTCCGTGCCGGCCATGCTGGAACCGGCGGCGGCGCGCATGCTGGCCGAAGAATGGATGCAGCGGCGAAGGGCGGGCCGGCACAGCGCCCGTTTCGCCGTGCCGTGGAAACAGGCGCGGCTGCGGGTTGGCGACAAGGTGCGGCTGGCAGGTTCCGTGGTGCCGCGCGACTATGTGGTCACCAGCATCGAGGATGGCGCTGCCCGGCGCATCGAGGCGCGGGCGCTGCCGCAGCATGTGCGCCATGCGGTTCATGCCGCCTTGCCGGCAGTGACGGCACGGAGCAGCACGGGCATGCGCGGGCGGCCCTTCTACCGGATGGCGGACCTGCCCATGTGGCCGGGCGTCGAGGACAGCGCCGGGCAATTCCGCATCGCGGCCCTGGCGCGGCCATGGGGCGGGGCGGATATATTCGCTTCGCCGACCGGGACCGGATTCGAACTGCGCAGCCGGCTCGACCTTTGCGCGACGATGGGCGAGCTGACGGCACCGCTGCCGCCCGGTACGAGCGGGCGCATGCTGCCGGGCATGGAAGCGCGGGTCAGGCTCTTCCACGGCGAACTCGCCTCGGTCTCGTCCGCCCATCTTTTCAATGGCGCGAACACGGCCTTGCTCGGGACGGCGGATGGCGGCTGGGAGCTGTTCCAGTTTCTCGCCGCCGAGGAAGTCGCGCCCGACGAATGGCTGCTCAAGGGCCTTCTCAGGGGGCAATGCGGCACCGAGAACGAGGCGGCGCAGGCGCGCGATGCGGGTGCCACGTTCATCCTGCTCGACGATGCCGTTGCGCCGGCCGGGCTGAAAGGCCGGGAGAAGGGGCTGGCGATCAACTGGCGTGTCGGCGCGTCGGGCGAGGTGTTCAGCGACCAGTATTATGCCACGGAGGCGGCGACCGGCGGCATGCGGGCGCTGCTGCCGCTCGCACCGGTGCATCTGCGCGCCATGGCCGAGCCGAACGGGGATCTGCGGCTGACATGGGTGCGGCGCGGCCGGCTCGACGCGGATGACTGGATCGCCGCCGATATTCCGCTCGGCGAGGCAGGCGAAGCCTACCGGATCGAGGTCGGGCTCGGCGGCATCGCAACGCGCGTCGAGGAAGTCGCGGCCGCGCATTGGCTCTACCCGGCGGGAAGCCGCCGCGCCGACCTTGGAAGCCTGACGGCGCCGTTCGAGATTTCCATCGCGATGATTTCGGCGGCCGTCGGCCCCGGCATCGCGCTGCGGCGCCGGCTGGTACCTGGCAATAATGGCTTGATATCAATCATTTAAGAGGAGTATTTTACAATGACCAATGAAAAATCATGGCACCGGTCGAGGACCGTCTGGGGCGCCATCGGCACCATCGCCCTGTCTTCGACGCGGTTTCTCGATGCCTCGCCGGAGATTCCCGATACTGCCGCGCTTGTCGATATCAGCATTGGTTTTCTCACCGCGATCTGCGGCGTCATTTCGCTTTTCGGCAGAATAAGTGCGACAACACGCATTTCACGAAAAGAAATATGATGTTAAAAAGCGTGCGCTTATGGCATTTCTGATCAACGCAACCCAACTGTTCATTCATCGTTCAGACAGCATCCGATAGTAATGACGCCATGAAACACGTATTTTTCTCCTTCCCCTTAGCGGGTTTGATCTCAGTCGCTGGCGTCGCATTCGCCAGCCCTGCATTGGCTGCGGATTGTTCGGCGGTGGGTGAGCAGGTTGCGCAATCGCAAGGTGGCACCCTTGCCCGCGCGACCTCGGTCGTCCAGAACGGCAAAGAGGTCTGCGTGGTGGTTGTGCTCATTCCGGGCAGGGACGGCGAGCGGCCCCGCCGGGTCGAAGTGGCGGTACCGGCGAAGTAGGTCACAGCCCATATGAGAATATTAGTCGTTGAGGACGATCGCGATCTGAACCGGCAGCTGGTGGAAGCCCTGACCGATGCCGGCTATGTCGTCGACAAGGCTTTTGACGGCGAGGAGGGGCACTTCCTCGGCGATACCGAACCCTATGATGCGGTGGTGCTGGATATCGGCCTGCCGCAGATGGACGGGCTGACCGTGCTCGAGAAATGGCGCCGCGAAGGCCGCGCGATGCCGGTCCTCCTGCTGACCGCGCGCGATCGCTGGAGCGACAAGGTTGCCGGCATCGATGCCGGCGCCGATGATTACGTCGCCAAGCCCTTCCACATCGAGGAGGTGCTGGCGCGCCTGCGGGCCCTGATCCGCCGCGCCGCCGGCCATGCCTCGGCGGAAATCTCCTGCGGGCCGCTGCGGCTCGACACCAAGACCTCGAAGGCGACCGTCAACGGCACGGCGCTCAAGCTGACCTCGCACGAGTTCCGGCTGCTCTCCTATCTCATGCACCACATGGATGAGGTCGTTTCGCGCACCGAGCTGGTGGAACATCTCTACGATCAGGATTTCGACAGGGATTCCAATACGATCGAGGTATTCGTCGGCCGTCTTCGCAAGAAGATGGGCCTGGATATGATCGAGACCATCCGCGGCATGGGCTATCGAATGAAATCACAGGGCGGCAAGGCCTGAGCCCGGCTGAGGGCACCGGTCGTGCAAAGCGGGGCAACGCGTGGCAATCCGGTTGACCAACTATCTTCCCAGTATTAGATCGCTGTCGCTGCGGGTCATCACGCTCTCTACGCTGTGGACGATCATCTCCTTCGTCGCCATCGCCACCATCATCTCGGCGCTCTATGGCGAGGCCCGGCTGAAGAGCTTCGAGGAACTGCTGTCGGCCCATCTCTTCAGCGTCATCGCCTCCGTCAGTGTCAATGACGGCAACCTGGCGGGACGCCCCGACCCCGGCGAAGTGCGCTATTCCAGCCCGCTCTCCGGCTGGTACTGGTCGGTCGAGCCGGCGGCCGACAATCTCAAGGGCTCGCTCCGTTCCGTATCGCTCGGCGAAAGGAACATCGATTCCCCGTCGACCCTGAACGTTCCCTTCGACACCTCCTTCCAGCGCCGCTATATCGAGACCGGGCCGAACGGCCAGCAGCTTTCCGTCGTCGAGACCGAAGTCGTGCTCGATGCGGAAAATCGCGTCGCGCGGTTTCGCGTCATGGGCAATCTTGGCGAGATCGAGGGCGAGATCGCCGATTTCCGCCATACGCTCTATTTCTATCTCGGCATATTCGGCCTTGGCGGCACGCTCATCAATGCCGCCGTCATCCTCTTCGGCCTGCGCCCGCTCGACCGGGTCCGCCGCACGCTGGGCGACATACGCGAGGGCAAGGTGTCGCGGCTCGACGAGAACCTTCCGGACGAGATTGCGCCGCTGGCGCGCGAGATGAACGCGCTCATCGACAATAATCGCCGCATCATGGACCGTTCGCGCACCCAGGTCGGCAATCTCGCCCATTCGCTGAAAACGCCGCTTTCGGTGCTCGTCAACGAGAGCCGCGCCATTGGCGGCGCCGAGGGCAAGCTGATCGCCGAACAGAGCGCCGCCATGCAGATGCAGGTGCAGCACTACCTGCAGCGGGCCCGCGTCGCCGCCCAGCGCGACAGCGTCGTCTTCCGCGCGCCGGTGACGCCGATACTGGAGCGGCTGGTGCGCGTGACGGCCAAGCTCAATCCCGACAAGGACGTGCAGTTCAACAATTACATGGATCACGCCATATTCGCCGGCGAGCGCGAGGATCTGGAGGAGATCGTCGGCAATCTCCTCGAAAATTCGGGCAAATGGGGCAATCAGGTCATCCGCCTCACGCTCGCCGACAATGAACATGGCTTCGAGATCAGCGTCGAGGATGACGGTCCGGGGCTGGAGCCGGGCCAGATCCAGGATGCGCTGGCGCGCGGCAAGCGGCTGGACGAGAGCAAGCCCGGCACCGGCCTCGGCCTTGCCATCGTCAACGATACGGTGCGGGAATATGGCGGCAGGCTGCAGCTGGAGCGAAGCGAGGCGCTGGGCGGCCTCAGGGCGCGGCTGGTGCTGCCGGCGGCGGCCGGTTGATCAAGACGCTGGCCAGCGCCGAATAGCAGCTTGCAAGGCCTCGCGCCTCGCGCCATAAAGCAATGACGAATGATTGGACGGACGAATTATGAAATTGAAGATTGCTGTCGCCTTGCTTGCCGTTGCCGGCGTGAGTGGATGCTCGACGACTTCCGCGGGCAAATCGGGCGGCGGGCCCTTGAGCAGGCTCACCGGCAGCGGTCGCTCCGATACGAGCGTCGTCGCCGCGCTCGGCAATGGCCTGATCGGCAGCAAGGTCGCGCTTTCGGCCGACGATCGCGAACTGGCGCTGCAGGCGGAATACAGGGCGCTCGAATATTCGGCTGCCGGCAAGAGCATCGAATGGAAGAACAAGAGCGGCAATCGCGTCGGCGAGGTCGTGGCCGCCCAGCCCTATCAGGTCGGCTCGCAGAACTGCCGCCAATACACCCATACGGTGCGGATCGACGGTGCCCCGCAATCGGCAAGAGGCACCGCCTGCCGCAATGAAGACGGCAGCTGGACACCCCTGACCTGACGACCCGAATCTGGCGTTCGATTCCGCCACGCTGGCGACCCGTCGGGCTTTGCGGCGAATTGCCCTATCGTTCAAATCCGTTTGGCTTACGGCTTTAGTTGGGGCTATGTCTCCTTCATGATTTTCTGGATTGTCGCTGCCCTGCTGACTGTCGGCGCAACGCTGATGGTGTTGCTTCCATTGACTCGCCGCATCGCCCCGCCGGCGGTGGACAGCCAGCATGACGTCGAAGTCTATCGCGACCAGCTCGTGGAAGTGAATGCCGACGAGAGGCGCGGCCTGATCGATGCGACGAGTGCCGAGCAGGCGCGCGCCGAGATCGGCCGCCGGCTGATCGAGGCTGCGCGCATGGCCGCGGCCGAGGAAGCGGTGGTGCGCCCGGTGAAGAGCGCGACGCGCGAATGGGTGACGCTGGTCACGGTGATCGCCATCCCGGCGCTGTCCTGGGCGCTTTATACCAATCTCGGTTCGCCGGAGCTTCCGGCGCAGCCGCTGGCGGAACGCCTGTCCAAGCCGGCGGACCAGGCGACGCCGGCCGAGCTCGTGGCGCGGGCCGAGGCGCATCTCAAGCTCAATCCGGATGATGGCGAGGGCTGGGAAGTGCTGGCGCCGATCTATCTGCGCATGGGGCGCCCGGCCGATGCCGTCACCGCCTATCGCAACACCATCCGCATCCGGGGCGACAGCGCGGCGCGGCAGCTCGGCCTTGGCCAGGCGATGACGCAGGCGGCGGGCGGCAAGGTGACGCCGGAGGCCGAAGCGGTGTTCCGGCGGGCGCTGGAGCTCGACCCGCAGGACATGCGGCCGCAATTCTTCATCATCGACGGCTGGATGCAGCAGGGCCGCCTGACCGAGGCGCGCGACATGATCCGCGAGCTTCTCGCCAAGGCGCCGGCCGACGTGCCCTGGCGCGAGCAGGCGCAGGCTGCGCTGACGCGGCTCGACGACCAGATCGACGGCGACGCGCCCGATGTCAGCGACGTGGAGCGGACGGGGCCGAGCAGCGCCGAGATCGAGGCGGCAGCCGGCATGAGCGGCCAGGATCGCGCGGAAATGATCGAAGGCATGGTTGTCAGCCTGGCACAAAAACTGGAAAAGTCTCCCGACGACGTCGAAGGCTGGGAGCGGCTCGTCCGTTCCTATGTGGTGCTGAACCGCCCGAACGACGCCCTGGCGGCGCTGGGCCGGGCGAAGCAGGCGCTTGCTGCCGAAGACGCGGCGAGGCTGGATTCGGTCGCGGCCGAACTTGGCCTCGTCGATGCACCGGAGGAATGAGGATGACGCGCAAGCAGAAACGGCTGACGGTGATCGGCGGCGGGCTTTTCGTGCTGGCTATTGCCGCCGGGCTGGTGCTGTTCGCGCTCCAGCAAAGGATCGCCTTCTTCCGCATGCCGTCCGATATCCAGGCGGCGGATGTCAGCTCCGGCTCGCGCTTCCGCCTTGGCGGGCTGGTCGAGAAGGGGTCCGTGAGCCGCGGGCCGGGCAGCCGCATCAGCTTCGCGGTGACCGATACGGCAAAGAGCATCGCCGTGACCTATGACGGCATCCTGCCCGATCTCTTCCGCGAGGAGCAGGGTGTGGTGGTGGAAGGCAGCTTTGCCGAGGGCGGGGCCTTCGTCGCCGACAGCGTCCTTGCCAAGCACGACGAAAACTACATGCCGAAGGACGTGGCCGATGGCCTGAAGGCCAAGGGCGTCTGGCGGGAGGAACCGAAGCCATGATGGTTGAACTCGGGCATTTCGCGCTGATCCTCGCTCTCGTCCTGTCGCTGGCCCAGTCGGTGCTGCCGATGCTGGGCGCGCGCCGCAACGACGAGCGGCTGATGGCTGTCGGCACGCCTGCCGCGCTGACCGTCCTCGCGCTGGTGGCGCTGGCCTTCGCCGCCTTGACCATGGCCAATGTGCTTTCCGATTTCTCGGTGAAGACCGTGTTCGAGAACTCCCATTCGCAGAAGCCGCTGCTCTACAAGTTCACCGGCGTCTGGGGCAATCATGAGGGCTCGATGCTGCTATGGGTGCTGATCCTCAGCTTCTTCACCGCGCTGGTCGGCCTGTTCGGCAATAATCTGCCGCAAACGCTGAAGGCCAATGTGCTCGGCGTCCAGGCGTGGATCGGCACTGCCTTTCTCCTCTTCATCGTTGCGACCTCCAACCCCTTTGCCCGGCTCGAGCCGGCGCCGATCGAGGGCAGGGACCTCAACCCGATCCTGCAGGATATCGGCCTCGCCATCCATCCGCCGCTGCTCTATCTCGGCTATGTCGGCTTTTCCGTCTGCTTCTCCTTTGCCATTGCCGCGCTGGTCGACGGGCGCATCGATGCCGCCTGGGCGCGCTGGGTGCGGCCATGGACGCTGACGGCCTGGATATTCCTCACCGGCGGCATCGCCATGGGTTCCTACTGGGCCTATTACGAACTCGGCTGGGGCGGCTGGTGGTTCTGGGACCCCGTCGAGAACGCCTCCTTCATGCCCTGGCTGGCCGGCACGGCGCTGCTGCATTCCGCCCTGGTCATGGAAAAGCGCTCGGCGCTGAAAATCTGGACCGTGCTTCTGGCGCTGCTCACCTTCTCGCTGTCGCTGCTCGGCACGTTTCTCGTGCGTTCGGGCGTGCTCACATCGGTCCACACCTTCGCCACCGATCCCGGCCGCGGCCTCTTCATCCTGGCGATCCTCGTCATCTTCATCGGCGGTTCGCTGGCGCTCTTTGCCTGGCGCGCCGGCACGCTGGCGCCCGGCGGCCTGTTCCAGCCGATCTCCCGCGAGGGCGCGCTGGTGTTGAACAACCTGTTCCTGACGACGGCGACGGCCACCGTTCTCGTCGGCACGCTCTATCCGCTGCTGCTCGAGGCCCTGACCGGCGAGAAGATTTCCGTCGGCGCGCCCTTCTTCAACCTGACCTTCGGCCCGCTGATGCTGCCGCTGCTGGCCGCCGTGCCCTTCGGCCCGCTGCTGGCCTGGAAGCGCGGCGATCTTCTCGCCGTCGGCCAGCGCCTGATGACCGCCTTCCTCATCGCATTGCTGGTGACCGGGGTCGTGCTCTACCAGACGTCCGCCAGCGCCGTCCTTGCCGCCCTCGGCATCGGCCTCGCGGCGTGGCTCATGCTCGGCGCGCTGACCGATCTCGCTCTGAAAGCCGGGATCGGCCGGGGAAAGACCGGGGCGGGCGTGATGCTGCAGCGTCTTGCCGGCCTGCCGCGCTCGGTGTTCGGCACCGCGCTGGCGCATTTCGGCCTCGGCATCACGCTGCTCGGCATTGTCGCCACCACCGCCTTTTCGACCGAGAGCGTGCTCGTCATGCGCCCCGGCGAAAGCATCAGGGCAGGCGGGCACACGCTGCGCTTCGAGAAGATCGAGCCGGTCAAGGGACCGAACTTCACCGAGGAGCAGGGGCATTTCACCCTGCTGGACGATGCGGGCACGCCGCGCTCGCGCTTCATCGCAGCCAAGCGCTATTTCCCCGTGCGCGAGATGCAGACGACGGAGGCGGGCATCACCACCTTCCTGTTCAGCCAGGTCTATGTGGCCCTTGGCGAAACGCCGGCTCCGGACGGCGCACCCGATGCGGGCGTCGTCGTGCGCATCTGGTACAAGCCGCTGGTGACGCTGATCTGGCTCGGCGCGGTGGCGATGATGCTCGGCGGCATCTGCTCGCTGCTCGACCGGCGGCTGCGCGTGGGCGCCCCGGCGCGGCGTTCCCTTTCCTCCGGGGGCTTGCCCGCAAAGACCGCTGTTGCAAAGACCGGCGCTGCAAAGACCGCCCAGGCATCCCGCTCGGTGCAGTCATGACGTCCGCCTCCCTCGTCCTGAGCATGTCGAAGGGCTGCCCATGATACGGATGCTGCGGGGAATCGTTCTCGTGCTGGCGCTGGTCCTGTCCGGTGCGGCGGCGGCGCTTTCGCCGGATGAGATGCTGCGGGATCCGGCGCTGGAGCAGCGGGCGCGGGTGATATCGGCGCAGATACGCTGCCTCGTCTGCCAGAACGAGTCGATCGACGATTCCAATGCCGATCTCGCGCGCGACCTGCGCCGGCTGGTGCGCGAAAGGCTGGCCGCGGGCGATACGGATGGCGAGGTGATCGAGTTCCTCGTTGCGCGCTATGGCGAGTTCGTCTTGCTGAAGCCGCGCCTGTCGGCGAGGACCGTGCTGCTCTGGGGCTTTCCCATCGCCGCGCTGCTTGCCGGCATCGCCGCCATGATCGTCGCCCTGCGCCGCCGCAGGAGCAGCCCCGTGCCGGCGCTGACGAAGGATGAACTGCGGCGGATAGACCATTTGCTGCGCGATGCGACGCCGCCCGCAGCAGATCGCCCGCATAATGGCGATATCCCCCGGTCGTGACCGACGGCATCGGCCTTTCGCCAAAGTATTCATACTAAAGTATAATTGTAATATTACAGTTTTGTGCGATTCTAAACGCAAGTTGCAATATTGCCGGTTGTCTTTCGCAAGACCTGCTCTTAAGAACAACTCTGTTAAGACAGATCTATCATGATTCGCGGGTGCAAAGCCGCACACGCATCGGATGCTCGCACGGCGGCAACGAATTGTTTTCCCGGTTTTTTCCCGGAAGCTGTGTTGCTTGCCCCTGTCTCAGGTGGCAGGCGCGCCGCACAGTAAAGACCGGGCATTTCAAGTAATATCGCATAAGAAATACCATATAAGAAATACCATATAAGTAATACCATTCGCTGTTTTTATTGTTAGTCGATCTTTTCAGTACGAAAGTTGTTTCATGTTTGCTAGCCTGAGCCCTGCCTGCGTTTCCCGTTCGACCCTGCGCGCGGTGCGCCGCGCCGGCAACTGGCTGGCCGCCGCGGCCGACAGCCGCTCGGCCCGCCGCCGGCTCAATGCGCTGCTGCGCCTTGCCTGCCGCAGCCTCGGCCCGAAGCGCGCAAAAGGCCTCGGCATGCTGGCGATTGTCGGCCTGGCGCTGGGGTTGGGGCAGGCATGGGCCCAGACGTCATTCGAAGCCGGTGGCGGCAAGGTGAGTAGCCTTACAAATGGTCTCATTGCCATAGGTTCCGGCGCGGACGCTAAAATGACCAAGGCTGTGACGATGTTTCCGGGCGCTATCGCCATTGGCCAAGTCGCCGTTGCGGAGGATCGCGGCGTGGCATTGGGAACATATGCAGGAGCTGGCAGCCAAGGCACGGCCATTGGCAACTTCGCAAAGGCGACAGTCAAAGACTCAAAAGTCTCAAACGCAACGGCTGTTGGCAATAGTGCTGAGGCCCAAGGTATTTCCGCAACCGCCGTCGGTGATACCGCAAATGCGACGGCAGAAAACAGCTTGGCTCTCGGCGCAGGTGCAAAGGCAAGCGAAGCGGCCGCGACCGCCATGGGCAAGGACGCAAAGGCCTCTGGTTACGGTGCCGTCGCGATCGGCAGTGCTACGACATTCAGTGTGGACGGAAAAACAGTGACTCGAGCGGGAGCGGAGGCCGGTACACAAAACGCAATAGCAATTGGCTCGGGCGCAAGCGCGAAGGGGATAATCGGCCGCGCGGCCATCGCGATCGGCGAGGGAGCAAAGGCGATCGATTCCGGCGTTGCCATGGGCTTTCAATCTGCTGCTGCTGCCAAGACTGCAACTGCTGTCGGTGACTCTGCCAATGCAAGCGGCGAAGCTGCGACCGCCATGGGCAAGGACGCAAAGGCCTCTGCTGGCGGAGCCATCGCCATCGGCGGTACTACGACAGTCATTGTGGCCGGAAAAACAGTGACTCGAGCGGGAGCGGACGCCAACGCAGAAAACGGAATAGCGATTGGCTCGGGCGCAAGCGCGAAGGGGATAATCGAACGCGCGGCCATCGCGATCGGCGAGGGAGCGACGGCGATCGATTCTGGCGTTGCCATGGGCTATGAAGCTGCCGCCGCCATGAACGCGACCGCTGTCGGTCGATTTGCCAAGGCAGGCGGTGAGGCCGCGACCGCTGTGGGCTGGAACGCAAAGGCCGCGAACGCGTACAGCGTGGCGCTTGGTTCCTTCGCTGCCACCGAGCCCGTAGCCGAGCCTGCAGCAACCGTCCCGCTGAACGGCAAGGACTATACGCTTCAATATCCAAAAACGGTCGGCGTAGTCTCCCTTGGTACGGCAGCATATAAAGCGCCGAAATTGGGCACTAAAGGCGAGCGGATACTGGACGCAAGCGGAAATCCGCAAATGGAGGAACGACCAGCGGAGACCCGCCAGATCATCTACCTTGCGCCGGGCCGGGTGAAGGCCGGCAGTACCGATGCCGTCAATGGCGATCAGCTCAATGCGGCTTATGAGGGCATAAAGGACCTCGGCACGGCGTCGCAGACGCTCGGCGCCGCGCTTGGCGTCGGCTTCACCAATGGCAAGTTTGACGTCCCGGCATTCGGCCTGACCAGTCTCGGCAAGGATGGGCTTGACAAGAATGTCGTTCAGCCGACGACCTTTCTCGGCGGCATCCAGGCATTGGATCGCGTGCTTGAAAATCTGAACAACAATGCGCTGCTTTTCAACGGGACGGTCTATGACGCCAGGTCGAAGCGCATCAGCAATCTCGCCGCCGGCACTGCGGATAGTGATGCGGTCAATCTCAGCCAGCTCAATACTGTGAAGACCACGGCGGATGGTGTGAAGACCAGGCTCGATGAGGTTACTGGGGGGGCGAGCTTGGCTCTGGGGCTGGGTTCCGCCGCCGGAGGTGCGAAGGCAATCGGCCTTGGTGAGAATGCACAGGCCAGCGGTGACGCGGCGACTGCTGTCGGCAGCGAGGCAAAGGCCTCTGTTCGCGGTGCCGTCGCGATCGGCGGTGCTACGACAGTGAGTGTGGCCGGAGAAACATTGATTCGAGCGGGAGCGGAAGCCAGCGCAGAAAACGGAATAGCGATTGGCTCGGGCGCAAGCGCGACGGTGACACCCCCCCCCGCGGCCATCGCGATCGGCGAGGGAGCGAAGGCGCTGAATGAAGCGAAGGCAACAGGTGAGGGCGCAAGCGCGACGGAGATAATCCACCGCGCGGCCATCGCGATCGGCGAGGGAACAAAGGCGATCGATGACGGCGTTGCCATGGGCTTTGAAGCCAATGCTACCGTCAAAGGGGCGGTCGCTATCGGCAGGCAGGCGAACGCCTGGAATGAAGCAGCAACCGCCATCGGCTGGAATGCGAAGGCAACAGGTCAGTACTCGAGCGCTATTGGTAAAGATGCACAGGCTATTGGCGGTGGCGCTGTAGCACTTGGTTGGGAAGCAAAGGCCGATGGCGTTGGTGCTGTAGCACTTGGTGGGAGAGCACAGACCGATGGCGTTAGTGCTGTAGCACTTGGTTGGGAAGCAAAGGCGAAGGCTTACGCCAGCCAGGCTCTCGGCTTTCAGGCAACTGCAAGCGGTGTCTCCGCAATCGCCATTGGCTGGGATGCGAAGGCAACAGGTGAGGGCGCGAACGCCATTGGTGTGGATGCACAGGCCGATGGCGTTAGTGCTGTAGCACTTGGTAGGGATGCAAATGCGAAGGCTACAGTGAGCCAGGCTATCGGTTATAAGGCAACTGCAGAGCGTGATGCCGCAATCGCCATCGGCTGGAACGCGAAGGCCGCGAACGCGTACAGCGTGGCGCTTGGTTCCAACGCCACCACGGAAGCTGCGATATCGCCCCCGGCGACGTTCCCGCTGAACGGCAAGGACTATACGCTGAGCAATCCTGCGCCGGTTGGCGTGGTCAGTATAGGCAGGACGTATTCGGAAACCAACAGGTCGAACGAAAAGGGCGAGGTGGTAAAGATAATTTCCCCTGCCGAGACCCGCCAGATCGTCAATCTCGCGCCGGGCCGGGTGAAGGCAGGCAGCACGGATGCCGTCAATGGCGATCAGCTCCATGCGGCTTATGAGGGCATAAACGACCTCGGCAGGACCTCCGTGCAATACACGCCGACGGACACCAACAACGACGGCAAGATAGACGAGACGGACAAGCACGGCGCAAAGCTGGTGCTGAAGGATACCGTCATCTCGAAGGTCGCCGAGGGCAAGGCCGACACCGATGCCGTCAATATGAAGCAGTTGGACGCGGTGGATACGAAGGCCAGTGAGGCCAATGGCAAGCTGGTGGATCTCAGCGGGGCCACGGTGCAGGCGACGATAGACACGGCGTCGCAGACGGTTGGCGCCGTGCTTGGCGTCGACTTCGCCGATGGCAAGTTTGCCGTCCCGGCTTTCGGCCTGACCAGTCTCGGCAAGGATGGGCTTGACAAGGATGTCGTTCAGCCGACGACCTTTCTCGACGGCATCCAGGCATTGGATAAGGTGGTCGCCGGCCAGGGTACGCGGCTCA
>NZ_JAPMAB010000012.1:0-132047 GCF_026420825.1 Phyllobacterium sp. 0TCS1.6A
AGACCGCCCGTCTCCCCCCATTTTCAATGACCAGACGCGATTGCGCGGGCGTGGTGCGGATTTTCCGTATTTAATCCCTGCATCACACCAAGTTCCCCCATGCTGAGCCCCCACCTCCCTCATGCCGATCTCCACCTTCCTCATGCTGAGCTTGTCGAAGCACGCACTATTTCGATGCAGCGCTGTAAGGGGACTGCATCACCGTTGCTGCGCCCTTCGACAGGCTCAGGATGAGGGTAAATTGTTGATTGCAGGAAGGTCGTTCTGCGATCTCTCAACACCCGCCAACGCCACAGAACTACCACCCAGCCAAACACCCCCCAACCCCTCATGCCGAGCCAACCTCCCTCATGCTGAGCCCGTCGAAGCACGCGGTACATTATTGCCATCTCTGATTTCAGCGCTGCATCAACATCGTGCGTGCTTCGACACGCCTGCAACCCACTGGGCGGCGGCTGCACAGCTCCCGCATCGTGGCGCGCAGCCTGCACCCTCGACATGAGGGGCGGTTGGGCACCGCACGGATGCCGTTGTGGAAATCCGGGCCGGCGGCGGATAGCAGGCATGGTGGCGTGTTAGTATTTGCGCGTGAGGTAAACTCCCATGGAGTGGGTATCGTAGTCGTAAAGGCCGATATTCGAATTGTTGCGGACATAGGCATATTCCAGTCGCGGAGCGATGCGCCTGAAGCTCAGGCCACGGAAGGTCAGCGACGAGACCAGGCTCAGCTGCCCGTCCCTGCGGTTTTCGCCCGTCCATGGGAACTTTCCGTCATAATCGCGGAGCTGATAGCCAAGGCCGATACTGCCGAGCACGCCGAAAGGCAGGTCGCTGTAGATCTCGAAATAGGGCCGCACCGCATTATAGCTGTTGAACTCCCTCTCTGCCTTGACCCGCGTCAGTTCCGCCCCGGCATTGGCCACCAGCGCGGCGGAAAAGGCGTGCTGGTAGCGCAGGCCGCCGGAAATTTCATATCCGTCGAAAGCATCGAGATCGTCATAGTCCAGCCTGCGGAGGCGGCCGGTGAACCGCATCGTGTCGCCGCTATTGCCGAAGCTCTTCTGGATGCTCCACTGCGCACCATAGGCGAGGCGATAGCCTTGCCAGTCGAAGGTAAGGCGCTCCATTGTCGGGCCGACGCCAAAACGCCAGCGGCCGGTCTTGTATGAGAATTCGGAAAACACCTGGCCGGAGAGGGAGTCATATTCGCGCCCGCCATATTTGGTGCCGTCGAAACCGCCGCCGAGGGTGAGCCCCATCCTTTCATTGAGATCGAACCGGTACGATCCCGAACCGCCAAAGCTGACGCCGATGCCGCTTTGCTTCCTGTTGGCCGGCTTCACCGGCACGCCGCCTATGAATACCGTATCGGCCGCCACGCCGCGGCTGATATTCGTGCTCGGGGCGAGGGCGACATAGCCATCGAGCGACCATGGCCGCCGCGAGTCGATGGCGTCGAGATAGTCATTGTAGAGCGAGCGAAATGCCGGCGAATGGCTGGTCGCCGACAATATGCCGAACTGGTGCCGCGCATGGTCGTTCTCGCCGAGCAGATAATAGCTATGCGCCAGCTCCTGCCGCACCCGATCGAACTCGGGATTGTCGAGCAGGATCGCCTCCATCGCATCAGCGGAAGCCTGCAGCTGCCGCTGATGCTTGAGGATGAGCGCCTCGGTGAACGCCTTCGCCACCCGCTTGCTCGGGCTGTCCTCGCCCGAAGCGGCAACGAGCTGGCGCGCCGCATCATATTGGCCGGATTCGATCCGCGACTTTACCTGCGCGAAGGAATAGGACCCCTCCGCATGGGCATCGGCACTGGTCAAACATCCGAGGAGGATACCGAGCGCCAATGCCGCCCGGTATCGCCGGCCCTTGAGCCTGCCTGTCATCATTTCGTTCCCGGCAGTGCGATCAATTCGGCTTTTCGCCGTGGAACGCCCCGATGATGTTGGTCGGTTCGCTGCCGGAAACGGTAGCCTGCAATGTGCCGGCCGTTTCGCTGCCGCCGGCATTGAAGAAACCACCCTGTACGGCGCCGGAAACAGCTTGTACGCCTTCCCCGGTGATGGTTACCTTGTCGGCGCTATAGCTCGCCTTGTCTGCCGCCATCTTGCCGTCGAAGCCTATGCCGGTCACCATGCCCGCTGCCGCCGTCGGACTGGTCTGGTCGAGTGGCCCCCTCAAACCCTGGATCGTACCCTTGACGGTTCCGGCGCCGAAATCGGCCGCCAGGTCGAAGGGGCCTTCCAGATGCGCCCGCACGCCGCTATTGCCCTTGCCGGCATTGGCCGCACCGACAAAAATACCCTCATAGGTCGCGGTGCCCGAAGTGGGGAGGTTTGTCGGCGCCCGGCCGCCATAGAGCGCACCGGCGGAGAAGCTCTTCTCCGCTGAATTATCGACCAGAAGCCCGAAAGCGGTGGGGTTGTCCTTCGAGTCGCGTGAGGCGTCGCTCATCAGGAAGCGGATATTGTCATCTTCGCCGCCGCCGTCGCGCGCAGTATTCAGCATCTGGCCGGCCGCGGTTCCGTCCTTGCTGAATTTCAGGAACACCGGCGCGTACTTCCCTGAAATCGTCGCTCCGGCTGCCTTTGTATCCCCCAGCGTGGCCGAATAGGCAAACGTCTTCAGGCTTCCATCCTCGGCGGTCTGCAAACCGGTACCCTTCAGGCTGTAATCGCCGCTCTGCGCCGTGTCCTTGGCTTCGGCTCCCGCCGTCTTGCCGGCGAGCGCCAGGGACGGAGCTCCCTCGTGCTCTCCGTGCTTGCAGCCAGCTATTGCCAAAGCAATAGCAGCCAGGATGAGAAGATCGTGCCGCATGAAAACCTCTTCTGAAAAATCTGTTTAAGCAATATCCTTATCTGTAGAACGATTTCCAACATTCGATCTATTGGTAATAAGTATGAGTACTAAACCAAGTACAACTTGTAGAAGAGTCGAGAAATAATATTCGGGGGAAGGGCCGCAATTGCGGTCAGAAGCGCGGCGCGGGCTCGAAATAGCTGCGATTGACGCGGTATATCCTGTCTTTTCCGAGCATATAGGCGCTCAGCGCCGCAAGATCGAACAGGCCGTGAAAGGCGCGGTTCATGATGTTCAGCCCGCCGGTATAGGCGCCGAAGGCCGGCATGATCATGCGGGAATGGTCGGTCGCAAAACAGCGGCGCTGCACCGCCTGGCCGCGCCAGACGATCCTTGCGGCGGGGTGCAGATGGCCGGCGATCTCGCCCGCGGGCGCGTTGCGCGTCGGTTCATGACGAAAGACCAGCCCGCCGAGCGCCAGTTCGGCACAGGTTTCGCCGGGCAGCGCGCCCGGATGATGCGGATCATGATTGCCGGTGATCCATGTCCAGTGCCTGCCTCGCATCAGCGTCATCAGATGGCTTGCGGATTCCGGCGCAAGGCGCGTCGCGGCCTCGCCATCATGGAAACTGTCGCCGAGGCTGAGAACGGATTTCGGGCGGTAGCGGCCGATGAGCCGGGCAAGGGCGGCAAGCGTCGTCAGCGTGTCATAGGGCGGCAGCAGCATGCCGCGTCGCGCAAAGGACGAACCCTTTTCGAGATGCAGGTCGGAGACCACGAGCAGGCCGTCCTCCGGCAGGTAGATCGCGCCCGCGGGGTCGCAGACCAGCCGGTGCCCGGCAAGATCGAGCTCGGCCGCGCCGGCGGGCACGGGCGCGACGTCGAGAGCTGCCATGTTCATCGGTGGTCCGTCATTTCGCGCGTCATTTCCTCCGCGATCTCTTCCAGCAGCATGTCATGCGCCTCGCCGGGCACACGTTCCTTGCCGATCTCCATCATCACGGGCACCGCCAGCGGCGAAATCCTGTCGAGGTCCCGGTGCACGATATGGCCCTTGATTCGTCCAAGCATAACGCCAAGCCGTCCAATGTCGAGCAAGCCGGTTGCCGCATCGGCGCGCGTCGCCTGCAGAAGTATGTGGTCCGGTTCGTGCTCGCGCAGCACGTCATAGATGAGATCGGTCGAAACCGTCACCTGGCGTCCTGTCTTTTCCTGCCCGGGATGGCGCTTTTCCACCAGCCCTGAAATCAGGGCGCAATTGCGGAATGTCCGCTTCAGCATGAAACTTTCCGACAGCCATGCTTCGAGATCGTCGCCAAGCATGTCCTCGTCGAACAGGTCGGCGAGAGGCAGTTCGCCGCTGCGGAACATCTTGCCAAGGTCGCGCATGCCCCAGACCGAGATGGCATAATCGGTGGCGATGAAGCCGAGCGGCCGCGCCCGGGCGCGCTCAAGCCGCCGCGTCAGCAACATGCCGAGCGTCTGGTGGGCGAGCCTGCCTTCGAATGGATAGGCCACCATGTAGGAGCGGTTGCCGCGCGGAAAGGTCTCGACAAGAAGGCTGCCCGGCTGCGGCAATGTGGACTTGTCCCGTTGCAGCCGCAGCCAGTCGCTCACCTGCTCGGGCAGCGCGCGCCAGCGCTCCTCGTCGGCGAGCATGGCGCGCACCTGGTCGGCGAGATAGGTGGTCAGCGGAAACTTGCCGCCGGCATAGGAGGGAATCTTGGCATCGAAGCCCTTCGCCTCGGAGACGAGGCATTCGTTTTCCCTGATGCCTTCGAAGCGCAGCACCCGGCCGGAAAAGAAGAACGTATCGCCCGGCGCCAGCGCTTCGAGGAAATGCTCCTCCACCTTGCCGAGCACCGGGCCGCCGCGCACATTGATGCCCTTGCCGCTGCGCCGGGTCAGCCGCACGGTCAGCGCCGCCGCTTCGATGATCGTCCCGACATTCAGCCGGTATTGCTGCGCCACCCTTGGGTGTGTCACGCGCCAGCTGCCATCCGCCGTCTGGCGGATCTTGGCGAAGCGCTCATAGGATTTCAGCGCATAGCCGCCGGTGGCGACGAACTGGACGATGCGCTCGAAGGTCTCCCGCGCCAGCGGCGCATAGGGCAGGGCCGTGCGCACCTCGGCGTAAAGTTCATCGATGACGAAAGGCGCGGCGCAGGCCATGCCGAGCACATGCTGGGCAAGGACGTCGAGCGCGCCGACGCCGAGCGGCGGCGTATCCTGCGCGCCGAGGTAGTTGGCATCGAGCGCCGCCTGGCATTCCATCACCTCGAAGCGGTTCGCCGGCACCAGAATGGCGCGCGAGGGCACGTCCATGCGGTGGTTGGAGCGGCCTATGCGCTGCGCCAGCCGGCTAGCGCCCTTCGGCGCGCCGACATGGATGACGAGATCGACATCGCCCCAGTCGATGCCGAGATCGAGCGTCGACGTGGCGACGACCGCGCGCAGGCTGTTCGCCGCCATCGCCTGCTCGACCCTGCGCCGCTTGCTGACATCGAGCGAGCCGTGATGCAGCGCGATGGGCAGGTTGTCGTCATTGATCATCCACAGGTCATGGAACAGCCGCTCGGCCTGGCTGCGCGTATTGACGAAGATCAGCGTCGTGCCATGCGCCTTGATCGCGTCATAGATGCCGGGAAGGGCGTAGACGGCGGAATGGCCGGCCCAGGGCACGCGGTCTTCTGTTTTCATGATGGTGATGTCCGGCCTCGCGCCGCCTTCGACGACGATCAGGCTTGCAAGCGCAGCCGAACCGTTCTGGGACTCCAGCTGGGGCACCAGCCATTGCCGCAGCATGTCGGGCTCGGCGACGGTGGCCGAGAGGCCGATCGCCTGCAGCCCGGGCTGCAACCGGCGCAGGCGCGCGAGGCCCAGCGCCAGCAGGTGCCCGCGCTTGGAGGTGATCAGCGAATGGAGCTCGTCGAGGATCACATAGCGCAGATCCTCGAAGAAGCGCGCCGCATCCTTGCTGGCGATGAGCAGCGCCAGCTGCTCCGGCGTCGTCAGCAGGATGTCGGGCGGGGCGAGCTTCTGGCGCTGGCGCTTGAAGGCGGGCGTATCGCCGGTGCGGGTCTCGATCGAGATCGGCAGCGCCATCTCCTCGATCGGCTTTGCCAGATTGCGCTGGATATCGACGGCAAGCGCCTTAAGGGGCGATATGTAGAGCGTGTGGATGCCGCGACCGGGCGCATTGCCCTTGCCGCGCGTCGCAAGGTCCGTCAGGGCTGGCAGAAACCCGGCCAGGGTCTTCCCGGCGCCGGTCGGTGCGATGAGCAGGGCGGAATTGCCCGCATCCGCCTCGCGCAGAAGGTCCAGCTGGTGTTGGCGGGGGCTCCAGCCCTTGTCCTGGAACCAGCGCAGGAATTGCGGCGGCAGGAGGGGGGTGTCGTCCAATGTTTCGGGCTTGCTCACAGCGGCGAATGTAGCGATTGCCGGTCTGCGCGCCAAGGTCCCTGGCATCTGTCGAAGCATGCACGACGCTGCTGCAAATAGCGCGATACGGAATTTGCGTGGAGCCAAAAGCGCACTATCTTCGTTTAGCCATGGCCGGAGCAGGGGGAGAAGGTGCTGAAACGACCGGAAGACTTGTTGCGATCGACGCCGGCGGGGCTCTATTGTCCGCCGGGCGATTTCTACATCGATCCGATCCGGCCGGTGCAGAAGGCGCTCATCACCCATGGCCATTCGGATCATGCGAGGTCCGGCCATGAAAGCGTCATGGCGACGCGCCAGACACTCGACATCATGGCGCTGCGCTACGGCAGTGGATTCGCTGCCGTGACACAGGCGGCGACGCTCGGCGAAACCGTCGTCAACAACGGCGTCAGCGTCAGCTTCCACCCTGCCGGGCATGTGCTCGGATCGGCGCAGATCGCGGTGGAGAAGGATGGCATGCGCATCGTCGCCTCGGGCGACTACAAGCGCAGCCCCGACCCGACCTGCCTCGGCTTCGAGCCGGTGGCCTGCGACGTCTTCATCACCGAGGCGACGTTCGCGCTGCCGGTGTTCCGGCACCCGGACAGCCGCGACGAGATCGCCAAGCTGCTGCGCTCGGTCGAGCAGTTTCCGGAACGCTCGCATCTCGTCGGCGCCTATGCGCTCGGCAAGGCGCAGCGCGTCATCCGCATGCTGCGCGATGCCGGCCATGACAGGACGATCTATATCCACGGCGCACTGGCGAAGCTCTGCGACTACTACCAGTCGCAGGGGATCGACCTCGGCGACCTCTCGCCGGCCACGGTCGATACAGACAGCGCCGGCGATTTTGCCGGGGCCATCGTCATCGGTCCGCCATCGGCTTTCCTCGATCGCTGGGCGCGGCGTTTCCCCGACCCGGTCTCCTGTTTCGCCTCGGGCTGGATGCGCATCAGGCAACGCGCCAGGCAGGGCGGCGTCGAACTGCCGATCATACTTTCGGACCATTGCGACTGGGATGAGCTGACGCGGACGATAACGGAACTCGATCCCGATCAGGTCTGGGTCACCCATGGCCGCGAGGAGGCGCTGGTGCGCTGGTGCGAGCTCAATGGCTACAAGGCCAGGCCGCTGCATCTGATCGGTTACGAAGACGAGGGCGACTGATGGAAGAGTTTGCCGAACTCCTCGACCGATTGGTGCTGACGCCGGCCCGCAACGGCAAGCTGACGCTGCTCGTCGATTATTTCAGCAGGACGCGCGACCCGGATCGCGGCTATGCGCTGGCGGCCATCACCGGCGATCTCAACATCGCCAACGTCAAGCCGGCAATGCTGAGAAGCCTGATTGCGGAGCGAATGGACGAGCAATTGTTCGGCTATTCCTATGATTATGTCGGCGATCTCGCCGAGACGATATCGCTGGTCTGGGCGGCGGAAGATGCGCCGCGGGCCAATGCGGCGCCGTCGCTCGGCGATATCGTGACCTCGCTCATCCACGCATCCCGCAGCGATGCGGTCCGGCTGGTGGAGCGCTGGCTCGATCGGCTCGACGCATCGGCGCGCTACGCCTTGCTGAAACTGGTGACCGGCGGCCTGCGGATCGGCGTGTCGGCGCGGCTTGCCAAGCAGGCGCTGGCGCAGTTCGGAGATGTGGATGTCGGCGAGATCGAGGAATTGTGGCATGGATTGAAGCCGCCCTACGAGCCGCTCTTCGCCTGGCTGGAGCGCAAGGCGGACAAGCCGCAGGGCCTTGCCAGCGCGCCCTTCCGCCCGGTGATGCTGTCGACGCCGCTGGAAGAGCCGGACTATGGCAAGATCAACGCGGAAACCTATGCGGCCGAGTGGAAATGGGATGGTATCCGCGTGCAGCTGACGGCGGAAGGCGGCCAGCGGCGGATCTATTCGCGCACTGGCGACGACATCTCCCACGCCTTCCCGGACGTGGCCGACGCCATGAGCTTCGCCGGCACGCTGGATGGCGAATTGCTGGTGGGGCGGCCATCGGCTACCGGCATCGAAGTCGGGTCGTTCGGCGATCTGCAGCAGCGGCTGAACCGCAAGACGGTGACGGCAAAACAGCTCGAGAGCTTTCCCGCCTTCGTGCGGCTCTATGATCTCCTCTTCGACGGGGACGAGGATATCCGCGCCCTGCCTTTCATCGAGCGCCGGGCGCGGCTGGAGACGTTCGTCGCCGGGCTCGATCCCGCCCGCTTCGACCTCTCGCCGCTGGTGCCGTTCGAGACTTTCGACGATCTGGCGGAACTGCGGGGCAAGCCGCCGCATCCGATCATCGAGGGGCTGATGCTGAAGCGGCGGGATTCCGCCTATGTGCCGGGGCGTCCCAAGGGACCGTGGTTCAAGTGGAAACGCGATCCGTTCATCATCGACGCGGTGCTGGTCTACGCGCAGCGCGGCCATGGCAAGCGTTCGAGCTATTATTCGGATTATACATTCGCGGTGTGGACCGGACCGGAGAGCGACCCGCAGCTCGTCCCGGTGGGCAAGGCCTATTTCGGCTTCACGGACGAGGAGCTGAAGCAGCTCGACGCCTTCGTCCGCAACAATACCACCGAGCGCTTCGGCCCGGTTCGCTCGGTGCGGGCAGAACCCGACCACGGGCTGGTGCTCGAAGTGGCGTTCGAGGGGCTGAACCGCTCCAATCGGCACAAGTCCGGCGTCGCCATGCGCTTCCCGCGAATATCGCGATTGCGCTGGGACAAGCCGCCGATAGAGGCGGATCGTCTCGAAACGCTGGAAGCACTTTTGCGTGATAGCGAAACCGCAGGTTGAGTATTGTCGCGGCAATTTGCGGATTGTCGTGTTTTCCACACAAATCGGTATGACCTAAGTCTTAGGATGTAGGCCGCGTTTCCGGCAGAAAATGGCGGGAATCGGGCATGTGGTCCATATGGTGCAACGATGTTTGACGTGGCCGTAACCCCCATTATCGCTACAACCCCGACAAAGCCTCCTTGCGTTCATGCAAAAATTGTCATTTGTTCATGCCTTCACATTCTCTTAGAGGGGAAGGAACAGACAAATGTCCCACATGAAACTCAATCTCCGCGCCGCGCTCCTGCTTGGGTCGCTGCTGATCGGCGCGAGCCCCGCTCTGGCCGAAATGGTGCTGCATCGCGGCAATAGCGGCGAGCCGCAAACGCTGGACCAGTCGCAGACCTCCATCGACATCGAGGCCTTCATCCTGAAGGACCTTTACGAAGGTCTGACCGTCTATGACGCCAATGGCAAGATCGTGCCCGGCGCGGCGGAAAGCTGGACGATCTCGGATGACGGCACGGTCTATACGTTCAAGCTCCGCGCCAATGCCAATTGGTCCGATGGCAGCCCCGTGACGGCGGAAGACTTCGTGTTCTCGCTGCGCCGCATCCAGGACCCGAAGACGGCTGCCGGCTACGCCAATATCCTCTACCCGATCAAGAACGCGGCGAAGATCAACAAGGGCGAGGCCAAGCTCGAAGAGCTGGGCGCCAAGGCGATCGATGCGAAGACGCTGGAGATCACCCTCGAAAACCCGACGCCGTTCTTCATAGAGCTGCTGTCGCACCAATCGGCGCTGCCCGTCAGCAAGGCGAGTTTCGAAAAGAACGGCGCCGATTTCGTCAAGCCGGGCAAGCTCGTCGGCAATGGCGCCTTCAAGCTTGTCGAGCATGTGCCGAACGATCACCTGACCGTGGTCAAGAACGAGAATTACTGGGATGCCGCCAACGTCAAGCTCGACAAGGTCATCTTCTACCCGATCGACGACCAGGCGGCGAATGTCCGCCGCTTCGAAGCGGGCGAACTGCATCTCGTCTATAATTTCGCCAGCGACCAGATCGAGCGGCTCCGCGCGCAAAATGGCGAACAGGTGCATGTGACCCCGTCCTTCGCCACCTATTACTATCCGTTCGATACGCGCGCCGAACCCTTCAGCGACGTGCGCGTGCGGCGTGCGCTGTCGATGGCGGTCGATCGCGACTTCCTTTCCACCGAGATCTTCAACGAGTCCAAGCTGCCGATGTATTCGCTGGTGCCGCCCGGCATCGAGAATTACGGCAAGCCGGAGCTGCCCGATTTCGCCGAGATGTCGCAGCTCGATCGCGAGGACAAGGCCATCGAACTGATGAAGGAGGCCGGTTATGGCGAGGGCGGCAAGCCGCTCAATATCGAGATCCGCTACAACACCAATCCGAACCATGAGCGGGCCGCGACCGCCGTCGCCGACATGTGGAAGAAGACGTTCGGCGCCAATGTCACACTGGTCAATCTCGACATTTCCTCGCACTACGCCTACCTGCAGGAAGGCGGCAAGTTCAATGTCGCCCGCGCCGGCTGGGTGGCGGATTATGCCGATGCCGAAAACTTCCTCAACCTGAACTACAGCGGCAACAAGACCTTCAATTACGGACACTACAACAATCCGGAATTCGACGAACTGCTGCAGAAATCCTACAAGGAACGCGATCCCGCCGCGCGCTCCAAGCTGCTGCACCAGGCCGAAGCCCTCGTCATGCGCGACCAGCCGATCGCGCCTCTGGTCAACGACGCGAATTTCTGGCTGGTCTCCAGCAAGGTCAAGGGCTGGGGCGACAACGGCAATAATGAACATCTGAGCAAGTATCTCAGCGTCGAGGAATAGGATTTTGCATTGCGGCCTGCGATCGGGGTTCGATGGCAGGCCGGCAACGGGTTCCGGCGTGGCTCAGTTTTCTCATAATTCGACACATGAAACCGTGTTCCACCCGGTGCGGGCAGCCTGTTCGCCCGCGCCGGGAGGAGCCGTTTCCATGGGACACAGCCGCGACGGGAACCCGAACGCAAGCCGGGTAGAATCTTCTCCGGGAGTATAGCGGATGTTTCACTTCATTCTTCGCCGATTGGCGAGTGCGGTGCCGACCCTCTTCATCGTCGTCACCATTTCCTTCTTCCTGATGCGCTTCGCACCGGGCGGCCCGTTCAATCTCGAACGGCCATTGCCGCCGGCGACGATGGAAAACCTGATGCGGGCCTATCATCTCGACCAGCCGCTCTGGAGCCAGTATCTCCAATATCTGAAGAACGCGGTCACCGGCGATTTCGGGCCGAGTTATATCTACAAGGACAACACGATCGCCGAACTGATCGGCAAGGGCCTGCCCTATTCGATAAGGCTGGGCAGCCTCGCCTTGATCTTCGCGCTGGTCGGCGGCGTGCTCGTCGGCACGCTGGCGGCCCTGCGGCAGAACTCGTTCCTGGATTTCCTCGTCATGTCGGTGGCGACGACGGGCGTCACCGTGCCCAATTTCGTCGTCGGGCCGGTCCTGCTGCTCATATTCTCGCTGACATTCTCGCTGCTGCCGGGCGGCGGGTGGGGCGATGGTTCGTGGCCATTCCTCATCCTGCCCGTGATCACGCTCGGCCTGCCGCAGCTCGCGGTGTTCGCCCGCCTGACGCGGGGATCGATGATCGAGGCGCTGCATGCGGATCACATCAGGACGGTGCGGGCCTATGGCCTGCCGCAGCGGGTGGTGGTGATAACCCACGCCATGCGCGGCGCGCTGTTGCCCGTCGTCTCCTATCTTGCTCCCTGCGCGGCTGCGCTGCTGACGGGCTCGGCTGTGGTTGAAAGCATATTCACCATCCCCGGCGTCGGCCGCTACTTCGTGCTCGGCGCCATCAACCGGGACTACACTCTGGTGATGGGCACCGTCGTGCTGGTCGCGGTCTTCGTCATCGTGTTCAATCTCGTGGTCGATATCATCTACGGCCTGCTCGATCCGAGGGTTCGCCATGACTGACATCCCGACGACCATCGTTCCGCCGGAGGAGACCCGGGGACGCGGCCTGTTTCAGCTGGCGCTCATCCGCTTTCGCCGCAACAGGGCCGCCATGGCGGGCAGCATCATGCTGCTTCTGATCATGCTGTTCTCGTTCGTCGGCCCCTATTTCATCAGCCACAGCTATGATCAGGTGTTTCCGTCCTATGTGGCGGTGGCCCCGAGCATCGAGCCATTGCCGAAAGCCGATACGCTGGGCGACGTCCTGAAGGGCGTTGCCACCCGGGCGCGGGTGGAACTGCGCGAATTCGCCATCGAGGACAATGGTTTCACGGCCACGATACAGTCCGACAAGACCATCGATCCGCGGACGATACGCTATTTCGACCGTGCCAACGAGTTCGACAATACGCAGGTTGTCGCAACCGAGGATGACGGGCGCACGCTCAAGGTCTCGGGCGAGGTCAACCGCGAATATTTCCCCTTCGGCACCGATACGAACGGCCGCGACATGCTGGCGAGGGTCATGCTGGGCGGACAGATATCGCTGGCGGTCGGGCTGCTCGCCAGCCTCGTATCGCTCGCCGTCGGCGTTACCTATGGCGCGGTCTCCGGCTATATTGGCGGGCGCATCGACAATGTGATGATGCGGCTCGTCGAAATCCTCTATTCGCTGCCCTTCGTGTTTCTCGTGGTGGTGCTGGTGGTGTTTTTCGGCCGCAGCTTCATCCTGATCTTCCTCGTCATCGGCGCGGTGGAATGGCTGGACATGGCGCGTATCGTCCGCGGCCAGACCCTGGCGCTCAAACGCCGCGAATTCATCGGCGCGGCGCAGGCTTTGGGCCTGACGGACTGGCAGATCATCCGGCGTCACATCATCCCGAACACGATCGGTCCCGTCGTGGTCTTCGTCACCGTCGTCGTGCCCAAGGTCATCCTGCTCGAGAGCTTCCTCTCCTTCCTCGGCCTCGGCGTGCAGGCGCCGCTGACCAGCTGGGGCGCCTTGATCTCGGAAGGCGCGGCCAAGATGCAGTCCGCGCCATGGCTGCTGATATTCCCCGCCATTTTCTTCGTTCTCACCCTGTTCTCGCTGAATTTCATCGGCGACGGACTGCGTGATGCGCTAGACCCGAAGGATCGCTGACCATGACGGATGATATGGAAAACATATTGGCCGTGCGCGGCCTGAAGGTCGACTTCACCACCCCCGACGGCGAGGTCAACGCCGTCAAGGGCATCGATCTCGACGTGAGGCGAGGCGAGACCCTCGCCGTGGTGGGCGAGTCCGGTTCGGGCAAGAGCCAGACGATGATGGGCATCATGGGCCTGCTCGCCGCCAATGGCCGCGTGGCCGGTTCGGCGAAATATCGCGGCAAGGAACTGGTGGGGCTGCCGGTCAAGGGGCTGAACACCGTCCGCGGCTCGAAGATCACCATGATCTTCCAGGAGCCCATGACCTCGCTCGATCCGCTCTATACGATCGGGCGCCAGATCGCCGAGCCGATCGTCCATCACCAGGGCATCAGCTTCAAGCAGGCGCGGGTCAGAGCTCTCGAACTCCTGAAGCTCGTCGGCATCCCCGAGCCCGAGCGCCGCATCAACTCCTACCCGTATCAATTGTCGGGCGGCCAGCGCCAGCGCGTCATGATCGCCATGGCGCTCGCGAACGAGCCCGATCTCCTGATCGCCGATGAACCGACGACGGCGCTGGATGTAACGATCCAGGCGCAGATTCTCGATCTCCTGCGCTCGCTGCAGAAGCGTTTCGGCATGGCGATCGTGCTGATCACCCATGATCTCGGCATCGTCAGACATTTTGCCGAACGCGTCGTCGTGATGCGTCGCGGCGAAGTGGTGGAAACCGGCACGATCTCGGACATATTCGAGCGTCCGCGGGAAGATTACACCAAGATGCTGCTTGCGGCTGAGCCGAGCGGCACAAAGGGGCCGCCGGAGGATACCGCTCCCATCGTTCTGGAGGGCCGCAATGTCAGCGTCGATTTTGCCGTCGGCGGTGGCTTCTTCCGGTCGGCGACTGCCGTGTTCCGCGCGGTCGATGGCGTGAACGTGCGATTGAAACAGGGGCAGACGATCGGCATCGTCGGTGAATCCGGCTCGGGCAAATCGACGCTCGGCCGCGCCCTGCTGCGCCTGCTGCCGAGCAGCGGCCAGTTCCATTTCGACGATACGAACATCACCAATTACGGCCGCTCCGCCATGCGGCCGCTGCGGAAGGAATTGCAACTGGTCTTCCAGGACCCCTACGGGTCGCTGTCGCCGCGCCAGACGGTCGGCGAGGTGATCACGGAGGGCCTGCTGATCCACGAGCCGCAATTGTCGCGCGCCGAGCGGGACAGCCGCGCCGTTGCGGCGCTCAAGGAAGTTGGGCTCGATCCGGCGGCGCGCAATCGCTATCCGCATGAATTCTCCGGCGGCCAGCGGCAGCGCATCGCCATTGCCCGCGCCATGATCCTGAAGCCCAAGGTGGTGATCCTCGACGAACCGACATCGGCGCTGGACCGTTCGGTGCAAGGCCAGGTGATCGATCTCCTGCGCGACCTGCAGGAGAAATATGGCCTGTCCTATATCTTCATCAGCCACGATCTGGCGGTGATAAAGGCGATATCCGACTATGTGATCGTCATGAAGAACGGCAAGATCGTCGAGGAGGGGGAGACGGGAGAAATATTCGCCGACCCGCATCACGACTATACGAAGACGCTGATCGGCGCCGCCTTCGATCTCTGACACGGCACTTCGTCATCACCGGAGCCCGCGCCTCGCCGGCGCGGGTTTTTCCTTGCGGATGCGCCCGCCTCGCCGTGGTCCGGAACATATCCATTTGTCGATGGTTCTACGGGCGCACCTATCGGTTGAAGGCATGAGAAATTCATTCCTGTTATGTGCCGTATTATGGTATATTTTTGCAGCCAAGCGCTAAACTTGGCTTCGGATATCTATGCACGGCCGAGCCAAAGTGACATTTTCTCGGAATGACCAAGGCGCATCGGCGCGCCCGGCAGAAAGCGACGGAATAAGATGAACTGGCTGAAATCACTTGTAGTTGTTGGCGCCCTCGCAATTGCTCCCGCGCATGCGCTTGCGGGAGAAAATCTCGAGCAGATCAAGGCGGCCGGCGTGTTCAAGATCGGGACGGAAGGGACCTACGCTCCCTTCACCTATCATGATGCGTCGGGCAAGCTCGTCGGGTTCGACGTCGAGATCGGCGAAGCGATCGCCAGGGAGCTTGGCGTGAAGCCGCAATTCCTCGAGGGCAAGTGGGACGGCCTCATCGCCGGCCTCGACGCCAATCGCTATGACACCGTGATCAATCAGGTCGGCATCACCGACGCGCGCAAGGCGAAATATGATTTCTCGGAGCCCTATATCGCGTCGAAGGCAGTGCTGATCGTCAAGGGCGACAATGACGAGATCAAGGGTTTCGCCGACCTGAAGGGCAAGAAGTCGGCGCAATCGCTGTCGAGCAATTTCGGCAAGATCGCACAGAGCAACGGTGCCGAACTCGTCGGCACCGATGGTTTCGACCAGTCGATCCAGCTTCTCCTCAGCGGCCGCGCCGACGCGACGGTCAATGACAGTCTTTCCTTCCTCGACTTCAAGAAGCACAAGCCGGATGCGAACGTGAAGATCGCCGCCGAACAGGAGAATGCGGATTATTCCGGCATCATCATCCGCAAGGGCGAGCCGGAGCTGCTGGCCGAGATCAACAAGGCGCTCGAGAAGATCAAGGCTGACGGCACCTACCAGAAGATAGCGGACAAATATTTCGGCCAGGACGTTTCCAAGTAGTCCGTTTACGCCGATTGATATTTGCGCTCTAACAGGGCAGGGGGTAACCCCTGCCTTTGTTTTGAGGAGAAAAGGCCGTGCCACACTGGCTGAACCTGATGCTTGAATCGCTGGCTCCCCTGCTTTGGGCCGGCTTGATCTTCACCATTCCGCTGACGCTTCTGTCCTTCATCTTCGGCCTCACCCTCGGGCTGGTCGCGGCGCTCATCCGGCTGTTTGCGCCGGCGCCGGTGGCGGCCATCATCAAATTCTATGTCTGGATCATCCGCGGCACGCCGCTGCTGGTGCAGTTGTTCCTGATCTTCTACGGCCTGCCGAGCGTCGGCATCGTGCTCGATGCGTTCACCGCCGCGCTGATCGGCTTCACCCTGAACATCGGCGCCTATACGTCGGAAATCCTGCGCGCCGTCATCTCCTCGGTGCCGAAGGGCCAGTGGGAGGCAGCCTATTCGATCGGCATGAGCTGGTCGCAGGCCATGCGCCGGACGATCCTGCCGCAGGCGACGCGCGTTGCGGTTCCGCCGCTTTCCAACACGTTCATATCGCTCGTCAAGGATACGTCGCTTGCCGCTGCCATCACCGTTCCCGAACTCTTCCAGGCGGCGCAACGGATCGTGGCGACGACCTACGAGCCGCTGATCCTCTATATCGAGGCTGCGCTGATCTATCTGGTGCTCAGCTCGGTCCTGTCGGCCTTGCAGGCGCGGCTCGAACTGAGACTCAATCGCTATGGCGGATTTCTGGAGGCGCGTTCATGATGATAGAGCTCAAGAACATCGTCAAGAAATTCGGCGATCAGACCGTTCTCGACAATGTGTCGCTCAATGTCGCCGAGGGCGAGGTGCTTGCGCTTGTCGGTCCCTCCGGCGGCGGCAAGAGCACATTGCTGAGATGTATCAACCTTCTGGAGATTCCGACATCGGGCAGCGTCGAGATCGCCGGCGACCGCCTGGAGTTGCAGCCGGGCGTGCGGCCGGGGGCGAAGGCCATCCAATCCCTGCGCCGCCATACCGGCATGGTGTTCCAGAACTTCCAGCTTTTTCCGCACAGGACCGCCATCGACAATGTGGCGGAGGGACTGGTGACCGTCCTCGGCTGGCCGAAAGCCAGGGCGCGGGACCGGGCCCTGTCGCTGCTCGACAAGGTGGGGCTGGCGCACAAGGCGGATGCGTGGCCCGCGACATTGTCGGGCGGACAGCAACAGCGCGTCGCCATCGCGCGCGCCCTGGCGCCGTCGCCGAAGGTTCTCCTCTGCGACGAACCGACCTCCGCCCTCGATCCGGAACTGTCGGGCGAGGTGGTGGACGTCCTCGCGCAATTGGCGCGGGAAGGCACGACCATGGTGATGGCGACGCACGACCTGCGGCTTGCGTCGCGCATTGCCGGCGAGGTCGTGGTGCTGGAAGGCGGCGTCGTCGTCGAGACCGGGACGTCGCGCGATATATTCACCCGGCCGCAAAAGGAACGCACCAAGCGCTTCATTGCCACGCTCACGCAGGAAAACCACACGCATGGCGATGGAATCTGAGCCCTACCTGCTCTAATTATGTACTTTCCTTATGCAGGCCGTCTGAGACAATCGCATTGAAGCTCAAGCCGACGCGAAGATTCGCAGTCGGTGCCTGAGACAGGGGAGAAGGGCGATGTTCGGATTCAAGATGAGAAGCGCAACGCGTGATCTTGAAGCGGATCTGTCGCGGTTCCAGCGCATCCAGGCAACGCTCGGCCAGGTGATGGACGAACTTCAGCGCGAGAAGGCGGGATTGCGCAAACGCTATTCGGATGCCTCGGCCGACGCGGCGCTTGTGTTCGAAGCCATGCCCGAGGGGGAAAGCCAGCAGCCCTATGAGGCCAAGCTCGATGTCTTCGCCAAGTCTATACAGAACTGCGAGCGCCGGATAAACTTCATCGACGCGCAGATCGTGTTCGTCAGCGAGATATTGATAAGCGTAAGGTCGTTTTGCGGCAGGCACGCACTCTAGTTGGCCGCCGGTCGCACCAGCAATACTTTGTCGACAAGTTTAGCGAACGAATATTGTTCGCCTGAACTGGCCCGCGGCCCTCCCGATTGGCCCCGGCACGGATGAAAATCGCACTGTAATGTCCTTCCGGAGCACAATACCGGCCGGCCGGCAGACATGAGCACCGCGATAGATCATATTTATTAGCGTTTCGGATCATCGCGGGTATAGAGAACTATTGAAACCTATAGTAGAGTTTAAACAAACTGACGGGAAATGGCATTTGGAATACACCTTAACCTATTGAATCATCTGATATGCAAGGTCGTGCTCAATGAAAATGGCAGTTTTTGGAGAGGCAACTGTTGGCCTGGGTGGGCAGCTCGTTCCGCGCGTGCCTGCCAATTTTCTAAGAATTGTTGTTTACCTCTTCCTCGAATCCGGAAGTTATTCCGTTTCCCGCAGCAAACTATCCCAGATTCTGTGGTCTGACACCGACCAGGCCCATGCTTCCATGAACCTGCGTCAATGTCTGGCGCGCATACGCAAGTTCCAGGACCAATATGGTTTGAACCTCATCCAGAGCGACGCGACCTATGTCTATCTGGATCTGGAACAGGTGCGCTCGCAGCTCCTCGAAATCGATCTGCTGGACTATCTGAACTGCAAATGCCGGGACGACATCGAATCCGTCCTGCGGATCGCCGATATCTACAATGGCGATCTGCTCATGCAGCATGAATCGCAGAGCGCCGATTTCGATGAATGGCTCGATGTCCAGCGGGCAAAGCTCAGGGACGAGACGATCAACATATTGCTGAGCGTCGTGAACCGGCCGATCGGCGTGAGCGTCGACGAAAAGCGCATCTGCGCCTGCAAGTTGATCGAGATCGATCCCTATCAGGAAGTTGCCTACCGGGTGCTGATGGCCACGGCCTCGCAACTGGGGCAGATAACGAAGGTCGAGCGGACTTTCCGCGAATGTGCAAAGAAATTGCGCGACGATCTGGATGTCGAGCCCGAGACGGAAACCGTCGAACTCTACCAGAGACTGTTGCCGAAGCAGCTTCCGAATGAAGGGCGCGCCGTCGGCACCTTCACCGGTATTGAACTGCCGCGCGGGTTGCAGGCGTCGAGCGTGATCGAGCAGAATGAGCGCGTCGGGCTGCCGCGCATCATCATGCTCTATATGCCGCACAATGCCGATGATCCGATAGAACAGCTTGCCGCATCGCTGATCGACGACATTACGATCGGCCTTTGCCGGCTGCGCACGGTTTCGGTCGTCGCCCCGTATACGTCGCGGCGGATCGTCGTCGATTCGCCGGTCGAAAGTTTCGAGCATCTCGGCACGCAGTTCGGTGTGAATTATGCGATCGACAGCAAGATCATGCGCCGCGACGGCACCTGTTTCCTGTCGGTGAAGCTGATCGACGTGGCAACGCAGCAGATCGTCTGGGCCGAGAAGCAGCGCTTCGACTATGTTCTGCCGGAGCAGCAATACCGGCAATTGTCGATACGCATCATCCTGTCGGTGGTCTCGATCATAGAGAAGACCGAGCTGGACCGCTACAATACGCTGTACCAGGACCCCAACGCCTACTACTGGTATCTCACGGGCAAGCGCGATCTCGACAAGTTCGACCTGGTCAAGCTTCGCCAGGCGCGCCAGTCGTTCAAGAATGCGCTCGTCGCTTCCGAGGACTTCGTACCCGCGCTGAGCGGCATTGCCCGGACGATGCAGAAAGAGTGGCTGATGCAGGCCCGCAGCGACAAGGACATTCTCATCGAAGGCGAGCAGATCGCCAAGCGCGCGGCGCCGACCGATCCGAATGACGAGCGGCCATTGCGCGAACTCGGCACGATCAGCATGTATCTCGGCAAGTATGACGACAGCCTCGAATATTTCGATCAGGGCGAGTCGATCAATCCCCAGCATGCCGACCTGCTGGCCGACTATGCCGACGCATTGACGCATTATGGCTGGCTCGAACAGGCGGTCGAGAAGATCGAGGTGGCGATCGCGCACAATCCGCTTGCGCCGGATTATTATTACTGGGTCGGCGCCGGTGCATTGCATGCGCTCGACCGGCACGAAGATGCCATCGCCTATACGAACAGGATGCAAAACCCGCGGGCGGCCGCACGATTGATAGCAGCCTGCTGGGCCATGCTCGGAGAGCGTGACGAGGCGGCGAGATTCCGCGCCTACTCGCTGGAGGACAATCCCGGGTTCAAGATCAGCGACTGGACCAAGAGCATGTGCCTGAGGGTGCCGGAACAGCGGCAGAAATATGAGGTCTCGCTGCGCGAAGCGGGCTTCCATTAAACGGTTCGCGACGAAATCGGGGCAGGAATGGCAAAATATTTTCTTTTGGGGGACGCCAGCGATCTTTGGCTGGTGGATGTCGAAGCGGGCTCGGTCGTGCCGATCAGCGAAGAGCTGCTGGCAAGCCCTTTCAGCTCCGACATGTTGAAACTGGTCGATCGCGCAAGGCGAAATGGCATGTCGCTCATAAGGGGCGTCAGCGTGGCCATCTCCGGCGATGCGCGCGCGGAACTTGCGACCAAGTCGTACAGCGAGAATAACGAAAATTAAGTGGAGAAACGGCGGGAACTTTACTGCAGTTGCTTCGCCCATTGACGTCCGCACGAATCAGAATAACCTCTCCTTGTGAGCTCTTTACTTGGAAAGGTTATAGTCATGGGAAAGTTTTACATTGTTGACGACATGACCACCGACAAGCTTTGGCTGGTGGATGAACATAAACGCTCGATTGAGCTGATCGACAGGGATGTCCTTGGTTCCATGGGCAATGCAGGCGCAGAATTTCTGAAAAGAATGGATAATCGCGACCGGTCGACAGTAATGTCGGGCGTTTGCCGCAGTGACGCTTCGGATCGCGCCTATTCCGCAAGCCCCTGCTAAGGGACAGGTTCCGCCGGGGCCGGAATGGTCCCGGCGGAACATCCTTATGGCGGCATGGGACACGCCCTCGTGGATAATTCATGAAACCCCTGGACGTGACGTCGATAATGGCACGGCTGGCCGGCGATGAGGCGAGGCTTGTGGCCGCTGCTCGTTCCGACAGTCTTTCCTCTGCCCGGCTTCAAAACGCTGCAACGCTCGTGGAGCGCTTGCGCCCGCATTTCCCGCGGCTCGGCATTGTCCGCATTGCCGATATGACGGGGCTCGACCGTATAGGAATTCCCGTCTGGATGGCTGTCCGGCCAAACAGCCGGACGCTGGCCGTGAGCCAGGGCAAGGGGATGAGCGCCGCTCATGCCCAGGCATCGGCTGTCATGGAAGCGGCGGAGATCGCCATTGCCGAGAATATCGGCCTGCCACGTCTGACAGCTTCGCGGCGGGAACTGATCGAGCAGGGGAACGCGGTCTTCGACGGGCGCATGTTGCTGATGCGCGATGCTGACGAGCCGGCGATGGACGAGCCGGTGGATTGGCTGCAGGGCCATGATCTCATCAAGCAATCGCCGGTCATGGTTCCGCACGAACTGGTCACGCTCGATTTCACCACTGCCCGGCGGGCGTTTCATTATACCCAATCGACGGATGGGCTGGCCTCGGGCAATTGCCTGCTGGAGGCTGTCATTCATGGGCTGTGCGAGCGCGTGGAGCGTGACGCGATCGAACTCTGGCGCTTCAGGAAGGATGCGGCAGTCGAGGCGAATTGTGTCGATCCGGCTGCCCTCAGGCATGAAAGCATCGACGGGCTGGCGCACAGCATCAAGACCGCCGGGTTCGAACTGAGGCTTTTCGATATCAGCTCCGATATCGGGCTGCCCGTGTTCATGGCTACCATCTCTCCGCGGACGCGCCACGAATCCTACCTGCATTTCGATCTGGCAGCCGGCTATGGCTGTCATCTTTCGCCGACGGTTGCGGCGATGCGGGCGATCACCGAAGCTGCGCAGACGCGCATCACCAATATTTCCGGCGCCCGGGACGATTTCGACCCCGCCGAATATGCGCAGCGGCTGGCACCGGATCTTGCCGTCTACATCAATGCTGCGCCACTGGCGGATTTCGCCTTTGCCGACGCGATGCCGCAGGACAAGGCGCGGCTCGAATGCTATCTGGCGCCATTGCGGGCCAGCGGGATCGGCAGCGTTGTCGTCGTGCCGCTCGGCGGCGAGGAGTTCGGCATCTCCGTCTGCCGGGTGCTGGTGAACGAACTGGAAAGCCCGGTCGGCATGCGCAAGCATCGCTTTGGCGGCAGGGCGCTCACCGCCCTGCTGCGGCATTAGGAGCGGGCGATGAAGATATTGTTTGCCGGTCCAAGCCTGTCGGGAACGCCTTATGTTCCGCTGGAAGGCGGCAAGGACCGGCTGGTGCCGGAGCATGATCTGACCTGCCGCGGCCCGGCCAGATGCGGTGACATCACGCGGGCGGTGCAGCAGGGGTTTCGCCGGATCGGTCTCGTCGATGGCCGGTTCGAGGACGTGGCGGCGGTCTGGCACAAGGAGATTCTCTACGCGCTCTCGCGCGGCGTCGTCGTCTACGGAGCCGCCAGCATGGGGGCGCTGCGGGCGGCGGAATGCCACCCATTCGGCATGATCGGCCTCGGCCAGGTGTTCGAAAGATATGCTTTCGGCGGACTTGAGGACGATGCGGCCGTCGCGCAGATCCACGCTCCGGCCGAGTTCGGCTATGTGGCCTTCAGCGAGGCAATGGTGACCGTGGATGCGACGCTGGAGCGTGCGATGGAAGCCGGTTCCATCACGCTGGACGAGGCAGGCGCAATCAGGGACGCCTGCAATGCGATTTTCTTCAAGGATCGGACGCGAAAGCGCATCTTCGCATGTGCGGATGCCGTGGTGCCCGGTTCCGCCGTCAAGCTTGCAGCAGCCTGGCGCCATATCAAGCGGGAGGATGCCGAGATTCTACTTCAAATCCTGCTCGGGCGAGAGTTGAAAGTACCGTCGCCGCAGGTTTCATCTGCCTTTTCCGGGTGGACATTCAATGAAACGGTGCAATGGGCGAAACTAAAGAACTAGTACTGCTGCAGCGCACAATCAGTTCTATCTATAATCATATTGATTACGGAATTTGTCTAAAATTGTCGAAAAAGATACTGACGAGTCACGCTCGCGTAACGGGTAGCGCCTTAGCTTCATCACGTGGTCGCAAGTTTAAACGCATGAAAAACAAAATTAATCAAGCGTGTGTGGGAGCAAGCGGGCAGCAGTCGGTGGGGGACCTACGCCGGAACTCTAAAGTGATTGAATGTAGGGTTTCGGCGTAGCACCGCGTCTCGGACGTCCATCCAACCAATTACAATAATCTAGAACCTGAACGGACGCGCTTGTCTGCAAGCGTGCGACGGACTTTGGGCAAGGGGCAGTTTTGTGAAAGTTGCAATCGTTCATTATTGGCTGCTGTCGATGCGCGGCGGTGAAAAGGTGCTTGAAGCGCTGAGCGAGCTTTATCCGGAAGCCGATATCTTCACCCTGGTCTACGACCCGGATGCGATCAAGGGACGGCTGAAGAACCATACGATCAAGACGTCGTTCCTCCAGAAAATCCCCGGCGTGAAGAAATACTACCAGCTGATGCTTCCGCTCATGCCGTTGGCGCTCGAAAGCATGGATATCACCGATTACGATCTGGTGATCTCGAGCGAATCCGGCCCGGCGAAGGGAATCATCCCGAAGCCCGACGCGCTGCATGTCTGCTACTGCCATTCGCCCATGCGCTATATCTGGGATCATTATTTCTTCTATCACGCCAATGCGGGCTTCTTGAAACGGCTGCTCATGCCGGTCATCGCGTCCCGGTTGCGGCAATGGGATGTCTCGACGAGCGCCCGGGTAGATCGCTTCGTCGCCAATTCGCGTCACATCGCCAATCGCATCGAGAAATATTACCGCCGGGACGCGACTGTCATCCATCCGCCGGTTTCGGTGGATGATTTCGCCATCGCGGACGATATCGGCGACTTCTACCTCTGTGCCGGGCAGCTGGTTGGATATAAGCGCGTGGACATCGCGGTCGATGCCTTCACCAGGATGCAGAAGAACCTCGTCGTCATCGGCACCGGCGAAGAGATGGAAGACCTCAAGCGCCGCGCCGGTCCGACGATAAAATTTCTCGACCATCAGCCTTTCGCGTCGCTGAAGAAGCACATGGCGCAATGCAAGGCGTTGATATTTCCGGGCGAGGAGGATTTCGGCATCGTTCCGGTGGAGGTCATGGCCAGCGGCCGGCCGGTTCTCGCCTATGGTCGCGGCGGCGCGATGGATACGGTCGTCGAGGGCCTGTCCGGCATGCTCTTCGCCGAGCAGAGCGTCGAGTGCCTGATCGAAAGCGTGGCGAAGTTCGAGGCGGCAGAGGCCGGTTTCGAGCCGAAGGCGATCCGGGCGCACGCACTCAACTTCAGCAAGGACAATTTCAAGAAGAAGATCAAGATGCTGGTGCAGGAAGAGCTTGCGAAACGCAGCGCCGTCGCCGCCGGCCTGTCTCCGGTCAATGTGCCGCCGGCGATCCCGGAGGGCTGGCCGAAGCCGGGCGCACTCGTTCTTGCGCGCAGTCCGAAGACGCGGAGACCGGCCGATGTCGTCCAGCCCAGCTGAAAACGCTTTAGTGCCGCTCGAACGAGTGGTTGTCATCAATGACGAGGCAATAGCGAGCGGCGGAGCTGCCGTTCTGGCGCTGCTATCGGCCCGGCTCCTGCGCGAGGCCGGGATACCCGTCACCTTCCTCAGCGGCGACGCCGGATCCAATCCTGCGCTGTCCTCGGACGGGATCGAGGTATCCGGTATCGGCAGCGCGCCGCTCCTGAAGCTGCCATTGCACAGGCGGATTGTCGAAGGCGCCTATAACCGGCTGGCTCACCGCCGGATACGCGAATATATCGCGCAGCACGACACGCCCGGCACGATCTACCACGTGCATGCCTGGGCGCAGATATTATCGCCATCGATCTTCTCGGCGCTGCGGCCCGTGCATCACCGGCTGGTCATCTCGGCCCATGATTTCACGCTGGTCTGCCCGAATGGCAGCTATGCCAATTTCAACCAGTCGACCGTATGCGAGCTGACGCCGCTCAGCCGCCAGTGCCTCGCTTCGCATTGCGACAAGCGGCGATATGCCGACAAGGTCTGGCGTTTCGGCCGTTCATGGCTGCGGACGCGGTTGCTGCAGCTTGCCGATTCCGAATGCACGATCGCATCGATCCATCCGCTGATGAACCCATGGCTCGAGCGCGGCGGCATTCCACAGGAGCGGATCAGGACGGTACTCAATCCGGTTCGTCCCTTTGCCCGCCGGCGGATCCCGGCGGAAACCAATGACGACATCTTCATTATCGGCAGGGTGGAATTCGAGAAGGGCGTGGATATCGCGGCCGAGGCGGCGAGACGCGTCAACAGGAAGCTGCGCGTCATCGGCGATGGCGCGTTCCGGGAGGAACTGCTTCAGCGCTATCCGGAAATTGTCTGGGAGGGCTGGCGGAGCCATGAGGAGATTGCCGAACTCTTGCAGCAGGCGCGCTTCGTGGTGATGCCGAGCCGCCTGCCGGAGCCGTTCGGCCTGGTGGCGCATGAGAGCCTGCAAAGCGGCGTGCCTGTCGTCGCGTTCAAATCGGCCTTCATTGCTCAGGAGGCGAGGCAGCTTGGATGCGGGATCGTAGCGGAACGGACGGACGTCGACAGCCTGGCGGCCGCGTTCGCGAAGATGGACGACGATGCGACGGTCGAGCGCATGAGCCATCTGGCCTTCGATGTCTCGCCGCGCCTGTCCAACACGCCGGGCTCATGGCGGGACGAATTCATCGCGCTTTACAAGTCTCGCCTGCGATCGCAGGAGCAGGCTGTCCTGCGGCCAGGGCCCGAGCTGTCTTACGGGCGGGCGCAGGCCGTATAAATCCGTCGATTGATCCCAGAAAAAGACAACTAAATCCAAATCAGCAGGATATCCTGCCAAAAACTATGCTTTTATTCATTTTTGTGGCATATGATCTTGTACGGCAGGGGAATTACTGCCGAATTTCGGGGTATCGTTAAATCCGATTATTTACGGAAGGGCGATATCGACGATTGAAACAAGTTCAAGAGATCGATGCCAAACCCGACAGAAAACCTCAAATCCACCGACGAGCAGCCATCGAAATCCTTTTTCGACCTGGTCGAGGAGAAGTATTTGATCAGATGGGCCGCGTTTCTAACGTGCGTCATCTTCTGGGTTGTTGTCTGGCGCCTGCTCTAGCCCGCCGCCGCCTTGGTTGAGGGTGCCGGCCTCACTGTCGCCGGCAACGAGCCAGTTGCGCAAGATTGCCACCGACATCGGCCCCAGATTGGGAATGAGATTGAGATCCAGGCTTGCCGCCCAGACGCGTTCGGGCTCCCAGTCCTGCGGCATGTCCCAGGGCGATCCGCCATATTCAATCCATAGCGCATTGGAGATTCGAGAATGCACGGTCTTCGACGGGCAGAAATCTCTAAGGCGATCGCGCATGGGCAACTCGAGAACATGCATTGATTGATGCGTCATTGCGGCGGTTCCTGCGAACGGTCCTGGTCAGCAACTGCCTCGCGCCAGGAGTACTACTAACGCTGTACGGCACATGATCTTGATGTCGAGAATAAGCGAGCGGGACTTGAAGTAGGCTACATCCAGCTTCACCCTCGTGTCATAGCCGGTGCTGCTGCGCCCGCTTACCTGCCACAGGCCTGTGATGCCGGGCTTGAGCGCCGCATAGTAGTGATAGGCATCGCCATAGCGTGCTATTTCGCTCGTGACGATCGGCCGGGGCCCGACGATGCTCATGTCGCCGCGCAGCACATTGAAGAATTGCGGCAGCTCGTCGAGGCTTGAGACGCGAAGGAAACGACCCAGCCGGTGAATGCGCGGATCGGACTTCAATTTCTGGGTTTCGCGCCATTCGCGCAGGGCTTCCGGATTCTCGTCCAGCAGCTTCTTCAAGCGCTCATCGGCGTCATTCGCCATCGAGCGGAACTTGTAGCAGGTGAATTCCTTGCCATTCTGGCCGATGCGTCTTTGCCGATAGATGATCGGCGTGCCGTCATGTGCGATGAGGGCGACGACGATCGCCACGAGCACGGGAAAGAGAAAAGCCAATGCGACGACAGCGAAAGCAACGTCAAGCGCCCTTTTGGAAAGGTCATAGAACAGTTTGTTTTGCGCATTCGTTATTTCTGGCCGTTGTTCAACCAACGGTTCTGATATGTAGGACATAATGTAAACCCCAAGCCACCCATTGCCGCTCTAAGTCAGATAAATTTCACGTCGTCTTCTTGCGCGAGAACATTGCCGTTCCTTGCGTGTTTCAGTGTAGAAGTTTAAACCGAAGTATTACCCAACAGCTTCTTATTTTTATTTGTGAGCGATTCCATTTTATACGTTAAAATTATAGTATATGCCTCTGGCGTCAATAATTAATAGTGACTAATGGCGGCGGTTGTGCCTTTATCAATATTCATTAAATGTTTAGGAAAATTTGACGCAAATTGCCCGTTTTCGCGATCGAATCGGCGAAACGGTGCAGCATTTCAGGCCCGGCACAAATCGATCACGAAGCGCCCGCCGAGGAAATCGACATGATGACATGCGACGATTCCCGGTTTGAAATTGGGCTCGATGAGTCGCAAGGGCCGCTCGCTGTATTCGTCGGCATCGAGCCGGGTTATTTCCTGGATATTGAGCCCATAGCCATAGACGCCATGGGAATTGCATTGAGACGGGCGCAACAGGCGGTCGCCGACGAGGTGGACGCGTCCGGCATTGCGCGCGATGTCGCTGCCGATGATCACCGGGTTGCGCTTGTGCGGGACCACCGACGTCAGGGCGGGGCCATCCACGGCGAAGGCATAGAGTTCGCTGCAATGGTCCATGAAGTCCGAATGATCGGACAGCGACGTCAGCAGCCACCATTGCCCCTTGGTCTTGAACATGACCGTATCGGCTGGACTTTGCCCCTCCAGGGCAGTCGCATGCAGTTCCCACTTCAGCGGAAATTCCACGGACTTCCAGATTTCCACGCGCCCGGTCTGATGGGTCTCGGGGATGAGATAGATATCGTCGCCATCATTGAATACGAAAGGATAGGAAAGATGATAGCTGGTGCGCAGGCAGGTGCCCAATAGCTCCGCCTTGCCATCGACGAGCTTCGCCACCGAAAGCCAGGCATTTTCGTGATTGCCGGGAAAACACTCGAAGAACACGTAGTCCTCGCCGTTCCATTGGAAAAGGAAGGGATCGGCGGCCCACATTCCCGGCGCCAGCTGCAGCTCGAGACTCTCCGACGGCCGGAAATCCTCGATACTGCCCGACCCGATATGAACGCCCCAGCTGCGGGCTTTCAATCCCAGGCGCGTGCGCCCGACGACAAGCGCCTTGGTCAGGATATTTCCGGCGAGGCGCCGGAGATAGGGCGGCAGGTCCCGATAGGACGGGCTATGCGTCGCTTCCGTGGGTTGAACGGCCGCGGCCGGCTTCAGCTCGCCGCTATCGGCGATCCGGCGCAATTCGCGCATGAGAAGGATGACCGACTTCTCCTTGAGGAATGCGCCATTGACCGTTGCGCAGAATTTCGTGCCATAGGATGCGCCGGCGAGCGGCTGCGGCGGCTCGCTGGCGCTTGCCCGGAAATTGACGACGACCTTGGTGAAAGGACTGCCGTTCCGGACTTCCCGGAAACCGGCCCAGTCATAGCCAGCAGTCTTCCGGTCGACGAAATCCAGCGATAATTCGCCAAGCCTGGTGCGGTCGAGCACGCGCCGCGGCAGTGCGTCCGCGGTGAGGCGGATGAAGATATCCACGCCGCTATAGGCCGAGCCCTTGTCCGCGGTGATCCGCAGCAGCTGGCTCTTCACCTCGCGAGCAAGGCTGCTTGTGTTACGGGCGAAGACCATCTGTTCGCCGCGTTGCAGCAGCCGGAGGGCGAGCGGGGCTGCCGTCTTTGCCGGAGACCTGTTCTCGACAATGTCGCGGAGTTCAAGCCGGCTGTCGGCCAGAATATCTGCGAGCAGCTTTGCTTCCCAGTTGCTCAGTTCCTCGATGGAATCAATGGCAACGCCAATGGCGAGTTTTGACACGCGGGCCCCCTGCGATGCTCGGTTTGTTCGCTGTTTTTCTTCATTGCCGATGCGACCGAGCTTCCCCTTTTTAAGGAATGTCCCATGTTCGATTGGGTTCGTCCAGACGGGCTAATCGAATTGATTAGCAATGTAGTTCCTGAAAATGCGCTGCCGATCTGTTAGAAATCGGAGACTGCCGGCGTTCATGGATCAGCCGAAATAAACAAGCAAAAACAATATCGAAACGGCCGAAGCTGCGGCCGAACAGAGCGGTGGGGTATATATCCTGGATCAGTTCCCGAAAAGAGATGCCGGAAGTGTGACGGCCCGGAAAGCGGCGGCCATGGGAATAGCCGCGCTCGGCTCGCGCGTCTCTGCGCAGGTCGCCCAGATGGCCGTATTCATTCTGGCCGCGCGCACGCTCACCGCCGCGGAATTCGGGCTCTATACGCTCACGCTGGCGATCGCGATATTCCTGACCCGCGTCGCGGAAGCCGGCTCGAGGGAGTTCATCATGAGCTGCCGGGAGGACCGCTCGCTGCTCGACCAGATCGGCACTGCCGCCATCATCAGCGGCGCTGCCGGGACAGCGGGCGGACTCATCGCCGCGAAGTTCATCGACAGCATCTTTTCCGTCCAGGGCGCGGCCAGCCTGCTCTGCCTGTTTTCCGCATGGGTGTTCCTTGCCACCTTGAGCGCGGTCTATACCGGACTGCTCGTCAGGCGCAGCCAGTCGGAGCTACACTCGGTCTTTCTCATGGTCGGGGAAGCGGTCGGCTTGCTGACTGCGCTGGCGGGGCTCTATTCCGGCCTCGGCATATTCGCGCTGGCGATCGGCAAGCTCAGCATGCAGGTGATTTACCTCAGTGCCGCATTCGTCGCCACGAAATGGTTCCCGCGCCTCAGGCTCGAATGGAGCGTCGTGCGCGAACTGGCGGCCTTTTCGAGGCACATCCTTTCGACGCGCATGATCGCCTATATCCAGACCTATGCGGTGACTTTCATCATCGGCGGCTTCATCGGAACAGCCGGCGTTGGTTATTACCGTGTCGCGGAACGTCTCGCCTCCTCGTTCTTCGAGCTCATGGAGGAGCCGGCGCGGCTGATTTCGTGGGTGTCGTTGCGGCGGGTCATCGACAATGACGCGCATCATACCGAGACGAAGCTGCGCGTCGGGCAGGAAATTACCTTGCTGATGCCGTTTCTTCTGGCGCTCGCCCTTCCGATCTTTATCGGCCTGGCGCTGGTTTCGGAGGATCTGGTGGTGCTCCTGCTCGGGGAACCATGGCACCCGGCAGCGCCCATCACGTCGATCCTGGCGCTGGCCTATCTGATGTGCATTCCTCAAGTGCTGTCCGAACCTGCGCTTTCGCTGACGGGCCAGATCAATCTTCTGCCGCGGATATCGCTCTTCAACGCGGCGATCGCCATCGCCATCATCTTTGCCACCGTGCCGTCTGGTATCGAAGCTGTCGCCGCAGGCCAGTTCGCCGCCGGCGTGATCAGCTTCATCGCGACGGTTTGGCTGCAGATCCGCTTTGGCCGTGTGTCATGGGGAAGGATCGCAAGGCGTGCCGCCATCGTGCTTCCCGGCCTCGCCGCCATGGCGGGAGCCGTCCTCTGGTTCGCGGCGGCACCAATGGCGCCGGGATTGAAGCTGGCCTTGCAGGTGGCGACGGGCGCCATCGCCTATGGCCTCATCGCCGGGGCAGCGTTTTTCATCGCATACCGATCAAATGACTGGTCCTCGCTCAGGGAGAGCAGGGCCACGGGAAGCTTGGAGTAAATGGGGGTTCCGATGCAGGAAAATCAACGTGGTTTCGCAGCAGGGGTGAAGCATGACAGGCAGGATCTACGCCGCTTCCTCGATGTCGACATCGAAATTGCCCCGGGTGTGCTTGCGCCTCGCGAGGAGACGGAACTGCTTTGCCTTGCTGCCATCGAGCGGTTGACGGAGGAGGAAGAGCCCCTCGTCATCGATATGTGTTGCGGTTCCGGCAATCTCGGCTTGGCGATAGCGACCGCAGTCAGTTCGGCACGGGTAATCGGCGCGGACCTGACCGACGAAACCGTGGAACTCGCGCGGCGCAACACGGTGCGGCTCGGGCTGAAGAGCCGGGTTTCGATCTATCAGGGCGATCTCTTCGAAGCGCTGAATGGCCAGACGCTCACTGGCAAGGTCGATATGATCGTCTGCAACCCGCCTTATATTTCGACGCGGCGCCTGACCGACAGCCTGGCGCATCTGCTCGAGGACGAGCCGCGGGAAGCCTTCGACGGCGGGCCCTTCGGCATCTCGATCCTGCAAAGGGTGATCCGGGGAGCGGTAGCCTTCCTGAAACCCGATGGCTATCTGATCATGGAATTCGGCGAAGGCCAGGTGGAGCAGGTGCGGCACCTCGTGACGCGTGTCGAGGGCTTTGCGCCGCCGGTCTTCATAACCAATGAGGAGGGTACTCCCCGCGTCGTCGTGGCGCGCAGGGAGGCTATGGGAGCGGATCGTGGATAGCACTGGCGCCGGCCTGATCAGACCCCTGGCGAAGGCGGACATCCCCGCCGTCGCCAGCATGTTCTGGCGTATGTTCAAGCCGAAAAACCAGACCGTCTCGCCTGCCGCCGAAGCCTATCTGGAATCGCTGTATCTCAATCCCGACAGCCGGGACAAGGATATCATTTCCCAGGTCTTCATCGGCGACAATGGCGTGCTCAACGGCTTCATCGGTTCGCTGCCGCTTCGTATGAGCATTCAGGGGCGGACGCTGCGCGCTGCCATATGCGGACCTCTCATGGTCGAGCATCATGCCTCGGACCCGCTGGCGGGCGCACGGTTGCTGCGCACATTTCTGGCCGGGCCGCAGGATCTTTCGCTGAGCGAAACGGCCAATGAAACCTCCCGCCTCATGTGGACCAGGCTGCGCGGCGTCGTCCTGCCGTCCTACAGCCTGGAATGGGTCAAGATATTCCGGCCTGCGGGATTCGCCGCCGATTTCGCGATGCGCTACACGCCGCTGGCGCGTTCGCTGAAGCCACTGGCGGCGCCCCTCGATCGGCTGGCCGGGAACTGGAGCCGCGGCCATCTGCAGGAGCAGGGCGGACTGCGCGCCACGAGCGACGAGGCGACCGATTTCCCGACGTTGATGGAGCTGGTACCGTCCTTCCTGCAACATTACGATCTGCGCCCGGATTGGACGGGTGACGAACTTCGTTCGGTTCTGAACGCAGCGATAACCAAGTCTTCCTATGGCGAGCTTCACAGCCGCATTGTCCGATCCGGTTCGGGCACCGCGCTCGGCGCCTATCTCTACCACGGAGGCAGCGGCAGGGTGGCGCGCATCCTGCAGATATTTGCACGGCGTGGACAGGAGGATGCGGTACTCGATCGCCTGTTGTCGCATGCTGCCCAGTCGGGAGCAGTCGCGGTGCGGGCCCGCATCCAGCCAAATCTGATGGCGGCGATGATGGTGCGCAAGGGCATGTTCTTCCAGCGCTCGTCCACGGTTCTTCACGCGCGGGATGAAGCGGTGCTCGGCGCATTCGCCGCGGGAAATGCCTTCTTCAATGGATTGGCGGGCGAAGCCTGGAACAGGCTCAATGGCGACGATTTCCGCTGACCTTGGCCCAACAGTCAGTGGCTGATGTTCTTCTCCTGCATGAAGCTCCAGATCGAACGATTCACGCTGATGATGGAATCGATCGTATTCTGGATCCGCTGCAATTCGGCATCGTCGAGCGCTTCCACCTTGCCATATTTCAGGCTCTCGTCCATGTCGATGATGCGCATCAGCTGCGTGGAGGCCATGCGGCCGGATTCATCGAAGGAATAGATGCAGTGATTGTACTTGTTGCGCAGGCGCTGTTCGCGCGTCATGCGCGAGGTGATGTCGAGAACCGACTTCTTGACGTCCGGAGGGGTTGACCGGATTTTGGCCAACCGCTCCAGAAGGTCTATGCGAGCGCGTGTCGTATTGAGTGTCAGGAATACGATCGTCGCCGCTTCCTTATTGGTATCGAGGAGGTGGGCAATCAGGTAGATAAACAGGCTTTCGGTGTTCGTCCAGGCATAATTCAGCTTGCCCACCAGCATCAGTACGTCGTCAAATCGTGACATTGCCTAGAGCGCTCTCACCATTTCAGCGCCACCATTCATGCGCGCCATTGACGTACCGTAACCTCTAAAAGGGGGCGAGTATCGCTCCTGGTCCTTGTTGTTGCGATAGACCGCAGCCGCCTGGGTCCGGTTGTGGACGCGCAGTTTGCGGATGAGGTTGTGCACATGGACCTTGACGGTGTGTTCCGACAGCGACAGCCGATCCGCGATGATCTTGTTCTGGAGGCCTTCCGACAGAAGCTCCAGAATCTGGTGTTCCCGGATCGTGAGCGTCTTGATCGGCTTCGTACCGTTGCCGGCAGCCCGCAAGGACGTCTCGATGGACGTGACGGAAGGCTTTTCCTGCTCGGCGCCGGCCGAGCGGACAATGGATGTCGGATAGTATTCGCCGCCATTGAGCAGAAGCCAGATGACGGCCAGCCAGACGTCGAGCTTCAGGTTGAATGGCAGAAGCCCCTGGATCTGCTTGTTGTCGAAGAGGTGGCTCAGCTCATGGATTCCGGTGGCGGATTCCTCGATCATCATCGTGATCGATGCCGACGGGAACCGTTCGCGGCAGCGCATGACGCAACCCGTGACGTCATCGGCAAAGCTGGCCTGGATCAGCGCGAGCCCCACCTCGCTATCAAATGGTTCAGCTTCGACCAATTCGTCGGCGAGGTAGATCTCCAGGTTCGGGAAAGTTCTTTCAAGAGATTGCACCAGGCCCTGAAATACGGCGCCGGACTCTGCGTAGATGAATACGCCGTTCTTTGACTTGGCTGGCCCCTCTGATCTGGACGGATTTTCTATTTTCAGGCGTGATATAGAATTGTTCATAATAGTCCCCTACGCCCCAAAATAAGTGTCACCTCGGGGCCAGTTAGCGTTTCGCGTTTTGTTTTGTAATTGTGAACATTTCCTCAGCACGGCAACCCCCGTCACCGGTGCTGACCTTTTAAGGATTAGTAAACCCGGCGTGACGGCACCGTGACATTGTTAAATGTTTATACATCCGATTGTCCTTCGACTGCCAATCTAGATAGAATTATACTGTTTCAGGCCCATCCGGGTCATCGTCCCAATTCATTAGCCGGGATTATGCTGCCGCTGGCCGCCGGCAACGGGTCGCCGCGAGCGCGCCTCATAAGTATCTGGTAGCTTGGCTTTATTCGCCCGTACCGCGTCCGATTCGCCCGTTCTTACTGGTTTCTGCCGGAGCTAAGTACAATTGGTAGCTTAACGAGGCCGGTTTTCGGCCCTAGGTTCACGTCTCGGCTTGGCGTGCAGTAGGTAAGCCGGATCATCACGAGCATCAGTACCATCATTGTTACCTTGTGCGAGATTCATCGTCTCGCACATTGCAGGCCGATGCTTGTCGGAACTTAACACGGCAGAGCGCGCAGATAATCTCGTTTGAAATGCATAGAGATTTGCCGCTTTGATCTTTTCGGAGGAATTAACATGAGTGGCAATAAGAATTACCAGCTCCCCGGCTTCGACCCGTCCGCCTCGGCCAGTGCCGACGCCGACGCATTCGCCGCTGCGCTGGCGCTTCAGTTGCAGGGACAGGGTCAAGGCCAGGGACAGGGCCAAGGGCAGGATCAGGGCCAAGGGCAGGGACAAGGTCAGGGCCAAGGCCAGGATCAGGGGCAGGGGCAGGGCCAGGAGCAGTCGTCCAGTTCCGAAAACCTCAACCTCAATGGCAATGGCAACCTCAATGGGAACGGCAACCTCAATGCCAATTCCAACGAGAGCTACAACGGCAATGAGAACTTCAATTCGAACAGCTCGACGACCGACGTCACGGTTGACGTAACTGTCGATCTCGGCATCGAAGGCTATTCGCCCGACGATAATGACTTCGCCGATCTCGATCTGACCGGCAACAGCTTCGACAATATCTTCCTGACCGACTCCGGCAGCATCACGTTCGATCCGGGCAATGATGTGAACTTCTCCAATGTGCTCAATGGCGCATTGACCGGTGCCGGCAATGATACGGGTTTCGCGCTCAATCAGGTCGTGGACCTCGTCGACAATGATGCGCTTTCGGGCGTTTCGCAGAACAACACCGGCAGCGTCACGCTAGGTGCCGCTGGTGGCAACGCGTCGGCGGGCGATGGTATCGGCCTCGGTGACGGCGGTTGGGGCGGTCTTACGAGCAGCTTCTTCGGTGGCGGTGCCGGTGGTTCCGACATCACGGCAGGCGATGATGTCAATGGTTCGAGTGCGGCTAGCGCCGAAGCCAACATCAACTCCTCGGCATTCACCCAGGAAATCGTTCTTGGTGCCAATCTGCAGCAGAACGCCTTCGAAGGTACCGTCATCAACGGCTCGTATACCAGCACTTCCGTAGGCGACACCGATCAGGTCTAGCCTTTCCAACGAGTATCACCCTGCGCGGAGCTTCCGCGCAGGGTGCGTCATGAACCGCGTTGGAACTACATCCGCGAACGGCGGGAGCTACCAGAATGCTGGGATTTGGTGATCATATTTCGGAATCGATCACGCACTTTATGGGTTATTTCCACACATCCATCGAAGCGGTGAAACTGCGACTGGACTATCGTGAATTCAAGGTTGCTCCGAATGCGGAGCCTGAACTCAACCCCTTGCTCGTCGTCGAGACCAATCCTGAACAATACGTCGCTCCGGCCAGTTCGCAGGCGAGCGTAAAATACCTCCCCACGCCGTGGGCACCGACGGCCGACCAGATGATGACCTCCGTTTCATACGACACCCTGGAACTCGAGCTGCACGGGCAGAAATTTCATCATCTGAAGGGGAATGTCGGCGTTGGCGGCGGATCGCGTGCGGTGGATCAAGACAGCGGTCCCTATTTCGGCCTTCCGCCTTCCGAGACCGCGGTCGTCCTGCAACAGACGAGCCATCTCGAAGACAATGACATCATCATCATGGGCAATCACGTTCCGGTCGACCTGAACTGGGGCGATGACGCCGCGTTCACGAGCCTGACGGGACTGGCTTTCTCCGTGAGCGAACCTTTCGACGCAGCCAGCAGCCTGGACTCGGTCGCCGACATACCGCAATTCTTTGCGAACCAGATGTCCGCCATGCAGGGTTTCGCGGCGCCTGCCATTGCCGGCGCCGATATCTCCGTCGTGTCCGCCGACCATATCGAAGGCACATATGTCAACGGTTCCGCCGAACTCGCCAACCTGAGGCTCGAGGACTATCTGCCACAGCCGACCGAGGCTGCAACGGATGGCCAAATTACTGCTGGCGCCGAGGGAGCGACGATCAAAGGAACGGAAATCGACGATTCGGTCACCTTGAAGGCCGGCGGCAATCTGATGGTCAACCAGGTGTCGCTGCAAAGCCTGGATTCGGTCGGCGCTCACTTCGCGGTTGCCGGCAATTATTATGACATCAGCGCGATCGTCCAGGTCAATGCCTATAGCGACAGCGATGTGTTCGAGGGTGGATTTGCCGGGCTTGGCGCCGCGCCATCGACACAGGCGATGAACATTGCCAGCTTCCTCTATGAATCGGCCCAGGGCCAGAACGCAACAATACCTGGCGAGGCGCCGACATTCCCGCAGAATTGGCAGATCAGCGTCGTCACGGGCGACCTCCTGCAGATGAACTGGATCTCGCAATATAGTTTCATGTCCGACAATGACGTGCATGTGCTGTCGGCAACCGGCGCCTACACCACCATCGTGACCGGTTCCAACGGCTCCATGAATAGCGCGTCCTTCGCGGACCTGTGCAAGTCATACGACCTCGTCATGATCGGCGGGAACTATTATGACGGCAATTTCATATTCCAGACCAACATATTGTTCGACAACGACAAATTCACTACGGGCGGCGCGGCGGGGGAATATAGCGGCGGCCTGTCGTCGAGCGGCAACCTGTTGTGGAATTCCGCCAGCATCGCCAATACGGGCGGGGCGAACTGGGTGAACGGCCTGCCCCAGCATTATGCCGATGCCTTCAGCCAATTGGCCGGCGGGAACTACACGATGCCGTCGGGCTTCGGCGCTGACGCAGCGCTCCAGGGCATAGAGGGCCTCCGGGTTCTTTATATCAGCGGCAATGTCTACGATCTGAATTATATCAAGCAGGTCAATGTCTTGGGCGATGCCGATTATGTTGCGCATTACGAGGATGCTTTGCTGAGCGGGTCGGACGGAACGGAATGGGACATCAGCACCGGATCCAATGCGCTGATCAACATCGCGTCCATCGAAGACATGGACGCGAATGGAGGAGGCACGTCCTATGCGGGTGGAGGCGTCTATTCCGACGCGATCCTGATCCAGGCCGACATCATCGCGCCAGCGCCTGCGCAGAACGGGCAACAGCCGCTCGCCAACGAACTGGTGGCATTCCTGGACGATGATGCGCCCGGCCATGCGGCCGCGGATCATGGTCCCGCCGTCGACATACCCGACACCGGTCCCGCCGTGGACGTGATGCAGACTGTACTCGCCTGATAAAAACAAGAATGCGTGGAGGAGCGCGAGGCGAATGAACCAATACACAACGACCGGCCTGTCCGGGGCATTGCCTCGTCATGGCGACGAAGCGGAGCTCAGCCGGTTGACGTTTGAAAGCCTGCTGGACGAAATGGAGGCGCAGATCCGCCGGCTGTCCGGCGAGGACGCGGAAACCGCGACGGCCAATCCGGTTGAAGCAGCCCCGGTTGCGCCGATTGCCGAGGGGCATCAGCAGCCGGTAGAGGAATTCGGCAAGGTCATCGAAGGTGATCGTGGTCCTGTTCCCGCCAAGGAAAGCAGCAATGTCAAGCCGATCACCAGTGGCGAAAACTTCCATAAGCGCGTCGCCGCGGTAAGTTTCGCCGACAGTTTTCGCAACGGCGTCAATGCGGTGCGGCGAAACCTCATCATCACCATGGGTTTCACCTTCTTCCTGAATATCCTCGTCCTGGCGATCCCTATCTACCTATTCCAGATATCCGACCGCGTGTTGACGAGCCGGTCGACCGATACGCTGGTGATGCTTACCGTCGTCATCGTCGGGGCCGTCATCGTTCAGGTCGTGCTGGATGCGGTTAGGCGCTTCATTCTGATGCGCACGGCGGTGGAGGTCGCGGTGCAATTGGGAGCGCCCATTTTGAGCGCCGCTGCCCGTGCGTCGCTGCATGGCAATGGCAAGGACTACCAGATACTCGGCGATCTGCAACAGTTGCGATCGTTCCTCACATCGGGAACACTCCTTTCATTCTTCGACGCGCCGATCGCGCCGATCTTCCTGCTGGCAGTGTTCCTGGTTCATCCTCATCTCGGATTCATCGTCGTCGCCTCGTCGCTGCTGCTGATCGCGATCGCCTTCCTCAACCAGCGCGCCACGGCCGCTTCCTTTGCCGAGGCCACCAGCTACCAGAGCCGGGCCATGCTGCACCTCGACTCGATGTCGCGGAACTCGCAGATCATCAATGCGCTGGCGATGATACCCGAAGCGGTGAAGATCTGGGGCCGCGACATGGCAGGTTCGCTGCGATCACAGGTCAAGGCGCAGGACCGGAACATTATCTTCGCCACCATTTCCAAATGCGTGCGGCTGCTTACACAGGTCGCGATGCTCGGATGGGGCGCGCATCTGGCCATTGACGGGCAGCTTACGGGCGGCATGGTCATCGCAGCCTCGATCATCGCCGGCCGCGCCCTCGCGCCTATCGAAGGCGCGATCGAAGGCTGGAACAGTTTCATCCAGTTCCGCTCCGCCTTCGGCCGGATTCGCAACCTGCTGCAGACCTCGCCATTGAACTTCGAGCGGCTTCGCTTGCCGGCTCCCCAGGGCCGGCTGGATGTCGAGCGGATCCTTTACGTTCCGCCACCCAACAAGAAAGTCATCCTGAACGGTATCTCCTTCACGCTGATGCCAGGAGAATCGATGGCCGTCATCGGCAATTCCGGCGCGGGCAAGACGACGCTGGGCAAGATGCTCGTCGGGTCCATCCTGCCGACTTCGGGCAGTGTGCGCCTCGATCTCATGGACCTGCGAAATTGGGACCAGCGCCAGTTCGGCGAGAATATCGGCTACCTGCCGCAGGACGTGCAGCTGTTTCCGGGCACGATCAAGGCCAATATCGCGCGGATGCGGGAGGACGCCACCGATCAGTCGATTTATGAGGCGGCGGTTCTTGCCGACGTGCATGAGCTGATCTCCAGTTTCCCGCAGGGCTATGAGACGGTGGTCGCTGCCGATGGGGCGCCATTATCCGGTGGGCAGAAGCAGCGCATCGCTCTCGCCCGCGCCTTCTTCGGCAACCCGACGCTGGTCGTCCTGGATGAGCCGAATTCCAATCTCGACCAGAAGGGCGATCAGGCGCTGACAAAGGCGCTCTATCACGCCCGCAACAACAAGATCACCGTCGTCACCATCACCCAGCGGCCGGCGCTGTTGAGCTGTGTCGACAAGATCATGGTGCTCAACAATGGCAGCGTGACCATGTTCGGCTCGCGCGAGAAGGTCCTGGAGGCACTGTCGAGGAAGAAGGCGCCGGCACCGGAAGCCTTCATCGAAGCAGCGGAATAGAACAAGAAAAGGGAGCGAACCGTGGCCGCGACGAACGCATTGAACGACCTCGAATGGTATGCGGGCGTGCCTCGCTCCATCAAGCCCTACAGCAAATTCGGCGCTGCGCTCGTCTTCGTGTGTTTTGGCGGGTTCGGGACATGGGCGGCCACCGCGCCGCTCGCCGCTGCCGTGATCGCGCCGGGAAGCTTCGTGGCCACCGGCAACAACAAGATCGTGCAGCATCTCGAGGGCGGTATCATAAGGGAGCTCCTCGTCAAGGAGGGTGACCAGGTCAGCGAGAACGACAATCTGGTGCGCCTGGACGAGACTGCGGCGAAGGCGAATGCACAACAGCTGTTCCTGCGCCAGGCACGGCTGGAGGCGATCCTTGCGCGGCTTCATGCGGTGGTGCGCGGCGACGAGCGCTACCAGCCGCCGAAGATAATCATGGACAATCTGACCAATCCCGATATTCGCGCGGTCAACGAGAGCCAGAGCGACAATTTCGCCAATGCCCACGCGAAATATGCGAACGAGCTACAGATGATGGAGCGGAACATCTCGGCGCTGGAGTTCCGGCGCGTCGGGCGGATGGCCCAGATCGACGCGACCGCGACGCAGGTCGAACTGCTCAAGGACGAGTTCAAGGCCAAGCAGTCGCTGTTCAAGAAGGGGCTCATGGCCCGTTCCGAGGTGAGCGTATTGCAGCGCGCCGTGGCCGATGGCGAGGGCACGATTGCACGTCTTTCGGCAGAAATTTCCGAAATCAACGCCCAGATCGAGAAGTTCCGCAAGGAAATCATCCAGACCAAGGATACCGAGAAGCAGGCCGCCCTCGATGAAATCCAGAGTGCGGAGGCCGAGCTCGATGCAGTGCGCGAACAAACCCGGCAGGCCGATAGCGTGCTCGACCGGACGTTGATCAAGGCGCCGGTGGCAGGCACTGTGGTTCGCCTGCATTACCACACGGCCGGCGGCGTCATCGAGACCGGCAAGCCGATCGTGGAGATCCTCCCCGCCGGCGTTCCTCTCATCATCGAAGCGCAGATACCGCGGATGCAGATCGACGAAGTCAAGCAGGGGCAGGAAGCCCACATCAGGTTGAGCGGCCTCAACCAAAGGACCACGCCGGTCATCAACGGCCGCGTCGACTACGTATCCGCCGACTCGATGACCGATAACGCGACCAAACAGGATGTCTATCTGGCGCGGGTGAGCATTCCGTCGGAGGAACTCGGCAGGATCAAGGGTTTTTCACCGACGCCGGGCATGCCTGCGGACATTCTCATCCAGACGCATGAACGGACTTTCTTCGAATATCTGGCGAAGCCGGTGCTCGACAGCATGTCCCGTGCCTTCCGGGAATCCTGAGGTGGATCAACGCGCGCTGTGGCCGGTCAATTCCTTGCCGGGCAGCGCGATCTTGCGGGCCGGAGCGATGGCCTTCGCAGCGGGATAGGCGGCTGCGGCTGCGGCACCTGCCAGGACATAGAACAGCATTCCAAGATCGAACACGGTTCCGACCAGCGCCGCGCCGACAAGATTGGCGGCGATCCCGCAACGGATGGCGCGGACGATATGGCGGATCTGGCCGCCTGATGGGCGCAGGCTCCGCCTGAATAGCGTGGAAGCCACGAAGAATACGAAGCAGAGCGCGCCCGGCACCCCGACATTCGAGAGCAGCACGAATACATAGCTCGATGCGCGCGCGCCGCCGACGCCGACGCCGAGGCCGAAGCTTTCGACGAAGTTCGTCCATGCCACCTCGTTCCAGTATCCGCGTTCACGCCCCGACGCGCTGTCGAGCTTGCCGAACAGGCTCTCGTCGAAAAAGGCAGCGACGGCGTCGATGATCGTCGGTGACAGCACCGCGATCAGCAGGAGCAGGGCGATCGCGCACATGCCGCCCATATAGATGAACAATTGCTTGCGCATGCGCCCGCCATTGAAGACCGGAGCGAAGGATTGCACCATCAATAGCGCCATGGTCGCCATGAGCCCCACATAGGCAGTTCCCGAGGTCGAAAGCAGCAGCAGGACCAGACTGGCCAGCGCGTAGAATCCGGAGCGGAGCGGCCTTACATTATCGAGATAGAGGCTGGCGCTGATCGCAAAGAGGATCAGCGTGAACGTGGCGAAGGAAGACGATTCAGGGAAGGTTCCCGAGATCCGCTTGAGGCCACCCATCTCGACCGCCGTCATCAGCGAATAATTGGCCGTGTGGATGAATTCCAGCAATTCGCCTGTGCCGGTTGCGAACGTAGCGAGATCGAGAATGGCAAAAAGGACGTTCAGGCCACAGAGGAAGAAGAAGGCGCCGAGGAAATGGTGAAAGGCCTGCTTGAGCCTGAAATAGGCGAACGAGGCGGCAAAGCAGACGACGCCGCCCAGGGCATAGACCGTCTGCGTCAAATGGGTGCTCGAGAAGGTAAGCGGATTGAGCACGATGCGGCTCAAGCCGCCGGGCAGTCTCTGCACCATCATGGTTTCTGTCACGCCGGCGAAGAGGCGCGGGAAAAAGATGGTGCTGATGATGCCATAGGTGATCAATAGCAGGAGCCAGAAGCCGCTGCTGGGCGCCAGAAGACTGCTGAGGAAGGGCGAAAGACCGGTGATGCGAAGCGTCCGCCAGGCAAAGAACACGAGGAACGCATTGGCGACGAGAATCGACGCGCCGCCGAGCGCAGGCAGGGTCAGCGCCGCCGCCGCGCCGAAAAGCGTGAGCGCCAGCATGCCGTAGAGCGCATACTTCCTGTGCATGAACTGGACGAGGATGCCGAACAGCAGCACACAGACGCCAAAGACATTGGTTGCCATGATCTAGTTCCGCCGCCTTGTCATCATTGGATCGCGGCTCCGGCCAGGGCGTTGCTCTGGATGAATTCCTGAACCGTCTTGAACGCGGGCTTCAATGCCCCCGGCCGCCATCCGCCCTTGCCGTCCGGATCGAGCTTGACCAGGCCCATGAATGCCTCGAAATCCGGAGCCCAATAGGTCTCGTCCATCAATTCGTAGATGTGGGCCGCCTGCACCGGATAGAATTTGCTCAGCTCCTGGAGCCGCGCCATTGCCTTCTTCAGGCCTTCCGCCTGCGCCTGCTCGCCCTCGACACTGCCTTTCGGATGGTTGAATTCGGTCACCCAGATAGGCTTGCCATAGGCGGCCAGTGCCTTGAAGGCCCATTCCGGGTCCTCGCCATAGGCATGCCATACGCTGATATCCCATTCGATCTTGTCTTGCTTCATCCGCTCGAACGCGCCGATGTGGCCCCAGCCGGCTGTGCCCATCGCAATCTTGTATTCGCCGCCCGCCGCCTTCATGCCCGCGATCAACCCACGCATCACGGCCGCGACTTTCTCCCAGCGCGGGCCGTAATAGTCGAGCGGGTAAAGTCCGCCTGCCGGGCCCCATTCGCAGGGATATTGCGTGCCGTCATCGCGCATCTCGCATGGCTGGATGATGGCGAAGCTCTCGAGTTCGTTGCCGAGTTCCCATACGGAGACCTTGTCTCCGAGCTGTGCCGCCGCCTGCATCGCAAGCCGTTTCGACACCGTGAAAATATCTTCCTTGGATGCTGATTTGAGATCGACGACCGGCGTGAGCACGGGAAGGATCGAAATGCCTTTCCGCGCTGCTGCATTGACGAGCATTTCAAGCTTCGGCAGTTGTTCGGGCGTCTGCAGGTCGACCCGGTAGGATTTGACGCCAAGCGCGGCCATCGTTTCTACCTGGAAGGTGAGGGTGACGCCATGATAGGAGGCAAGGGGATGGCCGTTGATGCCCCACATCATGCGCTCTTCCGCAAGCGCCGCCCTGCCGGGAAGAGCTGCCAGCAACAAGGTGCCGATTGCGAAAACCGCTTGCGTGAAACCCGGCATGGCGCTTCCTAATGATCGATGGTGGGTATCGCCTCGACCAGTTGCGGGCCGAGATGAAGATAACGCGTCGTCTTCCGCTTGGCCGTTATATCGCGCCATACGCGCAGGACCTGCTCTTCCGAGAGGCCCGCGGCGACGGCGACGCTCGCGGCCGGCAGGGCATTGTTGAGGCCGTAGAGGCACAGATCCATCTCGCGATAGGGCAGGGCGAAATAGAACTCCTCCTGCGTTTGCGCCAGCTGATAGGTATCGGTCGTCGGCGGCCGCGCCGTCACCTCTTCCGGCACCCTGAGATAGGAGGCCAACTGATAGACCTGCGATTTGTAGAGATGCGCGATCGGCTTGAGATCGGCCGCGCCGTCGCCATTCTTGACGAAGAATCCCTGATCGTATTCGAGCAGGTTTGGCGTCCCGATGACGGCGTAGTTCAGGCGGTCAGCATGGTAATATTCGATCTGCTTGCGTGTGCGCTGCTTCATATTGGTGGCGGCGACGATGCCGAGATAGACTTCCGCCGGCATGCGGAGCTTCGCCGTCGTCCCGTCCGGCCGTTGCAGCACGAGCGATGAAATATTGTAGCCCTCGCCGGAAAGCGCATTGGCGATGACGATTTTCGACGCCCAGCCGGGCCCGAAACCGGGCTCGATGCGGCGGATAAAGGCGTCCCTGCGCTCATAGCAGCCCATGGCTTCCAGTTGCGGGCCGATATCCTCGATAATGCCTGGAAGCCCGAAAGCGTCGGCGACCTGTTGTCCGAGCCGCAGACTTTCCGGGTCGGAATCGTTTTCCGGCATGAAAAGACAGAAGACGTTCCGGGGGCCGACGGCGCGTGCCGCCAATGCGGCGCAGACGCTTGAATCGACGCCGCCAGAAAGGCCGAGGACGAAACCGCGGCGCCGGAGCGGCGAGCGCAGCTGGCTCCTCATCGCGGCGACGATGCGCGCGACCTCGGCAGCCGGATCTATTTCCAGCGACAAAGGCAGGATGTCCGCGCCGGGCCTCGAGGAAATCTTGTTCATCATATTTGCTCCTGTGGCTCTGCCGCGAGCCTCCGACTGACCTTGCCCGTATCGGTCTTGGGCAGCCCAGACCTGAATTCCACCGATTTAGGCACCATGAAATCTTCGAGATTACGCGCGCAATGGCGAATGATGTCCCTGTCCGTCAGGGTTTCATCGCTCCGCACGACTATGGCGCGCACCGCCTGGCCAAGCACGGGATCGGGCACGCCGATCACCACCGCTTCGGCAATTCCGGCGCAGGCGTGAAGGACGTCTTCGACCTCCTTGGGCGCGACTTTCTCGCCGCGCGTCTTGATGATGTCGTCCTTGCGGCCGACGAAGAACAGGTAACCCTCGGGGTCCATCGTGAAGAGATCGCCCGTATGGAGCACCTTTTCCCAGGGGCTTGGACCGGGCCGCAGGGCGCGATCCGTCGCTTCCCTGTTCTCCCAATAGCCCTGCATGACATGCGGGCCGCGGATGACGAGCTCTCCAACGGTCCCCGGCGGTACGCGCTGGCCATCATCGTTCACGATGAAGGCCTCCGTGTTCGGAATGGCGATGCCAACGGAACCCGGGCGGATGTCGAGCTGTGAAGGCGGCAGATAGGTGCAGCGCTTGCACTCGGTCAGCCCATACATCGAATAGAGGCGGGCGCCGGGAAAAAGCTCCCGGAGGCGGGCAATATGCGCCGGCGGCAGGGCCGCGGCGGTATTGGTGAGGTAGCGCAGGCCCGGCAGGAACCCCGGTTGAAGATCGCGCATCTGCAGGATCAGCGCCGCCATGGTCGGGACGATCGGAAAGCCGGTAACGCCCTCGCGACGCATGGTGTCTAATATGGCTTGCGGGAAACTAAAGGATTTTTCCAGCACCAGCGTTGCGCCTGTCCTGACCGTCATGAACAGCTGATAGAGCCCATAGTCGAAGGCCAGCGGCAGCACGTTGAGGATGATGTCGTCCTCGACATTCTCGACATAGGTCGTGATCGAGGTCGCCGCAGCTTCGATGTTGCGGTGGTTCATCATCACGCCCTTTGGCCGTCCGGTGGAGCCGGACGTATAGATCAGCATGGCGAGGTCCATGTCGATCCCCGCATGCGGCACCGGCACAGGCTCGACCTGAAGCGCATTGGCAAAGGACAACCGGTTCTGGCCGGCCATGTCGTCACGCGACCCGGAAACGATCAGCTCGCAAGCGGTATTCGTGCCTATTGCTTCACTGGCTATGCCGGCCAGCTTCTCCTGGGTGATGATGGCCCTCGCCCGGCAGTTCTCGATGATATAGGCGAGCTTGTCCGCCTTGGTGGATGGGTTGATGGGGCTGAAGACAGCCCCGGCCTTCATGACGGCATAGATGGAGACGGCAGCTTCCCAGCAATTGTTCATGAACACGAGAACACGGTCGCCGCGCATTATGCCCTGAGCCCAAAGCGCGGCGGCGAGACGATCCGTCAGATCGTCGAACTCGGCATAGCTCAGCCTCCGGGTGCCGGCGACCAGCATGGTCTTGTCGCCAAGGCGGCGGGCGGTCTGCCGCAGGATGTTCTCGATGCGCATTTGCCGGGCCTTTCCTCAAGCCACCGATTTCTGCGGCACAGCCTTGCTGGACACGAAACTGGCGATGCTCGCGATGGAATCGAGGTTGGAAGGTACGATGTCCGCATCGTCGATGGTGATGTGGAACGTGTCTTCAAGGAAGGTCACCAGTTCGAGAACCCCGGTCGAATCGATGACATCGCTCTCGATCAGCGACGTCGTCGCCTCAAGCGGGTGGCTGGTGTCGCCGAACAGGTAGTTCTCGACGATGAAATCTCTTATCTGTGCCTCGAGCGTCATGCTGAATATTCCTTTCATGCTGCGGCATAGTTGTTTTGATAGGATTGTTGGGCGAAGGCCTGTTGCCAGAGCTGCGTCGAGAGAATGCCGACGAAAGCGCTGTCGTCGCGATGCCCCGGCGTGTCGTTGCGCACGCATTTTTCGAGGAGCTTGCCGACGGCGCCGGCGTTGAACAATCCGCCATCGTCGATCGCTTCCGGGCTCATCAGCTCGGCAACGTAACCGGGCAAGCGGCCACGGGTGAAGGACTGGCTGTCGGGCGCCCTGTAAGGCTGCTTCTGCCGGGCGGTGATCGTCTCGGGTATCAGCCCGCGCATGGCCTGCTTGAGGATGTGCTTCTCGTCGAGGCCATTCAGCTTGGCGCTGATCGGCAGCCTCGCTCCAAATTCGACGATCCGATGGTCGAGGAACGGGAAACGCCCCTCCACGCCATGGGCCATGGCCATGCGGTCGCTTTGGCAGCACAGGATATAACCGGGCAGCAACAGGCTGGTTTCGAGATATTGAGCCTGGTTCAGCGGATGCCAGCGCGCATATTCCGCAGGCAGTGTCGAAATCAGATCTTCCGTCGCGTCATAGCCATGAAGCGCCTGTTTCAGCTCAGGGGAAAAGAAAAGTTTCGTCGCCGCCGTGCCGCGGAATCTCGGGCGATGCGAATAGAGCGGATCGTTCAGATCATCCACGCTGACGCCGAAGAATGCCGCAAGATATTCCGGTTTCTGCTGCTGCAGCCCCGGCAGATACGGATAAAGCCGGCGGAACAGCTGCGGTCTCATGCGGGAATGGGGCTGGCGGGCGCAGAAACGCCGGACCTTGGCCTCGCGGAACAGGTCGTAGCCGCCGAAAACCTCGTCGGCGCCCTCGCCGGTGAGGACGACCTTGTAGCCGTGCTCCTTGGTAAGCCTCGACAAGAGATAGAGCGGCGCTGGCGCCGTTCGCAGCACCGGCCGCTCCATATGTTCAACGACGGACGGGAATATATCGGCAATGTCGCTGCCGCTGCAGGTCAGCGATGAATGCTTCGTTCCGAGCGCCTCGACCATCTGGTTCTGAAAGATTGTTTCATCATGTTCCGCGGATTCGAACCCGATCGAAAATGTCCTCAGCCGATCCGGGATGACACGAGCGGCCAGGGCCGAAACCGCCGACGAATCCAGCCCCCCGGAAAGATAGGAGCCGACAGGTACATCGGCGCGCAGCCGAATTCTGGTCGCGTCGGTCAGAAGATGCCTGAGTTCCTCGGCCATATCGGCTTCGGATCGCGATTTTCCGTGGTCGCCGCCATGCGGATAGTCGAGCTGCCAATAGGATGACCGCTTGATGCCACGGTCATCGACGAGCATCAGATGGGCAGCCGGCAGTTCGTAAATGTCCTTGAACGCCGTTCGCGGCGGGATCGGCGCCCAGAGCGTGAATATCTGGTCGAGCGCATAGGGATCGATTTCGGACCGCACGCCTGGAACGGCCAGCAGCGCCTTTATCTCCGATGCGAAGAAGAAATTGCCGCCGTGGCACGTATAGAAGAGAGGGCGCACGCCCATCCGGTCCCGCGCCAGCATCATGCGGCGGCGCTTGTTGTCCCAAAGTGCGAAGGCGAAATCGCCATTGAGCAGCTTGACGCAGTCCGGCCCCATCTCGTCGTAGAGATGAAGGATCACCTCCGTGTCGCTCGAGCTGCGGAAGCGGTGACCCTGTGCGATCAGGTCGTCGCGCAGTTCCACATAGTTGAACACTTCACCATTATACGAGATTACGAGGTTGCCATCCGCGCTCTGCATCGGCTGCTGGCCATCGGACAGGCCGACGATCGACAGGCGGACATGACCGAGCCCCGCATCCGTCATCGACTGGACGCCGCTTTCGTCGGGGCCCCTGTAAGAAATCGCGTCGGTCATCCTGCGCAGGATGCGGGGGCCGTCTCCACCGATTTCCGTTCCACAATAGCCCGCGATCCCACACATTTGACTGCCCCTTGAGCGGCATATACGGGTTATTCCTTCCCGCTTCGATGCCGCCCATGAAGCCTATAATATGGACCCGGAGCGTCAATAAACAATTGGGTTTAACAGGCGCCCGTAATACTAGGTATACGGCGCGCTATACTGATCTATCAGACTTGATTTCAGTCTATATGTGTTGGAAATTGCGATCTGGCATGTTCAACGTGCATCGAAACTGGTGAATAAACACAAAAGATAGCCGATATAGACCAAATTCATTATGGTAAAACTGTGATCGATTGATTGTCACGCCTTCTGTAGCCGCTGATAATGCTGGAAAAACAGGTGGCGGGGCAAGAATCATGTGGCACGAACTCAAGAGATCGATCCTCGGGATCGCGCGGCGGCTCATGCTTGCCGCTGCTCTGTGTTCCATACCGTTTGCAATGCCATTGCCGGCGGCTGCAAGCGAACCGTACAAGCTGGCGCCCTATACGAGATTGCGTCTCACTGTGCTGGAATGGGTGGCCGCCCGCGGTGAATATCGCGAGTGGAGCGCACTGAACGGCGAATATGTCGTTTCCGAGGAAGGGTCGCTTCTCCTGCCATTGGTCGGCACCATGGAAGTGTCTTCCTTCGATGCCGTGACCATGGCGACCGAGGTGTCGAAACGGGTGCAGAAGATCACCGGTCTGGTGAACCTTCCCAATGTGGCCGTCCAGATCGTCGATTATCCGCCGGTCTTCCTCGTCGGCAATGTCGAGCGGCCGGGTGAATATCGTTTCCGTCCGGGCCTGACGGTGCTTCAGGCGGTGGCCCTGGCAGGTGGGCGATATCGTCCGCGCGAGGAAGCGAGAACGGTCGAGCAGATACAGTATCTGGGTGAGCTTCAGTCGGCGCATGGCGAAATGGTGCGCACCCTTGCCCGGATCGCGCGGCTGAGGGCCGAAATTTCGGGTCAGAAGGATATCGAATTTCCCGCCAACCTTAACGAGCTTGCCGATGAAGCCACGGTTTCCTCCATTATCGCGGAAGAACGGGCGGTATTTCAGGCGCAGTCCAATGGTCTTACCCAGCAGCTTGAGAACCTGAGCGAACTGCGCCGGCTCTTCGCCTCGGAAATCGATGTGCTGCAGGAAAAGGTCGTCGGCCAGGAGAAGCAGCTCAAGCTGCTCGATGATGAGCTCGCCGCGGTCAAGCCGCTCGTCGAGCGCGGCATAGCGACGACATCGCGCCAGTCCGACCTGCAGCGCATCATAACGGCGCTTCAGGCCGATCGCCTGGATCAGGTGACCGCAATCATGCGCGCACGGCAGAACATAAGCCAGGCGAGCCGGGATGCGCAGAACCTCGTCAGCACGCGGCAGACCACCGCCTCGACCGAACTCCAGACGGCCCAAGCCTCGCTGGATCAGCTGAAAATCCGCCAGGAGACGGCGCAGCGCCTGCTCGTCGCGGCGGGTTCGATCATCTCCGGACAGAAACGCGGTGAAAAACAGGAGCCGGACCTCACATTCACCATCACCCGCAAGGCCTCCGCCGAGCCGGTCGAAATCGCCGCCGACGAGAATACGCTGCTTGTGCCGGGCGATGTGGTTCGTGCCTCGCTCAATGTCCGGTTCTCCGCACAGACGGCTGGAACCGCGGCGATGGTGCCGCAGAATTCCGGCGCCGCGCCTCTCGCGGCGGCGACCGGCCTGACCAACACTCAGTAACAACAGGATGATGGGCACGAGAATGGCCAAGTACAAGGATCTTGAAATGTCCGACGACAATCCGGCCGATGCCAATCTGATCGGAATGCGCGATATCATCGGATTCCTGAAACGCAACTGGCGGCCGGTCCTCGTTTCGGTCCTCGGCTGCGCCATGGCCGGCATGTTCTATCTGGCCGTCACCGAACCCATATTCACCGCTACCGCGCGTATCGTGATCGATCCCGAGCAGGCCCGTATCGCCTCGCAGGACGCGGTTTCCGGCGCGATCGTCATCGAGACGGGCGAGGTGGAGAGCCAGGTCGAGATCATCCGCTCGGAAGCGATTGCGATCAGCGTCATCGCCGAACTTGCCCTGACGGAAGACCCGGAGCTGCAGGAACAGCCGTCGCTGCTCTCGCGCCTTGCCTTCTGGCGCAGCGGCAATACGGATGGGAAACAGGAAGTGGCGCTTCGGCGCACTGTCGCCGGTTTCCTGGAGCGCCTGCGCGTATGGCGTGTCGGTCAGTCCTATGTTCTCGACATCGCCTATAATTCCGTCGATCCGGTCAAGGCGGCCGCCGTGGCCAATGCGACGGCGCAGGCCTATATCAAGGCCGGGCTCGAAGCCAAGTCGTCGGCCGCCAAGAGCGGTGCCGGCTGGCTCGAGGCGCGTCTTGCCGAGATCAGCCGCCAGGCGAACGAATCCGCCAAGGCAGTCGAGGATTTCCGCAACCGCAACAATATTTCTCAGGCCGGCCCGACATCGCTCGACGAGCAGCAGGTGGCGGAGGCCAATATCCAGCTCTCGCGCGCCAAGGCGGATGCGGCAACGGAGCGGGCCAAGCTGGCCATGATCAATCGCTTCCTTGAATCCGAGACCTATGTCGATGGCTATGTCGACGAGGCGCTGCGAAGCCCGCAGATCACCGCCTTGCGTGAACGCCTGACGGTGGCCACGGGCCAGCGCGATGAATTGAAGAGCCGCTACGGCGCCGAGGGCACGGCCGTACAGGCGGCGGAAAAGGAAATCGCCAGCCTCCAGGGCGAGGTTCGCGCCGAGATCGTCCGTATCGGCCAGGTCTACAAGTCGAACCTCGAAGCCGCCGAACGGCGCGAGCAATATGTCAATGAACAATTGCAGGCGACGATCCATTCCGGCCTGAGCAAGGGCATGGCGAGGGTGCAGCTGGCGGAACTCGAAAGCCGCGCCAACACATACCGGCAAATGTACCAGAGCGTGATGCAGCAGCTGATAAGCGCGCTGCAGCAGGAATCCTTCCCGGTTGGAGATTCGCGCCTGGTGTCCGCTGCCGCCGTACCGCTTGGCAAGGCCTGGCCGAAAGGTTCGCTGGTCCTGGCGCTTGCCGTCGTGCTCGGTACGCTCGGCGGCCTTGCCTACGCCGCCATTCGCGAAGTCGCGGATCGCCGCATCAAGACGGCAGCCCGCCTGCACAGGGAACTCGGCCTCAGCAGCCTTGGCACCCTGCCTTTCGTGCCGCTGAAATCGCTGTCGAGAACCGGCGGGCATGAGTCGCAGCGACTGCTCAGCCTCGTCATGGACCAGCCGAACGAACCATTCGCGGATGCAGTGCGCAGCACGAAGGCCTCGCTGGACCTTATTCTGCGTCGCAGGAACGGCAAGATCGTCGGCATAACCTCGGCGCTGCCGGGCGAGGGCAAGACGACCTTGGCCAGCAATCTGGCGCAGCTCTACGCCGCCACCGGCTATCGCACCATGCTGATCGACGCCTGTGCGGCCAACCCGACCCTGACCCGTGTTTTCGCCACGCTGAACCAGAGGCTCGACCACAAGGGCGAAGATGGTGGAAAATCCGTCGACGCGCATTATGGCCGTTCCGAGCTAGCCGAAGAGCGCCGACGGCTGGCCGAGGTCAAGGAAAGGCGGAACGACGAGCCCTATCAATCCGTGGCGGTGATCACTCCACCGGCCTTGATGGGCGTCGACGAGATCACGCATAAGTCGACACAGTCCTATCGCTATCTGAACCTGCAGGCGCTCGAAGCCAATCTCGCGCGGCTGCGCGAGCAACATGACATCATCATACTGGACCTGCCTGATCTCAAGACGACGGCGGATGCGCGTATCGTCAGTGGGACGACGGATTGCGTGATCCTGACGGTGGGCGACGAGCAAAATGTGACACTGGACGTATTGGGAGCAGCCGTGGCGAGCTGCGGCGCGCTGGACGCCGATGGTGTCGGCGTGGTGTTCAACAATGTCCGCCGCTCCCGCGCAGCCGCGCCTATCTCGTTCTGGCCCTCCAGCCGGGAGCTGAAATCATCATTGGCCGCGCTTGGCAAACGCTATGTACGCGTTGGCAAGAAAAGGGGAGCCGCTCATGGGGTATGATTCCGCACGCCGCCTGAGGATGGCCGTCGGGATACCATCGACGGGAAGGAGCGACATTCTGGCGGCGACAGTGCCGCTGATCGAGAAACAGACGCGCCTGCCGGAGAAGATCGTCATCTGCACGTTGCGTCCGAGCGACGTGCCCGACGGCCTGCACCATCTCGCCATTCCGGTGTCCACGAAGCTGTCGTCCTCCGGCCTGGCGAAACAGCGCAACGATATCATCAAGGAATTGTACGATTTCGATATATTGGTGTTCCTGGACGATGATTTCCTGATGGCGCCCAACTACCTTGCCGAAGTGGAGCGCCTTTTTCTCGAGCATGAGGACGTGATGGTGGCGACCGGCAATGTCCTGCTCGACGGCATAGGCAGCCGCGGCATTGGCGTCGCGGAGGGATCGGGCCTGTTGAAAAAGCTGCTCGACGACCCCGAGACACGGCCCGAGACGATGACGAATGTCTATAATGGCTACGGCTGCAACATGACGGTTCGGCTGGATGGCCTGCGGCGCAACGATATCTGGTTCGACGAGAACCTGCCGCTCTATTGCTGGCTGGAGGATGTGGATCTGAGCCGGTTGCTGGCTCAGCACGGCCGAGTCGTCAAATCGAATACCCTGCGCGGCATCCATCTCGGTGTGAAAACAGGACGAACGTCCGGGATCAAGCTGGGTTACTCCCAGATCGCCAATCCCTATTATCTTGCCCGCAAGGGCACAATGCTGAAGTCCAAGGCGCTCGCCATTGCGGCGAAGAACGTGGTCGCCAACCTGGTGAAAAGCCTTGCGCCAGAGGCTTGGGTGGACAGGAAAGGCCGTCTGAGAGGCAATCTGCTGGCGCTTCGGGACCTTCTTGCGGGGCGGATATCGCCAAGCCGCGTACTGGTGGTGGAGAAGAACGATTAATTTCTTCGCACGCCATCACGCAATCGCCTGGCTGTTGCTGGGTCTCATCATGCTCGCCACCATCGGCCCGATGAGCGTGCGGCCGGTGACATTGCTCGGCCCCAACACGGAACGGTTCGCGGCCTTCCTGGCGCTGGGCATCGTATTCAGTCTCAGCTACCCCAATCGGCTCGTCTACGTGGGAATGGTGCTGTTTCTGTGCTGTGGCCTGTTCGAACTCGGGCAATATCTGATGCCCGGCAGGCATGCGGATATCAGCAACTTCCTGGTCAAGATGGCGGGCGCAGGCATGGGGATAGCCGCCATGGCCCTGTTGCGCGACAGGATCGCGGCACGTCAACCGCCGAACTGAAATTCCGGATCGACCGGGATCTGCATCGCATTCGCCAGATGATTGGTCTGGCCGGCAAGGCTGATGACCGCGATCAGTTCCGCGTGCTGCGCAGCGGTCAGACCTTTCGCCCTGGCAGCGGCGCTATGGGAATGTACGCAATAATTGCAGCCATTGGCGGTTGAAACGGCGATATAGATCATTTCCTTGACCAGCGGGTCGAGTGTTCCTTCCGCGCCCATCACCGCTTTCACGCTCTCCCAGACACGCTTGAGCGTTGGCGGGTCATTGGCGAGGCCACGCCAGAAATTATTGATGAAGTCGGACTTCCGCGTCGCCCGGATGTCTTCGAATACGGCCCGCACCGCCGGGATTGCGGCCGCCTCGGCATCTGTCAGCAGTTTTACAGTGGTCATGTCGACACCTCAAAAATCCGTGTTTCGAATGTGAAGGATCTCCGCAGATCCAGCCAGTTCGCGTGTCCAGCGATCCGGAAGGCCGGGACAGTGACATTCTGAAGGCGCATCGCGTTGGATTCCATCGATGCGCGGACCGGCCTATTTGACCCTGTTCTTCGCCTGCTTTTCCTCATAGCGGGTGACGATGAGCGTATAGTGCGATATGAGGCGCCGATAATGGTCCGCCGTCTGCGCCGAGACATCTTCCTTCACGCCGGTGCGCGATGTCCGATACGCCTTGTCGGTCCCCGATTCCAGCCGCTGCACGATGATTTCGTAATCGGCAATCACGGCTTTCAACCGCTCCATAAAGCCATCTTGTTCTGATTGTGCTTTTCCCAATCGTTGATCCAGTCGGGTGGAGAAGGCGAGTTAGATTGTCAGTGTGGGGCAGTATGATGTAATTCTGTCCCGGATGATAACCTAAGCCAAGGATGGTTCAAGTTTTCTTATCGCGCCTGATCGGCTCGATGAGGCATTCGATTGTCATTGTTACTTCGGGCATCGACGCCGCCATGCGGCCGGATGGTCCGTCCATTCAAGAGAGCATCTCCCAGCCTATGTTTCACGCGGCAAGACGACATGGATGGTTCTGGTCTGTACCGGTCTCGCTCGCCATCCACGGGCTGATCGCCGCCTTTTTCCTGTTCGATATCACGGCAGCCTTGCCGAAGATGAAGGAAGACAAGGCGATCGAGGTTCGGCTGGTGCCGCCGCCGGCGCCTAAGCCGCCGCCGAAGCAACCGCCAAAGCAACCGAAGCCGCCCGAACCTCCAAAGAAGGTGCCCGCCATGGAAGCGGCCGCTCCGCCGAAAAGCCCGGAACAGGCGAAGCCGCAGCCGGCTCCGGCAAGCCCTGCGCCTGCGCCGCCTGATGCCGGACAGCAGCGCCGGGAACGTGAGCCGCAGAAGCTGCCGGTCGAGCGCAGGGAAGGAAAGCTCGCCAGCGCCGATCAGGCGGAGCCGAAGGCCAAGGATGCTCCAGCCAGGAAAGCTGAGAAGGCGACGCCAAAACGAGCCGGTGGCGAACGGCAGTCGTCGAAGGCGAAGAAGGGTTCATCCAGGCTGCAAAAGGCGACACGATTATACTCGCCGAATTCGATCTCGGATCCCCGCGTTCGAGATGCCCTTGCCAAGCTGCCGCCGCGCCGGCGGATCATCCAGCTATGCAGTATCGAGGCGCTCGAACAGATACGGCACCAGCGTCCCGCGTCGTTCCCGGACCTCTTCGTGCCCTTCGAACCCGGGGGCGGCAGGCTTTCCGATCAGGCGCTTGATGCGACCGGCGGCGCCTTCCGCAGCCGTACCAGCTGGTTCAGCGTGGATTACCGCTGCGGGGTGAATGGCGACCAGACGGAAGTGGTGTCGTTCAGCCTGAGTTTCGGCGATCTCATTCCTCCGGGCGAATGGTCGGCACGGCGGTTGCCGCTGAATTGAGGTGGGTCAAATTCATCATACAACATACCCAAACTTGTATATTGACATGATGAAGAACTCTTCCTATCGATAGATGACGGGAGGAAATGACCGGGCATTGCAGCGGCCGGGCACCTGTAGGGGAGGAGACCTCGCAGGATCCGCGCGCTGCATGCGAGGGCCCGGCTCATGGTCTCTTCCCGCTTGTTCAGGGAGGAACTTATGCTGAATTCCATTCGATTGACGATGCTGACCGCCATGGTCGGCGCACTGATGACAGGCGCGGCAGGGGCACAGACGGTGCTTCGCTCTGCCGATACCCATCCTGACGGCTATCCGACTGTCGAGGCCGTGAAATATATGGGCGAGCTGATCAAGGAGCGCACCGCCGGCCGCTATTCGGTCGAGGTCTATCATTCGGCGCAGCTTGGCGAGGAAAAAGACACGATCGAGCAGGTGCAAACGGGCGTTCTGGACCTCAACCGTGTTTCGATGGGCCCGTTCAACAGCGTCGTGCCGATCACCAAGGTGCCGTCGCTGCCCTATATCTTCCGCTCTGCCGACCATATGCGCCATACGATGGATGGACCTGTCGGCGATGAAATCCTCAAGGCGTTCGAGGCGCATAATCTTGTAGGACTGGCATTCTACGATTCGGGAGCGCGCTCCTTCTACAATTCCAAGAAGCCGATTACGTCCCTGGACGATCTCAAAGGCATGAAGTTCCGCGTCATCCAGTCGGATGTTTTCGTCGACATGGTCAATCAGCTTGGCGCCAACGCCGTTCCGATGGCCTATGGCGAGGTCTATTCGGCGCTCGAAACCGGCGTGATCGACGGCGCCGAGAACAATTGGCCGAGCTTCGAATCGGCGAAACATTACGAAGTGGCGAAATTCTTCTCTCTCGACCAGCATCAGATGGTGCCGGAAGTGCTGGTGATGTCGAAGGCGAGCTGGGACAACCTGACGCCGGAAGATCAGGCGATCGTGCGGCAGGCGGCAAAGGACAGTGTCGCCAAGATGCGTGAACTATGGGATGCCCGCGAGAAGAAGTCGCGCGAGATCGTCGAGGCTGCCGGTGTGAAGGTCAACGAGATCGAGAGGCAGCCGCTGATCGACGCCATGAAGCCGGTGTACGAGAAATATCTATCGACGCCGGAGCTGAAGGACTTGGCTGCCCGTATCGAAGCCACGCAGTAAGCGGCAGATCCCCATGGAGCCTTGTCTTCATGGGGAACTCCGCCCGAAGGGGAGGAATGGAATGAGTGATTTTCCCGCGACGCGCGTCCGGCTGAGCCGCGTCATCACGGCGATCAGCAATTTTGCGCTCTATCTCGCCGGGTTCGGCATGGTCATGATGACCCTGCTCATCGCCTATCAGGTATTCTCGCGCTTTATCCTCAACTCGTCGCCGAGCTGGACCGAGACCTCCTCCATCATGCTGATGAGCTGGTTCATTTTTCTCGGCTCGGCGATCGGTGTCCGCGAGAACTTTCATCTCGGCTTCGACGTGCTGCTCTATATATTGCCGAACGGGAGCAAGGCGGTCCTGCGCACGGTTTCCGACCTTGTCGTCTTCGGCTTCGGCCTTGGCATGGTCTGGTACGGCAGCAAGCTCGTGGGGCTCACTTGGCAGGCTCGCCTGCCGTCGCTTGGCCTGCCAGGCGGCTTCGATTACCTGCCGCTCGTTGCTGGCGGCGTCCTGTTCAGCCTGTTTTCACTCGAGCGCATGGTTCTGCGCTGGGCCGGCGTCAGCGTCGATCATGACATAAACCTTGAAGAAGTCCCCGAAATGCCCAAGGTGCAGGAGGCCTGAATGGATCTTTGGATTTTGTTCGGAGTCTTCACGCTCCTGATGTTCATCGGCACGCCCATCGCCTTCTGCCTGGGCGCTGCCAGCCTGGCTACCGTGGCCTATCTCGGATTGCCCCCGCTCGTCGTCTTCCAGCGGATGAATTCCGGCATGAGCGTCTTCTCACTGATGGCGGTGCCATTCTTCATCTATGCCGGCGACCTGATGGTGCGGGGCGGCATCGCCCAGCGGATCATTTCCTTCGCCGGTTCGCTCGTCGGGCATCTGCGTGGCGGTCTCGGCCAGGTCAATATCATCGCCGGCACGCTGTTCGGCGGCATATCGGGTTCGGCTGTCGCCGAAGCGGCAGCCGTCGGAGGGATCATGATCCCGCAGATGAAGGCGAAGGGCTATGGCACCGATTATGCGGTGAACGTCACCTCGATGGCCGCGCTGATCGCGCTGCTGCTGCCGCCGTCGCAGAACATGATCATCTATTCGATCGCCGGAGGCGGCAAGATCTCCATCGCTGATCTCTTCACGGCCGGCATTCTCCCGGGGCTGCTCCTTGCCGCCGCGCTGATGATTACGGCCTATTTCGTCGCTCGCCATCGCGGCTATCCGACCGAGGCGTTCCAGGGCTTCCGGCGCGCCGGCGAGCTCGCCGTCATAGCGCTGCCGGGCCTGCTGCTGATCGCGATCATCTTCGGCGGCGTCCGTTCCGGCGTCTTCACCGCCACCGAAAGCTCGTGCATAGCGGTCATCTATGCGGCGCTGGTCACCATCCTCGGCTACAGGTCGATGGGTTGGAGTGATTTCGTCCACGCCACGCTTGGCGCGGTGCGGACGACGGCGATGGTCCTGCTGATCATCGGGACGGCGGCATCGTTCAGCTGGCTCATGGCCTATCTGAAGGTCCCTGCCGCGTTGATCGCCGGCATGAATGCCATTTCGACCGATCCGCTCATGGTGCTGCTGCTCCTGAATGTGCTCATGCTTCTGCTTGGCACGTTCATGGACATGGGACCGATGATCATCATCTGCACGCCGATCTTTCTTCCCCTGGCCCAGCACTACGGCGTTGATCCGGTGCATTTCGGCGTTATCCTGATCCTCAATCTCGGAATCGGGCTGAACACGCCTCCGGTCGGAACGGTGCAATTCGTTGCCTGCGCGGTTGGGAAAATCACCGTCTGGCAGGCGATGCGGTCGATCTGGCCCTTCTACGGCGCCGGCATCGTGGTGCTGGGACTGGTCACCTACATTCCGGCCATTTCGCTTTGGCTTCCGAGCATCTTCAAATAGGAAGGCAGATAGAAATGGATGTTGTGGACCTCAAGGTAGAACGAAAGCCCAAGCTGTGCGAGACGGTCGTCGCCGCGATCCGGGAACAGCTGCGCACCGGCATTATCCAGCCGGGGCAGAAGCTGCCGACCGAGGGCCAGTTGACGGGAGTCTTCGGCGTGAGCCGCACGGTTGTGCGCGAGGCGTTGGCGCAACTTGCGGCAGCGGGACTTGTCGAACCGCGCCAGGGAGCCGGCGTGTTCGCCACCGAGCAGATCAGCACTGTGCTCGGCGCGCTGGCATCCGAAATGGGAACGAAAGACTCCATCGCGCTGAACGTGCTGGAGGTGAGGCTGGCAATCGAGATCGAGTCTGCGGGCCTCGCGGCCGTGAGGCGCAATGCGGCGCAGGAGGCCGCGATCCAGGAGGCGCATTTCGAGTTCGGCAGGCTGCTGCGCAACGGCGATCCGACCGGGCCGGCCGATCTCGCCTTTCACCGCGCCATCGCCAGCGCCACGAACAATCCCTTCTATGTCGAGATGCTCGATGTGCTCGGACGCCGGGCAATTCCCTGTGACGTGACCTCGCCGTGGTCCACCGAAACGACGCAGTCCGAAACCTACCAGCAGGGATTGCAGCGCGAGCATCTGACGATCCTGACGGCGATTTCGAATGGTGATGCCGATGCGGCGCGCGACGCCATGCGGGCGCATCTTTCTTCCAGCCAGCAGCGATACCAGGAACGCTTGCAGGAGCGCCGAACCATGCCAGACGCGGGTTGAGCCCGTTTCTTCAATCCAACCAGAGTTGCCCAACCAGAATTGCAGGAAATCATGACCCAGCCTACCACCGACTATTCCATCCGTTTCGCTATCGACCCTTCCGCTGCTGCAGCCATGGGCACGGATGAGCTTCGGCACAATTTCCATATCGGCGATCTGTTCCAGCCTGGCCAGGTGACGCTCACCTATACGCATTACGACCGGATGATCGTCGGCGGCGCAATGCCCGGATCGGCGCCGCTGGAGCTTCAGGCCATCAAGCCGACAGGAACCGCGAATTTCCTCGACCGCAGGGAATTGATCGTCGTCAATATTGGCGGCGCCGGCAGGATCGAGGCCGATGGCGCTTCATTCGAGCTCGCCGCTCGCGACATGCTTTATCTCGGCATGGGCGCGAAGGGTGTTTCGTTCGCGAGCAGCGATGCTGGAAACCCCGCCAAATTCTATCTGCTGAGCGCGCCGGCGCATCAGGCCTACCCGGCACGTCTCATCCGTATCGGCGATGCGAAGCGCATCGATCTCGGCAGCCGCGCGACATCCAATGAACGGTCGATCTTCCAGTTCATCCATGCGGATGGCGTCAAGACGTGCCAGCTCGTCGTGGGCATGACCCAGCTCGCCGAAGGCTCCGTCTGGAACACGATGCCCTGCCACATCCACGATCGCCGGATGGAGGCATATCTCTATTTCGACCTGTCGGAAACGGCGCGCGTCTTCCATTTCATGGGCGAGCCGGACGAGACACGCCATATCGTGGTGAAAAATGAAGAGGCGGTCCTTTCGCCGGGCTGGTCCATCCACTCAGGCTCCGGCACCGCAAACTACGCCTTCATCTGGGCCATGGCCGGAGACAATATAGACTATACCGATGTCGACGCGGTCGCCATCGAAGATCTTCGTTGAACCGCGGAGCATACGATATGAACCAAGCAATGTTCTGCCAGAGCGGCGACAGGCCATGGACACCTACGCTGGACGGGAATCGCCGACGCGTGCTGGTCCATACGGACGAGCTGATGATCGTCGAATTCGCCTTTGAGAAAGGCGGCGTCGGCGCCCTCCATTCCCATCCGCATGTGCAGGGAAGCTATGTGGCGGAGGGGAGTTTCGAGGTTACAATCGACGGCGTGACCGAAATTATCGGCGAAGGAGGCAGTTTTATCGTCCCTTCCAACCTCGTTCACGGCGTAAAAGCGCTTGAAAAGGGGCGTCTGGTCGACAGTTTCACGCCACACCGCGCGGATTTCATCAGCTGATTCAACTGTCGCCGGAAGAGATGGTTACATTTGCAACTATCTCTTCCGGCCTTAACCGCGACGACCTGTGCGACTAAACATGATTTCTCTTTTCATGTTTAGCTTTTGCCCCTATGTAGCCAGTCTCCAGGGGCTCATATGCACCGCTTGCAGATGTTTCCCGATTATTCATTGCGGTCGGCAGAGACATTGAATCAACGATCAATCATCACGCGGCGGTCTTTGCTCGCCATGTCGGCAGGCTTCATCCTGTCACCGCGTTTGTCATATGCCGCAGAAGGCCCGAGGCTCGCCGCCATCGATTGGGCGATGCTCGAAACGGCATTCGCCCTCGGAGCCCATATTGTCGCCGGCACGGAGATCAAGCAGTTCCGCCGCACCTCGGTCGAACCGGCTCTACCGACGGATTTTATCGATCTCGGTTTGCGCGGCTCCCCGAATTTCGAGCTGTTACGGTTCATTCAGCCGGATTTCATCCTGAGTTCGCCATTTTATGCGCAGCACGGGGCGAAATTCTCGCAGATCGCGCCAGTGATCTCGCTCCCCTTCTACGTTGCCGGCGAGCCACCGTTCGAAAAGACGCTGGAAGCGGTGCGCAATCTCGGCGCGAAGCTGGCGCTGGCCGATCGCGCGGAACAGGTGGTCGCCGAGGCAGAACGCAACCTGGCGCGCTATCGGGCAGAGCTCGGGCGCAAGGCGGCGCGACCGATCTATGTGATCAATATTGGCGATGGGCGTCATTTTCGCGCTTTCGGGGCCGATAGTCTGTTCGGCAATATCATGGTCCGGCTGGGACTGACCAATGCGTGGCAGGGAGCCACGGAGTTCAGTTTCGCGGCGCCGGTCCCGATAGAACGGCTGGCGGAGATGCCGGAGGCGCAGATCGTTATCGTCTCCGAAATTCCCGTCGAAGCGAGGTCGACCCTGCGCAGCAGCGTGCTGTGGAACGCGCTTCCTGCCGTGCGTCGGAACCGGGTGCTGCAACTGGAAAATGTCGGGCCCTATGGCGGGGTCATCGCCGGCATGCGGTTTGCGCGGCTGCTGCACAAGGCCCTGACGGAGGCGACGGAATGAACGCTGCACTTCGCCCCCGCAATCTTGTCGCGATCATCGCGGCAGCCATGCTGGCGTCTGCCCTGTCGGCCTATAATATCGCCCGCTATGCACCTGCGACAGGCTTTCCCGCCTGGCCGTTCGATCCGGCGTCGATGTCGCTCGATCAGATCATCATCGCCTATGGCCTGCTTCCGCGCGCCGCTGTCGCCCTTCTTTGCGGCGCGTGTCTCGGCCTTTCCGGAGCCCTGCTGCAGCGGCTGCTGCGCAATCCCATCGCGGAACCGGCGACGCTCGGCATTTCGTCGGGCGCGCAATTGGCCATAGTGGCGGCGACGCTGTTTGCTCCCGGGCTCGTCGATGGCGGCCGGCAGGGCGTTGCATTCGGCGGCGCCGCGCTTGCGGCCCTTATCGTCGTCGGGTTGAGCTGGCGGCGCGGGCTCGACCCGATCGCCATGATCATCGGCGGTCTCCTCGTCGGCATAACGGCGAGCGCAATCTCTGCCGCGCTGGTGCTGGCACAGGGCGAGTACCTCATGTCGCTCGTTTCGTGGAACGGCGGCGCGCTGAGCCAGCAGGATTGGTCCACATCGAGAAACCTCCTGCTGCAGTTCTTCGCCGGGGCACTGGCAGCGGCCGTTCTGACGAAACCGCTGACGATACTCGGCCTCGACGACAGCAGTGCCAGGCGGCTGGGACTGAGCATCAATCTCATCCGGTTCGCCGTCATCGCCATTGCCGTATGGCTCGCAGCTTCGGTCGCCGCGGCCGTCGGCCTCGTCAGCTTCATCGGCCTTGCCGCGCCCGCCTTCGCCAGGCTTGCCGGCGTCCGCAAGGCGTCGTCGGTGCTGCTGCTCGCTCCGGTGTACGGCGCCTTGCTGCTGCTGCTTGCCGATGGCGTCGTCCAGCTGCTCAGCTCCTCGACGGGAGAGACCTTCCCCACCGGCGCGGTGACGGCGCTGCTCGGCGGGCCGCTGCTGCTCTTTCTCCTGCCGCGGCTGAAATTGCGCGAACTTCCAAGGCAGACGCCGACTATCGACAGAGTGAAGATCAGGCGGCCCTGGCGCGTCGTAGCGATCCTCTTCGCCGTGGTGCCGCTCCTCGTCTTCCTGATGCTGACGACGGGCCGCGCCCCGGCTGGTTGGGTCTTCTCGGTCGGCGACGTCTTCCATGAGCTCCTGCCATGGCGGTGGCCGCGGCTCGCCGCTGCCGGTGCAGCCGGTGCCCTGCTTGCCGTGGCGGGAACCATCATGCAGCGGATCACCGGCAATGCCATGGCGAGCCCCGAGGTCATGGGCGTCAGCGGCGGCGCCGGCGTGGGTTTTGCAGCGGTGCTGTACCTCGTTGAAGCGCCGGGTCCGCTCGAATTCCTCATCGGGTCGATCGCCGGTTCGCTCACGGTGCTGGCGATCGTCGTCGGCTATGTGCTGCGAAAGAGCCTGCCGCCAGATCGCCTGCTGCTCGCGGGCATTGCCATAAGCTCTTTTGCAACCGCCATCCTCTCGCTGCTGATCGCAACGGGGAATCCGCGCTCCTGGCAGATATTGATCTGGATCAGCGGCACTGCGCTTTCGGTCACGGCCGAACAATCCGTGGTGCTGATGGTCCTTGCCGGCCTCGTATTGGCGGGCGGGCTGTCCTGCCTTCGCTGGCTCGAGATCCTGCCGCTCGGCGAAGCCGTGCCCTCGGCGCTCGGCATGTCGGCCCGGAGGACGCGCATCATGTTGTTCTGCCTCGCCGCCGTCGCCACGGCCGCCGCGTCCATGCTCGTCGGCCCACTGAGCTTCGTCGGCCTGATGGCTCCCCACATGGCGCGGATGGCAGGCTTCCGCCGCGCGCCCAGCCATCTCGTCGCTGCCTGCCTCATCGGCACAATTCTCATGCTCGTCGCCGATTGGGCGGCGCGCACCGTGACTTTCCCCTACGAGCAGCCGCTGGGGATATTCGCCTCGCTCATCGGCGCGCCCTATCTTCTCTGGCTCATCGGGCGGGAAAAGCCATGATCCACGCTAATCCTCGCCCGGATCGTCCTGCCTGCGCAGAAACCCGACATAGAGGCTGGCACCAGCCAGCAAGGCGGCAAGGCCGAACCAGGTAAAGATATAGACCAGATGGTTGTTCGGGAATGATATGCGGGTCAGCCCGCCGACCGGCCAGCGGCCTGGATTTGGCGTTGCATCGGCGTCGATGAAATAGGGCGCCAGGTTCGATATGTTGCGCTGCTCGCCTATCGCCGCGACGTCGCGGGAATACCAGCGGTCGGAAGCCGGATCGTTGGAGCGAAGCAGCGTCCCTCCGGGTTCTGATATCCGCAAAAGGCCCGTGACGCGCGCGGGCGCCGTCCCCAGCGCCTCCGGACGCGAGGCAGGGCTGTGTTTCTCCGTCGGCACGAAACCGCGATTGACAAGGACGGCAGTGCCGTCATCGAGTATCAGCGGGGTGATCACCCAGGCTCCGGCGCCAAGCTCCGTTGCCGCATAGACCAGGGTCTCCTTGTCATGCAGAAAGGTGCCCGTCGCCGTGACGTGCCGATATTCGCTGTTGGCGGCCGTCACGTTCGGCCATTCCGATCGTGGCGGTGGCGGCAAAGCAGGCGCGTTGACACGTGCCTCGACGCGGGAAATCAGATCGAGTTTCCACGCCCGCCGCTCGATCTGCCACATGCCGAGGGCGACGAGGACTGCGATCGTCAGAACGACCGCGACGCCGACAAGAACCCTCTTCAACAGGGAGCCCCGTCTCCCGGCGGCGTTGGTCATGGTGTTATCCGTTGCCGCGAAACTGTTGTGTCATGGCATGTTTCTCATCATCTCCGGGCTCATCGGCATCATGTTGGAGTTGAGATGGTGCATGACCCAGAGCGAACCCGACAGCGCAATGGCGACGATGACGATGGTGAAGATCAGCGCCATCATGGTCCAGCCGCCCTCCGACTCCATGTTCATGTGAAGGAAATAGATCATGTGAACGACGATCTGGACTACGGCGAAGGCCATGATGAAGAAGGCGGTCAGCGTGGGATTGTCGAAGACATTGCCCATGACCAGCCAGAATGGCACTGCCGTCAGGATGACGGACAGCACGAAGCCGGTGATATAGCCCTTGAAGCTGCCGTGCCCGGCCTCATGGCCGAGGCTGTGGCCATGATGGGTGTCAGAGGCGCTTTCGTGTGACTTTGGTTGCTGGCTCATCCGAGGACTCCCATCAGGTAGACGAAGGAAAAGACGCCGATCCAGACGACGTCGAGGAAATGCCAGAACATGGAAAGGCACATGAGGCGGCGGCGGTTTGCGGGAATGAGGCCGTGTATCGAAACCTGCACCATGAGTGTTGCCAGCCAGACAAGGCCGAAGGTGACATGCAGGCCGTGCGTTCCGACGAGCGTGAAGAACGACGAGAGGAATGCACTGCGCGACGGTCCCGCGCCCTCATGGATCAGGTGGATGAACTCATAAAGTTCGAGGCCGATGAAGATCGCGCCGAAAACGCCCGTTATCGCCAGCCAGACAAGCGTCGATTTCTGGCGTCCCCGCTCCATTTCCAGCATGGCAAAGCCATAGGTGATCGAGGAGAAGAGAAGCATCGCCGTGTTGATGGCGACGAGCTGAAGATCGAACAGGTCGGCCGGCGAGGGGCCTGCCGCATAGTTCCGCCCGAGCACCGCATGGGTGGCGAAGAGCACGGCGAAGATGAGGCAATCGCTCATCAGATAGAGCCAGAAGCCGATCATCGTGCTTTCTTCGGGATGGTGCTCCTCCCGCAGATAGAATTCCGGCTTTTCCATTTCCTGGACGTTGGTATCGCTCATGTCACACCTGCCCGGCAAGCAGCGTCGTGCGCTTGTTCTCTGTCTCGATCACTTCTTCGACGGGAATGTAGAAGTCGCGCTTGTAGTTGAAGGTATGGCCGATCGCCACCGCGAGCATCGCGATGAACGATACCGCCGCCAGCCACCAGATATACCAGATGATGGCGAAGGCCAGCACGACGCTGATCCCGCCGAGGATGATGCCGGCGCCGGTATTCTTCGGCATGTGGATGGGCAGGAATCCTTCCGTCGGGCGTTCATAGCCGCGCTTCTTCATGTCCCACCAGGAATCATGGTCATGCACTACCGGCGTGAAGGCGAAATTGTAATCCGGCGGCGGCGAGGAAGTCGCCCATTCCAGCGTCCGCCCATCCCATGGATCGCCGGTGAGATCGAGCAACTCGTTGCGGCGGCGGAAGCTGACGAACAGCTGGATGAGGAAGGACAGGATGCCGATGCCGATCAGGAGTGCGCCAAAGGCGGCGATGACGAACCAGATCTGCAGCGAGGGGTCCTCGAACTGGCTCACGCGCCGCGTGACGCCCATCAGCCCCAGGACATAGAGCGGCATGAAGGCGAAATAGAAGCCGGTCAGCCAGAACCAGAACGACATCTTGCCCCAGAACGGATCTAGCTTGAAGCCGAATGCCTTCGGGAACCAGTAGACGACGCCGGCCATGAGCCCGAACACGACGCCGCCAATGATGACATTGTGAAAATGGGCGATGAGGAAGAGGCTGTTATGCAGCACGAAATCCGCCGGTGGAACTGCGAGCAGGACGCCGGTCATGCCGCCGATCACGAAGGTGACCATGAAGCCGATCGTCCACAGCATGGGCACTTCGAAGCGGATGCGGCCGCGATACATGGTGAAGAGCCAGTTGAACATCTTGGCGCCGGTCGGAATCGATATGATCATCGTGGTGATGCCGAAGAACGAGTTCACGCTGGCGCCCGAGCCCATCGTGAAGAAATGGTGCAGCCAGACGATATAGGACAGGATCGTGATGACCACGGTGGCGTAGACCATGGAGGCGTAGCCGAAGAGCCGCTTGCCGCAGAAGGTCGCGACGACTTCCGAGAAGATGCCGAAGGCGGGGAGGATGAGGATATAGACCTCCGGATGGCCCCAGATCCAGATGAGGTTCACATACATCATCGGGTTGCCGCCGAGATCGTTGGTGAAGAAGTTCGTGCCGACATAGCGGTCGAGCGAGAGCAGCGCCAGCGTTGCGGTGAGTACCGGAAAGGACGCCACGATCAGGACGTTGGTGCAGAGCGACGTCCAGGTGAATACCGGCATCTTCATCATGGTCATGCCCGGCGCGCGCATCTTCAGGATGGTGGCGATCAGATTGATGCCGGAGAGGGTGGTGCCGACGCCGGCCACCTGCAAGCCCCATATGTAGTAATCCACGCCGACCCCGGCACTGTAGTCGGCCCCCGAGAGCGGTGGATAGGCAAGCCAGCCGGTGCGTGCGAACTCGCCGACGAACAATGAGATCATGATGATGACCGCGCCGGCCGCTGTCATCCAGAAGCTGAAATTGTTGAGGAACGGGAACGAAACGTCGCGCGCGCCGATCTGCAGCGGCACGACGAGGTTCATCAGGCCCGTGACGAACGGCATGGCCATGAAGAAGATCATAATCACGCCATGCGCCGTGAACACCTGGTCGTAATGGTGCGGCGGCAGGTAACCTTCAGCGCCATTGAAGGCGATGGCCTGTTGAATGCGCATCATGACCGCATCCGAAAAGCCGCGCAGAAGCATGATCAGCGCCAGGATGATGTACATGATGCCGATCTTCTTGTGATCGACGCTGGTCAGCCATTCGTGCCAGAGATAGCCCCACTTCTTGTAATAGGTGATCAGTGCAAACAGAGCCGCGCCGCCAAGCGCAACGGCGATGAAGGTCGCGACCAGGATTGGCTCGTGATAGGGAATGGCCTCGAGGGTCAAGCGCCCGAAGACGAACCTCAGAAGATCAGAATCGAAAGACATGGCATAAACCGTTCTTTTTTGTCGACGCGAGCGTCAGGTCAATTGTGCAACTGGTTGGGGACATGGGACCCATCGTGAGGCTGGCTGTCCGTCGGCTTTTCCTCGTCCCGCGGCGCCGTCCCGCTGGCAGGGAAGGTCGCAGCCGTTCCCCCATCCTTGGCATGGCGGTTGTCATATTCGAGCCGTGCGCGATTCTCGGCGCTTTCCTTGCCGCCGCCGCCCATCATGTCGATATGCATCATCTCGTTCATGCACATCTTGCCCGGTGCGGCGCACATGTTCAGGATCGCCTCATAGAGGCCGGGATCCGTCGAAGCGAAATAGCGCACCGGTTCCTTTTCGCTCGGTTTTTCCAGTTTCAGATAGGCGTCGCGGTTGAGCGCCGTGCCGCGCGACTTGGCATTGGCCAGCCATTGGTCGAAATCCTCCTTCGACAGGCCATGGAACTTGAAACGCATGTGGGAGAAGCCGTCGCCGCTGTAATTGGCGGAGAACCCGTCATATTCGCCCGGCTTGTTGATGACGGCGTGCAGCTTGGTCTCCATTCCGGGCATGGCGTAAATCTGCCCGGCAAGCGCTGGAATGTAGAACGAGTTCATGACGGACGAGGAGGTGATGCGGAAATTGATCGGCACATCCACGGGAGCCGCGAGCTCGTTGACCGTGGCAATGCCCTGGTCGGGATAGAAGAAGAGCCATTTCCAGTCGAGCGCCACTACCTGCACGGTGATAGGCTTCACATCGGCCGGCACCGGCCTTGCCGCATCGAGCCTGTCGAGCGGCCGATATGGGTCGAGCTTGTGCGTGCTTATCCAGGTGACCGCGCCCAACGCTATGATGATCGCGAGCGGCGCGGACCAGATCACGACTTCGAGCCGCAGTGAGTGGTGCCAGTCGGGATCATATTTCGCAGTCGTGTTCGAGCGGCGATAGTGCCAGGCGAAGAACAATGTCAGCAAGATCACCGGGATGATGATGATAAGCATCAATATCGTCGAGATGACGATGAGATCGCGCTGCTGCGTGGCTATGTCGCCGGAAGGCGACATGACGACCATATTGCACCCGCTGAGATACAGCGCCGGCAACAATAGGATCAGAAGACGGATTAGTTTCACTGGATATTGCACGTCCGTGGCTTCCTGTTTAACGCAGATTTCGCTCTAACCACGAAATCCTGCAGGATGAATATTCGCCTCCCGGGATAGCGGTTCATCACCGCCTATGTGGCCATTATGAGGGCATCAGCGGATATTTGTCCGCTGATCCGCAGCGGCATATTGCTGCGGTTCCTTCAAAAGCACTGTCCTTATCTTCGAAATGGCTTCCTCCGCGCTCGTTCCATAAGGAATTAGTCCCTTCAACCGCCCATCGGCGCCGATCATGAGCAGCGCCATGGTATGGCTCATATGATAATCGCCGTCCTCGGCCGGTTCCTTCCTGGCATAGACCCGCCAGCCATCGATGACCTTGCGCATTTCGGCCGGATCGCCGGTAACGCCTCTGATGCGATCCGAGAACGCTGTCACATAGCCATGCAGCACCTCCTGCGTGTCTCGTTCCGGATCGACCGAGAAGAAGTACGTTTTCAGGTCCTTGCCCTCCGGCCCGAGCTGCTGAAGCCAGGCGGATAGTTCGAACAGCGTTGTGGGGCAGACCTCGGGGCAGCGCGTATAGCCGAAATAGGCGAGCATCGGCCGGCCGTGAAAGACGGATTTGTCCACCTTGGCGCCCGTGTCGTCGACAAGCGTGAAGGCCGCGTTGAAAGGGCCGCTGGTTTCGCCCGGCAGCCACCGGCTCAACAATGGAGCAGAGAGCAGGCACAGGCCGAGAAAGGCAAAGGAGAAGAGGACCGTTGCGGAACTGCGCTTCATGACAGCGCCTCCGCTTCACGGCTGCGTTTCGCCGCAGCTGCAATGAGGGAACGAGCGATCGTTGAATTCAAACCAAGACGAATGACGCCAATGTTACGCATGCGAACATGCCTCCATAAACGGGAAGACAACAGGAGAATTGTACTTCCGCCGAGAACCGATCTGAACAGCCGTGCTGTCCAGCACTAATCCCAAGTCTATGAATTCAATGCAGGCGGTGCGCGTGGCCCCGTATTGGGTGACAACGGCCAGGGCATTATCGTAGCGGTTGGCCACGTAGTCAATTCTGCCGGCCCGAAAATGCCCCGGGGCTTCCAGACTGAAACAGGTTCGGGCGGCAGCATGCCACTGCTTATCCGGCAAGCTTCGCATTTGCGCTTGAAATGCGCTTCGGCCTGCCAGTCCGAAGGATCATCCGTCGTGCAGATCACCGGTACGCTGCCGTCCGGCAAGGCGTAGAGTGCCAGTTCCTCGGGAGAGAGCCCTTCGCGGGCCTGCGCCGGCTTTCCGTGGGCGAAACCGATGGTCAACAGGCCGACTGCGCAAATGATGCGCACCGCCAATTGCAACCGGTTTATCCACTCGAACGTCACGCTATTCTCCTTGCATCGACCACGCTGCTGATAGCGCCCATTTCGATCATGCTCAATGCGACAAAATATGCCTGTAATACTCAAGTTTTCTGTCTAGCAGCGATGAACCGTGGCGTAAAGGCGCAAGCGGAGCTTCAGGCGAAATTTTCAGAGATTCTCCTAAGTTGCCGATTTTGCGGGATAAAGTCGGTGGCAACGCCCAATCGCGGCCGTTGCCGATCTGGGGCTGGTGCGGCAGAATGGCAGGGCAGGAGCCGCTACATTTGGCCGCGCGGAAGTTCTGGAGATCAGAGCGCGATGGTTGAGTATACGGGCGCCGACGGCTATTGTCTTTCCTTGCCAGCAGAGCCGCTTTGCGAAACAATGCGGTGCGGCGCAGTGGCCGATTTGAGGAAATGCCATGTCCAGTACCGTCCATTATGGGCCATCATCATCGACAATGGAGCGGGACGCGCGTCAGATCCATGACGACAAGCCCGTTTCACCGGGCAGTATCGCCATCGGCGTGGTAATCGGGAGAGCGTCGGAGTTCTTCGACTTCTTCGTCTACGGCCTGGCTTCGGTACTCGTTTTTCCACGGCTGTTCTTCCCGTTCGAACCGGACAGGCTGACGGCCACGCTCTATTCCTTCATGGTGTTCTCGCTGGCCTTCCTCGCACGGCCGGTCGGTTCTCTGGTCTTCATGACGGTCGACCGCTGGTATGGCCGTGGCACCAAGCTTACCATTGCGCTCTTTCTCCTCGGCGGCTCGACTGCCTCGATCAGCTTTCTCCCGAGCTATGACAGTATCGGAGTCTGGGCGATCTATCTTCTCGCGCTTTTCCGCCTGGGACAGGGCTTTGCACTTGGCGGGGCCTGGGATGGGCTTGCCTCCCTGCTTGCCCTCAACGCACCGCAGCAGCGACGTGGCTGGTACGCGATGATACCGCAGCTTGGCGCGCCGATCGGCTTTGCGCTGGCAAGCGGCCTTTTCGCGTTCTTCGTCGGCAATCTGTCGGACCAGGACTTTCTCAGCTGGGGCTGGCGCTACCCGTTTTTCGTTGCCTTCGCCATCAATGTCGTAGCGCTTTTCGCGCGCTTGCGGCTGGTGACGACGAAGGAGTTCGGCAATCTGCTGGAGCGCGAGGAACTGAAGGCAGCGCCGGTGCTGCAGGTGCTGCGCATCCATGGCCGCGATATCATCCTTGGCGCCTTCGTTCCCTTGGCGAGTTTCGCCATGTTCCATATCGTGACGATATTCCCGTTGAGCTGGGTGACGCTGTTCAGCCAGCAATCGACGGGCGAGTTCCTGACCGTGCAGATTGCCGGCGCGGCGCTCGGGGTTGTCGGCATCGTATCCTCCGGCCTGCTTGCGGATCGGATCGGCCGGCGCAACCAACTTGCCATCGGCGGCGCGATCATCGCGATATTCAGTTTCGTCGGCCCCTATCTTCTCGAGGCCGGAACAGCGGGGCAGGACGCCTTCGTCATCATCGGCTTTGGTATTCTGGGCCTGTCGTTCGGCCAGGCCTCCGGCGCGGTATCGTCGCGTTTCGGCCGCGGCTATCGCTATACGGGGGCGGCGTTCACGTCCGATCTGTCATGGCTTGTCGGAGCTGGATTCGCGCCCTTGGTGGCGCTGTTCCTCTCCAGCCGGTTCGGGATTGCGTTCAGCGGCTACTACCTGCTCTCCGGCGCGCTGTGCACGCTGGCCGCCATCAGCCTGAGCAAGGCTCTGGAAACGCACGACTGACGCAAGCGGGGTCGCAGCAAAAATGCGCGACCGTTTTCCGGTGGGCTTCTGTCCACCGTCGCCGCGGCGATACCGTCAATTCAAATGGCTTGATCTAGATGGAGATACCGCCGCAAAGGCCGGTGACAAGGATAGCCATGGCTACCACGATACCAAGTGCCGAGAGGTAGCGTATCGGGCATGACGCGCAGGACCACGCAGCATCGTCGTCCTCTTCGATATCATCATAACCCGAAAAATCACTCATCACGACTCCGTTCCGCCCAACAAATTCGTATGGTCGGTATCATTGACGCATAAAACATTTGTGACAAGAGCTTAATCGAACGGCAGAGCCAAAAAACAGGCATTCTTTACCAAATTCGCTTGGGATAACGTGAAATTCTGCCGCCGGAGGCGCCCGAATTGGTGCGCAGGACCGTCAATCGGCCTCCGGCATGGACAATATCTCCCTGAGGCAAGCCTTGCATGTGCCCCGCCTGCAATTATGATCGTGCGCGAAAGACAATGGAGAAAACATATGGATCTTGGCATCAGGGGCCGGCGGGCGATCGTATGCGCCAGTTCGAAGGGACTTGGGCGCGGCGTCGCGGAAAAGCTCGCGGAGGCCGGCGTCGATCTGACGCTGAACGCACGAACTGAATCGACATTGCGGGCGACGGCCGACGAGATCGCACGGAAGTACAATGTCAAGGTGCAGATCGTCGCCGAAGACGTCACCACCGAGGCGGGGCGGCTGGCGCTGCTGAAGGCCGAGCCTGAGCCCGATATTCTCATCAACAATGCGGGTGGACCGCCGCCCGGCGCGTGGTCGGACTGGGGCGAGGCGGAATGGACGTCGGCGCTGAACAACAACATGTTGACGCCGATCTTCCTGATGAACGCCATCCTGCCGGGCATGATTGCGCGGAAATGGGGCAGGGTGGTCAACATCACCTCCAGTTCGGTCAAGGCGCCGATAGCGCAACTTGGCCTGTCGAACTCCGCCCGGGCGGGCCTGACTGGTTTCGTCGCGGGAACGGCACGCCAGGTAGCCAGGCATGGCGTGATCATCAACAATCTCCTGCCGGGCTCGCATGATACTGACAGGACCAAGGGCTTTCTGGAGAAAGCCGCCGCAACGCAGAATATTTCCGTCGAGGAGGCCCGTGCGGAAGCCTATCGGAAGAATCCTGCGGGCCGCTACGGTACATCGGAAGAATTCGGGGCGGCGGCAGCCTTCCTCTGCAGCCAATATTCAGGCTTCATCGTCGGCCAGAACATCCTGCTCGACGGCGGTGCCTACAATTCCACCATGGGATGATACTTCCCGGCAGTGGAAAATGTCCCTGACCGCGGCGGCATCCGACCGCCGCGGTCATTTCTCGATTACTTGATGATTCTCGCGATCTTGCGCGTCGCCGGCTCACCAAGCACTGTCTGGCCATCGACAATGACGTAGCGATCATTGACTTCCGGTACGTCAAGCGTGTGCAACTCGGCCGTCTCGGGCAAGGTCGAGCCAACGGCAATACAATTTCCACGTGCAAGTTCTGCAACTGGAGTTGACTTTCCTCCCGCCGATCATGATCCTCCGTCGCTTGACGCAAGATCAAAGGGGACTGAAATGAAGTTCAAGCTGAAGTTCCGGCCGCTGGCCGTTGCCGCCATAATCGGTTCGATGGCGATTGGCGCATCGCTGGCGATCGCACAGACGCCGGCATTCTTCCGCATCGGCACTGGTGGAACGGCCGGAACCTACTACCCGATAGGCGGGCTTATCGCCAACGCGATCTCAGGCTCCGGCGACAAGGGCGTGCCGGGATTGGTTGCCACGGCCGTGTCTTCCAACGGCTCCGTTGCGAACATCAATGCGATCAAGGGCGGCAGCCTTGAATCCGGCATGACGCAGTCGGATGTGGCCTATTGGGCCCATAGCGGCACGGGTCTCTACGAGGGCAAGGGCAAGGTCGACGATCTTCGCCTGATCGCAACGCTCTATCCGGAAACGATTCATCTGGTGGCGCGCAAGGGTGCCAACATCAAGTCCGTCGCCGATTTGAAGGGCAAGCGCGTTTCGCTCGACGAGCCTGGTTCGGGCACGATCGTGGATGCGAAGATCGTCCTCGCCGCCTATGGCTTGACGGAAGACGACGTTCAGGCCGAGCATCTGAAGCCGGGACCGGCAGGCGAGCGCCTGCGCGACGGCGCGCTCGACGCCTATTTCTTCGTGGGCGGTTATCCCACCGGCGCCATTTCGGAACTTGCCACCTCCAGCGGCATTTCGCTGGTGCCCATCACCGGTCCGGAAGCCGAGAAGCTGCTCAAGGATTACAGCTTCTTCGCCAAGGACGTCGTGCCGGCCGACACCTACCAGGGGGTTGCGGAAACGCCGACCATTTCCGTGGCGGCCCAATGGGTTACGAGCGCGAAGCAGCCGGAGGAGCTGGTCTACAACATCACCAAGGTGATGTGGAACGACGCCACGCGCGCTGCGCTGGATGCCGGTCACGCCAAGGGCAAGTTGATCACCCTGAAAAACGCGACCACCGGATTGGGCATTCCGCTCCATCCCGGGGCCGAGCGCTTCTACAAGGAAGCCGGTGTTCTGAAATAGCAGCGGCAGCTGCCGTCGCCATTGTGAAACGCGGCCCTTTGGCCGCGTTTCCTGCTGGATTGGCATCTGGCTGGATTGGTATTTGAAAGAATGGAGTTCTGATGAGCGACTCATCGACCGACAAACCCATATCCCCGATGGAACTCGATGAAGCGAAAGCGCGCGAGCTTGAGGAGAAATTCGATTCGGAGATACGGTTCCGCCCGCTTTCGCCAAAGATCGGCTGGGTCGTCGGGGCATTGCTGGTCACGCTCTCGATATTCCACTACTACACCGCAGGCTTCGGCCTGCTGTCGGAGATGGTTCATCGCGGGATCCATCTGTCATTCGTCCTCGGTCTGGTATTCCTGGTCTTTCCGTTCTCGCGCAAGGGCTATGACCAGCCCGCTACGGCCTCGCTGCTGAGACCGTTCGGCATATCCATCCTCGACTGGCTGCTCGCGCTGGGCGCCGTCGTTGCGGTTCTCCATGTTCCGCTCATACCTCTGGACGAACTGGCCTTCCGCGTTGGCAACCCGACACAGACGGATGTCGTCCTTGGAAGCATCCTCGTCATTGTGCTCCTGGAGGCGACGCGGCGCTCGGTGGGCTGGCCCCTGCCAATCATTGCCATCCTTTTCATGGCCTATGGTATTTTCGGGCAGTCGATGCCCGGCATCCTCGTTCATCCGGGCGCAACGGTTTCGCAGCTCATCGATCATCTTTATCTTACCACCCAGGGCATATATGGCATCGCCCTCGGCGTCGTCGCGACCTATGTCTTCCATTTCGTGCTTTTCGGCGTGTTCGCGACACGGATTGGCCTCGGGCAATTGTTCCTCGATTGCGCCGCCTGGGTAGCCGGGCGCTATGCCGGTGGTCCGGCCAAGGTGTCGATCTTCGGCTCGGCGCTGTTCGGCATGATATCCGGTTCGTCCGTCGCCAATACGGTCACTGTCGGCTCGCTGACCATTCCGGCCATGATCCGGCTCGGCTACAAGCGCCATTTCGCGGCGGCCGTAGAATCGGCCTCGTCGACCGGCGGCCAGATCACGCCACCCATCATGGGCGCGGCTGCCTTCCTGATGATCGAGTTCCTCGATCTGCCCTATACGACGATCATACTGGCCGCCATCGTCCCCGCATTCATGCATTTCTTCGGCGTTCTGGTGCAGGTTCATTTCGAAGCCAAGCGTTCCGGCCTGCGTGGAATGACGCCCGAGGAGATGCCGGACCTCAAGGAAGCCTTCAAGCGCGATTGGCCGACGGTCATTCCGCTCATCGTCCTCGTGGGAATATTGCTGGCCGGCTACACGCCATACCTCGCTGCGTTCTGGGGCATCACCCTTTGCGTGCTCGTGGGATTGTTCAATCCACGCAAGCGCATGACGATCATGGAAGTGTTCGATTCGCTGCGCGATGGCGCCAAATACGCTCTGGCGGTCGGCGCTGCCGCCGCCACCGTCGGCATTGTCGTCGGCGTGGTGACATTGACCGGCGTCGGGTTCAAGATCTCCTTCATCGTGACATCGACTGCCGCCGAGATGGCGACCTGGTTCGGCTCGATATTGCCAAGCATGCTGTTTGCTCCGCAGACGCTGACCTTGCTTTTCACGCTGATCATGACGGGCATCGTCTGCATTCTGATGGGCTGCGGCATCCCGACGACAGCGAACTACATCATCATGGCCACTATCGCCGCGCCAGCGCTTGGACTGCTCGGTGTCGAGCCGATCGTGGCCCATTTCTTCGTGTTCTATTACGGTGTTCTCGCCGATATCACCCCGCCTGTCGCGCTCGCCGCCTATGCTGCCGCCGGCATGGCGGGAGCCGATCCGTTCAAGACGGGCAATACCGCGTTCCGGCTTGGCCTCGGCAAGGTTCTGGTGCCGTTCGTCTTCGTCTTCTCGCCATCATTGCTGCTCGTCACCCAAAATTTCACATGGAGCGCCTTCTTGACCGCTTTCATAGGCTGTGTGCTTGGAATCACGTTCCTTGGCGCGGCGCTGTCGGGATATATGCTGGTGCGCACGCGTGTATGGGAACAGGTGCTGCTGGTGGTCGGGGCAATATTGCTCGTCGTGCCGGAGTTCTATTCGTCGCTTGCCGGGGTGATTCTGGTTGTGCCGGTGCTGGTACGCCAATTGAAGGCGATGAGGGCAGGTACCTTGGCGGGCGGTGTTTCGGTCTAATGTGAGGCCCGCTGGCGTTTGACCTTGTCCAGTTCCAGCGCGCGGGTCAGATCGGCTGCAAGTTCGGCGATGGCCTTCAAGACCTCGCCTTTCTCCCAACCGACGATACAGGCGTCGCCAAAGAGAACGATGAAACGAGCTTCGAGCGCCAGTTTGCAGCCCTTCAGCCGGGCGGTCTCGTCCAGGTAGCTTTGCGGTGGAGAGATTGGAATCATCATGTTCTCTCTTTCGGTCAGGGTATGTTCAATCGCGCGCAAGCCCGTGGAACAACCGGAGGGTCAGGATCGACAACGGCCAGAGCGCTCTTGTCTGGCTGGCGGTAGCGGGTAGGGAACGGGCAACAGATAACAAGGTCGCTGGCGCATGTCCGGTTGGGGACACGATCGTCACTCGAGCGGCAACGGCAGGCAAGGGCGAGGTTCATGCCGCGCCGGTGTGGCAGCGAACGCGACGGCAGGTGAAAACCCTGTCGTGGCAAGCGCAAGCAAACTGTGGATCATGGCTCCCCCCAAAGATCATGCCGCAACTCGGTCGATAGCGTACAAAGATAAAGCCAACTCACTATGAATGTCGAATGGAATTGAGGGGAAACCCTCAAAAAACAACTTCAATAATGCTTCAAGATTAATTGCAAATCGGGCGTTTTTTCGCGCACTCAGGCGCAAGACGGCAGCTTGGAGGCGAGTAGCCCTTCAGGAGACGTTGTAGACGGCTATGAAATGGATCGTCGCTGCGAGAACGACGAAGCCGTGCCAGATTGCCGTATTGAAGGGGATGCGCTCGAAGACGTGAAAGATCACACCCGCGGAATAGACCAGGCCGCCGGCGACGATCAACCATAATACCTCCGGCGCCAGCCGCTCGGCCAATACCGGATAGGCAAGGACGCCGCTCCAGCCGAGAGCGAGGTAGAACACGATCGACAATGCCACCATATTGTCGGGCCTGATCAGTTTCAGCACGACGCCGACTAGCGCACTTGCCCAGACGGCCGCCATCAAGGTCCACAGCTGGCACTGCGCAAAGAACGGCGTATAGGTGCCGGCAATCAGCAGGTAGATCGCCGAATGATCCCAGCGCCGCAATTGCATCTTGATCGGCGTGGCCGGCCACATGTTGTAGGCGGCCGAGATACCCAGCGACAGCAGCAGCGTCACAGCATAAATGATCGCCGGTGCTGGGCCCAGCTGGTTCGACCCCGAGAGGAGCACCACAGCGCCTGTCAAACCCAGGAGGACCCCGACGATATGCAGCACGCAATCCGCCCGATATTCGGCGACCGAATATTGGCGGATGGCCGCTGTGGGAGCCCCTGGTGAGTTCAAGCCGTAGTCTCCTGCATTACCCGCAATGGGCTATCCGGTATAATGTCCGTGTCGGCTCTGCGGTTCAACCCGCAGTGTCGTTATTTGCCGATGACCTGTTCATGCGCCGAAAATAATGCTCGGCGTGCTGATAAAGGTTCTCGGCTTCCGAATGGTTTCCAGCGACGACCTGCTGTTCTGCCTGGGCCAGGTACTTCTCATAGTTCCTTCTGGCATTGTCGTCGTTGGAGCGGTTATCCGATTGTCTCGGGGTTCTGGTCTGTCTGTTTTTCATCTGGTTCTCAATCGATCTGCTGCGCGACGATCTCGCGCATTTCCTCACGCGTGAACAATGGCTTGTCAGTTGATCGTCCGACCTGCACGGCATTCTTCAGGTTCTTGGGCTTCAGGTTCTTGGGCTTCAGGTTCTTGGGCTTCAGATTCGTGGGCTGCAAATTCGAGGGCCTCGGATGTGAAGTCTTCAAATGAGCCGGCGCCGCGCGCCATGTGTCCTTGGCAGAAATCTGCCGGTTGTTTTCATTATATGTATTGTACATGTTGGTCCCTTGGCACGTTGATCCGTGCATTGTTTCTTCTTTGTGGAAAGTGAGTTCTGAGTCATGCTCTGGCGCAAAACGCGCAATCGGAGCAAATGACGGAAGAATTCCCGATCTACGGGGTGCCGGAATGTGCATCGGCTTCTCATAGATAGGGCTGTTGATGGCTACTTGCAAGCCAGGCAGCGGAATAATGTTTTTGCCCGGTCGAGCAGCGTCGAGCTAGTGTGGTGGAATTGAAATACGCCTGACTATGGCGGCAGGGGCCGGAGCGTATTTCAATTCCGAAAACCACACTAGAAGCATAAGGTCACTAGGTACGTCCGCCGACTTCATCGATATGCTCGAGCAGATCCGCCGGATCGTCATAGACCCGGAATGCACCGGATTCGCGCAATTCCTCCGGACCATAGCCGCCGCTGAGCAACCCGACGCCGAGCGCACGGCATCGCACCGCGGCCAGCATGTCCCAGATACTGTCGCCGACGACGACTGCAGTGTCGATCGGCGCGTCGAGACGCGCGGCAGCCGCGAGAAACAGGTCGGGATCGGGCTTGGCATATTTGACCATGTCGCGTGTGACGACCGGGGACTTCTGCGGATCCACGCCGAGTGCGGCAAGATTGACCGCCGCGGTCTCCATGCGTCCGCTCGTGGCGATCGCCCAGGGAATGCCTGCCGCGGATAGCCAATCGAGCAGTTCCGATGCGCCGGGCAGGGGGCGGATATTGCTGGACTGGCGCTGATAGGCGGCGGCATGCGCCTGTCGCAGCCGTTCGACGCGCTCGGCGCTGAATTCCATGCCCGTCTCGCGCAGCAACTGATTGGTGAACAGTCCGCCGCTCATGCCGATCTTGCGGTGGATGCGCCAGACCGAAAGGTCGATGCCCTCGCTGTCGAGGGCTTCCTTCCAGGCAAGCACGTGCTGGTAGACGCTGTCGACCAATGTGCCGTCGAGATCGAATAGGAATACGGGCTGGATGCGCATCGAATTGCTCCTGCTGCGATCATGGACCCTGGCATGTGACCACAGTCGGAAAGCGAGGACAAGGCTTCCGGCCATAGTGGACGCTCTGGTCAGGTGACGGTGTCTTTTTCGATGGCGGTATCGCGGCTCTGCTCCTGGAGCTGTTCCAGAAGATATTGTCTCCCGCGGTTCACCCGGCTGCGAATCGTACCCAATGGGCAGCCCATGGCTTCCGCCGCTTCCTCATAGGAGGAGCCCATGACGCAGACCAGCATCAGGGCCTCGCGGAATTCGGGCGCCAGGCGGTGGAGCGCGTCCTGGAGCTCGTGCCCGCGCAAGGTCCATTCCTGCGTCGGAGCGACCGGTATTGCCTGATCGCCAACATCTCCTTCAAACCCCGTGGCCTCGCGCACGCGGCGCTTGTAGTTGGTATTGTGGGCATTGCGCATTATGGTGAAGAGCCAGGATTTCAGTTTCGTTCCCGGCGTGAATTGATGAAGCGAGGCATAAGCCTTCATCAGCGTTTCCTGTACAAGATCGTCAGCTCTGTCCGCTTCCTTGTGAAAGCTCCGAGCGAATAATCGCAAGGCAGGGATCGCCTGCACGATCTCTTCCCTGACGCTAAGCCCCTCGGAACCCGTCTCCGGTGCCTGCTCTCGAAAAGCCATCGATTAACTCCCTTCCGAAGCAAGGGAAATGGTTGAGGCTAGTTTGGGTTCCGAGTGCGAAGGACTTTTTCAGTTGCCGCCAAGAAGGGTCAAAACCGTACAGTCTTTCAGCGGGCGGAGGGGGCGAAAGTGATCAGCAGAACGGCAATGATCGCCAGCATCACGCCCGACATTTGCAGGAGGCTCAATCGTTCGCCATAGAAGCCGACCGCGATGATATTGATCGCTATGAGCTGAATGACGGCGGAGAGGCTGAATGCGATGCTCATGCCGAACTCCCGCACCAGCCGCAGCATGACGAGATTGCCGACCGAATAAAGAATGAGGGTTGCGACCAGCTTCCAGTTGCCGGGTGCCACGGCCCAGCTCTTGGCGAAACTCGCCGCTAGCAGAAACACAAAAGTCGATGCGGCGAGCAGCACCGATCCCACCAGAGTCATGCCGTGACCTCAGCCGAAATGGAGCGCAACTGCGCCGGTTCGGGCAACCTGCGGTGATTCTCGCCCTGCAACAAGCCGCGCCGGGGCGTTAAATATCGATGAGGGAGATGCCGAACTCTGCATTGCGCTTGCGCCGCAGCGTTGCCGGCGTCTCATGTACCGTGACCTCGAGGGTCGGGCGAACGAGACCGTCGAGGAAATGCCCGCCTCGCGTCGTGCCGTCCGACAGTCCAAGCACGGCATGGATGTGAAGTGCCGGCTTGCCGGTATCGTCCAGCGCGATGTCTCCGATTGCGCTAAGTACCTCGCATTGCTGGCGCACGGGAATTTCGTGATAGTGTTTCGTCTCCAGATCGAACCATCCGACCGTTGCATATTCGAAGGCGCCGATGGCGCTCAGCGATGCACTCTGAATATTCTGCTCCCTCGCAAAACGGCTGATCGCCTCGAATGCTTCTTCGCCCGCGTCGAGTATCAGGGCGAGCGAACGTGCTCCATCATTTTCCGCCAAGGTCTTGTGCTTCATCGTTTTTGATCCTTCGACTGAATGTGATTTCAACTCGGATGACAGATGAATTTCATCGGCCCGCTCACGCCGGTACCGACAAGGCTGACCTTCAGGGTCGTTCCGTCCTCAAGTGTCAAGGACGCGTCCGACGCATTGTCGAGCTTGCGCAGGTCGCTCGCATCAACGGCAACCAGCGTCCCGACGATATCTGCCTTCATGACATCGCCGCCACGTTCGATCCGGTAGCTGACTTCGATTTCTCCATCGCCATCGGACAATCTTCCCGTGCCGGCCTCTTCCGTAATGGTGCTCATGTTTCCTCCCTCGCCGCCGCCTGTTCTTCAACCGACAGATCGCGGTCTTGTTCCCTCGCGGTCACGATTTGGCGATGGAGCGCTCTTGACCATGCGCGGCTGTTGCAATTGAGTTCCCGTCATTGGTATTCTCCCTCGGCGGGGTCCTTGCGCTCATATCCGCGTCAACGATTTGCGTGCAGGCAGGTTGCCGGCCCTGCGCGGGACATGGCTGGCTGGTGGGTTGAGCGAGGAAATATGAGCGGCAATAAAAAGCCCGTCGCAGACGAACTTACGGCGGAGAATCTCGATCAGGCGTTCAAGGAACTGCGTGAATCCCTACTGAACGAGCCGATATCGGAGCCGACGCGGCAGCTTTGGGAGCAGCTCGAGGAAAAGCTCATCAGGCACGTCGAACAGCTCAAGATGAAAGTCGGTCAGACCAGGGCCTAGGGAGCCGCGAGCCGCCTCTCGCCGCTCCCGTGCAATGTCGGACTATTTGGCGAAACCCTGCTCGCAGAGGCGCTTCAGTTCTTCGGGTGCGATGCCTTCCAGCCCGAGTTCGGGCAAGAGATCATTGTCCGCCTTGAGATCTCGCCCGTAGGCGGCGGAGTAGATGGCCACCCCCGCCTCATGTAGCGAAGCAGGATGCCCGCTGATACGGCCAAGCAATGCTGTCGGCCAAAGGCCGAACGGCGCATCCTCGAGAATGTATCGGCTTTCGATTGTCGTGGGACCAAAGCCGCCACGGCCCTGGCGATGCATTTCCTGGTTCATTTCGGACACGGAAGCCATGGGCACGTGGAATGACAGCGAGAAATGCTCGTACACCGTCCGAACCTTCAGCCCGAAACTACCGGCGATCGCCAGCCGCTCCTCGTCCAGCGCCTCTATAAGACGGCCGACAGCCGGTGTGACATGCTCGCCCTGACCCCAGACCTCGCCCTTTTCCATTCGTGTCAGATTGAGCATCGCGATGCCGAGATGGTTCTGTGGATTGAGATTGCTGAGCGAGATCGCGAGCATGCCGTCGCGCTTGACGAAACGGTCGCCAAAAAGCTGCGTGCACAGCGTCCAACCCGCGTCGATCGCGCTGGCAGGCAGGGTCGCAACGTCCACTTTCTCCCGCACGGTGGCTACGTTCACCTCCGTAAGGCTCTTTTGCCTGCCGGTAGTCACCGTCGTGCCCCAGACGATGATCGGCAATTCCAACCCGCGGGCAGCCAGAAGCTTTGACAGATAAAGTGCGCCAAACGATGTGTGGGAACTGATGATGACCGGCTGCCCAGGGCGCAGATGTTCGATTGCTGCATCCATCACCGCCCTGTGGCCATAGGCGGGCAGGGCAATGAGCACGGCATCGGAAGTGGCAACCGCATCCTCGCAATCGCGCGCCGCGCCAACCTCGAACTCGCCTTCGATGGCCGATGTGGCCCGCAGCTTGTTGCCGACCGCGAGTTCGGCCGTTTTCGTGCCGGAGGGGGACCAGATGACCGGTGTATGACCCGCCCGTGCCAGATAGGCGGCACATCCGAAGGCGATCGCTCCGGCCCCAAGAATTCCAATGCGCATGACTTCTCCCGATTAACCATTTGAGACAACGACAGCGGATATGACCGGAAACCTGTCGAATCTGCTTGAATTTACATTTGTATTTTATGTTGGAGTTGTGTTCAATGAGCGATGAAGCACAGGGGCGATCGGCTGGCCTGTTGCACCGCGGCAGCGGGTTTTTGGCCGCAACGACCCGGCCGACGAGCCAAAGGGGAAGTGAGAGAGATATGAACGGATTGACGACAAACCGCCGTCAGGCACTGAAGCTCATGGGTGTTCTTGCGGCGCCGATGATTATCCGCCCACGGGCATCCTGGGCCCAGGGCAAAGTTCTGAACATCACGACCTATGACAAGTTCGTACCGCAGGAATTCATCGACAAGTTCCAGAGCGATACCGGTATCGAGGTGCGCATCCGCCTGACGGACGACCAGGGCAAGCAATATAATCTGCTGACCGCGGAAGGCTCCAATCCTTCGACGGATATCGTGACGGTGACGGGTCACAGGCTGACCCAGTTCATCAACTCCAATCTCCTCGCAGCGGTCGATACGGGCCGGTTGAAAAACTGGGGCAATCTCGCGCCGAGCTACAAGGACGCGCCGCAGCTGACCATCGATGGCAAGGTCTGGGGCGTGCCGCTCCTCGCAGGTTTCGAGGCACTGGCCCGAAACACCGAATATACGAAGGCCTCCGATAGCTGGAGCATCCTGTTCGATCCGGAATACAAATCCTACACATCCTATATCATCAGCGACTTTCTCTCGATCACGATGCGCTATCTTGGCAAGGACGGCGACTACGTCACTTACGAGGGCAAGCGCGAGGAAGCCCAGCAGGCGACCAACGAGGCGCGCGATTTCCTGATCAAGCACAAGGACATGGTGCGGAAATATTACGATGCAGGCTCGGAAATGCAGCAGATGTTCGTCAATGAGGACATCTATCTTGCGCAGACGTGGTCGGGCCCGACATCGAAGCTGATCATGGACGGGCATCCGATCGAGCTGTCCATACCGAAGGAAGGGACCTACGGCTTCCTCTATTCCTTCAATGTCGTCAACAATGCCCCGAATGCGGACAGCGCCTATCTCTTCCTCGATGCGATTCTCGCATCTCCGGAAATCGGTGCGGCGATGACGCGGCAATCGGGCTTTACCTCGACGTTCAATGGGGTAGATAAGGTTCTCAACGATCGCGAAAGAGCAGCGTCGACGCTGCCCGAAGAGCAGATCCAGCGCATCCAGTTCTTCAGTTCCGTCAATCGCGACATGAAGAACGAGCTTATCGACCGTGCCGTCGCCGAGATAAAAGCGGCCTGAGCGGCCGTGGCAGCGGAGACAGGTTGGCATGAATGATCGAGATAACCCGGCCCGCTCCGGTGGGCCGACCGGGAACGCACCGCGCTATAGCGGATGGATTGGCCGGCTTGCCGGGTCGAGCGCCTATCGTTTCAGCATAGGCATGCTCGCACAAAGCCGGGCCGGGCGGCTGGCGATGCTGTTGGCGGTTCCGCTGCTGTGGATCGTCGTCTTTCACATCGGCCCGATCTTCCAGCTCGCGCGCATAAGCTTCCTCCAACAATTCCCGATCCCGGCAGGAAGCTCCGGAGCCTATACCTGGGCCAATTACCAGATATTCTTTGCCGATTCGGTCTATTTCGTCCCGTTTGTCCGCAGCCTGATCTTCTCGGCCTGCGTTACGCTGGCCGCGTTGGTCATCGTCTACCCCGTCGCCTATTATGTCGCGAAGGTGGTCGATCCGCGCCAGCGGACCAAGGCCCTGCTGCTGTTGCTGGTGCCGTTCTGGGCGGGAGAACTGATCCGGACGTTTTCGGTGATCATGCTCCTCGCCAACAGGGGCGCGGCAAATGTCCTGATGCGGGAGCTCGGCTTGATCGATCGCCCGATTCCATTGCTGTACAATTATTTCTCATTGAGCTTCGGCGTGCTCTATCTGATAGCGCTCTTCATGCTGCTACCGCTTTATGCGGCGATCGAGAAGATACCGAGCCATCTCGTCGATGCCGCGGCAGATCTTGGAGCCGGGCCGCTGACCCGGTTTCGCCGGATCATCCTGCCCCTGTCGAAAGACGGCATCGTTTCCGGCTGCAGCCTCGTCTTCCTGACCTGTGTCGGCGTCTTCGCATCACCGCTGCTGCTTGGCGGTCCGGGGACCGTGATCTTTCCGGAGATCATCTCCGCCTTCTTCCATGGTGCCAGTGACAAATGGCCGGTTGGCGCTGCCTTCTCCATGATCATGCTGGTCGCCGCCCTGGCGATCGCGGGTCTGTTCATGCGCATCGTCGGCGGTTCGCGCTCCACGAGGTTCATGTGATGAGCAATAAATCCTTCCTGCTTGCGGACGCACCGCGCACCATGTTGACGGGCTTCTATTGGGCATTCGTCATCTATCTGCTCGGTCCGCTGCTGCTGATGTTCGCCATGAGCTTCAAGGATGCGACATTCATCGCATTCCCCATAAGCAACTGGACCCTCGACTGGTACGCGAAAGTCGTGCAGGACCAGCAATTCCTCTCCGCCTTCGTTTATTCGCTCTTCATCGCCTTTGCCACGACCTGTTTCGCGACGATCATCGGCGTCTGGATATCGATGCTCATCTCGGCCGAAGGCATCTGGGGCAAAGCGTTGCTGTTCGCCCTGGCCTGTCTTCCAGCGGTGGTTCCCGGCATGATCTCGGCGATCTCGCTGCGCATATTCGTCAGCGTCCTCGACATGCAGACGGGCACGGCGGCGATCATCATGGGTCACACGGTTCACGCCGTTCCATTCGTCGTGATCATGGTGCTGACCCGCCTGCGCACCATGCCAGCCAATCTTGTCGATGCGGCGCGCGATCTCGGCGCGGACAGTTTCATTGCCTTCTGCCGCGTCACGTTGCCCTTCCTTGGACCGGCTCTGGTCGGCGGCATGATCTTCTGCGCGTTGACGAGCATTGACGATTTCGTCCGGACCTTCTTCCTCGGAGGCTACAGGCCGACGCTGCCCATGCTCATCTTCGCCAAGGTGCAGGGCGGAATGTCGCCCGAGATCAATGCCATGGCGACACTCGTCGTTATCGTTACCGCCGCTGTCGGGCTTTATGCCGAGCGTCTTACCCGCCGATCAAGGATCAGCTGATGCAGCCTATCGTACATTTCGACAACGTAACCAAGACCTATGGCGCAGTGCCGGCGGTGGACAAGCTCGATCTGGAGATCGAAGCGGGAAAGTTCGTCACGCTGCTCGGGCCGTCCGGTTGCGGCAAGTCGACGACGCTGCGGATGCTGGGCGGGTTCGAGACGCCGACCTCCGGCCGGATCATCCTGAGCGGCAAGGACGTCACGTCCCTGCCGCCCAACAGGCGTAATGTGAACATCGTCTTCCAGGATTACGCGCTGTTCCCGCATATGACGGTCGGCAAGAACATCGCCTTCGGCCTGGAGCTGAAGGGCATGGCGTCGGACCGCATCCACAAGCGCGTGACGGAACTGCTGGAACTCGTCCGCCTCGAAGGCTTCAGCGACCGCATGCCTGCCCAATTGTCTGGAGGGCAACGCCAGCGCGTCGCCCTGATGCGAGCGCTCGCACCGGATCCCGACGTACTGCTGCTCGACGAGCCGCTCAGTGCGCTCGATGCCAAACTGCGCCAGCAGATGCAGATCGAGCTGAAGTCCATCCAGGAACGGACCGGCAAGACCTTCATCTTCGTCACGCATGACCAGGAGGAGGCCCTCACCATGTCCGACAAGATCGTGATCATGAACAATGGCCGTATCGAGCAGATGGGCGACCCACATACGCTGTATCGGCGGCCGGAGAGCCGCTTCGTCGCCAATTTTATCGGCGAAACCAACTTTTTTCCGGGGAAAGTACTCGAAATTGCCGGGGACGTCGCCGTCATCGATGCAGATGGCGACAGATTGCGCGCCCGCACCGCGGCTCGAAAGCCCGGTGTCGGCGATACGGTCGATCTTGCGGTTCGTCCCGAGGCAATCGTTTGCTCGGCAGTGAAGCCGGCCGGCGACAACGCCATCGAAGGCGAACTGGTGCAGGAGATATTCAAGGGCAATCATAGCTCGCTGACCATAAGACTGCCGCAGGGGCGCATCGTCCATGCACTGGTGGATCCGCTCAAATCCGATGGGTTCGCGCCGGGGCCGATCTGGGTGAGCTTTGACGAGACGCACGCCGTCGCACTCGTAGCGTGATCTGCGAAGGGACGATGCTACAATGCTGAAACAGGATGCAACAGGTCTGGATGCGCTCAACGCACGCGTGCGCGAGGACCTTGAATATCTCAACTATCCGCCGGCAAACTGGGTGCCGGTGAAATCCGACGCTGCCGGAAACAGGGCTGCCGACGTCACGATCATCGGGGCCGGGATGTGCGGGCTCGTTGCAGCATTCGCTCTCTATAATGCCGGCATTTCGAATGTCCGCATCCTGGACAGGAACCCCGCCGGACGCGAGGGGCCATGGATGACCTATGGGCGCATGGAAACCCTGCGCTCGCCAAAGCAACTCGTCGGCCCGGCCTATGGCATGGCTTCCCTGACCTTCCGCGCCTGGTTCACCGCCCAGTTCGGCCGAGCGGAATGGGACGCATTGTTCCGGATACCCCGGCCGATGTGGATGGACTATCTGCGCTGGTACCGCGACGTCCTGAACCTGCCGGTGGAGAACGACGTCGATGTAACACGGATCAGGCCGCAGGAAGACGGCTTGTTCGAGCTCGAGGTTGCGGGTGGTGCGAAGCCGGCAATCATGACGCGCAAGGTCGTGCTGGCCATGGGCCGCGAAGGGCTCGGCCGGCCCACGATCCCGGCCTTCATGTCTTCGCTTCCACGGCATGCGTGGTCGCATTCCTCTGACATGATCGACTTCGCATCGCTCGCCGGCAAGAGGGTCATCGTCGTCGGCGTCGGCGCTTCGGCAGTCGACAATGCAGCCGAGGCGCTGGAGCATGGCGCGAAGGAAGTCCGGCTTCTGGCGCGACGCAAATCAATGCCGACGATCAACAAATTGATGGGCATCGGCTCCTATGGCGTTACGGCTGGTTTTGCCGAAATCAGCCCGGAATGGCGCTGGCGGATCATGGACTACTCGTTCAAGCAGCAGACGCCGGCACCGCACAATTCCACCTTGCGGGTCAGCAGGCATGACAACGCGTTCTTCCATTTCGATTGCGCTATCGAGACTGTGGCGATCGAGGGCGACGAGCTGCTGGTTCGCACCGTCAATGGACGCGAATTCCGGACAGATCACATCATTTTAGGCACGGGCTTCACCGTCGATACGTTCAGCCGGCGTGAGCTCGAACCCTATGCGCAGGAAATATCGACCTGGGCGGATCATTACACGCCGCCGGCGGACGAGGCGAATGCGGACCTGGCACGCTTTCCATGGCTCAATCGCGATTTCTCCTTCACGGAAAAAGCTCCGGGCCGCGCACCCTGGCTCAAGGATATCCACTGCTTCAACTATGGTGCGACGCTGAGCATCGGCAAGGTCAGCGGCGACATACCGGCGATCAGCGAAGGCGGGCAATGGCTCGCCCAGGGTATCGCCGCGGGGGTGTTCATCGAAGACATAGATGTTCATTGGCGCAATCTCCTCGCCTATGAGAAGCCTGAACTGGATGGCTCCGAGTGGACCGATGCGGACGCGCCATCGGACGGGCCGGATGAAGCAAGACGCACATATGCGGGAGGCCGGAATGGCAAATGACGTTATCGATGAAGTCCTCGGGCTGTCGCAGGGCTCCGATCTGTTTCAGCTGCGCGAGCAGCGGGCGGAATTGAAGCATCGGACGCAGACGAGCTATCAGGCGGCGCTGAAGCCATCGGATCCCCGCAACCTGTCCAATGCGATGCGGGCAGCCCTGGCGGCGCGCATGGCCCGCCTGTGGAATTCACGCGAGCTCGCGGAACATTATGACCAGCTTCTGGGCCAGGAAGCGCCCGACGGAGTGGAAGGCGCCATAGGTGATCCGAAACTTCGTCCTGAGGGATTGACGGCGAGGCTGGAAGCGATCATCCGCCACGTCGATCTCGTCACGCTCCGGCCGAAGGACGCCACTCGCGCCGATATCGAGCGGCTCTATGCGGCCGGGCTTGACGATCGTGACATCGTGACACTGGCCAATCTCATAGCACTCGTGAACTACCAGATACTCGTGACCGCGGGTCTGCGCATGTTGAGGGACAATTGATATGGCCAAGGAAGTCGTGCACGAATTCACCCTGGATACGCTCGGATGGGACCCTTACGTCACGCCGGTGGATCTGGACAGCGCTACGCCTCAACAGCTCGAAGCGCTGAAGGTGACACCCTCGAACCGTAAAATCTCGGCCTATGTCCTCGTCCTGGCGCAGGAGGCCGAGGCGCTGGCCGAGCGTACGCCGCTATTCAACGACATCATGTACAGCGAAGGCGGCCTGTCGCGTGGCGGACGCGAGCTTGGCGCGCTTGCCGCCTCGATCGTCAATCGCTGCGTCTACTGCGCTTCCGTCCATGCGAACCGCTTCATCGCCAATGACACGCTGCCGGAGATCATCGAGGAGATCTATGCGCGCGGCGTCAAGGCCGATCTGCCGGAGAAATATCAGGCAATATTCGATTTTGGCGTCGAGTTGACGGCCAATCCCGACAAGGTCGGCGTCTATCAATTCTATCATCTGCGCGAAGTCGGCCTTTCCGACCTCGAAATACTCGACCTTATTCACGCTGTCGCGATCTTCGGCTGGGCTAACAGGTTGATGCACACGCTTGGCGAGCCCGTCAGGGGCGGCTGAACGAAGCGCTGGAAATATTTTACCATTGTCACGTTAGTATCTCGCCGTCGGCGCGTGATATGATAGCGAGACGCCGCGGGAGCGATGCCCATCGCGCCATCACTCGACGGAAACAAGTATGTCGCGATATCGAGCCCGCTTCTGGCTGAATACGCTCCTGGTCGTGCTCCTGATCGTCGCGGGCGGCGCCATCGGCACCTGGATCAGCCATCTGGTCGCCGTGTCGCGCGACCGTGGCGAGATGGCCACATACACGACACAGGTGCTCGATCGAGCCGTGACGGTGTTCCGCGAGGCGGACGTGCTGCTGGCCGCGGTGAACAACTCGCCGTTCGAGTTCTGCTCGGATGAGGAAATCAGATATCTCCGCAACATCCTTTTCGAGACGAAATACCTGAAGGACATAGGCCGGGTCCGGGACGGCGCATTTCACTGTTCGGCAGTTTTCGGCAAGGCCAAATCGCTGAAGTCGCTGCCGCCGACCGATCTTCGTACCGCCGATGGCAAGCGTGTCTACCCCCGCATGGACCTTGCAATATCGATGTCCACCGCGCCGGTCATCGAATCGGGAAGCGGCAATGTCGTTCTCGACCCTGCAGCCGTTGACGGATTCGACGATCCTGCTTTCCGGGCGGCGGTGCTCTATCATACCGCCGGGGACAAGAAGGCGATAAAACTCTTTGGCGGTCATGATCTCCCGGCGACGATCGACCTGCCGATTGCCGGACCAGGGCGCAAGGGCGACATCCTCTACAGGAACATGTGCAGCGAGCAGGCCTGCGTAGCCGTCGAAGCGGATGTGGCTAAACTCCAGGCCGCCGCCCGACCGGTAACGATCGTCATCATCATCCTTTGCGGCCTGCTCGGCGGCGCACTCGGCCTGATATATTTCCTCTACCGCAAGACGCGATCCGGCATGAGATCACGTTTGTCCCGCGCCATCGCACGCAACAGCCTGACCGTCGAATACCAGCCGATCGTCGAAATAGCCACGGGACGGATGACCGGCGCGGAAGCGCTGGTGCGCTGGCGGGAGAATGGCGAAGACATATCGCCGGAAGTATTCGTGCCGGTGGCGGAGAAGGCCGGCCTGATCAACCAGCTGACACTTGCCGTGGTCGACCAGGTGCTTGCTAGCCTCGGCCGGCATATTGGCGCCCATCCGGATTTTCGCATCAGCATCAACATCGCGGCGGACGATCTCTTCAACCGTGATTTCAACGTCCTTTTGACCGACCGCCTGCGGAAGGCAGGGGTTGATCCGCGCCAGATCGCGCTTGAAATAACCGAACGTTCGACGGCGGATTCCAGCGCTGCACGGGGGGCGATCGAGCAATTGAAATCGCGCGGACACAAGATTTTGCTCGACGACTTTGGAACCGGGTATTCGAGCCTCGGTTATCTTGGAATGTTGAATGTCGATGGCATAAAGATCGACAAATCCTTCACCCAGACCATCGGGACGAGTTCCGTTACCCGCTCGATCGTCCCACAGATCGTCGACATGGCCAAGGTCCATGGGCTCTCGATCATCGTCGAGGGGGTGGAAACGGCCGCTCAACGGCAATATTTTGCACCCATGGTTCCAACCGTTCAGGGGCAGGGGTGGCTGTTCGGGCACCCTGTCACGGCCGCTGAACTGATCGCAATGCTCGACCAAAGATCGCCAGGGAGGCAGGAAACGCCATGAAAGCCATGCCCACAACCTCATTGCCCTCAGGAACAGCCCTGCCGGTCCTTGGCCAGGGCACATGGTATATGGGCGAGTCCCGGCAGGCGCGCAGCGCGGAAGTCGAAGCGCTGAGGCTCGGTATCGACCTTGGCATGACCCTCATCGACACCGCCGAAATGTATGCGAGCGGGCGGGCCGAAGAGGTCGTCGGCGAGGCTATCCGCGGCAGGCGGGACAATGTTTTCCTCGTCAGCAAGGTTCTGCCGTCGAATGCTTCGAGACATGGAACCATTCGGGCCTGCGAACAGAGCCTGGCACGGCTTGGCACCGACCGGATCGACCTTTACCTCTTGCACTGGCGCGGCGGCTACAGGCTGGATGAAACTGTCGAAGCGTTCGAGGAATTGCGTGCCGCCGGCAAGATAGGCGAGTGGGGCGTCAGCAATTTCGACATGGAGGACATCGAGGAATTGACCGGGCAGGCTGCGGGGCAAAAGGTCGCCGCCAACCAGATACTCTATAATCTCCGGCGCCGGGGCCCCGAACATGAGCTTGTCCCCTGGTGCCAGGCGAGGTCTATTCCGATCATGGCCTATTCTCCCATAGAGCAAGGCCGCCTCCTCGACCAGAAGACATTGATCGACATCGCCGCTGAACTTGAAGTCACCGCTGCAACGGTCGCGCTGGCATGGGTGATAGCGCGGGGCGGCGTCATCGCCATTCCTAAATCCGGCAATCCGAAACATGTTCGGGAAAACCGGTTGGCGGCCGAAATAGCGCTTTCCGCCCAGCATCTTGAATTGCTCGATGCGGCCTTTCCGCCGCCACGCCGAAAAACCCCGCTGGAAATGCTCTAGAATTTCACTGTCCCGCCAAGGCTAAATCCTCGAACACCCGGATGATTCAGCGCTCAGCTGATCTGTCCTGAGGACGATATGCAACTTATGCACGCGCAGAGTTGCATCTGTTGCAGCATTCCCCTAACAAACATGAGTTGATTCATCAACATTTGGATCGGGGGGCGCATCGCGCCAAATTGACGAGAAGCGAAATGAGCATGACAAAATGGCATGTGCGCCGTGCTGGCTGGTACGCATCGACGGGGATTGCGGGACTGCTGCTGGTGCTGGGAAGCGAAAACGTACAGGCGCAGAGCCGGCCGAACGCACAGGCGGGCAGCAATTCCATCGTCCTGGATACGATCGTCCTGGAGGGCGCGAAAGAGGGCGCCAAGGGCATTGTCGGAACCGAAGGCTATGTCGCCAAATCCAATCGCACGGCAACGAAGTCTGACGCGCCCGTCGCGGAAACCGCGCAATCCATGTCGACGATTTCACAAAAGCAGTTGCAGGATATCAAGCCGCAAAACCTCGTCGAAGCGCTGAACTACAGCGCCGGCTCCAGGGGCGGCCAATATGGTGCCGAGCCCCGGTTCGACGCGTTCAAGGTCCGCGGCATCGACCTGACCTATACCGGGATATTCCGCGACGGACTGCGCCAGATCAGCAGCCCGAACGGCCTGTTTCGTCTCGAGCCCTATGGCGTCGAGGCGATAACGCTGCTGCGTGGACCCTCGGCCTCGATCTACGGTGCCAGCAGTTCGGGCGGCATCGTCGACATCATTTCGAAGCGGCCGACCGAGGAGAGGCTGCGCGAAGTGGAACTGCAATACGGCTCCTACGGAAGGGTGCAGGGCGCGTTCGATTTCTCCGGCCCGCTCGATGCCGAGAACACGCTGCTCTACCGGCTGACGGGTGTGGCGCGCGATGGGCGCAACGAGATCGACGCCATCAAGGACGACCGTCTGTACATCGCTCCCGCCATCACCTGGCAGCCGAGCGACGACACGAAATTTACCGTGCTCGGCGAGTATATGGACAGTACGACCGGCGGGACCTGGGGATACATAAATAATTACGGTCCGGACGGCACCTCCACCGGAGCGACACCGGTCTATGGCGGCGATGCGCGGTTTAATGATTTCACGCAGAAGCAGTGGCGTATCGGCTATGAGCTGGACCAACGGCTCAGCGATTCCGTGACGCTGCACCACAAGCTGCGCTATTCGGACGTTTCGATGCGGCAGGAATGGGTGTTCGAGCAGTTTCCTGGGCTAAGCTATGAAGATAACAGGGGCCTCGCCACCGATACATATCTGAAGACGGAATTCGAGACCGGCGCGGCGCAGCATGAGCTCATTACCGGCGTCGATTACAGCTACATGAAATATACCGCGGAGCAAGGTACGGGCGCCGATCCATTTACCGATGATTTCACCTATGTGCCCGAGATCGATTATTACGAGGCACAGCGGCAGCGCAGTATCGGCATCTATGCCCAGGATCGGATCGAATATGGCGCCTGGAGGTTGTCGGCCGGGGTCCGCCATGATTGGGTGGATAGCGCCTTTTCGCCGGGTGGCGACACCGAATATGAACGCGACGACAGCGAAACCACAGCGCGCTTCTCTCTCGGCTATGTGACCTCCTATGGCATCATGCCCTATGTCAGCTATGGAACCTCTTTCGTCGCCAATCCCGGAGTGATCCAGAATGTCGGCGGCGTGGCCCAGCAGGCACGCCCGACACTCGGAGAACAGGTCGAGGTAGGTGTGAAATATGCGGTGCCGGATACGAATGTGCTGCTCACCGCATCCGTGTTCAACATCGAACAGGAAAATGCCTCGGTTTACGAGACATCGTCCGGCGATAATCTTTTGACCCAGCTCGACCTGCGCTCAAGAGGCGTCGAACTCGAGGCGACCGCATCGCTGGACAATGGGCTGAGCCTGATCGCGGCCTATTCCTACAATGATGTCGAAATCACCAAGCTGACACCGCAAACTGTCGGCAAGACGCTCAACTCGTCGCCCTATCACATGTTCTCTATCTGGGCCGATTACGAGGTGCAGTCGGGGCCGCTCGAAGGCCTCGGTGTCGGCGCCGGCATACGCTATGTGGGGTCGAGCTTCGGCGACAATGTGAATACTCCGGTTCTCGACAACAAGGCGCGCACCTTCGTCGACGCGTCGCTGCGGTATGATTTCGGCAAGCTCAACCCGTCATTCGAGAACGTGCGTCTGCAGATCAATGCAACCAATCTGCTGAATGAGGTCAAGCAGGTCTGCACGAGCGGCTTCTGCTATTATGATGAAGGCCGCAAGGTCATCGCCAGCATGCGGTATCGCTTCTGATGGCCAGCGCGGGGATATCGGCACCGTCGCCCCTGGCGGTCTTCATCGCGGTGGGCGGCCTCTATGTTGCACAGAGCGTGATCGGCGGTCTGACGATGCTCGGCCTGCCTGCGGTGCTGCGAGAGCAGGGTTTGCCGCTGGACCAGATAGGGCTGCTATATCTCACCGTCCTGCCATGGGCGCTCAAATTCCTTTGGGCCCCGCAGGTAGAGCGATTTCGCTTGCCCCCGGTCGGCCGCAACCGCTCGCGGCTGATCGTGCTGGTCGGCGGACTGCTCTGTGCGGCCGGATTGGCAGCGATCGGCCTGACCGGGCCATCGCCCTTGCTGCCGGTCATTATCGTGCTGACTTTCATCGCTTTCGTCACCTCTACGGTCGATATCGCCTGCGATGGCTACGCCGTCGAAGCATTGGCGAAGGAACATCATGGCTGGGGCAATGCCGCGCAGGTCGGTGGCTCCTATCTCGGTTCGGCCATTGGGGCCGGCCTGTTTCTGGTGCTCGTGGCAAAGCTCGGCTGGGCCTATGCGACCTATGGCATGGCAATGCTCGTCGTCCTGCTCGGGGTGCCGTTCATTTTCGGTCCGGCGACGCGCTCGCAGGTCGAAACGCGTCAACACCTGCCCTCTTTGAAGGCGGCCTTGCGCCGGCCCGAAATCATCAGGGGGCTGGTCATTGCTGCCGTCTTCGTCGCCGCACAAAAATGGGGCATGTCGATGATGGGTCCGTTCCTCATCGATTATGGCTTCGATCTTGCGACGCTGGGCATCCTCAACGGGCTCGGCAGCATGATGATAGGCCTCGGCGGCGCGCTGCTGGGTGGTTTTCTGGTTCGGATATGGGGTGCGGGACCAGTTCTGGTTCTCTCCATTCTGGTCCAGACAGCGCTTCTCGCTGCCTTTGCCTATTTCAGCATTCATCCGGGACTGTCCAGGACCTTGGTCATCACCGTAGCGATGGCAAGTTCATCCGGCATCATGGCACTGGGTTTCGTGGCGCTCTATGCCCAGTTCATGGGCTGGTCCGACCCGAAGCAGGCGGGCGTGGACTTCACCATCTTCCAATGTATGGATGGCCTGGTGAGCATGGCGGGCGGCGTGGGTGCCGGCTGGGTCGCGCAGCATCTCGGCTATACCGCGTTCTTTTCTGTTTCTGCCCTCGTCGCCCTTCTGTCCGCACCGATTATCTATTTCATGATGCGACAGAAGAGCGAGGCTTCTCCGGCCGGTGAGCGCGGCGAAGCCCAGGGGATCGTCTGACAGGCACGAAATTTTCCGCACCGATCATTGATAAACGCCGAACGGCTTCCCAGCTTATCAGATACGAGATGGAGGAAGTCATGGGGCCATTCAGGGGATCAGGGCGGTTGTTGCGAACGGGGCTCCTTGGGGCGGGCGCGATCATTGCAGCCGCATCGGCATCCGGGGCGCTCGCGGGAGAATGCTCGAGGCAACCTGCCGCCGGCATCGACTGGAGCGAATGCAGCAAGAAGAGCATCATTATCCCCAGTAGCGACCTCAGCGGCGGCGCTCTTTTCCATACCGACCTCAGCGGAACGGATCTGGCCGGTTCCAATCTGACAGGGGCGAACTTCGAAAAATCGGTGCTGATCCGCGCATCGCTTGCCGGTTCCATGGCCGAGGGAGCGAATTTCGCCAGGATCGAGGCCTACCGGTCGAATTTCTCCACCGTCAAGGCAGACAAGGCTTCCTTTACGATCGCCGAGCTGCAACGCGGCATCTTTAAAGCCGCCAGCCTCAACGGTGCGAACTTCGACAAGGCTGAGCTCGGGCGGGCGGATTTTACCGACGCGAAGCTGTCGGATGCACGTTTTACCCTGGCAAATCTCTCACGCGCCGATCTCAGCGGGGCTTCCGTCAATGGCGCGGTCTTTGATCGCGCATTCACCTATCGTACGCGCATCGAAGGCGTGGACCTGAGCGGCGCCAAAGCCCTTACCCAGTCGCAGCTGGACATTGCCTGCGGCGATCCCGCGACGCAGCTGCCGGACGGCTTGACCATGCCGGCTGGCTGGCCTTGCACGGACGACTGAAACCGACGAATTTCGCTGGTCTGGCACACGCTGCCCGTTAAAAAAATATCTCGGCGGATGCCGGGCCATACGCATTTCCATTTAAATCCAATTGTTTAGTAGCTGTTGGCTTACGCCCCGCATTAACTGAGTATTTGCTTGGCCATTGAGCAAATATTCACTACACTCGACCGCTCAGATCGAGGGAGGTTACAACATGGCCGTACAAGGCATTGCATCCAAGACTTCTGACAAATCCACCGAGAATCCAGCCCACGAGTTCGATAAAGCCGTTGCGAGAGCTACCAACAAGGCGGCGCCTACGGAAACGAAACAGCCCTTGCTGTTTGCCGTGGATGGAAAACCGCATGTTCAGATCCTGAAGGAAAAGTCCGACGGCCCGGCCGAGGCGGACGATTTCCGCAGCAAGGCCAAGGAGAACAAGTGGACCGTCGTTGAAGAAAAGGATGCGTTGCCGCCGGTCAACAACCTGAAACCCAAGCGCGTCGATTCCACCACCATCACCTATGATTATGAGGGCAAGACCTATGCCGTTTCGGAGCATTTGACCCCTTTCAAGTTCTCGGTGCTCGAAAACAAGCTCGCGGGAACAGAGATCAGCAAGACCGACAACAATATCGACATCAAGGTCGCGGATTCCGAGGCCACCGATTTCATGAACGCCAAGACCACCGAAGACGGCAAGACGGTGGGAGAACTGTTTCATGACAACATGAAGAAGGAATGGGGCGAGCTGGATATCAAGGATCCCCGCCGCCAATACTACGAACTGCTGCAGGCAAAGGCGGCTCTGGTCGGCGGGTACGAATATCTCCCGAGCGAGACGGGCGAGCGGATATTCGGCACGACTGGCACGTCCTATCTTCCCAATACGGTCATCATGGACCAGGCCAGTACCTATGGTCTGCTGAAAGAGGAAGAAGTCTCGCAGAAGCTCGCCGAACTATCCCAGAACGAGGAAGTGATCGATGGCGTCGATGGTCTCATGAAGGACGCCGTCGCCAAGATCGAGGACAAGAAGGGGCTGGTCAACAATATCTACAAGACGATGGGCAGCCAGGAATATATGGACATGCTCGAGGGCATGGACAGTGATGGCGCCAAGACGCGGTTCGCCAATGACCTGAAGTCCCTGGACTATCTCGACAAGGAGAAGGCCACCGAAATTCGCAGCAAGATCCTCGACAAGGGGCTGGTCGACGAGATCAGCAAGATCGTCGAGAGCGGCGAATATTCCGACGAGGGGCTCAAGACAGCCGTCAACGATCAGGTGCAGATGGGGCTGCAGGGAACGTTCTCGACGATCTTCGGCATCGCATTCTCCGACAAGGCGGTGCAGAACTATTTGAAGGACGGCAAGGCCGATCTGCCCGATGACGTGAAGCGGGGGCTGGACAGCTACAAGGCGGCGGTGAAGATCGCCAGCAATTCGATCGTGGATTCGTTCAAATCCAAGGGCAGCTTTGACATCAAGGACGTGTCCTCGCGCATATCCACCGTGCTCAAGGCCAATAATCCCGATATTCCGACTGGCGTAAGGAACGGAGCCGCGGCACTGCTCCAGGCCAGCATGAAGAACGGAGTTCTTCCCGCTATCGGCGGCGTTCTTTCAGCAACGGCTGCGATCTATACGCTCAACAAGAACATGGGCGACACCGTGGAAGAACGGATGGGCGCCGCGCGCGGACTTCTGATCGCCGTCGCCACCACGCCTGCCCTTGCTCTGGCGTCAACCAAGGCTCTCGGGAAAATGTTCGACAATCCGGGCATGGCGACAATGCTGGGGCTCGAAAACAACACCCAGCTTCGCGAAATCTACCTGGAGCGGTTTCCAAACGCCGACAATGACATAACGATTCCCGGGCCCCGCGATATCGAACTGGATACGATCGACGAACAGCGCAGTGCGATCTCCGGCCTTCTGCCGGAACCCGATATGGGTGAGCCGATGGACGATTGGGCGCGCCACTTCCAGGATTATTTCAGCGATGTTGCCTCGGGTGAGGGAGATACCGGCGGTCGCCCGGCTACGGTCTCCGCTGATAGTCTCGACGACATCATGGAGGATCCCAATTCGCGGGTAGCCACGGCAACGTCGGAGTCCGGTTCCAGATATTCCAACATCCTCGACGACCTTGATGCCGACCGCCGTGCGAGCATCATGGGAATGGTCGACGATCGCATCGGCAATATGGGGCTGGACCCGAGCGACCTCGACAATCCGAGCAAATTGCGGCTCGTCGGCACCGTGTTGGGCACTGTCGGCGGCATGGCGGACTTCACTGGCGGCGTACTGGATCTTGCCTTGGGCGGCATGTCCATCGACAAGCTGCGCAACAATCCCGACGCCCTGCCAAGCGAATATGCGGCTGCGACAATGCAATTGCTCGGCGGCATAAGCATAGCCGGCATGGCCGGAACGAGCCTGGCCAGCATGATCGCAGGGCCGGCGACGGCCTCTGCACTCGGCATAGCATCCGGAGTCCTCGGCATTGCCGGTGTTGGCTTTGGTGCGATTGCCGCGATCGTCACGGGGGTTATCGCCAAACAGAAGCAGGAGCGAAAGGCCGATGAGCTCCGGCAGGACTTCAATGATTGGAGCACGCTGGGGGTCACCGAGGATGACTGGGGTGACAAGCTCAACTACACGAGCCATGCCCGTTACAATTACAACTATTATCACGGTACAAACCGCTATTATGACCTCTATCCGGAAGACAAGCCGGTCTGGGAAGCGCGGCCGGACCAGTACAAGGACTTCACCAATTATGTCGATGATCACGGCAGGATAACCGAGGACTGGTTCGACGATTGGGACAAGGATCACAATTCCGGCCTGGGCGAAGGCAGTCCCGATCCGTCCGGCCTGCCACGCTTCGGCGATGACGGCAAGCCGGGGACGTTCGACGACTTCAAGCAGGATATCGACCGGGTAGACGTCGGTTCCATCGAGCAGGCCGAGGATGGCCGCGTCATCTTCACCAAGGATGGCGTGAAGCAGGTCATCGATCCGATCATCGGCGGCGAGGCAGACGAGAAAGACCGGCAAAAGATCATCGACTACCTGAACGATCTCTATGAAATCTCGCACCCGGATGGCAAGCGCGACCAGGAGATCATCGACAGGATCACCAGGCTGCATGATGAATCCGACCGTCACAACGATATCGATTATCTGAAACGTGCCCTGGACACATCCAAGGCCCCGCTGCTCGGCCGGGAGGGCAAGGCTGGCACTTTCTCGGACTTCAAGGAGGACATCGATCGGGTCGATATCGGTTCGATCGAACTCGATCCGACGAACAGCAACAGTATCAGTTTCGTCAAGGATGGCAGGCGATGGGCGTTGGACAAGAACGACCATGGGGACCTTTCCGACTCGGATGCGTCCGATATCTTCGACTATCTGAAGGACCTGCACATCATGGTCCAGAGGGATGGCGGCCAGGATCAGGAACTGATCGACAAGATCACTGAGCTTCACGACAAATCCGACGACCACAATGACCTGGATGATCTGCGCACCGAATTGGGTCTCGCGAGCGATCCGTCCGGCCTGCCGCTGTTCGGCGATGGCGGCATCCCCGGCACGTTCAGCGACTTCAAGGAGGATGTCGATCGCGTGGATGTCGGGTCGATCGAACTGCTGGACGATGGCAGGGTAATCTTCACCAAGGACGGGGTGAAGCAGATCATCAACTCCTCCGCCGGCGACGATTCCGACCGCGACACGCGTGACTCGATCATCGGCTATCTGTCAGGCCTTTACGAGTTGACCCATCCGGACGGCAAATTCAGCAAGGAGATCGCCGACAAGATGAACGAGATCTTCGGCGGCACCGACAAGTACAATGATCTTGACGATATCCGCGAACATCTGGAGGCATAGGCGGGCCAGCGCCTGACATCGACCAGTATTTGTATTGCAAGGTTCTGCATTTTGTGCCGGCCCGCCGCCGAAATAGCGGGCCGGCGTATATATTTTCAGCTTTTCGGCACAGCACATATTGCCAACCGCCCGCCTCTTCGGTGAGACAAATAATTTCAGAGATAGTGCGAAAAGGCTGACTGAAAACGACAAATCGCCCTGTCACAAAATATACTTCAAAATTGTAGAAATACTATAGCAATTAAAAATTACATAAGATTTGATTTGAATACCGGATATATTCTAAGCAATGTGGCATCGGTTGAACAATATTTTCAAACTGGGGAGGTTGATATGCCAATTGACAGGTTCTTGATGGATATTCTCAGAGTAGGCAAGACTAACGACGCCTACAACGTCGTCATTGGCACTGACAGGGCGGACGATATTCGCGCGACAGGCAGCTATGGCTGGTATCTCGAGGGTCGCGGCGGCGGCGACACGCTCATCGGTCCAAGCACAGGCGATACGGTGGGCTATGCCGCTTCTCCCGAGGGCGTAAGGATTGATCTGAGCTCCGCGAATCCTGAGGGATTTCTGGATGTTGCTGCGGGCGGTCATGCCTGGGGCGATCGGATATCGGCGAGTATTTCCAATGTCGTGGGATCGGAATTCGATGATCTCTTGACTGGCGACGGGACCAGGAATGTGCTTGCCGGCCTTGATGGCGATGATGGTCTGGTCGGCGGCGGCGGGGATGACACTCTTGTCGGCGGCCTGGGTGCGGATTCACTCGATGGCGGCACCGGCGATGACAGGCTTCTCGGTGGAATCGGGAATGACATCTTGCGTGCAGGTATCGGCAATGACCGGCTTGAAGGCGGGTTGGACAACGACCGGATGAGCGCAGGCGAGGGCAATGATTCCCTTCTTGGCGGTGACGGTGACGATTGGCTCGATGGCGGCACGGGCGACGATCTGATCAGCGGCGCAGCCGGCAACGACAATCTCGCCGGTGGCGATGGTATTGACAGCCTCGATGCCGGGGCGGGCGATGACACGGTCAGTGGCGGTGCTGGCGGGGATCGCATCAATGGTGGCGATGGTATCGACAGGATCGGCGGTGGTGCTGGGGTGGATCACCTTAGCGGCGGCGACGGTGATGATTTCATCTCCGGCGGCGACGATCGGGACTACATCGGCGGGGGTGATGGCAACGACCTGATCGACGGTGGCGCCGAGTCAGACTTTATCTGGGGCGGCGCGGGCAATGACGTGCTTGTCGGAGGGCCGGAAGACGACACGCTGATGGGCGGGGCAGGCGATGATATCATCGTCAGCAATGGCGGCGGCAACATCATCGCCGGCGGTGATGGATTCGACACACTGGACAGGTCCCAGGCCCACGATCCATCCGATATCGGGCCGGACTACTACATGGATATCGAACATTTCATTGGCAGCCGGTTTGATGATGCCATAGGCGGCAACGCCTCGGACAATTTGATCGAAGGCGGGCTTGGCGCTGATACGCTGACCGGCAGCGGCGGAGCCGATTCGTTCATCTTCGACCAGACCAGCGATCATTTCTCGGTGCTTGCAGGACAGACCGGGAACGACACGATAACCGATTTCAGCACGACCGAGGGAGACAGGATCGACGTGAGCGGCTTTGATGCCAATGCCCTTGCATCCGGTGACCAGGCTTTCCACTTTATCGGCGGCAGCGAGTTCTCGAACCTGGCGGGCGAGCTACGGATATTCCAGGCGCAGCAGGACACGCCCGATGCTTCCGATCTCGACCGCTGGATAGTCGAGGGTGACAGCAACGGCGACGGTATTGCCGATCTGGTCGTTCAGGTCGACGGCTATCTCGATTCCGGTCTATCCGCGCAGGACTTCACGCTATAGGTCCTTCGCGCCAAGATGGAGTTTGCATGCCGAACGGGCTAGGTCTCTTCAACCGGGGCCGTTAACATATAGCCGCCAAGGCGAACGGTCTTGAAGATGACCGGGTCCTTGGCGTCTTTCTCGAACTTCTTTCTCAACCGGCTCATATGGACGTCAACGCTTCGTTCGATCGGCCCGGCGAGGCCGGCATGCGAGACGGCGAGGAGTTGTTCACGCGTCAATACCCGCCCGGGGTTCTTGCAGAATGCAAGAAGCAGGTCGAACTCGTGCGTCGTCATCGGCACCCGGGCGTTGCTGGGATCATGGACCTGCCGGCGCAGGGGATCGATCCTCCATCCCTCGAAGCGATACAATTTCGGTCGCTCCCTGCCCACCGGGGCGTAAGACGCGCGCCGGAGCAGCCCGCGAATGCGCGTGGTGACCTCGCGGGCGCTGAAGGGTTTGGTCATGTAATCGTCGGCGCCTATTTCGATGCCCAGTATTCGATCGATCTCGTCACCGAGCGCAGTCAACATGAGGATCGGAACAGTCGTCTCTGTCCGCAAGCGGCGGCACAGGCTGAGACCGTCTTCACCGGGAAGCATGACGTCCAGTACGATCAGGTCGAATTCGTTCCTGGCAAGATGCGAGTCCATCTCCGCCCCATCAGATGCAATCTCCACGAGCATTCCATTTTCCGTGAGCGTGTCGGCAAGCATTTTAGCGATCTGGTAGTCGTCCTCGACGATCAGAATCGTATTTCCTTCGCGGGTGCTTCGCATGTGGGTATCCGTATCAAGGAGCGCGTTCTTCGCAAACATTAGCGCCAGAACCAGTCATGAATGTTTCAAAACATTAAGTTTTGTTTCCAAGATGGCAGAGGCGATCGGGCACTATTCCGCCACGGGCTGCAACAGAACTTAACATAAAATAACAGCCGGAGGCCGAAGGCTCATTACAGCTTGGGACCGTCGAACCCGGGGCGCGATCGCGCTCTCGGCGTGACGTTTGAACAATTGGAGTCCCATATGTATCTCTACCCGGTCAATCTGTCGACGCAGGCCCTGTTGACGCTTGCAGGCGCAGCGTTTTTTGTTGTTGCTCTCGATCCATCGGTCTCATCGGCAGCTGATACGCCAACGGAGTCTGGCGAGATCGCTCCTGTTCCAACGCAACCCGATCCGGCGCGATACGGTCCCATCAGGACCCGGCTGCACGATTGGGAAGTAACCGTTGGCGGTGGAGCCATGTACAAGCCGGCGTTTGAGGGCAGCGACACGATGGAGATCTCGCCAGTTCCCTTCGTTTCGGCAAGATTGTTCGACCGCCTCACCATCGACCCCACGGGCCTGGAACTCGACGCCTATGAGAATGGGCCGTTCACGCTCGGACTCCTGCTGGGGTATGACACCGGCCGCGACGAGGATGATGGCGATGACGACTACCTTGAAGGGTTGGGCGATGTCGGCTTCGGGGTAAATGTCGGTGCGAGAGCATCGGTGGAGTACGGTCCGGCGGAGTTCTACGGAACGATCAACAAGACAATCGGCGGAAGCGACGGCCTATTGGGCAAAGTTGGTGTCGAGCTGAAGCAGCCGCTTTCCGAAAGATTTGTGGTCGGACTTGACGCCTCTGCCACCGTCGCCGACGAAAACTACATGGACGCCTATTTCAGCGTCAGTGCCAACCAGGCTTCCAAGTCACGCTTCAAGGAATACGACGCCAACGCAGGATTCCAACGGGCCGATCTTGCGCTGACCGTTACCTACCTTGCCTCCGAAAATTGGGTCGTGCGCGGCAAGGCTGGCGTTGGCCTGCTTCTGGGCGATGCCGCCGACAGTCCCATCGTACAGAAGAAGACACAACCGGAATTCGGCTTGTTCGTGGGATACCGGTTCTAGCCAGTCATATGCTCGCCAGTGCCTGCCAGCACACAAAACTTAGCAGAATGACACGCTCAAGACGGCGGGAATGCCCCATCAGTATGGCCGAAGGACGATGTCGTCCGGTGCAGTACGAGGAGATATTCATGGCGATACACCATTCTGATGCAAGGGCGGACAAAGCAACGCTGCGGGTCATTGGATTGCCAAAGCCTGACATGTCAGGGCGGTTGTTCCGGGCGAATGGCATCATGGCCGGTATCGTCGGCTGGGCTCGGCTGTCGGCCCTTGCCTGCTTCGTCGCGGCGAACAGCACGGCGGCCACCGCCGAAGGTGCGGCGCCTGCCGTGACGGTTGTCGCGGCGGTATCGGGAGAACTCGCCCAAACTGTTCGTGTCGTCGGTACCATCGTGGCAAGGGATGAAGTACTGGTTCATGCCGATCTCGACAGCGACAATGGTGCGAAGATCGTGGAGATTCTGGCCGAGGTCGGCGACAGGATCAGGAGCGGCCAGCTGCTCGCACGCCTGGATAGCAGCAGAATCGAGATCGAACTGAGGCAAAGCGATGCAAGGTTTGCTCGCGCCGAGGTGGCAATCAGACAAGCAACCAGCCAGGTCGAAGACGCACGCACGGTCGAACGACAGGCCCGATCGAACCATGACCGCAGCACGAGGCTCAAGGCTAAAGGCGCGGTATCGAACCAATCCGTCGAAGATAGCGAAACCGCACTGATCCGGGCGGTCTCGGCGGTCGAACTTGCTGAGCAAGGATTGGAACTGGCCAAGGCCGACTGGCAGCTGGCGGAGGCCGAGCGGCAGAATGTCAGATTGCGGCTGGACCAGACACGCATCATTGCGCCAAGCGACGGCGTCGTCATCCGGCGCCCTGCCCAGCTGGGCGCAATCGCATCCTCATCGACCGGTCCGCTTTTCGCCCTGGCACGCGACGGGGAGGTGGAACTGAATGGCGAAATTGCCCAAAGGGAATTTTCCCTTGTCCAAACCAACGCCGCCGCGCAGGTGGAATTTCTCGACGGCAGACCTCCCGTCGATGGATCGGTCAGGCTCAAATCGGCTGAACTGACTGCCGGCAACAGGTTGGGTCAGATCCGCATTTCACTATTCGAACACCCTGACATCGCTATCGGAGCCTTTGCGCGAGCAAATGTGATCGTCAGGCAAAGGCATGGAGTGATCGTGCCGGACGCGTCCGTTGTCGGCGCCGATGGCTCGTACCGCGTCCAGGTCATCGCGGATGGCAAGGTACGGGCGCGGGAGGTGACCGTGGCGCTGCGAACTGACGGCCTGGTTCAATTGAGCTCCGGGCTGGCTTCGGGTGAAGCCGTCGTTTTGAAGGGGGACAATTTTCTGAAGGAGGGCGATGCGGTCACTCCCGTCAAGGCGGCTTTTCGCGCACCGGCAGAATTGCAATCCGCCGAGACCGTTAGTTCGGTTGCCCGGCAATGAGAGTAGCACTGTCTGCCTGGGCCATTCGCAATCCATTGCCGCCCCTGCTGTTGTTCGTGGTGCTGACGGTGCTCGGAATAGCCAGCTTCATGCGGCTGCCCATCACCTATTTTCCGATCATAGACGAACCGACTGTCAAGCTGACCATTGCACAGCCAGGCATGTCGCCGGCCCAGATGGAATTGCAGATAACCCGGATTGTAGAAGATGCCATTGCACCGCTGGTCGGGGTAAAGGAAATCAGTTCGTCGATAAGCGACGGAGAATCCACGACGACGGTTGAATTCGAGCTGGAGATACCGATCGACCGTGCAGTGTCCGATGTGCGCGATGCGGTATCGTCCATACGGTCCAAACTTCCGCCCACGATCGATGAGCCGACGATTGTACGCGTCGACGAGGACAGCCAGCCGGTCGTCACCTATAGCGTTGCCGATCCGGCGATGACGGGCGAGGAGCTGTCATGGTTTGTCGAGGACGTGGTGATGCGCAAGCTTCAGAGCGTCGCGGGTGTCGGTCAGGTCGAACGGGCGGGCAATGTCGAGCGCGAGGTGCAGGTCCAGCTCGACCCGGATCGGATGCTCGCTGCAGGTATCGGTGCGGCGCAGATCGACCAGGAGATCGCGTCGAGCGAAATCGATCTCCCAGGTGGCAATGTCGAGCTCGCTGGGCGCGATCGCGCAGTGACGGTCGACAGCACCGCGCGGACTGTGGCCGAGCTGGCCAATAGCAGGATCAATCTTCCAAACGGCGGAAACGTCGCGCTGTCCGACGTCGGCGAGGTGTCGGACGCGATCAAGGAGCGGCAGGATTTCGCGACCTTGAATGGCGAAGATGTCGTCAGCCTCTCCGTTTTCCGTACCAGAGGAGCGAGCGACGCCGTTGTTGCGGAACGTATTGCGGAAGAAATCGAAAAGCTGAGCAAGGCCTATCCGCAAGCGATCATCACCCGCATCGACGATAGCGTGACCTATACGCTGGGTAATTATGAATCTGCCATGAGCACGCTGGTCGAGGGTGCAGTGTTGGCCGTAGTCGTGGTTTTTCTGTTCCTGCGCGATTGGCGCGCGACGGTCATCGCTGCGGTGACCCTGCCTCTGTCGGCCATTCCGACGTTCTGGGTAATGGATATGCTCGGATTCTCGCTCAATATATTGAGCTTGCTCGGATTGACGCTCGTGACGGGAGTTCTGGTCGACGATGCCATCGTGGAGATCGAAAACATCGTCAGGCATATGAATATGGGCAAGCGCCCATATCGAGCTGCGCTGGAGGCCTCCGATGAAATCGGTCTGGCGGTTATCGCGATCTCGGCGACGATCATCGCGGTGTTCATGCCAGTGGGTTTCATGCCCGGTGTCATTGGGCAGTACTTCAAACAGTTTGGGCTTACCGTCGCTATCGCCGTTTTCTTTTCGCTTCTCGTTGCCCGCCTGATCACGCCGGTGCTCGCGGCCTATTTCATGCGCAGCCACCCGCTCAAGCCGGTCCGACAGAGCACCGTCGCCCGGGCGTATCGCAACGTGTTGGAGACAACGCTATCGCAGAGAGCTGTGACGCTCTCGGTGACGCTGATGTTCTTCGCTGTTTCGGTCTGGTTTGCCAGCACGCTGCCGACCAGCTTTCTGCCCGATGAAGATACCAGCCGTGTCGCACTCTCCATCGAACTGCCGCCGGGATCGACACTCGCCGAAACGGAGGAAAGAGCCGGGTTGATCGCCACTCGTCTCGGGGCTCTGCCGGAGGTAAGGAATATTTTTATCCGGGGCGGTATCACCGCGTCCGGTGTCAAGGAAATCAGGAGGGCAGCGGTCACCATAAACCTCGTGCCGAAAGCAGAGCGCTCGCGTTCGGCCAATGAAATGCAAGCCACGGTCGCGGAGATACTGAATTCCGTGCCTGATATCCGCTATGAGCTGGTCAATAATCGTGGCGGTCGGGACATATCATTCGCCGTCCTGAGTACGGATGGCGAGGCTGCGGGTGAAGCCGCGCGCCGGATATTGACCGAGATGGCTGCGATGGCTGAATTTCGCGATCCAACCTCGTCCGAGGCGGCACTGCGGCCAGAGCTGCGCATCAGTGTCCAGTCCGATATCGCGGCCGATGCGGGTGTCAGTGCCGCGGACATAGCGCGCACCATAAGGATATCGACGGCCGGTGACATCGACAGCGAACTCACCAATTTCCATGATGGCAGCCGGCAGATACCTATCAGGACACGGCTGAGTGACAATGGTCGCAACGATCTCGCTACGCTCTCGTCATTGCGTATCCCGACCTCATCCGGTGCGACGGAGTATCTCGGCAATATTGCCGACATTGGCTTCAGTCAGAGCGCGGCGACAATCGAGCGATATGACCGGGAGCGGCGCATTGAGATAGGCGCCGATATGGCCAATGGCTTGTCGTCAGGGCAGGGCCTGGCGCTGATTCGTGATCTTGCAGCCGTGAAAACCTTGCCTGGCGGGGTGCGGATAGAGGCGACCGGGGACTCCGAAACGCAGGACGAGGTATTCACGAGTTTTGCGGCGGCCATGGCCTTGGGCATATTGCTGGTCGTGGTCGTGCTCATCCTGCTGTTCGGCAGCCTGCTCACGCCGCTGGCAATACTTGCTTCGCTTCCGCTGTCGATCGGTGGAGTCGTCGTGGCATTGACACTGACCGGTGCATCAGTGTCTCTCCCCGTCGTGATCGGCATCCTTATGCTGATGGGCATCGTGACGAAAAATGCCATCATGCTTGTTGACTTCGCGATCGAGAAAGAGGCTGCAGGCTCGACACGCCGGGCGGCGATAATCGGAGCGGCAAGCGATCGCGCCCGTCCGATCATCATGACCACGGTCGCCATGGTGGCGGGCATGATCCCCGCCGCGCTTGGAACGGGAGAAGGCGGCGAGTTTCGTGCGCCCATGGCCATAGCGGTCATCGGCGGACTGACGGCATCGACGCTGCTGTCTCTCATTGTCGTCCCCGCTCTCTACATGTCGGTGGCCAACGCTGCACAGAGCATCGGTCGCGTGTTTCGGTTGGGTTCGGGCCGCGGCGATCATCTTCAAAAGAACGCTCCGGACGACTTTCGCACGCAGTAACTACTGGATACAAATCGAGTTGGTGGCATGACACACAGCGGGATTGACAATATGCGTGCAACGGACGCCCGGAAGCGTTTGCCGGCAGCAATGCGATCAGTGTTCCAGAAACTGATACCACAGACATTGCGCGGGCAAATCATGGTGGTGATCTTCGTCGCCGTTATTCTTGTGGTTACGGTCGGGAACTGGTTGAGCGCATTCCGCGCCTATATGGGTGTCGAAGACATAGATCTGACCAATGCAAAGGCTGCCGCGGTAGCCCTGCTGGTGCAAAAGGCGCCGAACGCAGAACGGCCCAAATTGATCGAATGGTCGGCCGAGGCGGGGATGCCGCTTGAGATAGTGACTGCCGAATCCTTGAGGGACAGAACTGCACCCGACCCTGCCTTCCCATCCGCCCGGTGGATCGTTGGAAAGCTATTTCCCGCCGATAATCCTTTGTCTGCAGGCGGACGACAGATCGTGCTGGACGGCCGGCCGGCCCTGGTGTTTCCCCTCGATGGAGATCTCGCTGTCGTTTTCAAAGGCTTGCCCGACACTTTGGTAACGTCCGACGTCGTGGGGCCGCTTTCATATTATATCCTGGCATTCGTGACCCTCCTGATCCTTTTCTCCATCTATGCGTCGCGAACGCTGACAGAGCCGCTTGCATCGATCACGACGCGCCTCAAGGAAGTGGAAGGCGATTACCTTGCACCCGTCTTCGAAGAGCGCGGAACGGTTGAGCTGGTTGCCCTTGCACGGGCGCTGAATGAAATGCGCGCCAGAATAAAGAAAATGATCGAGATCCGCACCCGGCTGCTTCGCAGCGTCAGCCATGATTTGCGAACACCGTTGACCAGGGTGAGGCTTCGCATAGAGAGATTGAAGGTCGATAGCCAACCGATCATGTCCGATCTGGACAATATCGATGCGCTCGTCCAGGAGACGCTCGACTACATGAGCAGTGCCGTCAGCACCGAAACCCTGGAACGTACGGATATCGCCAGTTTGCTGCAGACGATCTGCAACGAATATTCGGATATGGGGCAGTCCGTTTCCTATGAAGGCCCCGACAAGCTTATCGGGCAATGCAAATCGCGAGCTCTAACGCGAGCGGTCAGCAATCTTTGTGACAATGGCATCAAATTTGCGCACAATGTAGTCATACGCCTGAGATCGGACGATGCCCGGATATTGATCGAAGTTTGTGACGATGGACAAGGCATCGCGCCAGCGCTTCGCGAACTCGTGACGGAGCCATTCTTCAAGGCGGACGCGGCGCGCAAGGCCGTGGGTATTACCGGTGGCTTCGGCCTGGGCCTATCGATCGTGGCCGAGATCGTCGAGGATCACAGGGGCCGTCTCTCCTTCACTGACAACCGCCCGAACGGCTTGATCGTGCGCATCGAAATTCCACTGAAATAGGCTGCCCGGCGTTGGCGACGACGTGCAAATGGGTCCGCATTGCGGCAGCTATCCAAGTTTCGCCGCCATTGAAACAAATCTAAACAATCGGACACACATCAACACAAAATCTCGCGAATATCGCCGGGTTTTCGGTGAATAACCAGTGGCACAGGCTCCCGTTCAAGGCGCCCCAATTTGCAAACTGGCAGGTTTCCCGATGACGAACCTCGAGCGATGGCTCCACCGTAACCATGAATGGGCGTGCGTCTGCCGGACTGCGGCTTCGCCATCCGGAGCACGGGCGGAGGGACGCGGTTCGCACGGACCATGACGTGAGCCTCGCCGGCACCTGTCGCCCTGAGGCCTGGCCTCTATTCGTAGAACTTCTCTTCGCAGAGCCCGCAAATTTTCATGAAACACGTTCAAACCATTTCGGTCGTCGTGCCAACGCTCGACGAAGCCGAAAATATCGACCTGCTTCTGTCGTCCGTCCTCTCCCAGTCCGCCGCGGACATGATACTCGAAGTGCTGGTCGCCGATGGTGGATCGACCGACGGAACACGCGACCGCGTCCGGGCGTGGGAAGCAAGGGCGCCGGTCAGGCTTGTCTGCGGAGATGGAACGCAGGGACTGGCAGGTGATGTCCTGCAGGCGGCGCAGTCGGCTACAGGCACCATCATTGTCGTCATGGATGCCGATCTCAGCCATCCGGTTGAACAGATCCACGATCTCGTTCAGCCGATTATCACCGGCACGAGCGACATGGTCGTAGGGAGCCGATATGTGGCAGGTGGCGCGACCCCGGATTGGCCGGGTTCGCGCCGCTTGCTGTCGCGGCTCGGCGGCGCCTTGGCCTGGCCCTTGTGCGATCTGCGGGACCCCATGTCCGGGTTCTTCGCTGTGCGGAAGGAGCGTCTTCTAGCGGTTGATCCAGAGGCCATCGGATTCAAGATCGGGCTCGAAATCATAGCGGAGGGTGGAGGCGACCTCCGGTTGACGGAAGTGCCGATCGTCTTCCGTGACCGTGTACGGGGCAAATCCAAGATCGGCTGGGGGCAGATGATGAGCTTTGCACGTCGCCTTCTTGTCCTGTCCGGCGGGGCGGTGTCGCTTGGAAATGCGACGCGTTTCGCCGGGGTCGGTCTTGTCGGCCTCGCCTTCGATCTCATCATGTTCCAGCTTCTGATCGAGGCGGGAATCGGCCTGGGAGCAGCGCATGCCACCAGCTTCTTCGCAGCCACGATCATCAATTATGTCCTGAACTCGCGATGGGCTTTTGCCGGCGATGTCAGGGAGCGGGATTGGAAACGCTGGTTTCGCTTCGTTACGGTGTGCCTGCTGGCATTCGCGCTGCGAGGCGGCGTCCTCGCGGGAGCAATCGAAATCCTCGGATGGCCGGCGCAAGCCGCCATTGTCCTGGGCGTCGGCGCTGCGGCAATCGTCAATTATCTCGGCAATGCCTTTTTTGTGTTCCCGTCCCTGAACCCTCGCGTGCCGCATGACACCCGATGGCGCATCGCAGCTATCGGCGTTCTGGTGTACGTCCTTGCGCTGCGCCTGGCATATCTCGGATTGGTGGATCTCCTTCCGGAGGAAGCATATTACTGGAACTACTCCCAGCACCTCGATATCGGATATCTTGACCATCCTCCGATGGTTGCGTGGCTCATCTGGCTTGGCACAGGACTGTTCGGCAACAACGAATATGGCGTAAGGATCGGCGCTTTCGGTGTCTGGGCAGCAACTGCATTCTTTGCGTTCGGCCTAACCAGAAATCTTTTCGGCAAATCGGCCGGACTTGCCAGCGTGCTTTTTGTATCGATCATGCCGTTTTTCTTCTCCACGGGCCTGATGATGATGCCGGATGCCCCGCTCACCGCCGCCTGGGCGGGCGCACTCTATTTTCTGGAGCGGGCACTCGTGGGCGAGCAACGCCGGGCGTGGTGGGGCGTAGGGGTATGTATCGGGCTCGGGATGCTGTCCAAATACACGATCATCCTCCTCGGGCCCGCTACGCTCGTCTTTCTGCTCCTGGAGCCTGGGGCGCGGCATTGGCTGAGGCGGCCGGAGCCCTATGGTGCTGCCCTGGTCGCGGTGATCCTCTTTTCGCCAGTTGTTGTGTGGAACGCCGTGAACGATTGGGCCTCGTTTGCCTTTCAGAGCACACGCCGCCTCGACAATTCTTTCAATTTCTCGTTCCCTGCACTCGTCGGCAGCGCGGCAATCTTACTCACGCCGTTTGGACTGCTGGCTGCAATTCGCGCCGGCAAGCGCATTCTGACACGCGGCGTGGAGATGGACGATACAGACGCTGTCCGTCGATCGCGTTTTATCGCCGTCTATACGCTGGTGCCGCTTTCGGTATTCATAGGCTTCAGTCTGTTTCACACGGTCAAGCTGAACTGGACCGGGCCCGTTTGGCTTGCGCTTCTTCCGATGATCGCCTTCATGGCGGTTGCAGCAACTGACAATGCCGGGAAGTTCGGTCGCATTTTCCAGGGTTTGTGGGTCCCAACCGTCGCCTCGACGCTCGTAATCTATGGGCTTGGGCTACATTATCTCGTCCTTGGTCTGCCGATGGCCGGCTATGTCGGGACCATTCGGACACTACCTGTCGCCTGGAGGGAACTCGGCACCGCCGTAGGGTCGGTGCAGCAATCTGTCGAGGAGGCGACTGGCGCGCAGGTTCTGCTCATTGGGATGGACAAATACTTCCTCGCCAGCGAGGTTGCCTTTTATAATCGGCGAGACGGAAACGGAGTAGATAGCTCCGTTGGTAGCGGCGCGGTCGGCAAAAATAGCTTGATGTATGATTACTGGTTCAAGCCTGAGGACTTGCGGGGCAAGACCGCTGTTCTGTTCAGCCTGAAACGGCATGAACTGGAACAGGAGGGCTTGGCGGAGCGCTTTTCCCGGCTCACGGAAATCCAGCAACAGGTAATAACCAAACACGGCGTGAATATCGGCAGCTTCTACTACAGGACAGGATTTGATCTCAGAGATCGATCCATCACGGCGGCGAGATAGCGGACGATGGATATCCTCACCGGACGCCGGATCAGGAAGCCGATGTCGCGCCCAGGTCTTGCCAAGGATCGACGATGAGACAGCTGCCGTCATCGGCGCACCAGACCGCACCCGGCGAGTGCTCGCTCTGCGCTCTGGCGAAATGCACGGCAGACTCCTTATCGGCAAACAATCCACCGACCAGCCGCTGGCTGTCGCATACAACCCAATCGCCGTCGATGTTGCGCCCGACAATGAACCGGCAGTACGTGTTGGAGTTGTCATGCCGTTTATCCAAATATCCCATGATTGCCCGCTTTCGCCAATTTCCAGAGGTTGCTGAACGCATTGACATGGGTCACAAACGCCACGCCAGCGGCGTTGAGGCCGACAGTTGCGGAGTCCTGGTCCAATCCTCGATGGCCTCGCTGCCGTCCTTTTCGATCTGCCCGCCAAGATGATTCAACGCGGTCCGGATCTGATACGCGGTCTCGGATGTCACTGGCACCAGCGGCAAGCGAACTTCATCGCTTAGCCCGAGGCGATGCCTGAGGCCGTATTTCACCGGACAGGGATTGGTTTCAAGGCTGAAAGCCTTGAGCACAGGGGCGATCCTGTCCTGAATATATCGGACGGTAGACCAGCGGCCGTTCTTGCAGGCTCGATACATCGCGGCAAGGACATGCGGCAACACATTGGACGCGACCGATATGACGCCGTCGCCGCCCGACAGCATGAATCCGGCCGCCGTTTCATCGTGACCCGATAGGAGGTTGAACCTTGCGCCAAAGATCGTTCGGATGCCTTCCGATCGTCTTGCATCGCCGGTGGCGTCCTTGATTCCGATGATGGATGGTAGCTGGGCCATTCTGTCGAGCGTGGAAACGGCAATGTCGACGCCGGTTCTCGATGGTACATTATATGCGATGATCGGAATGTCGGTATTATTGGCGATGGCCTCGAAGTGCTTTGCAATGCCCTCCTGATTGGGTTTGTTGTAATAGGGCGTGACGATGAGTACTGCCTCGGCACCACATGCCTGTGCTGAAATCGTCTGTGCAATAGTCGATCGCGTACAGTTCGTGCCGGTGCCCGCAATCACCGGAACCCGGCCATTTGAAATCCTGACACAGGTCTTGATGATCTTCAGCCGCTCCTCCCAGGTGAGTGTGGGCGCTTCTCCGGTCGTGCCACAAGGCACGAGAGCATCGATTCCGGATTGGATCTGCCATTCCGCCAGGGACGCCAAGGCCTCGTAGTCGACATTCTCGTTCTTGAAGGGGGTGACAAGAGCCGTCATCACGCCCTTGAAACGTTCAGCTCGGGATTCGCTGTTCATGATTGGAGATCTTTCAAATGGAAGGATTTGCGTTCACTGCACGGAGTAGTGCAGCGCCAGTCCGAATCTCAGGGCAGCGACCAGAAGGACAGCCGCCGCCAGGATGCCGCTGGCGAGCAGTTCGGTCCGGTGTTTTCGTGGCAGGTCGGGTTTCGGATAGGTTTCCGCAGCAAGTGCGCCTGGAGGTAAGGGCATGCGATTACTCCTCGGTTGTTGATCGAAAAGTAAAAGCCCCTCCATATAGAATCCATGTCGGGCGGGTGGATGAGATATAAAATCATTACTATATGGTGGAATGTAACCGCCGTGCTCATATGAATTTTTTATAGTAATCGATAGTTTGAATAATGGATTTCCTATATTGTTGTAACTAGGCTTCATCTCTGCAAAGAGTTTGATGCCATGCACGACCTGAATATCGTACTTGCAATCATTGTTGTGGTCCTGTTGCTCGCCCAGAGCGGTTCGGAGGGCGTCCGCTCCGGCAAGTCCACCCGGGCGCGGCTGAACGATGCTGACTGGGCCGTCCTGGTTTTTACGCTTACCCTCACCGTGCTGGTGGCACTGATTGCCATCCGCATATGAGATGTCCGCTATCGGCACGTCCTCTCAAACGTGGCGGCTGCCGGCGCGTTCATGCTTTTGAAGCGATGCAATCATGGAGTGCCCTGGCAGTTGTGGCCGATCGCATTCGACCGAGCACGCCGGCGGCGCCAAGTCTCCGCGAAAAGCAGGCAAGGACGTTGAGATGCTGGTTCGGCTCCGTCGTCGGGGTGAGTAGCATCAACATGATGTCGACTGGCGCTTCATCTATGGAATCGAAATCGATCGGCTGTCTCAACCGTACTAGAATTGCCGTGGGCGTTTCGATCCCGCCCATGCGCGTGTGCGGAATGGCGACGCCGTGTCCGATTCCGGTAGATCCCAGTTCTTCCCGTTTCAGCAATGCGCGCTGAATTTCGTCGCCCGGAACTTTGGTGATCAACGCTGCTTTTGCTGCCAGCAACTGGAAAAGATGCGATTTTGTTACGGCATTCAGGTCGATGGCGACATTATCAGGCCGAATGTAGTCGTTCAGTTTCATCGGGTTCTCAGCGCAAGGTTCATGGTTCTACAGGCCGCTTTACGGCCGGTAAGGCGACAGGTGAACCTTAGATGCGGGCACATATTTTTTCGATTATGCAGACCGGGCAAAGATATAAAAAACTGATAAGTGTGAGGGGGCCGGCCGGGCCTCAGAGCGGCTGGTCTTGCGTCCAGCCCTATCATCGGGCTCTCATCCGTACCGCCGGCTCGATCTGTCTGGATCCGCATCCTAGGCGCCCCTGAAGTTGGCTGGGGATAGCGGTAGATTTCGCTGGTAAATGGTTAATTTCCGTTAACGATAAAGTGCTTGACGCGACTCGCTTCTTTCCGCAGTTTGGTTACGGTTTGAAGGGGTTTGTGGTGCAAATAACGTTACCGGCGGTCTCTGGTGTTAGCGCTCGGTCCCAACGTTAAATTCCAAACAAGCGTTACCCCTTTGGTTTTTCTGTCGAATCGGCGCATTGTCCGCGGCGCGCCGATAGGCACATGCAATTGGCGAATAGGAAGATAGTCCATGATGATGCGAGCAGCACAAGAAGACCAACTGGATGCGTCGTCGCCCGATGCAGCCGCTTGGCCTGCTGCACCAACGGCTGACCGGGCGATCGCCGCTGACGCAGAAATGTTGTCCGCGCAATTGCAGGCCATGCGCAATCGGCTGTTTCCGCCGACAGCGCAGAAGACCTTGCGGAAGTTCACCAGTGGCGAGGCTGCAAAGCTGATCGGCGTGTCCGATGGTTATCTGCGCCAGTTGTCGATTGCGGGCGAGGGACCAAAGCCGGAGACGGGCACCGGCGGCCGCAGGCTGTACAGCCTTGCCGAGATCAACGCCTTGCGCCGGCACCTCGCCGATGCTGGTGGCCCCAAGGCTCGCACTTATCTTCCGCACCGCGATCCCTCCGCCGGCGAACATATGCAGGTCATCGCGGTGACGAATTTCAAGGGGGGCTCTGGCAAGACGACCACCAGCGCCCATCTGGCGCAGCATCTGGCGATGTCGGGATTTCGCGTGCTGGCGGTGGACCTCGATCCCCAGGCCTCTATGTCGGCGCTCTTCGGCTATCAGCCGGAGCTCGATCTGACCGGCAATGACACCCTGTATGGCGCCATTCGTTACGATGGCGAACGTCGCCTCCTGAGTGACATTATCTGCAAGACCTATTTCGACGGGCTCGATCTCATCCCCGGCAATCTGGAACTGCAGGAATTCGAACATACCACGCCGCAAATGCTTGCCGATCGCCAGCACGGGGCCCAGCAGAGCATAGAACAGCAGATGTTCTTCGCCCGGGTCCAGGCCGCACTGGATACGGTCGCCGATGATTACGACGTGGTCGTCATCGACTGCCCGCCGCAACTGGGCTTCCTCACCCTGTCCGCGCTGTGCGCCGCCACCTCCGTTCTCGTCACCGTTCACCCGCAAATGCTGGACGTGGCCTCCATGAGCCAGTTCCTGTTCATGACGGCCGATCTGCTGGCAGTCGTGCGCGAGGCGGGCGGCGAGCTGAATTTCGACTTCACGCGCTATCTGATCACGCGTTTCGAGCCGAACGACGCACCGCAGCAGCAGATTGCAGGATTTCTCCGCTCGCTCTTCGGCGATCGGGTACTGACCTCGTCAGTCGTCAAATCGACGGCGTTTTCCGATGCCGGACTGACGAAGCAGACGCTTTACGAAGTCTCCCGGGACAGCTTTACCCGGGCGACCTATGACCGGGCCATCGAGTCCCTTACATCCGTCAATTCCGAGATACAGAGCCTTATCTACAAGGCCTGGAACCGGCCGGTTTGAGGAGGCGAGCGCGTGACCGACAGAAACCGTAGAGATCAGTTGAAGGCCTTGTTCGGCACGGTGGAACCTGCCGCGCCGAATGCCGAAACGGCATCGTCTCAGAGCGCCGCCCCGGCGGAAATCGCCAAGCCGCGTTCCGCATCTGGTGCGGTAAAGGCCATGGGATTGTCGCTCGGCGGCATATCGCGCGAGATCGAGGATGCGCGCCGGTTGAAGGACAGTCTGGCGGGGGCCGAGCGGATCGTCGAGCTCGATCCCAATCTCATCGATACGTCTTTCGTCGAAGACAGGTTGAGCCCGACCTCGGGTTTCGACGAGAATTTCGAAGCTCTGGTCGAGAGCATCAGCCAGAATGGCCAGCAGGTGCCTATTCTTGTGCGGCCGCACCCGGAGAATCCCGGCCGTTATCAGACCGCCTACGGACATCGCCGTCTTCGCGCGGCCTCGCGCATCGGCAAGCCGGTCCAGGCGATCATCCGTGAATTGAGCGATACACAGCTTGTCCTGGCGCAGGGCAAGGAGAATACCGAAAGGCGGGACCTGTCGTTCATCGAGCGCGCCTTCTTTGCCAGAAACCTCATCGAGCGCGGCTTTGAACGCGGTCTGGTCCAGGACGCGCTTTCGCTCGATAAGGCCGAGATGACGCGGTACTTGCAGGTCGCGGCCGCAGTCCCGTTCACCATCATTCGCGCCATTGGCCCGGCGCCCAAGGTCGGCCGTCCGCGCTGGGTGCGCCTGGCGGAACTGTTCAAGGCGGCGGATGCGCAGGCGCTTGCTCACGACGAGATCAGTCGCGGACCCTTCCAGGCGGCAGACAGCAATGCGCGGTTCAATCTGGTGTTTGCGCGCCTGCTCAAGCGTATCGAACCGGTGAAACTGCCAGCCCGGCCAGCATCGGCGCATGCGGCGGCGCAACCGCAGGCGGGCAAGATTGCCCGGCTTGATATCGAAAAGGGACGCCATGTACTGACCTTCTCGGAGCAGCTTCCGGAAGGGTTCGCCGAATATGTTGCCGCGGAACTGGAAGGACTTCTGGCTCGGTATCGGGACAGAAAGACCGGTTGAGCCCGGTCCCGCATGCGTTTGTCTGCGTGAGTTGAGACGCAAATCAAGGAAGCCAACGAGAAGGAAATCAACGGCAAGAAAAAAGGCCCCCAGAACGTTACCGCCCCGGAAGCCCTCTTCAATGTAGCAATTCGAGAGAATCACTTCCACCCTGACTTGTCAAGAGTTGGACGCGTTCCGGCACACCTTTTCATTGCCTCAAATCGAGGTGAAGGAACATGACCGATCGTTTTGCAACGACGCCATTTGGCGGGCGATCGCTGTCGCGCGCCATGATAATGGCGCAGGAAAGAACAGCGCGAGCCCGCTTGAAAAGCGCGGAAAATGCAGAGAATTCCGCCGAGAAGTGGACATTGCTGCGGTCTTTGACCGAGGCACGAACTGCGTTCAATCTGTCCGACAGGACCATTTCCGTGGTGGAAGCCCTTTTGAGCTTCCATCCGGATACGATGCTGGACGGGACGCAGCCGCTGATCGTCTTTCCGTCCAATGCCGAGCTTTCCATGCGCACGCGCGGCATGGCTGCGGCAACGATCAGGCGCCATCTGGCGGTGCTGGTCGAGATCGGACTGATCATTCGCCGTGACAGCCCGAACGGCAAGCGATACGCGCGCCGTGGCGATAGTGGGGAAATAGAGCATGCCTTTGGCTTCGATCTTTCGCCGCTTGCACTGCGTGCGCAGGAAATAGAGCGGCACGCCGCAGCGGCACGCGACTTTGCCCGAACGATACAGCGGCTGAGGAGCGAGATTACCATTCATCTGCGTGACATTGCCAAGACGATCGAGGCGGGCTTCAACGAGGCGCGTCCTGGCGACTGGAGCGCCTATTGCGAGGAACTTGCGGCGCTGTCCGGGCGTGTTGCTCGCAATGCCACGGCCGAAGCGCTCGGGAGCCGCCGCGATGCGCTCAGGGTGCTGCGTGCAAAGGTGGAGAAGGCATATCTAAATACATTGTCAGAACAAGAAATGAGCGGCACTGACTCTTCTTTTGAGCGCCATATTCAGAATTCAAATATAGATCACCAATTTGAAAGGGCCCAGGAAAAGGGCCAGAGGCGAAATGCCGAGCCTGAAAATTGGAAGGAAGCTGCAGGACGGGCGGCAGCAATGGAGAAACTACGCCGGCGATTGGACGAAGCCCGACGATCAAGGTCTGATAACGGCCCGCGCGCCGCGGCCGAGCCACCGAAATCCGGCACAAGCGGCGGAACCTCGATACCGTTGGAAGTCGTGTTGCAGGCGTGTCCGCAAATCCGTGATTATGCGCGCGACGGCATCGGAAATTGGCGCGACCTGATGCAGACCGCAGCGCTCGTGCGTTCCGTGCTCGGTGTTTCGCCGGATGCCTGGCAAAGGGCGCGTGATGCAATGGGCGATATCAACGCATCCATCACCGTGGCCGCGATCCTTGAACGGGCCGGCGATATCCGCTCGCCCGGCGGCTATCTGAGAGCGCTGACCGATCGAGCTGAAATCGGCCAGTATTCGGTGCTTCCGGTACTCAAGGCCCTGGATGGTGCCCCGCGCTCAAGTTCCTCACAGTGAGGGAGCGGGGATTATCGTGCGAGCCAGCCGCCGTCCACGGGAAGAATGGTGCCATGCACATAATCCGACGCGCGCGAAGCAAGGAATACCGCCGCGCCGGCGATGTCTCCGGGATCGCCCCAGCGGCCAGCCGGGATGCGGGCGAGGATCTGGGTGCTGCGCTCGGGATCTTCGCGCAGGGCAGTCGTGTTGTTGGTGACGAAGTAGCCGGGGGCTATGCCGTTCACGTTGACGCCCTTGGCGGCCCATTCGCAAGCGAGAAGGCGGGTTATGCCGGCCAGTCCGCTTTTGGACGCCGTATAGGAAGGGATGCGTATTCCACCCTGGAACGAAAGAAGCGAGGCAATATTGATGATCTTGCCGCGTCCCTGGGCGATCATGTGACGTCCGGCCGCCTGCGAAAGGAAGAATGCCGACTTCAGGTTGGTATCGATGACAGCATCCCAATCCGCTTCGGTGAAATCGACGGAGTCATTGCGTTTGATGATGCCGGCATTGTTGACGAGAATATCGAGCCCGCCCAGCGTTTCGATGGTGTTCGATATGATGTCACCGATAGGCTCGACCGAAGAGAGATCGGCCTTGATCGCGGTGAACCGGGCATTGGTCGCCTCGACGAGGGCGCGGGTTTCGTCCATGGAAGAGCGGCCGACAGCAGCAATCGACGCGCCGGCATTGGCCAATGCGACAGCGATGGCCTGGCCTATACCGGTATTGGCGCCGGTCACTATGGCAACCTGGCCGGAGAGATCGAAAAGTTCCTTCATTGCCATCGATATTCCCTTTGTTTTCACGTCGGCTGCGCTTCGTCTGGCTGACGCCAGGTATTCGGGCGGAAAGCGCTACGGATCGGAGAGTTCGGCTATCGTCGGTTTCGCGACAAGTACGGGCAAGTCGTTACGGGGATATGACCAAAGACGGCAGAGTTCCTCCGGAGAGCCGGGCAGAAATATTCTAATATTTCAGTTCTGGCAAGCAGCGCCGCGCCTGGCCCATCCGCCGCATTGAGCCTGGCAATCGAGCGTTGAACAGCACCGCAGATTGCAATTGCAGCGGGTTGTAGATTGTCATCTAGTCGTGTTGTATATAATCATACTTTCAACTTGCCGACGTCTCCGCTTTTCACCGGAGTTCAGATTTGCCTGTTGTCGTCAGATTTTGTCCCGGAAATGGCGAAAGCTCGTCTGAAGGGGCAGAAATTTTTATTATCGATGTATTTTACTTAGTTTCAGGATGGCTCCATGATTGCCGGGGACAATGAATTAGAAGCAGCGAATAATCGGTCCTTTTTGCGGCGCAGCCGGGTTCCCGTTGCGGCTGTGATCGGGCTGCCGCTATTGGCGTTGCTGCTGCTCCTGTTTGCGGCGTTCGGCGTTATCCTGCGGGCTGAGCAGACGGAGCTGGTACGTGTCTACTCGGAACGGACCGCCCAGCTCCTGGCTGAAGACCTTGCCCGACACCTTGCTGAACTGACCGCTCCAAGCGCGGAGTATTTCGATACGCTGCATCGCAACGTGATCAATCGCGGATGTGATACGTCGGACTGCATTTTCGACCTCATCCCGCAGGAACGGCTACGCTCGTCGGAAATTCCGGCGGTGGTCAATTTCATCACCTTTGGTGACGTTACCGGCCGATTGGAAGGAATAACCAGGCTGAGCGTCGATGATGCGGAGTTTCTCGGGCGGGCAGTGGCTCCGGCTGGCGACCGCAACCCGCTGACGATGTATCTGGGCAATGAGACACGGACGAACGAGGATTTCGTCACCAGTCGGCGACCATGGTACGCAACCGGCATCACTTCGCCCGATGTCCGGTGGAGTCCCCCTTATAATAGCGGGAGAATATGCGCACTTCGCTGGTCGAGTTCGGAAAACTGGCGCATTATGCGTGTCGCCCGGATCGACGGCAAGGACGGCCGACCGCTGGGTGTTCTCGGTGTCGAGGTCTGTCTGGGGCGGATTGCTGTTTTTCTCCAGGAAGCAAGAACCAATACGCTGGAGCGGGTCGGTATTCTCACGCCCTTCGGGCAGGTCATAGCCATGAATAACGGTGTTCTTGAGATCAGGCCTTACGAGGCGACTGATGCGAACGCCGAGGCCATCTATGCGAGCGTCCCGGTCGCTGGCGACAATCTTTCCGGCTGGAAGCTTATGGTCGAACTCGCGCCGGAGTTTTCGGAAGCGGCGCTTTGGGACTACAAGCAGTGGCTGGTTCTATTGTGCGGACTGCTTTTCAGTCTTGGCGTGACGGCGTGGGTTGCATCGCGGGTCGTGACGCCGTTGCAGCGGCTGTCGCAGGTGGTAACCGATCTCGGTAGCCTTCGGCTCGACAGGTCGATCTCGGTGCGATCCAGAATATCCGAGCTTGGTATTCTCGCCGATGTCATCGAGAGGATGCGGGGGGCTCTGCGCGAAAACCAGCAGCGGCTGGAGTTTCTTGCCTACCACGACACGGCAACAGGCCATCTCAACCATGCCGGCCTGGCCGCGCATTATGCGAAGATGCAGACCAGCCATGTCGAGCTTCTCCTTATCGACATCCGCAATTCCGGCTATGTCAGCGGCATCTATGGCCCGGCGGCCCTGGATCATATGGTCGGAAGCATCATCGCGCTTCTAGGCGAGGAACTGGATGGCGCGGTAACCGGTATCGTCAATGGCCATCAGATTGCGTGCCTCATTGGTGGCGCCGCCGCCATCGATCGTCATCGTGTCGGTGAAGTGTTTTCACATCTGCAGAAGCCGGTCGAACATGAGGGGTTGTCCACGACGCCTGAACTCCAATTGGCGGTCAGCAGCCGCGACAACGCGGCGGACCAGTTTGACGATCTGCTTCGTCGCGCGATGGGCGCCTTGCACCATGCTCTCGAGTCGGGGACTGCCGGACCCGTCTGGCACAATTCGGCAATGGTCCAGAATATGCGGGAAGTCGTCGAACTGAGCGGTGACGTTGCGCAGGCGGTGGCGCGGGGAGAGTTTGCAATCGAGCTCGAGCCTGTCCTGGACCTCGAAACCAGGCTTGTGCATGGCGCGCATAGTCGCGTGGTCTGGCACCATCCGCAGCTTGGAACCATGGATGAGAGCCGGTTCCTGCCTGTGCTGGAAAAAACAGGTGCAATACGGCATGTGGGCTTCTTTGCCCTGTCTCAGAGCTTCGAGTTCCTGCATATGTTCGGGCTGCAATATCCGGCTCAGACATTGCAGATCGCGATCGATATCTATCCCGTTCAGCTTCTCGACCCGCTTTTTATCGAGCGGGTTTCGGAACTGCGGCGCGACTGGGACATCAAGGCCGACAATATCCGGTTTGTCATGGTGCCGAACACGATGTTGCTTGAAGACCAGCAGCTTGTGCGGTCCACGGAGCGATTGCGGTCGCTGGGCTTTCATCTCAGCCTCGACCAGTCGAGCCGGGCGGATGCAATGGTTCAGCACCTTTCGTTTACGCCCTACGACAGCTTCCTGATGGACCTGACGCAGTACTTGTCTGGCGATATCGAAAAGGGGCTCGCGCTCCTGCGCTCGACCTGCCGTATGGCGGACGAGCTCGGCATGGAAGCGATCGTGGCGGATGTCGGAGATGCTTCGATGATACCGAAATTCGTGGAATGCGGCTGCGGCTATGGCATGGGCCCGGCTCTGGGCCGGCCTATGGCACCGAGCAGGTTCATGGCGCGGTTCGCGGTGGAAGAGCCGGCTGCCGTGTAGCTAATCTACCCTGCCGCGCGCCGCAACCGGTTCCACGGCAACGATGCGGTCGTTGGAAATGAGTGTCACTGTGTCGAAGAGGTTCGACACGACGCAGGCGTGGTTCGGAATGACGCGCACGCGATCGCCGATATCGGGTTTTCGCGCGCAGCGGGATATGTCGACCGTCCCATGCTCCTCGCTGAGCGAGGTGATGACGGCGTCAGGATGTTCGACGATCCTGCCGAAGCCTTCCATGCCGAATGTATCGCTGGTCAGGGACTTTGAACCCGCATCGATGATGGCGCGATTCTCCGTCGGGCGGCTCACGATGGTCGCGAGAACGGTGAGGGCGCAATCGTCCCAACTGCCGCCCCCTTTCGACACCTGGAAGCGGTCCATGTAGATATAGGTCCCGGGCCTATGCTCCGTGGCCGTCCTTACCTCATGGGCCCGCCACATATCGGGCGAGCCGCCATTCGAGACGATGCCTGGCTCGAGACTGGCGGCGATTGCGAGGGCCTTCGCTCGGGCAAGGAAAGCTTCATTGGCTTCGACGGCGCCGGTCTTGGGGTAGGTCATGAACCCTTTGAAGCGGAGGCCACGCGCGGTGTCGATCAGCTTGGCCAGATCCAGCGCTTCCTCCGGCGTCTGTACGCCGCATCTGCCCATTCCCGTGTCGCACTCGACCAGGACTTCCAGCGGTTTCGCCGATTGCGCAAAAGTCCTGGCGAGGCCGGCGACCGTTGCCGCGCTGTCGGCCGTGACCCGCAACGTCGTGCGGCCATGCAAAGCGAGGAGACGCGCCAGCTTGGCCGCGCCGACAATATTATAGGGAATGAGAATGTCGCTGAGGCCGGCATCGGCCATGATTTCGGCTTCGCCGAGTTTTTGGCAGGTAATTCCGACGGCCCCGAGTTCGACTTGCCGCAAGGCGAAGCGCGGCAGCTTGTGCGTCTTTATATGCGGGCGGACCGCGAGACCATGTCGATCCGCATAGGCCTGGAAACGCTGCAGATTGGCTTCGACACGATCAATATCGATCAGCACGGCCGGGGTATCGATGTTTGCGAGTGTCACTTCAGTCTCCGTTCCGCGTCGGGCTTGCGATTCGTCCGCAATGCTCGTGGCCAGCATATCGGTCGGCGCGAGCAGCGCATAGCGGGCTGGCTAGGCCGGCAGATATTGGAGCCTTCGCGACAGCTGCAATCGAAGCTCGCAAACGAGGCTTGCATCTACTAGACGACTGGTCTATTATAACACCATGAGCAAGATCGACACACGAGCAGTACTGATAGACGAGGGCCTGAAAGCCCTTCTCTCGCATGGATATGAGGGCGCGGGCATAGGCCCTATCCTCAAATCTGCGGGCGTGCCGAAAGGGTCCTTTTATCACTTCTTCGAAAGCAAGGAGGATTTTGCTTCGGCGGTACTCACGACCTATTGCGAGCGCAACAGAGTGGTGCGCGCGCAATTGTTCGGTGATCGTTCGAAGTCGCCGCTCGATCGGCTCCGGGCTTATTTCGAATATTATGAAAACATCTACGGGGCAGGCGATCCAACCTGCGGATGCCTGCTCGGCAATCTTTCACAGTCCATCGCGGCCCATAGCGAGGTATTGCGCAAGGAATTGAACCGGTCTTTCACCGCGTGGCAGGAGGATTTCAAGAGTGTGCTGCGTGAGGCACGGGACGTCGGCGAACTGCCGGATCATCTCGAGCCGGACGAGGCGGCAGCATTTCTCATCGACGCCTATGAAGGCGCGCTCATCCGAATGAAAGCAGAAGGCAGCATCAAACCGTTGCAGCGTTTCAGGGCCATGGCTCTCGAAGGACTGCTCGCCGGAGACAAATAGGAGATTCATCATGGCATATGTCGAGACGACTGGTCTACTAGAAATCGAACCGAACTATCGGGCACTGGCAAAGGTCGAGCCGCGGCAGGTCGGCAGGGTGGTCCTGCTCGAACGGCTGGCCGCATGGTGGAGGAGGGGAGCGGATGCGGACACGGACGGGCGCAGGCTTGCCCGGCTGAGCGATCATCTCCTCTCCGACATTGGTCTTACCAGGGCGGAGGCGGAAGAGCTGGACCGCCGTGCAGGCTGACAAAAAGCAATGAACGCGATCTTGCTTCCGTGGTGACAGATTCCCATATTGGGCGCATAGAAATGGGTCTGCCTCAATAGGGGGCCCGTCACCATCGCACCGGTCAATGCCCATTGCGGATTGGCCGGGAAAGGAGACAAGAGAATGAACATCGAGAAATATACGGAGCGGGTCCGCGGCTTCATCCAGTCGGCGCAGACTTTCGCACTTTCGTCCAATCATCAGCAATTCGCGCCGGAGCATTTGCTGAAGGTCCTGGTGGACGACGAGGAAGGCCTCGCAGCGTCCCTGATCGAACGCGCCGGCGGCCGGGTCGCGGATGTGCGGCTGGGTTTGCAGGCAGCACTTGAAGCCATGCCCAAGGTCACGGGCGGCAATGGCCAGCTCTACCTCGCGCAGCCTCTCGCCAAGATATTCACGACCGCCGAAGAAGTGGCAAAGAAGGCCGGGGACAGTTTCGTCACCGTCGAGCGGCTTCTGACCGCACTCGCGATCGAAAAATCCGCGAAGACATCTGAAATTCTTACCCGCGCCGGTGTTACGCCGACGGCGCTCAATGCCGTTATCAACGATATCCGCAAGGGGCGGACGGCCGATTCCGCCTCGGCCGAAAACACCTATGATGCCTTGAAGAAATACGCGCGGGACCTCACGGCCGACGCGCGCAGCGGCAAGCTCGACCCTGTCATCGGCCGCGATGACGAGATCCGCCGCACGATCCAGGTCCTTTCCCGCCGCACGAAGAACAATCCTGTCCTTATCGGCGAGCCGGGCGTCGGCAAGACGGCCATCGCCGAAGGCCTGGCCCTGCGCATCATCAATGGCGATGTGCCGGAATCGCTCCGGGACAAACAGTTGATGGCGCTCGACATGGGTGCGCTGATCGCCGGCGCGAAATATCGCGGCGAGTTCGAGGAGCGCCTCAAGGGCGTGCTCTCGGAAGTCACCTCCGCGAATGGCAACATCATCCTCTTCATCGATGAGATGCACACGCTGATCGGCGCAGGCAAGAGCGAAGGTGCCATGGATGCTTCCAACCTGCTGAAGCCGGCATTGGCGCGGGGCGAGCTGCACTGCGTTGGCGCGACCACGCTTGACGAATATCGAAAGCATGTCGAGAAAGACCCGGCGCTGGCGCGGCGCTTCCAGCCCGTCTTCGTGGACGAACCGACGGTGGAGGATACGATCTCCATTCTGCGCGGCCTGAAGGAAAAATACGAGCAGCACCACAAGGTGCGGATTTCCGATTCGGCCCTGGTCTCGGCTGCGACCCTGTCCAACCGCTACATCACCGACCGCTTCCTGCCGGACAAGGCGATCGACCTGATCGATGAAGGCGCGGCGCGCCTGCGCATGCAGGTGGATTCCAAGCCGGACGAGCTCGACGAGGTCGACCGCCGCATCATGCAGCTGAAGATCGAGCGGGAAGCGCTGAAGGTCGAAACGGACAATGCCTCGCGTGACCGGCTTGGGCGGCTGGAGAAGGAGCTTGCCGATCTCGAAGAGCAATCGACAGCCTTGACCAATGCCTGGCAGGCCGAAAAGCAGAAGCTCGGCCATGCGGCGGATCTGAAGCGGCAGCTCGATGATGCCCGCAATGCGCTCGCTTCGGCGCAGCGCAATGGCGAGTACCAGAAGGCCGGCGAACTGGCCTATGGCACGATCCCGCAGCTCGAGAAGGAGCTTGCCCAGGCGGAGCAGCATGACGGCTCCGTATCCATGGTCGAGGAGACGGTGACGCCGGATCATATCGCCCAGGTCGTTTCGCGCTGGACGGGCATTCCCGTCGATCGGATGCTTGAGGGCGAAAGGGAGAAGCTGCTGCGGATGGAAGACGAACTCGCCAAGCGGGTCGTCGGCCAGGGCGAGGCGGTGCAAGCGGTCTCCAAGGCCGTCCGCAGGGCGCGTGCCGGTCTTCAGGATCCCAACCGGCCGATCGGTTCGTTCATCTTCCTCGGGCCGACCGGCGTCGGCAAGACGGAGCTGACCAAAGCGCTGGCATCCTTCCTGTTTTCGGACGAGACCGCCATGGTTCGCCTCGATATGTCGGAATATATGGAGAAACACTCCGTTTCCCGGCTGATCGGCGCTCCTCCCGGCTATGTCGGCTATGAGGAGGGCGGTGCCCTGACCGAAGCCGTGCGGCGCCGGCCCTATCAGGTCGTGCTTTTCGACGAGATCGAAAAGGCACATCCGGATGTGTTCAACGTGCTGCTGCAGGTGCTGGACGATGGGCGGCTGACCGACGGTCAGGGCCGGACTGTGGATTTCCGCAACACGCTGATCGTCATGACGTCCAATCTCGGTGCCGAATATCTTGTCTCGCTCGGCGAGGACCAGGATGTGGAATCGGTGCGTGACGAGGTCATGAATGTCGTCAAGGCGTCGTTCCGCCCGGAATTCCTCAACCGGGTCGACGAGGTGATCCTTTTCCACCGGCTGAAGCGCCGCGAGATGGACAAGATCGTGCATATCCAGCTCGAGCGTCTGCAAGCGCTGCTGGCCGACCGCAAGATCGTGCTCAAGCTCGACGGCGAGGCTACCGGCTGGCTCGCCGACCGCGGCTACGATCCCGCCTATGGGGCCCGGCCGCTGAAGCGGGTGATACAGAAGGAAGTCCAGGATCCGCTGGCGGAGAAGATCCTGCTTGGCGAGATACTGGACGGGTCCACCGTCAAGATCACGACAGGGTCCGACAGGCTCAATTTCCGCACCGCAAGGACGACGGAAGACGCTGCGAGCAGCGAAGCCGCCTGACGCGAGCCGCAGCTTGCAAAAATCGATGGCCGCCGCAGGGCGGCCATTTTCATGTCGCCTTCATCGCATAAATGCGACAATCATCTTTTAGCCATTAACCATAAATGCAGAAAATGCCGTCATTTATGGTTATGAATTGTTAGCCGAACGGAAGCTGAAGAATGGCGCTTGATCGTTGCTTACTGGTGGGATTGGTTTTGGGGCTGTCTGCTGGCACGTCTGCCTTTGCGTCGCCTTACGCGCCGGGCGGGATCGCCGGTCAGAAAGCCTACACGCTGGCACAGTTCTTCGAGCGCGAACGCTATTCGCGCCGGGAAGAGCCGCGCGCCTATATCGACGAATATGGCCGCAGGGTCATTGTCGATCGGCGCGGCCGCATCGTATCCATCGAGGAACCCGATTCGCGGTATGACCAGGGCGCGGATTATTTCCCGGAGCCGCCGCAGGATCCCTATGATACCGGCGCGATTTCCAACGACCCGTATCCCCGCGGGGAGCCGCTGCCGTCGGAACAGGATTACGGCAATGTAGACCGCGCGCCGCTGCCTCCGGCCGATAGCGGCCCGGGCCTTTATGACCCGACCAATCCGCAGGACAATTTCGGCGCACAGCAGGAACAGATACCGGCGCATCCGAATCCTGCGCCTTCGGTGGAGCTGCCGAAAGGGCAGGGAGCCAAGGCGAAGATCGCAGCGATCCAGGTTCTTCTCGACCGGATCGGGGTATCGCCCGGCGTAATCGATGGTCGAAAGGGTGGCAATGTCGATAAAGCCGTCGCCGCCTTCGAGGAAATGACGGGACAGCAGTTCGATCCGCTGAACGAGGAGGGCATCAATGCCTCGCTCGAACAGACGGGCGGACCGGCTTTCGTGTCCTATACGATCACAGCGGAAGATGCGGCCTATCCCTTCGTTGCGTCCATTCCGGAGGATTACGGCCACAAGGCCCAGCTGGAGCGCATGGCCTTTACGTCGGTGGCGGAGATGCTCGCCGAGCGATTCCACATGGATGAGGCCTATCTGAAGGAGATCAACAAGGGTCTCGATTTCAATACGCCCGGCATCACCATCCAGATTGCCAATATCGGCCAGAGCGCCGGCGGCGGCGTTACCCGCATTATCGCCGACAAGGGCCGCAAGCAGGTCCGCGGCTACAATGCCGAGGGCAAGCTGGTCGTGGCCTATCCCGCCACCATCGGGTCAAGCGATACGCCCTCGCCATCCGGCACGGTTCAGGTCGAGCGGATCGCGCTCAATCCGAATTATACCTATAACCCGAAGCTGAATTTCAAGCAGGGGCAGAACGACAAGGTGCTTACCATTCCCCCGGGGCCGAACGGGCCGGTCGGGACGGTCTGGATAGCTCTGTCGAAGCCGACCTACGGCATTCACGGCACGCCCGAACCGTCGAAGATCGGCAAGACCAGCAGCCATGGCTGCGTGCGCCTGACCAACTGGGATGCAACCGAGCTTTCAAAGCTCGTGCAAAAGGGCGTCACGGTAGAGTTTCACGAATAGAAGGCTTCGGGGCGGTCAACCGCTGGCGGCGACCTTCGTCGTCGGCGAGCCATCATCCAGCAGCAGCTGGTCGATGCGTTCGCGCTCGCGCTTGAATGCGAGGAGGTCGTCGCCACGCAGTTCGCCGCCGCTGGGCAGGCGGATACGCATCGGATCGACCTTCGAGCCGTTGACGATGACTTCATAGTGCAGATGCGGACCGGTGGACAGTCCGGTGGAGCCGACATAGCCGATCACCTGGCCCTGCCGGACCTTGGAGCCAGGCGTCACGCCGCTGGCGATGGCATTCTGGTGCGAATAGCTGCTCTCATAACCATTGGAATGGCGAATGATGGTCTGGTTGCCATATCCATTGGTCCATCCGGCGCGCTCGACCACACCATTGCCCGATGCGATGATCGGCGTTCCGCGCGGTGCGGACCAGTCGACGCCGGTATGCATGCGGGAATAGCCGAGGATCGGATGGCGCCGCATGCCGAAGGGTGACCGGAAGACGCCATTGGGCACGGGCTTGCGGATCAGGAACTGCTTGGAGCTCTTGCCGTTCTCATCATAGTAATCGGTCGTGCCGTCATCATTGTGGAAACGGTAGAAGCGGCGTGTCTCGCCGGAGAAATTGGCCGAGACATAAAGGATCTCGGATTGGCTATCGGCCTTGTCCGAGCCTTCCGGCAGCGAAAACAGTGCTTCGAGCTTGTCGGACGGCGACAGGCGCGCCTGGAAATCCACATCCGACGCCAGCATGCGGATCAATTGCTGGATCATCGTGTCGGTCATGCCGTAGGCGATGCCGGCGCGGTAGATGCCATCATAGACGCTTGGCAGATCGTCCGCGCGCCGCATCAGCGGCGGGCTGTCGTCGAAGGCGAGCTGCAGGCCCGGCGTGACTTCCGGTTCGTCCGCGGGCACATATTGGCCCCGGTCGTTGAGCGCGATGGTCAGGACATGCGTGGTGCGATTATAGACGCTCGCCCGGATGATCTGGTCGATGCCGTTCCTGGATTCGACGCCGAGACGGAGCACGCTGCCCGCCTTCAGTCGCGGCGAGTTGAGGAGCTTGGCGATGGCATCCGACATGCCTGTCGCGTCGCTGTTCTCGTAGCCGGAATCGTTGAGGGCGGCGAGGACGTTCTTGTCGCTGCGGAAGGGTATGAGTTCCTCGGAATAGCCCGCGCCCTCGGCATCCTCCGTGAGGCGTGGCGAGACGCTGACATTCTCCTGGATGATCTTGACCGCGAGCGGACTGCGCAGATTGTATGGGTCTTCGTCCGAGCCGAAGCGCAGCGGATCGACATAATGCAGCGAGGCAACCTGGATGGCGCCGTCGGAGAGCAGCGAGCCGGTATTGCGCACGACCTGCTCGACCTCGTCGACGCTCAGATCGTCCGATGGATCATATTGGGCGCTGGCGATCGGAAACTCGACCGTACGCAGGCTGACTTCGCTTTCCACCTTCGCGCCATAGATCAGGCCGGTGCGCGGCGCGGGATTCTGGCCGGTATTGGCCTCGGCAAAGACATTGAGCGGATTGAAGGGCGGGTAGCGGCGATTGCTGTTGTGCACGTCGGCGAGCGAAATGCGGACGAGCTCGAAGGGCATGGTGCGCACGACGTCGCGCTCGCCCTCCTTGAACATCGTCGAGACGTCGAGCCGCCGGCGATCCCTGTTCTTCTGTATCGGTACGGTCGCGGCGACGCGCGGCCCCTTGGTCACATCACCGGAACTGGCGCCGGGCATGGCGTTGCGCGCCATGATTTCGGGCGGAGTCGCCAGCTGCTCGCGGCCATCGAGCGCGGCAAAGAGGGCAACGCCCATGAGGACGCTCGACGTGATCCCGGTGAGAAAGGTGCCGGCAAGCCAACGTGCGGAAATCTCGCGCCGATCCGGCGGCCCGCGTCGTCCATCCGTGATCAACGGCGGCTCATTGCCGGGATCGATCAGTGATTGCCCCTCATACTCATTCATACGATCAAATATCGATTCCGTCGTAGCCGTTGCAGGTTGTGGCGCTGAGAAGGCCATGGGGCCGATTGCCGGGCCCGCAAAAAGTGACCGCAGTTTTGCCCCGTGACGCGCCCCGTGTCAACGCAATGTGCGCCGTCGAGGACAAGCATCCAGCCTTCATCCGCGAGCCGATTGCAGCGCTAGGGTGGAAATCGGGCGGGTTTGTGGCCCGCAGGGCATGGTTCGCATGGTTTATATGGATAGAGACGGGGTTTATAGGGACGGAGACGGGCTGATACATTTCCGTCATGTTTTTCACATTAACTTCAAAAAGCCAGTTGACACTTATGAGTTAGGTTGTCTATATACGGCACCAACGAGGGCGGGACGCCGCTGGCGGTTGCTGGTTGCGC